>JBFWZR010000028.1:0-38140 GCA_050185175.1 Cyclobacteriaceae bacterium
ATCGGTCACAAGGGAATGATCCATACTTCAAAAACGCTCGCCATGACAATGGTAGACCTATTCGAGGATCCGAAAAAAGTGGAAGCCGTGAAGGCTGAATTCAGACCACGAAAAGGCGATCACGTTTATAAAGGGTTGATCCCTCCGGGACCGCCACCGATCGGCAAACAATAAATGATTAATGAAAAGCATCCTCGAAGTGAACAATTTCGGGGATGTTCTTTTTTATGGTAATGGAGATGATATCATAGCGAACATTGCCCTCCCATTTCTTTTCGAAGAGATATTGATCCGCTCCCTCCAAAATTTTCTCTGCCTTCTTATCGTCAACGAAATCTTCAGGATAGCCAAATGTTTCTGAGGTTCGCGTCTTCACTTCCACAAAAACAACCCAGTTACCTTTTTGAACAATTAAATCGATTTCGGAATGTTTGTATCTGTAGTTGCGTTCTAAAATTGCATAACCTTTCTCCTTCAAAAAGTTCGCAGCCATTTGTTCACCCTGTTCTCCTTTTTTGATTTTATCGGTCATGCCACTACATTTGATTCCTTAAGTTAAAGAGAAAATGAAGAAACTTATCGAAGGTTTCACTCGGCAACTCAGCGATGCGCTGAAGATTGGACAAGCGGTTGACCTGGTAAGACCTGGCAGTGATATTCGGAATATCCTGATTACAGGAATGGGTGGATCGGGCATCGGTGCTAACCTGATTGAGTCCCTTACTTTCGGCAGAGTGCCTATCCCGATAACAGTTAGTAAGGGATATAACATCCCCCAGTTTGTTAGCCCACATACACTCTTCATAGCTTGCTCGTACAGCGGAAATACTGAAGAGACACTTTCTGCAATTCAAAAAGCATTACTCAAAAGAGCCCATATCATTTGCATTACCTCCGGTGGTAAGATGCTGGAAGTGGCGAAAGAATATAACCTGCACTACATACAGATACCCGCTGGTTCACCAAGTCCGCGTGCGATGCTGGCTTACCTGATGGTTTCATTGCTGTTTGCGCTGTATCATACCAACCTGATAGGCGCAGCCTTCATCAAAGAGACAGAAAACGCTATTGAATATTTGGACCGTGGGGAGAAGGCTATTCAGGCTCAAGCCGAACTGATTGCAAGAAAGATCAGCGGCAAGCTGCCGATCATCTACTGCGATGGGAGGCTGAATGCAATGGCCGTGCGGTTTCAGAATCAACTCAATGAAAACGCGAAGCACCTCGCCCATGTCAACACCTTTCCTGAGATGAATCATAACGAGATCGTAGGTTGGGTGAATCCCCAGTCTGTTCTTGCCCAATGTCAAGTCATCTATCTATACACCGATCATGATCATGCCCGCGTAGAAAAGAGAATGGAACTTTGCCGTGACATTTTTGAAAAAGCATCTCACCCCATCATTGACATCGTGGCGGAAGGAGCTTCACTGCTTGAACAATATTATCACCTCATTCATCTCACGGACTGGATATCCTACTTCCTCGCTCTTGAAAACAAAGTTGATCCTGACCCGGTTGAAGTAATCGACTTCCTCAAGGGAGAGTTGGAAAAAATAAAGTGAACCTAACCACAACGCGTCTCACCAAATTTATTGACCTGGGGGTAATCGATTTCGCAAAAGCCTGGGACTATCAAACTGATCTATTCAACAAAATTCTGGAGGTTAAAAAAGCAAATCGACAAGACGAGTCGAGTGCCAATCTGACGGAAAACTATCTCCTCTTCTGTGAACATCCTCATGTCTTCACTTTGGGGAAAAGCGGAGATGAAAAAAACTTACTGATCGCAAAAGAAAATCTAAATACGATCAACGCTACTTATCACCATATCAACCGAGGTGGAGATATCACTTACCATGGGCCAGGTCAAATTGTAGTTTACCCCGTGATCGATATGGAAAATTTTTTTACGGACATTCACAAATACATGCGGTTGTTGGAAGATGCGGTGATACAGACGCTTGCGCACTATGGCATTGAATCAGGCCGGATAGCTGGACTAACGGGGGTGTGGCTTGAGCCAGAAACAGAACGTGCACGAAAGATTTGCGCGCTGGGCGTCAAGACCAGTCGGTGGGTGACCATGCATGGCTTGGCATTTAATGTCAATGCCGACTTGAGCTATTTTAAATATATCGTGCCCTGTGGCATAGCCGACAAAGCCGTGACGTCAATGGCAGCGGAGTTGGGAGGTGAGCAAAACCTCTCTGAAGTGAAATCCGTTCTGAAAGAGAAGATCGCCTCCATTTTTGAGATGGAGATTGTAAATTGAAGGATTGAAATCCAAAATCTTTTTATCGCTTGCCGGTCCCTTTATTCTGGGGACTATCTTCTACTGGAGTTCATACGACCGTGGTAACTCAGCTCACACAGAAAAGCAGAAAGGTGTTTGTTGGGTAGGTGGAAGAAACGCTATTGAAAAAAGTGATTTGAACTCGCTCACCCAAAACAGTATTGAGTGGATATCGCAAACTCCATTTGGCTGGCAGTCCAGCGCAGACTCCCCCATTATTAAAATGAATACAAATTCCGAACACGCGTGGTGGGGTGAATCAGATCAGGGAATAGGTGAAACCGCGAGGATGGCTCGCGAAATGGGAATTAAGAGCGTGTTAAAACCTCATCTCTGGGTAAGAAATGGCTGGCCAGGCGATATTGAGATGAAGTATGAAGAGAACTGGCAGCAATGGTTTGACAATTATTCAAAATTCATTTTGCACTATGCCCATCTCGCTCAACAAAATCAAATCGAAATTCTATGCATCGGCACTGAACTAAAGGGAACAATACAGCACGATGAACAATGGAGATCGATTATCAAATCTGTAAGAAAGATTTACACCGGTAAGCTTACTTATGGAGCCAACTTCCATGAGGAGTACGATCGTATAAAATTCTGGGATGCGCTTGATTTCATTGGCATACAAGCCTACTTTCCGCTTTCAAAGGTGAACAAACCAGGGGTGGATGAGTTGTCGGAGAATTGGATAGAGCACGTACAAGAAATCGAAGTGGTGCAGAGAAAATTTAACAAGCCGGTGATCTTTACAGAAATAGGATATCGAAGCACAGAGGATGCTGCTATTGAACCTTGGAAGTGGCCGCAAGAAAATATGAACTCAAGTGTCTGTGAAATAACACAAGCTGCATGCTACCAGGCTTTCTTTGATACAGTTTGGAAAAAGGATTGGTTGGCTGGTGCTTATTTCTGGAAATGGTATCCCCAGAAAAGCAGCCGGTTCCACCAGATCGATTTCACACCTCAAGGCAAAGAAGCAGAACGAATTTTATCTAAGAACTATAGTAAGTAAATGATCAACGACATTGAATTCCCGGAAGTAAAAAATGTAACGATTGCAATCACCAAAGAAGAAGGAGAGAATCCCTGGAAAGTTTATCTGATTAATAAGAATCAATTCCCAATTGAGAATACACTTGTTTCCAGCAAAGGCTATGGAGAAAAGGAAGGTGAAAAACAGAAAACCTCAGTGCTTCGCCACTTTTTAGAAACAGTGCCTCCAAATAGCTCTGCACTAATCGAACCCATCGATCCGGCTGTATTCCATCTTAACAATGAATATTGGGTGAGCTACTACATTGGAAGAGAGATCTACGATAAGCGATTTGTTTTCGTGCCCGATACGATTCACGAAGACAACCTCACATTCATCAAAGAACTGGATATGGAGGGCGTGCTCCATTCATAAATACTTGTAAGCAGTACCCGTGTTAAGGAAAAGGATTTTTTCAAAGTGGTTAACCGTGCCTTCCGCCAATAACTTCTTCAGTGCCGGCAGCAAGGCCGCACCCTCCGGACAAATCAGCAAACCTTCATTTGCTGCAATCTCTTTCATTGCGTTCTTGATTTCTTCATCAGTAACATCCACGGCCGTTCCGTTTGACTCATGAAGTACATTCAGAATAAGTTTTTCTGCGAACGGATTAGGCACCGCAAGTCCGTTAGCAAACGTTGCGTCACCTTTGTACGCTGAGGAGTCGGATTGCTTACCTTCCCACGTGCGAACGATCGGATTGCAAACGGCAGACTGAACCGCAATCATTCGCGGAAATTTTTCTCCAATCCAATCCAGCTCTTTCATTTCGTGAAACGCTTTCCACATTCCGATTAATCCAGTCCCTCCCCCGGTTGGATAAAGAATAACATCCGGCAATATCCAGTTCATTTGTTCGGCAATCTCATACCCCATCGTCTTCTTACCTTCCAGTCGATAGGGTTCCTTCATGGTTGAAATGTCAAAACAATCTTTCTCAGCTTTAATCTGTGATACTTTTCGCGCGCAATCACTGATCAGCCCATCCACCTCAATCAACTCTGCACCAAAGTATCTGCACACTTTCTTGAACGCTTCGGGTGTGTGACGCGGCATTACGACAATGGCTTTCATTCCCGCTTTCGCACAATAGGCACTCAATGCTCCACCGGCATTCCCAGCAGTTGGGATGATACAACATTCAACCCCAAGTTCTTTGGCTTTCGATACAGCCATGCTCAATCCACGTGCCTTGAATGACCCCGTTGGATTCATTGACTCATCCTTCATTCTTAGTGAACTGAGTCCTGTCTGCGAGGCGAGGCGATCCAATTTTAAAATTGGTGTCCATCCCTCACCGAGTGATACGATGTTTTCATCTTCCAGCACTGGAAGCATCTCGCGATACCTCCACATCGATCGTTCGTTTGTGTCAATCTCAGCCTTGGTGAGGCCATCCAACAGTTCGTACTGCGCCAGCAAAGGACTTTTCCTGCACTCTTCACAGTCAGCGAAAGTTTGCAGCTTATCAACAGAATAAATTTTGTTGCAAGTCGAGCATGCCAGGAATGAGACAAGGGATTTTTTTTCTTTGACCACCATATAGAGTATGCTTCAATTTTAAAGCCCCTAAGGTAGGTTAGGCACTATTTCGCAGCCAATATCGATTCTTTATCTGCTATAACTTAATGTTATAGTGGGATTTGGCGAATTTGATAAAAGAAGAATTTAGCCCTCGATTCTCATCTCCGTGGCGCTGTACAAAATAGAATTGACGGGTGATGGTCAGATCCTCAACAAAAACCCTGACCAAATCCCCCGCTGCCAATTCTTTGACGACCGCCCTCGCAGGAAGAAATCCCAAACTGTCGTCTGCAAGAAGAAAATTTTTCAACGCCTCAGTCCCGCCAAGTCTCATCGTGATTAGAAGCTCCGTTAGCTTGATCCCTTTTCCACTCAATGCGTGTTTTAGTGCTGCCAGGGTTCCACTTCCTCTCTCTCTCAGGGCAATAGGTATCTTCTTTAATTCACCGATCTGAATCTTCGGGCGTTTGGCAAGGTCACTTCGTGCCGAGCAAACAGGCACCACTTCATCTGTTAAAAAGTGCTCACTCTTTACCTGACCTATTTTGTTTCGCCCCTCCACAATTCCAAGATCTATTTCACGATCGAGAAGTGCGTTCAATACACTTTCGCTGTTCCGGTTGAAAAGGCTAATCTTAACTTCCGAGTACTTCTTTCTGAATCCTGATAACACTGGCGGCACAATGTACAACGCAACCGTGGTGCTCGCCCCAAGCTTAAGTTCTCCTTTTACATTCAGTGGATCTCTAAATGAATTCAGTTCCACTTCCAACTCACGCTCCATCTCCATGCCCCGCAAAATAAAATCATACAGAATTGCACCCTCTTCAGTCAGGCTTACGGTGTTTCCTTTTCTTTCAAACAAACTCGTTTTGTAATCTTCTTCAAGTTGGCGGATGTGTCTGCTGATCGCTGGCTGACTAATAAAAAGTGCCTGGCTCGCTTTGGTAAAACTTAGCTGGCGCGCAACCTCAAAAAATACCTTGTGCTTGAAGGACAACATCCGGGAGTAAAAATAAAGTATTATAATTTCAGAAGGCCCTATGGGGTTGGGGCCTTATTCCGCTAACTTACCACGATGAACGCAGAATTGAAGGACATTCTGTTTCTTGATATTGAAACGGTAGCTGTTTCAGAATCTTATCAGAAACTAGACGAGAGGTTGAAGGTGCAATGGGCTCGAAAAGCAAATTTTTTCAGGCGGGAAGAGAACCAGACAGACGAGGATTTGTTTGGATTGAGAGCTGGCATCTATGCCGAGTTTGGTAAAATCGTTACCATCGGCATTGGCATGTTTACAGAAGCTGACAACGGAGACCTTGGCCTTAGAACAAAATATTTTTCTTCACATGATGAACGGCAACTCCTCATCGACTTCAAATCATTAATGGAGAAACTGGGGCCTAATACAAAACTATGCGCTCACAATGGAAAAGAATTCGACTTTCCGTACATCAGCCGCAGGATGCTGGTCAATGATATTTCACTTCCCGAGGCGTTGAATCAAAGCGGCAAAAAACCATGGGAAATACTACATCTTGACACGATGGAAATGTGGAAGTTCGGAGACTTCAAACACTATACTTCACTCGATTTGTTGGCAACAATCTTTAATCTTCCCAGTAGCAAAGGCGTAATGGATGGAAGTCAGGTAAGTGAAGTGTACTACAAAGAGAAGGACCTCGACAAAATCTCGACCTATTGCATTGGCGATGTCGTCACCGTGGCTCAATTATTTTTGCGTATGAAAGGCTTGCCCCTCATTCCGCAGCAAAGAATAGTACAGGCATCATGAGCAAAAAGAAATTCAAGAAGGTAAAAGAGAAGAGGGACAAGAAAGAGCGAGGCTCCATACACTCAAAAATCTTGTCTTTGCTCGATGAGGATGTCGACAAGGCATATAGCCTTAAACAACTCACTAAAAAACTGGGGCTCAAGAAAAAGACCTTGGTTGCTAACCTCTTCGACATCCTTGAGGAACTTGAGGATGCCGGCAAATTGCAACAGCTAAGCAACGGGCTTTACAAAAGTACAAAAGAGACTTCCGGCAATGTCGGGAAAGTGGATCACGTCAATCCGCGATTTGCCTACATCGTGGTGGGCAATGGTGAGCAAGATATTTATGTAAAGTCGCGCGACCTTGGGTCTGCTGTGCATGGCGACACTGTGGAAGTGAGTATTTTCTCCTCTCGCAAAGGCGCAAGCCCGGAAGGTAAAGTCACTAAAGTAGTTGAGCGCAACAGAACCAGGTTTGTAGGTCGCGTTGAGGCTTCCCCTAATTTTTCGTTCATTATTCCGGATTTTAAAAAGATCTACACAGACTTCTTTGTTTATGCCAATGAACTTAACGGAGCTAAAACGAACGACAAGGTTGTTTTTGAAGTAACACGCTGGGCAACACCAGATCGTAACCCAGAAGCGAAGGTCATTGAGGTCTTAGGAAAAACTGGTGAGAACGAAGCTGAAATCCATTCTATCATGGCAGAATTTGATCTGCCCTTCCGATTCGATCCAGCGGTACTAAAAGAGTCGGAAAGTATTGGGGAAGAGATTTCGAAAGAGGAAATTAAGAAGAGGCGTGACTTTCGTGAAGTGCTCACGTTCACCATCGACCCGGAAGATGCTAAGGACTTTGATGATGCCATCTCTTTCAAAAAGTTGGACAACGGCCATCTCGAGATTGGAGTTCATATTGCTGACGTAACTCACTACGTCACACCGGGCACCGTACTCGACAAGGATGCATTTGATCGCGCGACTTCAGTCTACCTCGTTGATCGCACGGTGCCCATGTTGCCCGAGCGGCTATCTAATCAGTTGTGTTCACTCAGACCAAATGAAGACAAGCTTACGTTTTCGGCAGTTTTTGAAATGGACGAGAAAGCAAAAGTGCATAAAGAGTGGTTTGGTCGAACTATTATTCATTCCGCTAAGCGCTTTACATACGAAGCGGCTCAGGAGTTATTGGAAGGTGGCGATGGAGAATTTTCCAGTGAGTTGAAATTGCTCAATGGTATAGCAAAGACACTTCGCAAAAATCGCTTTGCACAAGGAGCGGTGAATTTTGAAACCACTGAAGTGAAGTTCAAACTTGACGAAAGAGGAAAGCCATTGGCTGTCGTTCCGAAAATTCGGAAGGATGCGCACAAGCTCATCGAGGAATTTATGTTGTTGGCCAATCGAACTGTTGCCACATACGTTTTTCGGATGAAGAAGGGAGAAGAAAAAAACACCTTCGTTTACCGAACACACGACAGTCCTGATCCTGATAGAGTAGTAGATTTCGCCCAGTTTGCCAAACAATTTGGTCACAAGATCAATCTGGAGGAATCTGCCATCTCCCGGTCACTAAACAAATTGATGGACGAGATTGAAGGTAAGCCTGAGCAAAATGTACTTCAACAACTCGCTGTACGTGCGATGGCTAAAGCAAAGTACACTACTGATGCAAAAGGTCACTTCGGGCTGGCATTTCAACATTATACGCACTTCACCTCTCCTATCAGGCGCTATCCTGATATGATGGTTCATCGTCTGCTTCAGCACTATCTCGATGGTGGCAAGTCGGTGAACAAAAAAGACTACGAAGAAAAATGTATTCACTCCTCCGAAAGAGAAAAGCGGGCAGCAGATGCCGAAAGAGCCTCTATCAAATACAAACAGGTGGAGTTCATGAGCATGGCGGCCGATAAAGTTTACAATGGCATTATCACTGGCGTCACTGACTTTGGGGTGTTCGTAGAAATAATTGAAACCAAATGCGAAGGAATGGTTCGCCTGGCTGATCTCAAGGATGATTACTATGAATTTGATGAACGCAACTTCAGAATCATCGGCAGGAGAAGAAAAAAGATTTATCGTCTTGGAGACGAAGTGGCGGTTCGAATCAAAAAGACCGATGTGGACAGGCGATTGATTGATCTGGCATTTGAAAATTAATTGGCTTTTAGCAGGAATGACTTCACAATATCTTAGCTGGATAGAATCAGAAATTCGTAAACAGAAATACGGCAAGGCGCCAGCATCCCTTTATGATCCCATCCGTTACATCATGTCTTTGGGCGGCAAGAGACTTCGACCTCTTTTGGTCTTGTTGGCGTATGGCATGTACAAGAAAGATGTAAAAAAAATTGTGCCGCTGGCAACTGCAATAGAAGCCTTTCACAACTTCACGCTGCTTCATGACGATATCATGGACCAGGCTCCACTAAGAAGAGGAAAGGAGACCGTTCACGAAAAATGGAATATCAATACCGCTATCCTATCCGGAGATGTAATGCTGGTGAAAGTTTATGATCAACTTCTGAAGACAAATCCTGGTAGCTTGAAATCTGTTATTTCAAAATTTAACGCTTGCGCGGCCGAGGTTTGTGAAGGCCAGCAATGGGACATGGAATTTGAAAGTCTGAACACCGTAACAGAGGAGAATTACATTCAAATGATCCGACAGAAGACGGCCGTTCTGCTTGGATTTAGCCTTGAGTTTGGTGCCATGTTGGCTAAAGCTTCCGCCAGTGACCAAAAAGCACTTAGAAATTTTGGGATTGATATCGGCATAGGATTCCAATTGAAGGACGACTGGCTGGATGTGTACGGTGACAATGAGAAATTTGGCAAGCAGGTGGGCGGAGATATACTGTCAAATAAAAAAACCTACTTGTTGATTACCGCATTGGCCAAAGCAAAAGGAAAAGACAAAAGTGAACTTAACCAGTGGCTGTCAACCAATGGTAGAAGTAGCGAAAAAGTGAAAGCGGTGACTGCCCTTTACAACAAGTTGGGCATAAGTGATAGTACGGAGGAGAAAATCAATTTCTATTTTTCACGGGGATTCGCTCAATTGAAAAAAATCAAAGTCGCAGAACACAGAAAGAGCCCGTTGTACGAGTTTACATTACAACTTATAGATCGCATTTCTTAATGCAAGACCACCAGGAAAGTCAGCCTATTCATCAAGCGTTTTTCAATTCTGAAACTCAACAGCCATTTGCCAATTGCCTGATGTGTAATCGTGAGTTGAAAGACACTCAATATGTGGTTGAGAAGGCTTTCAAAAAGCATTCAGGTCATAACATTACAGAGGTCATTTTCGAATATGCGATGTGCGTGCAATGCGCAACTAAAATGCATCTGGAACTTTCTGAAGAGTCGCGCAAAAGAATAGAAGACTACATGACTGCCCTGCCGCGCGGAGAAAGAAAGTACACTTCGGTCGAAGATGCCATTAGTCACTGCGCGATTAAGAACTCATTGGTAAATGAGTCTTCTGAGTATTCAATCTATTGCCTCTGCAATGGGAACGAAATGGTTGTTGGCGATCTGCCATACGCGCTCAGCGGAGAAGTTCAGGATGAGATCATGCAATTGCTCTCTGCTAAAAGTCTGGATATCCTTGATGACTTCATCGGCAATCACTTCTCAGGCCCGCCAGAAGTCAGAGAAATACTGCGAAGAAGACCTGTGTTAATTTAATTTCTCTTGTAATAGTAGAGCTTGGCTGCTTCATCATCCACGCTTTCGCTGAGTGTATAAAAGCCTTTAGCGTCAAGCGTCCATGTGATCGACTCGCCCTGCGGCTCAGGTGAATAATTCAGTATTGTCGCTGGAAGTTGAATCGTTTGCATAATATTCAACGAATCGCCCGTATTCCAATAATAAATTTCATCATAAGTCTTCACGAGAATTTCATTTCCATCAAATGAAATATCCGCTGCCACTACATTGTGATAAGGAAGTGTGGCTACTTTTTGTGGCACTAAAGTGTCGCCTTCATTTAGTTGATTGAACGGCACCGAATAGACCGCCACATTTTCCTCTCTTTTAGAAACCAGATATAAATCTCCGGTCGTGTGATCGATTGCAATCGCCTCCATGTCCCGCGCTCCATCCGGGAGTGATATCACCAACGTCTGCACGTCCTCAATCGATATTTTTTTATCCTCAGTCAGAATTGGCTCAACGAAGCGATACAAATATTTGAACTCGTATTTAGCATCATTGTCACCCACTTCGGCCACATAAACAAACATTTTATCTGAATCCGGAGCCCTACCTATAGCAATATCCTCCCAATCTCTGTTCTTGATTTTTTCAAGTTTGCAGGTCAACGCAACATCAGCCTTACCATCTATCAGGTAGACTTCCGCTTCATTGCCGCTGTCATTAATCACCCACAAGTGACCGACATTGGCTACACTTGACACGAGACCGGACGCTTCCTCAAGCTTCTTGCCCACTTTACCTTGACTTATGCCTTTTGCAAAAAGGTCAGACTCAGGCGTCCTGTCTGTTTTGCACGAACAAACAATTAAGCTAGAGGACAGCAGAACACCGAATAGTTGTTGTATGCTCACTGGATTTTAATCAAGAAAACAAAAGTACTATGATTTGCCAAAGACAAAACTTTTAAATCTAACGGGGTAATCCTCGGCAACCTGTCCTCTATAGTTGTAATTTTGATTCTTTGAAGGCCTCATGATAAAAGAAAATCAATCAGATAGTGAAGAACTCCATGACTCAGACGATGAGTTATTTGAGCACTATCGCATTGTTGCCGACCCCAAACAAAGTCTGATCCGTATTGACAAATTTCTAAATGCACGGCTCCCCAATGTAACCCGCACGAAACTTCAGGCCGGTATCCACGAAGGTTTTGTGAAAGTCAACGATAGTGCCATCAAACCGAATTACAAGGTGCATCCCCATGACGTGATTACGGTTTCCTTACCCGAGCCGCCAAGGGATACAGATGTAAAGCCAGAAAATATTCCGCTGAATATAGTTTTTGAAGATGACTATTTGCTCGTAGTGAACAAACCAGCCGGCATGGTGGTGCATCCGGCATTTCAAAACTGGAGTGGCACATTGGTTAATGCGCTGGCCTACCACTTTCAAAACCTACCACAGATGCCTGGGAATGATGGCCGTCCCGGGCTCGTTCATCGAATCGACAAGGACACATCAGGGTTACTCGTAATAGGGAAAACCGAAGCTGCATTAACGGGGCTCGCCAAACAATTTTTTAATCACACTATCGAACGAACTTATTGGGCGTTGGTTTGGGGTGAGCCTGAACCAGAGAGTGGGACCATCAATGTAAACGTTGGGAGAAGCTTGAAAGATAGGCGACTTACCGTTGCCTTTCCTGATGGCGATTTTGGCCGAACAGCAATTACTCATTACAAGACACTAAAGACGCTGAGGTATGTAAGCCTTGTGGAATGTAAACTTGAAACTGGCCGAACCCATCAGATACGGGCACACATGAAATACCTTGGCCATCCGTTGTTCAACGACAACACATATGGTGGCAGCGAAGTCGTAAAAGGAACCATGTTCTCAAAGTACAAGCAGTTTGTAGACAACTGTTTTAAGATCATCCCACGCCAGGCGCTTCACGCAAAAACGCTGGGATTCGTTCACCCCATTACGAAAGAAAACATGAGCTTCGATTCAGACCTGCCCGAAGACTTTAAAATGGTGATTGAGAAGTGGGAGAACTACGTGAAGTATAATTAGCTACTGATCTACGATATCTGAGATCTTGTACTTCTGAATGATGTAGTAGAGGAAATTGAATGACAGGGCGTCATCTTCCTTTTTTTCTGCGGCAGCCTTTTTGTTGTTTTTATTCTTCGAAGCCTGAATCGCTAAGGAATCTCTTTGCATGCTTTGAATCGTGCGGGAAGGACGATTTTCATTCTGATCATATATCAGCGCCTTATCTTCATTAAGGTTTAGCTCTTGATAACTCGGCTCCTGAAAGTTGTAATTGGGATACCCGTCTTCTTGAGCATAGGAATCATAGGAGAGCAAGGTTATGCACCCAGCTGTGAGAACTGCCAGAAAAAAAGATTTCTTACCTGTCATGTTCGTCTCCCTGTCTTTAGCCAAAACGTGGCAAAATTGGGATTGTTCCACCAAATTATGAAATTTTGGCCATGATAACATGGGAAGAGTTCAATAAAATCGACATCAGGGTAGGCACGATTCTCAAGGCAGAAACCTTCCCAGAAGCCAGAAAACCTGCTTTTAAGGTATGGGTCGATCTCGGACCAGAGTTGGGCGTCAAGAAGTCCAGCGCGCAAATCACACGCAGATATGAACTTGACGAACTACCGGGAAAAAAGGTAGCCTGCGTGGTCAATTTCCCCCCCAAACAGATTGGCCCGTTCTTGTCCGAGATTCTTGTTACTGGCTTTCCCGATCAGGATGGCCACGTGGTGCTCACAACCATTGATAAGGACGTGCCCAACGGGGGCAGACTGTTCTAGTCATGCTTACATTTTCCAGCCTGAGTTCGGTAGTTAGTGGTGCCACGCTTCAAATGGCAAAGGACGAGGTGATTCAATATCTCGTTACGGACAGCAGGAAAGTCCTGGCTTCTCCCAAAAGCTTATTCTTTGCAATAAAAGGCGTTCGCAACGATGGCCACGAGTTCATCGCCTCACTTTATGAACAGGGAGTGAGACAATTTATTGTCGAACGTAAAGTTGATGTCCGTAATTATCCTGATGGGAATTTCTATCTGGCAGCCTCCTCAGTCAATGCGCTTCAGGAACTCGCCACTAACCACCGCGTCAAGTTCAATTACCCCGTCATCGGGATCACCGGCAGCAACGGAAAGACAATTGTTAAAGAGTGGATTTATCAGCTTTTATCCTCCGAAAAAAAGTGTGTCAAAAATCCAGGTAGCTACAACTCCCAAATCGGAGTGCCGCTGTCTGTATGGCTGATGAATGAAGATCATGAACTAGGAATTTTTGAAGCGGGGATATCTCAACCCGGTGAAATGACCTCTTTGCAAAAAATAATTCACCCCACGATTGGAATATTCACCAACATTGGTTCTGCACATGCCGAAGGTTTTAATTCAATTCAGGAAAAAGGTAGTGAGAAAGCAATATTGTTCAAGGAAGCTGAAACTGTAATTTATTGCAGTGACTATCCGGAAATAGAGGAGCAGTTTGCGTCAAAATCCAATGCCACCCAAAAACTGCTGGGATGGGGGCAAAAACCTGGCTCAAATATTTTACTCGAGTTCACTAACGATAAAATTCTTCAAATTTCTGGGGCCTTGGGCTATCATAGATTTGTGCTCCCTTTCCAGGATTTTGCCTCAAAAGAGAACCTAGTGCACTGTATTGTACTCCTGATCCACCTGGGCTACAGCGATGAGGTGATCGAGTCAAAAATCAATCAGTTGCAAGCCGTACCCATGCGGCTTGAGTTAAAGCAAGGAATCAATAGGTGCCAGATCATTAATGACGCCTATAACAATGATCTGGGAGCCCTCAGAATAAGTCTAGACTTTTTGAACAGCCTTAACCAGCCAAAAAAGACACTGATACTTTCTGATGTTCTTCAATCAGGTCTTACGCTGGACGAGCTTGCAGCTCAAATTGCCGCAGTCGTAAAGGACAGTGGCATTGAAAAATTCATCGGGGTTGGGTTTGGCTTTTATTCTCACCATTCTCCGTTTGATGAACTTGATGTTGAAAAACAGTTTTTCCTTACAACTGACGATTTTATCCGCGACACGGATTGGAATGATTTTCAAGACGAAGCAATCCTGATAAAAGGTGCGCGGGTTTTCGAATTTGAAAAAGTAGTACAACGCTTGCAAAAAAAAGTGCATGGCACGGTGATGGAGATTGACATGAATAGCGCAGTACACAATCTCAACTACTTTCGATCTCTGCTACAGCCAAAGGTAAAACTTATGGTAATGGTGAAAGCATTTGCCTACGGTAGCGGAAGCCAGGAGATTGCCTCACTATTGCAGTATCACCGGGTAGACTATCTCGGGGTGGCCTATGTGGACGAGGGAGTGGAACTCCGGCAGCATCACATTCATCTCCCTATTATGGTAATGAACCCAACTGAGGACACTTTTCAGGCTCTTATCGATAATGACCTTGAACCGGAAATATACAGTCTGTCTCTTTTAAGGTCTTTGGTGAGTTTTCTCAACGGTCGCGCTATAGCTATACACCTGAAGATCGATACTGGTATGCACCGACTTGGACTGGAACAGAACGACATCCCGGAGGCGTTGGAATTGCTCTCCTCCAGTTCAAATATCCGGGTTGCTTCAGTTTTTTCGCATCTGGCAGCTTCGGATGAGGCCAAACACGATGAATTCACGATCGCCCAGAGCAATGTTTTTGAGAAAACAGCCCAAGAAATTGAGAAAGCCCTGAATTATAGACCTCTATGCCATATCCTTAACTCCAGCGGCATACTTCGGCACCCCGGGCTGCAGTTTGATATGGTGCGACTGGGGATTGGACTTTATGGAATCGATCCATCAGGCGAGTTCCAAGATAAACTTCAGCCCGTGGCGACTTTAAAAACTGTTATTTCTCAAGTAAAGACCATCAAAAAAGGTGAGACCGTAGGATATGGAAGAAGGGGCAAAGCAGAGCGTGAGCTTCGTATCGCTACCATCGCCATTGGATATGCCGATGGGTATAACCGGGCATTCAGCAATGGTGTGGGGTCCGTCCTTGTCGCTGGAAAACGTGCTCCAGTGATAGGCAACGTGTGCATGGATATGACAATGATTGACGTGACCGACATCCCCGAAGCTTCAGAAGGAAGTGAAGTAATTGTCTTTGGCCAAGGGTTGCCAATTCCTGAGGTGGCCAAAATGATTAATACAATCCCGTACGAGATTCTAACCAATACCAGCGAGAGGGTTAAGCGGGTCTTTTATGCAGAAAGTCTGTGAACTAGCCACAGCCCAGATTCTTCTTCAGATCGCGATCAGGCAGTCCACCATAGTCCACCTTATTCTCTGAATCTACAGCCTCAACTTCGTTTGAATTTGAGGCCATCTGAGACTTTTTGGCATGTTTCCTTCCGTTCCTTTTGTCCTCTCGTTTTGAATGGCTACGCTTCATAACTACTAAACAACCAATCCAAAATCATGGTTTATCATACCTCAAACAACTATATTCACGCAGTTTAAATTTAATCTAAATAAACGTGGGGGCAAACGGCAGAAGTGTAGCGCAGATGATGCCAGGTGAAACGGCAGTAATTTCGGGTTTTGTCAGTGAAGACCTTTCAAACCGACTTTTGGAAATGGGATTTCTTCCGGGCTCGGTAGTAAAGTTCAATTTTAGCGCACCTCTCGGAGACCCGATTTGCGTAAGCATCTCCGGCTATGACATCACTATCCGCATGGATGAAGCCGCAATGATCGCCATTCTAAACTAAAGCCTGCCTGAACTGTGAAAAGGCTAAAGATAGCGATAGCAGGAAAGCCCAATTCTGGAAAGTCATCACTCTTCAATCAGCTCACTGGGTTAAACCAGAAAATAGGAAATTTCCCCGGAGTTACTGTCGACAAAAAGACAGGCATCTGTGAATTGGATGCACACACCTCTGCCGAGGTCATTGACCTCCCGGGTATTTATAGCCTCTACCCTCGGTCGCTCGATGAAAAGATCGTGACTGAAATCTTTTCGGATAAACGAAACAACTTCTATCCACACAAGGTGGTGCTGGTGGCAGACTCGACCAACCTCCAAAGTTCGCTGCTACTGCTCACGCAATTGATCGATCTTCGGCTACCTGTTGTGTTGGTACTCAATATGGTGGACCTCGCTGCAAAATCAGGACAGAATATTGATGTCAAGAAACTTGAGCAGATGCTTGACTTGCCAGTGGCGTTGATCAACGCTCGCAACGGCCATGGCCTACAGGAACTCAAACAACTTCTTGCCAACCCAGTATCCGTTTCGGGTCGAAGCGTGTATGAAATCGACCCTGAAATCAGCCAGCCTGTTGAGAAGACAAAAAAACATTTCAGTCTTGAATCAGATTACGAAGCTTATCAGTACCTACAGCAGGTAGACAACCTCGGATTCTTAAGTGAGCAAGAAAAAAATTCAATCAAGGAAATTGCATCTCAATTCGAATTCTTTCCGGGGAAATACCAGGGAGCTGAAACAATCCTTCGCTATAAATTCATTCAGGATGTATTGAGCAAAGTGGTTGTCAAAAATGCTGACTCCGATTGGAAAAAGCTTTCGCACAAAATCGATAAAGTACTCACACACAAAGTGTGGGGTTATGTTATTTTCTTTGGTATTCTCTTCCTGATCTTTCAATCTATTTTCGCCTGGGCACAACGCCCGATGGACATGATAGATGCTTTGTTTGCCAATCTTAGCAATACTTTAAATGGCATCTTTCCTGAAGGGCCATTCTTTGATTTAATCACACAAGGTATAATCCCCGGCATAGGCGGAATCCTCATTTTTGTGCCTCAAATCGCAATTTTATTCGCCTTTATCGCCATCCTGGAGGAGTCGGGATATATGGCCCGCGTGGTGTTCCTTATGGATAAAATCATGCGAAAGTTTGGCTTAAGTGGAAAAAGCGTGGTTCCGCTAATCTCTGGATGGGCTTGTGCTATCCCCGCCATTATGGCCACCAGAACAATTGAGAATTGGAAAGACAGATTGATTACGATTTTTGTTACTCCGTTGATGAGTTGTTCGGCAAGGTTGCCTGTGTTTGCTATTCTCGTTGCACTTATCATACCCGAAGGAACATGGATAGGGTTTTTCAATTTACAGGGTCTCGCGTTGATGGGGCTTTACTTATTAGGTTTCGTTGCTGCTATTCTTTCTGCGATTGTCATGAAATGGATTGTAAAAGCGAACGAGAGAAGTTTCCTTATCATGGAACTCCCAACCTATCGTATGCCGAAGTGGTCGAACGTGGGCTACACCATCGTTGAGAAAACAAAAACGTTTGTCTTTGAAGCCGGCAAAGTCATTCTTGCTATCTCCATAGTCTTATGGTGGCTGGCCAGCTATGGGCCCAGCGACAGTATGAAGGGTGTGGATGCACAGGTAAGCCGGGAAATTTCGGAGGGAAAAATAACCGAGGCTGAACGCGAGAACCAAACCATGGCGTATAGACTGGAGCGCTCGTATGCAGGCATCATCGGAAAAAGCGTTGAGCCGATCATCAGCCCACTTGGGTATGACTGGAAAATAGGCATCGCGTTGATCACATCATTTGCAGCGCGGGAAGTATTCGTAGGCACGATAGCCACCATCTACAGCGTGGGCAATACCGAGGACCAAACCACAATTAAAAGCCGACTAAAAGCCGAAAAGAATCCTGAAACCGGAGGCCCACGTTTTACATTTGCCACCGGGTTGTCGCTACTGATCTTCTATACTTTTGCCATGCAGTGCATGAGCACACTCGCCATCGTAAAGCGAGAGACCAAAGGATGGAAGTGGCCCATGCTGCAATTGACTTACATGACGCTCCTGGCATACTTCTCTGCCTTGTTCGTATACCAGGCTCTTTCTTAAATCCAGCACTTTTAATAGCCGCAATTCTGGTTATATTTATAGCCTACGATTTCTATGAGCCAAAATAAAAACTATCACTTGGGTATTTTATACCTCATCCATTTGCTGGTAAATGCGGATGGAGTAATTGATGAAAATGAGAGCCAAGCTTTAAGGAAGGTTAAAGACTACGAACAGATTCCCGAAGCCACATTGATTGAGTTTGAGAAAAGTGTGCTGGACAAAAATGAAAAGCATATATATCAGTCTGGCATTGACCACCTGAATCAATGCACTGATGATGAAAAGCTTGATGCCTTTGCTCACCTGCACAAAATGTCAGAGGCCGATGGTCGGGTTCATGTAAAAGAAGTCAGGCTTCTGCTCTATTCCATTCGAATGGCGAAGATTGAATTCAATGATGTGGTAGCCAGATCCAAAGCCATGGTCTACAGCTAAAGTCCCTTCTGGTCCTGAAATAATCGGTATTTTTGCGGCCAATGGAACCAGAATTCTATCAAAAGGACTTTAGGCTTGGTGTTTTAGGAGGTGGCCAGTTGGGGCGAATGCTCATCCAATCCGGCATCGATTTTAACATCACTTTTTCAGTATTAGATCCTGACGCCTCAGCTCCCTGCCATCAGATTTCAGAATTTACCCAAGGCAAACTCACCGACTACGAAACCGTGATGGCCTTTGGCAAAAGCTGTGACTTGATTACTATCGAAATTGAAAACGTCAATACGAAAGCCCTAAAAGATCTTGAAAAAAAGGGGAAGAAGGTTTTCCCACAACCTCATATCATTGAGTTAATCCAGGATAAAAGAACGCAAAAAGAGTTCTTTCAAAAGAACGGGATCCCCACAGCAGAATTTATTCTTACCGAAAATAGAAATGAGGTAACGTCCAACGCCTCTTTTCTACCCGCAGTAAACAAACTAGCGAAAGAAGGTTATGATGGACGCGGTGTACAGGTAATACGAGACGCAAAAGATCTCGATAAAGCATTTGATGCACCGGGGCTTTTGGAAAAGTTAGTCGACTATGAAAATGAGATCGCCATTATTGTTGCTAAAAATGAATCAGGCGAAGACAGAACCTACCCACCCGTAGAAATGGTCTTTCATCCGGAAAAGAATCTCGTTGAATATCTCTTTGCACCGGCTAACATCTCCCAAAACATTGCCGCTGACGCAGACCGAATTGCAAAAAAGGTAATTGAGTCGCTGGGCCTTATCGGAATTTTGGCGGTGGAAATGTTTGTGACCAAGGATGGCAAGGTGTTGGTAAACGAAATTGCTCCGCGCCCGCATAACAGTGGTCACCAGACTATAGAAGCGAATGAGACTTCACAGTACGAACAACATCTGAGGGCCATTCTCAACCAACCTTTGGGTGCCACCTCGATGCGGTCTCCGAGTGCAATGGTAAACTTGTTGGGCGAGGAGGGATACACAGGAGATGCGCAATACCAGGGAATGGAAGAAGTGTTGAAACTCGAAGGTGTGCATGTACATCTTTACGGAAAGAAGATAACCAAGCCCTTCAGAAAAATGGGGCATGTAACAATAGTGGATAAGGACGTGGAAAGTTTGAATAAGAAAGCCACCTTTGTGAAAGACAACCTCAAAGTGATCGCATGAGCAAAGCATCCGTAGGCATCATAATGGGAAGCAAGTCAGACTTGCGCGTGATGAAAGAAGCCGCTGACATCCTTGATGAATTGGGGATTTCCTATGAGATCACGGTAGTGTCTGCGCATCGCACCCCAGAGCGAATGATGGAGTATGCCGGCAATGCCCGAAGCAAAGGCCTGAAAGTGATCATTGCGGGTGCCGGTGGTGCGGCACACTTGCCTGGCATGGTCGCTTCAGTTACTTCTCTTCCGGTTATTGGTGTGCCGGTTAAGTCTTCCAACTCGATTGACGGATGGGATTCCGTGCTTTCCATTTTGCAAATGCCTGGGGGTGTGCCCGTTGCCACGGTGGCGCTGAATGGCTCTAAAAATGCAGGAATTCTCGCAGCGCAGATCATTGGGACGAACGACAGCCAGGTGGCCGCCAAACTGGACGCCTACAAAGAAAACCTCAAAAAAACAGTTCTAGCCTCAGCCAACGACATGGAGAAGGGCAACTGGCGCGATACGGTCCAATAGTTCGGTGGACAAAAACTATTTTTTTCAGTAACTTTTCAGATTCATTCTAATCCAAAGACGGATGAAGCCGCGCGAAAAGGGCTGGTTAAAAGAATATCTGGATTTCCGCAAAGATTTATTGGGTGAGCTGACGACTGAAAAGAGACGGTCATCGCACCCAGAGCATTCCCTTTATCGCGTAATTCAGCCCACCGGCCTCATGTACGGCCGCGCGGTTGAAGTGATCGATCACCCCGACCACGAGGACTGGGATGATAAGGATAAGATGAAGATTCTTCTCGCTGAAAGTCTTATCAGCAGCTCTCTGTTGTTTCACGACAAACCAATCAGAGATCCCGAAGAACTTTCCAAATTAATGTCGAAGACACTGGATAGCATTGCCAAGTTCTACAACAATGTCTTTCCTGAATTGGCAACTCCATCAAAGACTTTCTTTGGAAAAAGAAAATCCCCTCTTGAGTTAGCCGAGAAAATTCTCGATAAGCGAATTGAAAGAACGGCAGAATACAGCGGAAACTTTTGGACACAGTTCTTTCATAACAGTCTACTCTTTCTCGACATTTTCATTTTCGGTCAGTGGATTCATACCAACGCTGATCGGATCGTATCTGACTTCTTTAAGTATGAAAAAGAAGAGCTGCGATTCTCTGTAGTGAAAATTATTGCAGCCGCAGCGCACGCCAACACGAAGATTGAGTTTGAAGAAAGAAAACTGCTGGAATTCTTTTTGCAGAGTGCTGGGCTCTCCCCTGAGAAAAAAAGAGAAGCGGCTGAGATCTTTGAAAGAGGGGTGGAGATAGAAGAGATCAATCTACCCACTAACAACTCATGGCTACTGAAAAAGTACTTCCTCGAGATGGCCATCCTCACCATCTGGGCAGACAAGAAAGTGGAGGACGTAGAAAATAAATTCCTGGAAAGATTCAACCAAAGTTTGGAATTCCATGCAGATGACCTTGAGAACAGTATGATTGCGATCGAAGGATTTGTGCTGGAACATTGGGAGGAATTGGGATACCTTCAAAATCGACAAGACTATAACGAGGTGAGTGAAAAATTCATGAAGAGACTTTCTAGGCTTGCCGAAACACATAAAACCAGAATCATTAGTGAAGTACGCGAAAGCAAGAAACTAATGGAATTATTAAGGAAAGCGAAAAGCAACGAGCTAAGTGAAGAAGAGAAACATCAGGTGCAGGAAATGATGTTTATCGTGCTCAAAACCATTCCAACTTTCGTAATTATTTCATTGCCTCAGCGCTTCCTCACACTGCCAGTGCTGATGAAAATACTTCCTACAACAATTTTTTCTGAGAGCCTGGAAAACTAGGCGTCTAACTCC
Organism: Cyclobacteriaceae bacterium; assembly: GCA_050185175.1. Taxonomy (GTDB): domain Bacteria; phylum Bacteroidota; class Bacteroidia; order Cytophagales; family Cyclobacteriaceae; genus ELB16-189. The sequence continues at coordinate 21,679 of JBFWZR010000028.1, forward strand.
TGTGATTTCTCCTTCTTGGGTATGATCACGGAGAAGATAATTGACATGGTGAGCGTAATCAAGATTACCGAGAAGCTTAGCGTGACAGGCACATGCATGTCAAAAATCTCAAGCAACATTTTTGCGCCAATAAAGAAAAGGATAATTGACAAACCCTTTTGTAGCAGATAGAACTTATCGATTATACCCGCCAGTAAGAAGAACATTGCACGAAGGCCTAATACCGCAAAGATGTTTGAGGTATAAATCAAGAACTCATTTTGCGTGATAGCAAATGCCGCAGGGATGGAATCAACCGCAAAGATCAGGTCTGTAGTTTCAATCAATACGATCACAAGAAACAATGGAGTAAACATCAGAGGTTTGGTCACAATGAACTTTCCTCCCATGTCGTCCTTCGTCATCGGCAGATACTTGCGACAAAGTCGCAACACCGGGTTCTTTTCCGGGTCTATCTTTTCATCGCTGTCGCCAAAGTAGATCTTGATACCAGAGTAAATAAGAAACACTCCGAATACGTAAAGTATCCAGTGAAATTGAGCGATCAACAGGGCTCCAACAAATATGAAAATACCGCGGAAGACGACCGCTCCCAAAATACCCCAAAACAGAATATTATGGTAATACTCCTCTTTGACTGCGAAGTATTTTAAAATCAACAGGATGACAAAAATGTTGTCTACAGAAAGTGCATACTCGGTGAGATAGGCGGAGAAATATTCAAGCGCTGCATCAGACCCACTGTCATCATATCTATAAACCAGATAGCCAAAAGCAGTACTAACTATTACCCAAAATATGGATTGGTACAGAGCTGACTTTGTCGAGATTTTGTGCGCGGTTTTATTAAAAACGCCAAGGTCTATTAAAAGGAAAAGGACGATAACAACCGCAAACACTCCGAAAAGAATAGTCTCCGCCTGACTATGATTTCTGAACAGTGAGAAAAGAAGCATTTGGACCGTTTTTCGCTATTTTTTGGGTAAAAAAGAGGTGATTATCGCTCTTCCTTGAGTCTGGTAATCACCTCTTAAAAGTTTCGTAGCTGCAAATATAAACTAATCCACAAAACTTACACGTGTGGGTAAATACGACCCGGGACTGAAAGGAAACCGATCAATTTTGTCGGCATGCCGAGCAAGTACCCTGTATCAAAAGGTTGACTTCCGCAGCACGGTATCCGGTAGGCAATGAGATGACCGGGATCTCCACTTCGTCAAGGCAACTGGTCTGACCGCACTGTACACACTTAAAGTGAACGTGGTCGTGATGGTGCTCTTCAGTGGAACATAGGTTGTTGCACAACGCATACTTCAGACCACCTGTGTCGTCCAGAATTTTGTGAATGATCCCCTTGTCGAGAAATGTTTTAAGTGTGCGATAAACAGTTACCCGGTCAAAAGAAGTGGAAACTTCGTGCTCTATATCCGAGTAAGAAAGTGCATGTTCATTCTTTAGAAACAGACCCAGAATAGTTGTCCTGCTGATGGTGGATCTAAGCTTGCTATCCCTCAATATTTGTCCCTGTAGGCGCCTCATCTATCTCAAACTGCAACTTTAGCAAGTTACTATAAATACCATTATTGAGTGCACTTAGTTCACGGTGTGTGCCCGATTCCGCAATCCTTCCTTCTTTAATAACAAGTATTCTATCGACCTGCCTGACCGTGCTTAGCCGGTGAGCAATGACAATAGTTGTTCTCCCCTCCATCAACCTTTCCAAAGCGTTTTGCACAAGCCGTTCAGAAGCCGCATCGAGTGATGATGTAGCCTCATCCAGAATAAGAATTTTGGGGTCTTTAAGAATAGCCCTCGCGATCGCAATACGTTGACGCTGTCCCCCTGAAAGTTTTACTCCTCTGTCACCAACCAGGGTATTAAATTGCTCCGGGAAAGATTGAATGAACTCCATGGCATTAGCTTTCGTTGCGGCTTCTTCAATCTCTTTATCGGATGCCTCTGGGTTGCCATAAGCAATGTTCTCACGAATGGTTCCACCAAACAAAATTACCTCTTGTGGAACAATTGCAATGTTGGAACGGTACCCTGTCAAGGGATAAAGATTGATATCCATTTCGTCCACAAGAATGCTGCCTTTCGTCCCCTGATAAAATCGTAACAACAGGCTGGTGATGGTGGACTTTCCCGAACCACTCGGGCCCACCAGGGCAATTTTTTCACCTGGGGCAATGTGAAAACTCACCTGATGCAAAACTTTTAAATCACTTCTTGTAGGGTATGCAAAGTCAACATTGGAAAATCTGATATCTCCATCCAGTTTCAGTTCGTCCTTACCCTTACTTCTTTCATCCCCTTCCGACAAAATTTCCAGTACGCGCTCCGAAGCACCAATGGATTTTTGTAGCTGTCCATAGATGTCTCCTAGTCCTGCAATAGAGCCTCCGATAAAAGTGGTGTACAATACGAATGAAAACAGTTCTCCAACGGTGACATCGCCAGATTGTACAAGCAAAGCACCATACCACGACACTGCCACTATACCCCCAAACAATGCCAAAATTGTAAAGGAAATAAAAAGCCCTCTGTATTTTGACGCGTGCAATGCAACACGCACCACTTCCTTTAGAGACTTCTTGTAACGAAGCGTTTCAAACATTTCGTTTGTAAATGCTTTAACCACAGTTACCGACTGCAATGTCTCCTCCACGATGACATTTGCACTTGCTAGTTGATCTTGCGTTTTCCTTGACAGTTTCCTGATGAACTTTCCAAAAAACAGGGCAGCTAATACCAAAAGAGGAAAGGTCAACAGCATGAACAATGTTAACTTGGGCGTGAGCACAAATATGACAACTGTGCCAGCGATGAGTACCACAATTTGTCTCAGCAACTCAGACAGTGTTACCGTGAACGTGTCTTGCAAGGTGCCCACATCCGATGTGATGCGACTGATGAGCTCTCCGATTCTCCGCTGGTCAAAGAACTTCATCGGAAGCCATAGCATTTTTTCATACAGAGAAAGACGAATGTCAGCGAGGGTCTTCTCACTCACAATAGCAAACGTGTAAACCCGGATGAATGAAAAGACACTTTGAACGAGAAGGATGCCGATTAAAGCAAGAGCAATATGGTTGATGCTTGTTAAAAAGAATCCCCCCTTCCCTGAAGCTACATCGAGTAGCTTACCTGCGAAGTAAGGGAATGACAACAGGGTAATACTTGACAACATCAGGCAAACGATTCCAACGATCAGAACCGATCGGTAAGGTTTTACAAACCTGAAAACACCAATTAATCTCGCGAATCCCTCTTTGGTAATTTTTGGTTTGCCTTCTCCAGACCCGGTATCTCGCTTCGCCACCTACGCTGCTGTGTTCAATGGTTGATCTTAGATTCTATCGTGAAGTTGACACTATCACGCAACATCATCTTTTGAACGCCTTGAATGCTGTAGCCAGCCAATAACAGTTTTGACTGATGTTCTTCAAACTGAAGTATCAATTTCTTGGAAGCAAAAAATAAAGCATTCTGATCTGTGATAACGGCCTCAATCTTTCGCAACTTCTCAATATTATCCTGATAGTAAACGTCAAGTGATTTCACCGGGATATTTCTGCTAGTGCTAAAGCGTTTGATTTTTAGATTGCTGTGATGATCGTCTAATCCTTCCTCTATACTATAGGCTTCTTTGTAAATCGGCCTGTTGATATTGGCGATCTGGCGAAAAGCATCAAGTTCATTCGCCCATTGTACGCTGTCAGGCACAAAAGATGAGGTGTCATTTGCGTCACCCACTTCTGCCTTCTTTTCAACAGAAGCTCCCGATCTTTTTAGTATGTTAATTTGTTGATCAATGAGTTGATCAATCTCAAAAAAAGGATCTGTATTTTTTGCCTTCTCAACACATCCGGCTACAAAAAATAGCATCACAAGAAATCTCACTGCTCTCATCCCTCAATCAAAATTTCTCCGGTCATCTCAGTGGGCTGCTGAATTCCCATTAGCTTCAAAATTGTCGGGGCAAGATCACCAAGCTTGCCGTCCTTTACTTCTCCTTTATAATCCGATGACACTACAATACAAGGCACCAGGTTGGTCGTGTGTGCAGTGTTGGGAGTGCCATCATCATTGATCATGATATCCGCATTTCCGTGATCTGCGATAATTATTGTTGTATACCCATTCTTCAACGCAGTCTCGGTCACGGCCTCGTTGCACTGATCTACCGTTTCACACGCCTTTATACCGGCACTAAAAACACCCGTATGACCTACCATGTCCGGGTTGGCAAAATTCAAGCAAATGAAGTCAGCAGATTTTTTCTCCAGCTCAGGAATAATCTTGTCACGGATATCGAACGCACTCATCTCTGGCTTAAGATCGTAGGTAGCCACCTTGGGAGACGGACATAGAATACGCGACTCCCCTGGGAACGGCTCCTCCCGTCCGCCAGAAAAGAAAAACGTGACGTGAGGATACTTTTCAGTCTCTGCAATTCTTATCTGCTTCTTATTGGCACGAGCCAGCACTTCTCCCAATGTGTTGTTCAAATTATCTTTTTCGAAAATCACTTTAACTCCTTTGAATGAGTCATCATAGCTGGTCATGGTGACATAGTACAGAGGAAGCTTTTGCATTCCGAAATCAGGATAATCTTCCTGTGTCAAAGCCATGGTTATCTGGCGACCACGATCCGTTCTGAAATTAAAGCAAATGACCACATCATCTTTTTTAATAGTCACTACCGGTGCACCATCTGAAGATGTTATCACAATCGGTTTAATAAATTCATCAGTAACGTCCGCAGCATATGATTCCTCAATCGCTTTGATGGGATCACCCGTTTGCTTTCCCTCTCCCTTTACGAGCGCATCGTAAGCCAGCTTCACGCGCTCCCAACGCTTATCACGATCCATCGCATAATATCTTCCAACGATGGTCGCCAACCTGCCACAAGTTTTATTCATGTGAGCGATCAAATCCTGTAAAAACCCGAGTCCACTTTTTGGGTCGGTGTCGCGGCCGTCCGTAAAAGCGTGAACAAAAACATCCTTCACTCCTTTGTGCTTGGCAATTGTGCACAATGCTTTTAAATGGTTGATATGCGAATGCACCCCGCCATCAGAAACCAAACCAATCAAATGAACCGGCTTGCCCTTCTCTTTGGCATAGGCCAGGGCACTATTCAAAACCGGGTTTGCGTCCAATTCCTTATCCTCGATGGCTTTGTTTACTCTCACCAGATCTTGATATACCACCCTTCCAGCACCGATATTCATGTGTCCTACCTCAGAATTTCCCATTTGTCCATCAGGAAGACCTACTGCAAGACCAGATGCCTGTAGCTTACCATGAGGGTACTTTTGGTATAAAGAATTGATATAGGGTGTTTGGGCGTGGTCAATTGCTGATACCTTTTTATTGGTAGCAATTCCCCAACCATCCAAAATCATAAGCAAGACCTTTTTGTTCATAACTCAACAAATAAGTGGCAAATATAACCCCACAAGACAGGATAATTACTCTTAATCAACTCAATTACATCTTTAACAAATGTTAGGTTCTTCGTTTGTCCCGTTTATTTTTTGGGATGTCATTTAATGGCATAATTTTGGTCAGATAATCTATATCATGAAAAATAGAATACTGTTTGCAGGAGTACTTTGGATTGCGCTTTGCGCTTTTGCCCAAAGTTCATTTGGACAGGAGACTATATTTGATCCGATTCGTGACGTTATAAAAACCGGAAGCGCGAAGGAGATCGCAAAACATTTGAATCAAAATGTGGAGATTAATATTGAAGGAAATGTGAACACCTATAGCAAGGCCCAGGCTGAATTTGTGTTTCGTGATTTCTTCAAAAAACATCCTCCGACCAGCTTCAACATTGTGCACAAAGGTGCGTCAAAAGGTGGTCAGCAGTTTGCCATCGGGCGATATGTGAGCGACAAAGACAGCTACAACGTGCTCATGCTGGTGAAAGAGGCTGGGTCGGTTCACCTCATCCACGAAATCAGTTTTGTAAAAGAATGAGGCCATGGTACGTCACGGATGAAGCTATAAATCACTTCATCGAGACAGCGTTGGCAGAAGATATTGGCGAGGGTGACCACTCTTCGCTGGCATCGGTTCCGGAAAAAGCAACGAACAAAGCCGCACTTCTTATTAAAGACGATGGCGTTATTGCCGGACTCGAATTGGCTGAGGCCGTCTTCAAACACTTTGACTCTTCCTTAAAAATTGTTTTCCATAAAAAAGATGGAGACACCATTAAAAAAGGTGAGACTGCCTTTGAGGTTTCGGGCTCCGCACGATCCATACTTGCTACTGAAAGGCTAGTCCTCAATTGCATGCAGCGCATGAGTGGCATCGCATCGTACACACAAAAGTTATGCAAACTCACAGAAGGCACACCTGCGAAGCTGATGGATACCCGAAAGACCACGCCTAATTTTCGCTTGGCAGAAAAGTGGGCCGTGCACATTGGCGGTGGCATGAATCATCGCTTTGCGCTGTACGACATGATCATGCTGAAGGACAATCACATTGATATGGCTGGAGGTATAGGCCATGCAATTCGAAATACAAGGGAATACATTACTTCAACCGGTAAAAAGCTCAAGGTTGAGATAGAAACACGTACGCTAAAGGAGGTACAGGAGGTAGTGGATATCGGTGGTGTTGACATCATCATGCTCGACAACATGGATGTGCCCACCATGCGGCAAGCGCTGAATCTGATTCAAGGGAAATACAAAACAGAAGCAAGTGGTGGCATAACTGAAAAAACACTTCGATCAGTTGCAGAATGTGGTGTCGATTATATCTCCATTGGCGCACTAACACACTCCGTGAGGAGCCTGGATTTAAGCCTGAAAGTGGTAGAATAAGCTTTTGTGCACAACCTAAACTGGCTAATTTTGCCCACCATTTTTAAAGATTGAGCTGATCCCATGATCGTAAGAACAAAAAACTACCGCCTCGAGAAAAAGGACTATATACGGCTGGCCATGAGAAACATCCTGAAACAGCAGTGGTGGGTATGGCTGATTGTGGCTGCAATCTGCTTCGGCTATGTGTGGATCGCGAGTATCTGGTGGTTCATTGGCGCATTTATTGGCGCAGCACTTTATCTCCTTTTTTGGTGGGTTCAGTTTTATGGTGTGACCCAACTGGAACAAGGCAAAATGCTCTTCGAAAGGTTGTCCTACGAAATCAACAGCCAGCAAGTAATGATCAAAGTGAGTCCCCGTGAAGGCATGCCCATGAAGTGGGATCAAATCGAGCGGGCATCGATTGGTAAGGACTATTTTCTGTTGATGGTGAATAAGGCACAGTTGATCCATCTTCCTTTCAAAATTTTCAACACCGAAAACGAAAGGAAGTTTGTAACCAGCATTCTAAGGACTAAGGGATTCGTTAAGTAGTCCGTTGTTGACTTACTAAGAACAAGTTGCCACCTTTGGTCGTGGAGCAAAAACGACTTTCGCCAGAACAGGCTCTTCAAAAAATTTATCATTACTGCGCTTACCAGGAGCGTTCGCACAAAGAGGTAAGAAACAAACTCTATACTTACGGCCTTTGGCGAAACCAGGTGGAAGACCTCATCACCCGACTCATTACGGAAGGATATCTGAACGAGGAGCGTTTTGCCAAGTCATTTGCCGGTGGAAAGTTCCGCATGAAGAAATGGGGCAAGGTGAAAATTACTCGCGAGTTGGAAGCACACGGCCTCACTCAAAGGTGCATTCGCCAAGGGTTAAATGAAATTGACGAACAGGATTACCACCGTGCCCTTGAGGCCCTGATTACCAGGAAATGGGACACGATCGAAGAGCCCAATGCCTTCAAAAAAAAGGACAAGGTGGCCCGTTATGCCATTATGAAAGGATACGAACCTGACCTTGTTTGGGGTATTATCCGGGGGTTCAACTGATTTAGTCAATTATGCATTGGTCCATAATTTTGTCGGGTTTAATGTAGTTTGTCAGACAATTGTCAATGTTTGATAGAACCAGAGGCCTCCCTTTACTCGTTAGTTGACTAAAATTGGGCCGGGGACTAGATCTACTGAATCCCAATCAAGAAATCAGAATAACAGGCTTCATGAAGACAACATTTGCGACCGTCATCCTAATCGTGTTGGCACACAGTTTCTCTTATGCGCAAGCAGACGCGAGCCGCACGAAACATTATAACACCAAAAAGTCGCTGGCGATTGATGGCTATGACCCGGTGAGTTATTTTTCTAATAAAGCAGAAGAAGGGAAGGAAAGTATCACCTACAATTATAAAGGAGTGACTTACCAGTTCGCCAACACGGCAAACCTCAACAAATTCAAGGCTAACCCTGATCATTACGAGCCAGCCTACGGAGGCTGGTGCGCTTATGCCATGGGCGAGAGTGGAGAGAAAGTGAAGGTCGATCCGGAGACGTTTAAAGTTCTAGATGGTAAGCTCTACCTGTTCTATAATTTTTGGGGAAACAACACGCTAACCGATTGGAACAAAGACGAAAAATCACTGAAATCAAAAGCCGATCAGAACTGGAAAAAGATAGTGCAATAGCCTGACTACAAAGCTCTTTCAATACAATTTAAAGTATATTTGCCGCTTGAATCTTAGAAATATGCAGCTAATAAAGGCATCTCATTCAATCCTGTCTCAGTTGGCGACTATCACCGAACAGATTGAGGAACGTGACTTTACCACACCATGTCCCTCGTTGGGCAACTCCAGCATCGGGCAGCACTTGAGACATACGCTCGAATTTTTTCTATGTCTCGAAGAGGGATGCAAAAATGGTGTAGTCAACTACGACAAACGCGCCCATGATAAATTAATCGAGTCGGATAAATTCATTGCTCTGTCTGCGATTGAGCGCATCAAAAAGTTCATTGCTGACAACATTGATGACTTCACTTTGCAACTAGAAGTTGGTTATGAACTCGACAGTGAAGCCAGCGTTTCCATGAGCACCAATTACTTTCGCGAACTGACTTATAATATTGAGCATGCTGTTCACCACATGGCCATCATGAAAATCGGCATCAGGGAAGTAGCCAAATACATTTCTCTGCCTTCCGATTTCGGTATTGCAGCTTCCACCATTCGATACAAGGAAGCAACAGTGACTAACGCGCACTGATTGCGGGGATGACTTTTGCCAATAGAGTCCTCAGGAGCAATTTCCTTATCAAACTGAGGAGTTGGGAATACTGGCCTTTCGGCATTGTGCAAGCCCCAATTTTCATATACTGGCTGTGGCTGTCGGCTAAAGCACGATCATTCCTTTTTTTCTCAGCCTCCAACCCAGGCATCCTCACCGGGGGTATGTTCGGAGAATCAAAATTTGAAGTGCTCGAAAAAATTCCGGACGAGTACAAGCCTAAAGGGTTTCTCGTAAAACATGGCACACCTTCTCACGAAGTGTTGCAACAAGTTGAGTCGGCTGGTTTTGGTTATCCCGTCATCTTCAAACCCGATCTTGGCGAACGCGGATGGATGGTGAAGAAGATCAAATCAAAAGAAGAAGCAGAGCAGTACATCGCAAAGTGCAGTTGGGATTTTATCGTGCAGGAGTATGTTCACCTGCCTTTGGAGTTCAGTGTGTTCTACTCGCGTCATCCCAATCAATCTTCGGGCAAAGTGTCATCTGTCACCATGAAGAAAATGCTAGCCATCGAGGGAGATGGAAAACGTACCCTTCAGGAACTCATTCTGGCCAAAGACAGGGCTAAACTTCAATGGGAGGTACTTCAGCTAACTTATGCCAATCGGCTTCAGGAAGTTCCTGCAAAGGGAACGATCATTGAGCTCGTGCCTATCGGCAATCATTGCCTTGGCACTACCTTTCTAAATCACAATCACCTGATCACTCCTGAACTCTCCGCTTCCTTTTACAAGCTAAGTAAACATGTCGATGGGTTTTATTTTGGTCTATACTATTTAAGAGCCGCTTCATTTGAAGACCTTGAAAAAGGAAACGTGAAAATTATGGAACTCAATGGCTGCGGTGCCGAGCCATCTCACATCTATCATCCTAGCGCTTCTTTCTTCAGCGCTGTGGCGGATCTGTTCGCACATTGGCATACGATTTATGCCATTAGCGCTGCGAATCACAAGAAGGGTGTTCCGTATCTTTCGCTGAAAGAAGGGATACAAATTTTTAAACGCTTTAAAGCAGTCACGTCATCGTAATGGATCTGATCTGGGTCTTTCTCATTGGTGCTTTCTTTAGTTTTATAGGATCCATTCCGCCCGGCACTTTAAATCTCTCAGTACTTCAACTCGGTTTGGAAGGAAAAGTCAACACTGCGCTACGCTTTGCGCTTGCAGTTTCCATTGTCGAATATCCCTACACGTGGATAGGAGTCCAGTTTGAGTACTGGATCACTTCGTCACCCATGATCATTGATAATTTTCAACTAGTGACTGCCATTGTTATGGTCACAATTGGTTTGCTCAATCTTTGGTCGGCAGAAAAGCCAACAAATTTTTCTGTCAAGTTTAACGATAGCGGCTTCAGACGAGGTTTAATTTTAAGTGTTCTGAATCCAATGGCTATTCCATTCTGGATTGGCATCACGGCATACCTGAAAGCTCAAGGGTGGATTGATCTTTCTTCAGTGGCCCTGCTTCACAGCTATGTGTTTGGAACATCTGTAGGAGCAATGGTGCTGTTGACATTGTTTGCCTTTATGGCTAAGAAGCTTGCAGGATACGTAAAAAATAACCGCATTGTAAAACGTGTGCCTGGTTTCACGTTGCTGATCTTAGGCATTTACGCCTTTATCAAATACTTGACGTAGCTTATTTCAATTTCTGCACTTCCTTGTACCTGAAGCAATCCATCACATGGTCATTCACGAGACCGCAGGCTTGCATGTGTGCATAAATCACCGTTGACCCTACGAACTTAAATCCGCGCTTCTGCAAGTCTTTGCTCAGCGCATCCGACTCCTTCGTTGTTGGTTTTATCTGTTTCAGGTTTTTCAACTTGCCGTCAATCGGTTTTCCGTTTACAAATTGCCAGATGTATCTGTCAAACGATCCAAACTCTTTCTGCACTTCCAGAAAACGTTTTGCATTATTTACCGCTGAATGCACTTTCAATTTGTTGCGCACAATTGCAGGATTTTGAAGGAGCTTTTCAATTTTGGCTGGCGTAAATTTTGCCACCCTCGCTGGATCAAAATCAGCAAACGCCTTTCGGTATCCTTCTCTTTTTTTCAGGATCATCGACCAACTAAGGCCTGCCTGAGCACCTTCCAGAATCAAAAACTCAAAATGTGTTCGGTCATCATGAACGGGCACGCCCCACTCTTTGTCGTGATAATCAATATATTGCTCGAATCCGAGACACCACGTACACCTGTTTTTTTCTTTCGTTGGCATAGTTATCGGCTAGATGTTCTTGGTAAAAATCGTAACTTTCTTTCAAACCAATACGCGCATGAAAATTTGGCTCAGTGTTGTGTTTCTTTTTTTTCTGCTTGACGCGAGTGGTCAGCAATTGACAAGCTCCGTCAATCTGGGTGATCTGAATAGTGGATTCGGCAGTGAGTCGAGTGAGTTGCTGGCGTCCAAATACAACTTGAAAATATATCGTTATCGGCTTAACTCACCTAGATTGATGCAATCCACCACCACCGCGGCTGATCGCCAGACTACCACCTATTGGACCAACGCCATCACGAGTCAATCTTACGCAAAAGGAAAAGTAGGTACCTTCTACTACTGGGATGTGCAGGGCAATCTTCGCGATATGAAGGGCTTCATTGACATTGCCGGGAAAAATAAACGAGGCCTTAAGCTGGTTTTCCCCTGGCGATAACTCTCAAATTTTTTCGAAACCAAAACCTATATGAAATACATCATCGCAGCTGTAATCACGTTTGTTATTGCAAATACCTCATTTGCTCAAAAAGTGGACTACGACAAAAAAGTGGAGGAGCTAGGCATCCAGCTAATTGCTCCCACCAAACCCGTAGCCAATTATGTAAAGGCGGTGCGTACTGGCAATCTGCTCTATCTTTCCGGTCATGGGCCGAGCAAAGCTGATGGCACCAGCATTACCGGCAAGGTGGGCAAAGACATGAGTATAGAAGAAGGCTATGCCGCTGCACGCCAGGCTGGTATTTCATTGCTCTCTACCATGAAGGCAGAACTAGGCAGCCTGAATAAAGTGAAGCGAGTAGTGAAAGTGCTGGGAATGGTCAACTGCACTCCTGAGTTTACGGATCAACCTAAAGTAATCAATGGTTTTTCTGATTTGATGGTGGCTGTGTTTGGTGAAAATGGCAAACATGCGCGTTCTGCTGTCGGCATGAATGCGTTACCCAGCAACATCACCGTTGAGATAGAAATAATCGTGGAAGTAGAGTAGGCTACAACGCCTGCTTTATATCCGCGATCAGATCTTTCGCATCTTCTATCCCTACAGAAAGTCTCACCAACTTATCGGAGATACCCGCTTGCTTGCGCTCCTCCGGAGTCAATTTAGCGTGCGAAGTTTTTCGTGGCGAGTTGATAGTGCTTTCTACACCGCCAAGGCTCACTGCTTTTCTGATGAGCTTTAACTTTTTCATAAACTTATCCGGATCACCCTTCACTTCAAACGACAACATACCGCCAAATCCTCCTGTCATTTGTTTTTTTGCAACGGCATAAAGTGGATGCGTCTTTAATCCCGGATAAAATACTTTGTTCACCTTCGACTCACCGTCCAAAAATTTAGCGATGGCCATCGCGTTCGCATTCTGCTGATTTACCCTCAACACGATAGTCTTCAGGCTTCTCTCCACCAGGTAGCAGGTTTGTGCATCCAGGCTTCCGCCAAAATGCATGGCACTGCCTTTGACTTGGGCAGTTAATTTTTTTGACGAAACCATCAATCCACAGCAAAGGTCGCTGTGCCCACCAATGTATTTGGTACCACTGTGTGTCACGATATCGATACCGAAGTCCAATGGGTTTTGATTAACAGGAGAGGCGAATGTATTGTCGATGATCGTGGTGATGTCGTGAGCTTTGGCCACTTTAGCAACACCTTGAATGTCTGTGATTTTCAGCAGCGGATTGGAAGGTGTCTCTATGTAAATGACTTTGGTTTCTTTACGAATGGCTTTTTTGATTTGATCAGGTTGTGCATCTGCCATTGAGTATTCGATGCCATAGCGGTTGAGCTCATTGAGAGCAGCATGATGGGTGCCTCCATACAGATCACTTTGGAATATAACGTGATCACCAGATCTCACCATGGCGAGTAGGGAAGTCATAATGGCTGCCATACCCGAGCTGAACACGATTCCATCCTCAGCATTTTCCAGTGCTGTAATTTTCTCCACTACCGCAAGCTGGTTTGGCGTATTGTAGTACCTTGGATAGCGCACTACCTCATCATAATCATATGCGGATGACGGGTAGATGGGGTTGACGATCCCTCCATGTAGTGGATCACCTTTTGAACCTACGTGGACACTGGTGGTTAGTTTGGAGTGCTTACTCTTCATATGTTGAAAGATCTCAGCACCAAATATAAAATGTTACTTACAGCCGTTGTGAGTATTAATAAATATAAAAAGTCTATAGTATGGCAACAGATGGAATTTCTCCCGACACTGGCGAACCGATCAGTGGGGAGACCGCCAAGAGGTGGATCGACAATTACAAAAATGCTAATCCCGAGCCGGACACAAAGATCGCCTGCTTTTATGGCGTTAACCGGATCAATGAAATCCTGGCACAACCGGGTTGTATTGGCATCCGGAGTTACTATGCCATTGATGATAGCGGAGTAAAACAACTTGTGCTGGTGGGTGTGAATCCGGAGGGCATTAACATATGGGATTTGACAGCAACATTGCCGAATGAGGGGGGGTTGATTATGGATAAGGGGGGTTGGTGTCCGCCATTTTGTCCCGATAACTAGGATAGCATTTTTTATCCATAGACAAAGGATTAAATAAGTCCTCTATGGCTCGGCTTGAAGTTTTCAGTAACACATATTAAAAATGGATCCAATACTATCTTGGGATATTCTTCAATGGTCATCATTACTGGTTGCAGCTCTGGGTGCATTTCGGTGGAAAAAATTGACAAATAGTTTGAGAATCTTTACAATGGTTAAGGTGGTTTCGTTTGCTTGTGATACAATGGGAAAACTATTGTTAGAATACAAAATCACACCCAATCACGCTAGTGCGCTATACCAGATTATAGAACTAGTGTTATTGCTATGGATGTATTATGTGGTGTTCAACGATAAAAAACTCAAACTACCGTTCAATATAGTTGGCATTGTCTTAACGGTATTTGGAATTGCTAACTGGCTTTTTATACAGAAGAGTGAAGGCAACTCGTATACATTTGCGATTGACTCTTTCGTAATTCTGATCGTCTCGCTGTACTATTTTTATTGGTTGGGTTTTCGAAAGCCAAAGGAAGGCAACCAAAATTCGAGTGCCTCTCTATTCTGGATCAATTCAGGTTTGGTCATCTCTTTATCTGCCACTCTGCTGCTGTTCGTTGCGGCAGAATACATCATTAATGTAATCAAGGACAACTTTATCATTTACATGACCTATCACAACATCATGGGCATCATTGCCAATCTCTTCTTTTTCTATGGGTTATGGATAGCAGGGAGGAGAACGGAGGGCGACTCAAGTCATACCTCGTACAGATAGAGTGATTTTGAAAAGGCGACAACATTTGGGGTTTGACAGCGACTTTGCCGAATGAGGGAGGGATGATTATGGATAGGGTACATATTGCCCACCGAATTGTCCAAACAACTAAGGTAGTCTCCTTTAATAGCGGCAATTTGTACCTATTGATCTCGGCTGTGACTAAATTATTTAGGTACATTATCACCGTTTTCCAGCTTTCAGGACGGGAGCTCATGTAATTATTTTATTGTTTGATCCCATGAGTATCGAGATAAACGCGCTTTCGCGTGATATACTGATATGGTCTTCAATTGCCATAGCGAGTTTGGGAATTTTCCGTTGGAAAAGAATACCATCAAGCTTGAGAATTTTTACTGCCCTCAAGATTTCTTCGTTCTCATGTGACTTGGCCTTTTATGTTCTTATTGCATATAAGATACCGCCCAATCACGCCAGCACATTGTACCAAATAATAGAATTAGGGCTTTTATCATGGATGTACTATTTGGCTTTTGATAACAAAATGTTGAAGTCATTAATCAAAGTGGGGGTAATTGTATTGACGACCGCTGGTATCATAAACTGGCATTTCATCCAAAAGGCTGAAATCAATTCTTACACCTACGTGGTCGACTCGATTACATTGTTGATTGTTTCTTTGTATTTCTTTTTTTGGTACACAGCTAAGTCTCAAAGTAAAAACCTGGAACGAAAAGCCTTGTTTTGGATTAACACTGGACTTGTAATTTATTTGTCGGCAACCTTGTTGCTATTTATGGCAACTGATTACCTGATTAAAGTGTTGAACGATAACCTAATTGCTTATTGGACTTATCACAATATCATGGCCATCATTGCCAATCTCTTCTTTTTCTATGGGCTATGGATAGCAGGGAGAAAGAAACCGGACGCAACACCTGCTTCGTCCTATTGATCACTGGCTCTTATTAATTTGGAATTTCTGCTTTACCTTGCACTGAGCAGCAAATTTTCCATGACCGATAATCCGGATACCTACTTTGTTCTCCTCTTCGTGGCAGGCACGGCAGTCATGCTGCTCATGGCCGTGGCCATCGTCCTGTTTGTCATCTTCCATCAAAAGAAAATGATGAAGGAAGAGGTGAAGCAGCAACGCATGGAACTGGATTACCAAAAGAAGATGTTGAAAGCCGCCCTCGAGTCGCAGGAGAGCGAACGCAAGCGCGTGGCCAAAGATCTTCACGATGATGTGGGTATGATGTTGATGACCCTTAGGGTGAATTTAAATGATCAGACCAACAACGGAGTCTTGGAGGAACTGAGACAACTCGTGGATGAAACGCATGAGTCGGTGCGGAGGATAAGCTGGGACCTGATGCCCACTACTATTGACAACTTTGGTTTGTTTCAGTCCGTCCAGGAAATGTGCGACCGCCTCTCCAGAAACGGAAAAGTGCAGGTGGCCTACCGTGAAACAGGGCAACGCCAAACTCTGGATAAAGATCAGGAGCTATTGCTCTACCGGATTGCGCAGGAATCAGTAAGCAATGCTTTAAAACATGCTCATGCGCTCGAGATCGAAGTCCGATTTGAATGGATAGATGACTCTTTGAAACTATCTATTCTGGATGATGGAGTTGGGTTTGATTTCCCTACCCCGCATGCAAAAATTGATGGTCGTCACGGTCTTGGCCTTTACAATCTGGAAAACCGTGTAGCCTTGCTGGGCGCGTCACTGGCTTTCGAAAAAAATGATCCTACGGGCACCATCGTGTCTGTTACCACTCCGTAGACCACGCATGAGCCGCATTAATGTTTGCATCGAAGACTACCACAACCAGTTTCTCAAA
>JBFWZR010000029.1:0-37831 GCA_050185175.1 Cyclobacteriaceae bacterium
ACGCGCTGATTTACCCACACTAAACCACTTGAATTTCAGCCGGTTGAATAAAGCACTTCCAATGATGGTCACTGCTACCGAAGCCAGGATCACCATCCCAGAAAAGGACTGGCCAGGTATCCGTGTAAGCACCTCCGAAAAGAAGGCGGCATACAGGCCGACAACTGAATAGTACATAAACGTGCCATGCACTCGCTGCCATGATTTTATTTTCTGCCTAAAGAAAACAGGTATCATGCCTCCCAATAAAGTAAGCAAGCTGAAGATGGCGGCCACATGAAAGGGGCCAAAATGGCCAAGCAATCCGTAGAGCATGAAAGAACTCAGGTTCATTGTAAGCATGCAAAAGAAATAGGTATACCCAATCGCTACATGCAATCGGGTGCCCTTGGTTTTGATAATTACTATTGTGCCAGTGATCATGGCTAACAAGGCCATGATCACATGAAACAAACCGGTGGCGCTGTGAATGACTGATTCCATTGTCTTTTACTAGTTGTTTGTTTATTGCTCTACTTTTTGATCAGGTTGAGCTCAATGAATTTCATCCAGGTGTTACCGTCTCTGGAGTATTCTCCGACCTCGTTCCACGATTTCTGTTTTGGATCCAACAATATCGTGTAGCGGGTTTTACCTCCGGTGGGTATGTCAAATCCCCACTCGAACTTGTTTTCTTCCAGCACGCGGAAGTAGGCATCGGTAGAGTAACCCTCTTTTACATACGACCTGAATTTGTATTGCTTTGTAAACGGATCGAAGTTTACCACAGCAAAAGCCTGGAACTCAGCTTGACCATTTGAGCTTCCGGTTCCTTCGATGGCTAAAGCGAGCCCATCAAGTCTCCATTCGATATGTTCTGTCTGCTCAAGTTCTCTCTCACCTTGTTGGGTGATCACTTTTGCTTTTCCTGCCCAATCGCCTGTGAGGTAAGCAAGTTGCTGCATGGCCTCTTTGCATTGTGGAGAGAAGTCAGGGCGCTGAGCCCAAACTCTGGCATTGAAGGCTAATAGTCCTCCGATTATCATGATTATTGTTTTCATTGGTATAAACTGGTTTATTTTATAAACTAAATGGATAAAAAAATCATTTGTTGATGTACTGCTTTAGTGCATTCACATAATTTTCAAAAGCACTCAATCCTTTCTTAGTGACGGCACACGTGGTTAGAGGCTTCTTTCCTTTGAATGATTTCGTCACTTCGATGTATCCCGCCTCTGAAAGCTTGTCGATCTGCACGCTCAGGTTTCCGGCAGTGGCACCTGTCTGTTCCTTGATGAAGGTGAACTCTGCGGAGTCGACACTCATCAACAATGACATGATGGCCAGCCTCAATTGTGAATGAAGTAGGGGATCGAGTTCCTTAAACATTTTTTTCGCGCATGTTCTTTAATAAATAACCTGGAATGAGGTAGCCACAACCGATCGCAGCAGCGCCAACCAGATATTGATTTAATGGACTCACTAAAAAGCAGAGAATTCCGAAAGCATAAAAACTAATTCCTCCCATCATCAATGGTCTGAACCGTAGTATGATTCCCGTAAGGAAGGTAGGCACTGAGGTAATCACAAGCACGACTGGATTGACATTGAATCCAATGTTTTGCATAAATATTATAAAAGGAAGGATGCTGAAGCCATAGCTGATCCACATCCACATATTGATTTTGTCGAGATGTGTTTTCTTGCCAGCCTTGCGCCCCTGCTTCGACCCATAGATCATGGTTATAATCCATGCAGGTATAGCGATAAGCCACACCACATATGGATAGGGAAAGTCACTGAACTTGTACAAACTGTACATGCCGAGGTTAGCCAGTAAAATAGCCCAGCCCCAAAGGATAAAGTAGAAGCTGTTGTTCAGCAAATTGCCCTGCGCCTGTCTGATCATAGTCTGAATCAGATCCAGGCTCTGTTGGGGCGAAAAGTCGTTGGTTTCGGTGCTCATATTTGTTTTGGTTGATTTTTGGCTCAAAAACCCCTGTTTCTGAGCCTCTTTATTCCCTTATACGGAACAAATATAAAGTAGTTTATAAAATAAACTAAAAATTTGAAAAAATTTACGAAGGGGGGAATGACCATTTCTGGATAAAAAAAGAAGGTGCCTATGGCACCTTCAAATTCGGTGATCAATTTCTTACTTCCAGACAAAATCCAATGACCTTGCCTTTTCACGGATAGCCTTTATCATCGCTGCATCCAGCATCGAGTCATCATTTTCGTTGGCGCTATGAGAAGCGATATATTCCTGACGCTTCTTATTCAGCGCTTGAATTTCATTTTGAATCTTCTTTCGTTCCTCTGCCTTTTGAGCCACATACTTAGTGCGTTGTTCGGTTGACATTCCTTGCATCTCAGGGGGTAGCTCTTGGGCAGGTGCAGACGCAATGATCTCTTCATCTTCTTTCGCTGCATCTACCAAGTCCCAGGAAGAGTTTTTATAAGCATGTGAACTTTTTGAAACTGCTCGCTCCACTTTATTGGCTTGCCCATAACTTTCGGCATTTCTATCTTGTGTGGCTTGGGCAGCTTTCTTTTGTTCACCCGATGCTCCATAATATATGTATGTCTTGTTGAGACGCTCATTGCATGAAGCGATTTGATCGTCATAAGGTGTAGCGATATATACAGTTTTACGATTCTGCTCAATGCTCATGTAACTTCCACCTGCGAGGTCGGCACCATCTTTCCAGTTGGTTCTCATTCCTTCATCAAAGTTTCCACAGAAGATGGTATTCACTACCACACCCTTTTCTTTTGCTACACCACATGCCAGGCGATACGAAACTGATCCTTGTGTAAAGGGTTCATTACCAGCAATGAAAATCATTTTCAAATCGGCAGGAGAGGTTGACCATGAGAGTTGGTTAAGTGAAGTCTTGATTACTTGACCACAGAACTCGTTTCCTCCGTTAGTGGACAATGCAAATAGCTTCTCTGAAATCAGGTCCAAATCATCTGTCAATCCACTAACCTGCCGAATGTAGCCTTCAGATGAGGGGAGCCCATCATTACCATATTCATACAAGGCAATTTTGATACTGGGTCTCGATCCATCTCCGCATTTTGCTGCTGCCAGTTCATTCACAATTTTCCAAAGCTGAGATTTGGCCTGGTCGATGAGGCCGTCCATGCTGTTGCTGGTATCCAAAAGCAAAGCCAGCATGATTCGCTGATCTTTTGCGGGGCTGTTTGCTGGTATACACTTTTGTGTGTGAATGGATTTGAACCCCGTTCCAATGATGACAGCAAACATCACGAAAGCTAGCTTCACTATCCTAGGAATCATTTTGTTTCTGGTTTTCATAATTCTGATGGTTTGAATTTTGACTATAGGATGCAACCGCCAGTCAGATTCCATAAACGTCAAAGGCAGAAATTTTTAAAAATGACCCACTGGACCTAAAAAAGCCTATTTTAATTGACAGGAGGGATGTAGTGTTCTCGGTCAGTTTTTATAAACGACCCCGCCCTTCATCACGAACTCCACCTTTTCAAATTGAGTTAGGTCACCGAGGTCTCGGCTCCTTACCGCTATGATGTCAGCAAATTTGCCCTTTTTGATAGAGCCTACTTTGTCATCCCATTTTAAAAGCCGGGCTGCTGCAATGGTGGCCGATTGGATAGCCTGCATCGGGGTCATGCCATACTTCACCATGTAGGGGAGTTGCTTTGCATTCCACCCATGGGGATAGACGCCACTGTCAGTGCCGTAGGCGATTTTCACTCCTGCAGCCACCGCTTTCTTAAATCCGTTGCGTTGTGCTTCTGTTGTTTCTTCATTTTTCCTAAGGTACTCCTCTGGCCATCCTTCGCGTTGGCCCACTTCTGCGATGTAGTCTCCATTATAGATATCCGCTACGAGGTATGTGCCCTGTTTTTTCATCATAGCAATACCGTCATCATCGATCAGTGATCCATGTTCGATAGACTGCACTCCGGCACGAATGGCATTTTTTATTCCTTCTGCTCCGTGTGCATGTGAGGTGACTTGCGCTCCATATTTTGTTGCTTCAGCAACAGCTGCTTGCAATTCTGTTTCTGAAAATTCAGGCACTCCCGGTTTTGTTCCACTGGTAAGCACTGCGCCAGTCGCCATTATCTTAATGAAGTCCGCTCCGCCATTCAAAAGTTGGCGAACTTTTTGTCTTACCTCGTCTTCGGAATCGGCAATACCAAAACGCATGGTAGGTGGCAACTCAATATCGTGTGCGATGCCAGTGATGTCACCACTTCCACTTGATGTAGTGATGTAGGTGCCTGATACCTGCATCCTTGGACCAGGCACCAGTCCTTCGTTGATGGCATTGCGCAAAGCGACATCCGTAAACACTCTCCACGTTCCTACATCTCTCACCGTTGTGAATCCAGCCATCAGAGTCTTCCTGGCATTTCGTACCCCGGCAAACGCGTACTCAGCTTCCGACTTTTCCAATGGACCGGCAGGACTGGATGATTGATTATCCACAAGATGTGTATGACAATCGATCAGCCCAGGTGTAACGACATAGTCGGTCAAGTCAATCACAGTTGCATTTTTAGGAATGGTAGCGCTGGTGGGTTTCAAGTCAACGATGACCTCACCCTGAACAAATACGAGTTGGTTCGATGTAATAGTTCCTTCTTCAGTATTGACCAATTGTCCCGCTTTTATAACCGTGATAGTTGGCAATTGCTGAGCAAAAGTGAACTGAGTCAGGAAACAGAATAAGGCCGTTCTTATGTTCATTGAGGTTTGATTTGAATCGTGATGGCGAATGGAATCAAGTTAGCCAAAGGTGGTGTAAGTTCGCTTTTGACGCCCTCCAAATTTTAGTACTTTGAGCTTCCTTTTACTATACCACACACTAATTATGAAATTATTCAATCGACTTTTCCCATTGGCACTATCTGTTTTGATGCTACCATTCGCAGGGTTTTCGCAAGCCAAAAATGATACAATTCCCAAAGGCGAGGTTTCGACCACGAGCCAGTCGGTGAGAATTGACGGTAAGGTGATTACCTATAAGGCAATGGCCGGTACGATGCTGTTGCGCAACGATAAGGATGAACCGATCGCGCTGCACGGATTTACTGCCTACTTTAAAGATGGTGTTACTGATCCAAAAACGAGACCTATCAGTTTTGTTTTTAATGGTGGCCCAGGTTCATCTTCCATTTGGTTGCATATGGGCGTGATCGGTCCGAAGCGGGTTGTAGTAACCGATCCTGGTTTTACTCCAGCTGCACCGTACACGCTTGAAGACAACAACTCATCTATTCTGGATGTATCGGACATTGTGATGATGGATCCGATCGGTACCGGTCTTAGTCATGCCGTTGGAAAGGCGAAGAACAAAGACTTCTGGGGCGTAGATCAGGATATCAGAATGATCAGCCAGTTTATCAAACAATTTGTGACGGAGTATGACCGATGGAACTCGCCTAAGTATCTCATTGGCGAAAGCTATGGTACGTTTCGTAATGCTGGTGTTGTAAACTATCTGCAAGAGAATATTGGTATGGCCATGAACGGAGTGGTTATGGTTTCAGCCGTTTTTGATTTGCGAACACTGGTGTTTGCAGCTGGTGATGATATTTCTTACGTGATGAATCTTCCAACTTATGCAGCCACCGCGTGGTATCACAACAAGGTGCAAAATAAGCCTGCGAGTCTTGATGCATTCCTAAAAGAAGCGCGTGAATTTGCCAGGGGCGAGTACACCACCGCACTAATGGAAGGCGATGGACTCACAGGAGCAGCGAAAGAAAAAGCGCTTGACCGGCTTTCATATTTCACAGGACTAAGCAAGGCATATCTTGACAAAGCTAACCTGCGCGTGACAGAACCTGAATTCACTGAAGAGTTGTTGAGAGCTGAAAGAAAAACAGTAGGTCGATTGGATTCTCGCTTTACAGGAATTAACCAGGATCCACTCAGCCAATACTCAGTGTACGATCCGCAAAGTTCTTCAATTAGTCCAGGCTACACTGCGTTGTTCATGGATTATTACTACAACACTTTAAAAGTAAATAAAGCGAACACTTACTTCACCTCTGCTTACGCCAGAGAAGGATTTGATTGGGATTGGAAACACAACTTTGGTGGAGGATTTGGGTTCCCTACTCCGCCAAACACCGGACAAGACATGGCCCAGGCGATGTCGAGAAATCCACATCTGAAAATTTTAATCCTTAACGGCTTGTATGATTTGGCTACACCCTTCTATGGCGTTGAGTACTCTATAGATCATCTTGGATTGGAGAAAGAGATCAAATCCAACATCATCATGAAATATTACGAGGCGGGTCACATGATGTACACACATCGGCCTTCTCTTGAAAAGTTTAAAAAAGAAACAGCGGAGTTCATTCTCCAAACCAGCAAGCACTAGAAATGACATCCAGGCGGAGATTCATTACACGCAGTGCGCTGGCTTCGCTTGTTGCAGTCGTAGGAACAGACATAGTCTTCGGAAAGAATCTTTTCGAAGACTACGTTCCTTTATTTTTAGATCAGCAGGATCCTGCTTCTGCTTTTGGTAAAGCAAAGGACATGATCGTGCTGAACGACAGGCCGTGGAACGTTGAAGCACTGGCACATCATCTTGATGATGCTATCACTCCTGCCAGCAAGATGTTTATTAGGAACAACGGCCTTGTTCCAACCGATATTGACCCTTCAAAGTGGATACTTACAATTGATGGTGAGTCCGTTGTAAAAAGCAAAACCTATTCGCTGCAAGACCTGAAAACGAAATTCAAACCTTACACATACCAATTGACGCTTGAATGTGGAGGAAACGGTCGAGGAGAATTTAATCCACCGGCCAGTGGGAATCAGTGGGGTGTGGGTGCAGTTTCATGTGCCCGATGGACGGGAGTGCGAGTGAGAGATTTGTTAAATGATGTGGGTATAAAAAGTGATGCCGTTTACATTGGTTATTACGGTGCGGATTTGCATCTCAGTGGAGATGTAAACAAAGATGCAATTTCTCGTGGTGTGCCTATGGCGAAGGCATTACAAGATGAAACTTTGCTTGCTTATCAAATGAATGGTGAGGACATTCCATTGATACATGGATTTCCCGTTCGACTGGTAGCAGGAGGGTGGCCAGCTTCCGCATCCGGCAAATGGGTGAAGCGTATTGCCGTGAGAAACAAAATTCATGATGGTGAGAAGATGGGAGGCGACTCGTACAGGATGCCCTGTAAACCAATAGCTCCAGGAGCTGAAGTAGCGGATGACGATATGTGTATCATTGAGTCGATGCCCGTGAAGTCCATTATTACCTACCCAAAATCAGGCGCGATAATCAATGAAGGGAAGAAGCTGACACTTCGTGGACATGCATGGGCTGGAGAGTTGGAAGTAGAGGAGATGCATTTGTCGTTCGACTTTGGAGCGACATGGAAACAATGCAGGTTAAAATCTCCCGCGAATCGACTGGCCTGGCAGCAATGGGATGTTGAGATTCAATTTCCACAAAAAGGATATTATGAGCTTTGGGCACGCGCCACTGACAGTGCGGGAAAAGCTCAACCCATGGTTGTTCCCGATTGGAACCCGAAAGGCTACCTGAACAACGCATGTCATCGAATCGCAGTAAAAGTGGTGTAAAGTGGAGGATAGGTTTATAAAACTGGTTCGATTAGCGGTTCAGGCGGTTTCGGTGGTACTTGCTTTGTGCGCGCTGATGACGATTGGGCTTATATACTTTCAGTTTTTTTATCAGCCGTCACATTTTGATTTTGAAGAACCGAGACAATTGGGAGTTGTTACTTCTACAGATGAGGTCAAAGATGGTATTCATCTGCCAACTGGTCTCAAAGCTGATGTGAATTTTGAATTGATAGTCACAAACTGTACCGGATGTCACTCTGCCAAATTGATCACACAAAACAGAGCGAACGCAGAAGGATGGAATAACATCATCACCTGGATGCAGGAGACGCAAAACCTTTGGGACCTTGGTGAAGACAAGAGCCGAATTGTCGATTACCTTTCAAAGAACTACGCACCCGAGCAGCAAGGCAGGAGAAAACCTCTGGCCAATGTCGAGTGGTACCCCCTTGAGGATTAACCTATTCGTCTTTTAAACTGTTCACTGGATTTGCTGTAGCTGCTCTTATCGCCTGATAGCTGATGGTAGTCAGCGTGAAAAGCAAAACAATTCCGCCCGCCAACATGAAAGTGTCAATTGACAAGCTGATACGATATGCAAATGATTGTAGCCACTGATTCATAGCTATCCACGCTATGGGGGCACCAATTAAGAATGCAATCAAAACTAGCTTTGTGAAATCGCTTGAGATCATTTTCACGATGCTGACCACCGTGGCACCAAGGACCTTGCGAACACCAATTTCTTTGGTGCGTTGGCTGGCCGTAAATGCAGCAAGTCCAAATAACCCGACACAAGCAATCACTATGGCAATC
Organism: Cyclobacteriaceae bacterium; assembly: GCA_050185175.1. Taxonomy (GTDB): domain Bacteria; phylum Bacteroidota; class Bacteroidia; order Cytophagales; family Cyclobacteriaceae; genus ELB16-189. The sequence goes on from JBFWZR010000029.1 coordinate 8,417, forward strand.
ATGCTGAAGGTTGTCAATAATTTACTTGATGATTGTTCGGCAGAGTAAAGACTGGCCAGTTGATTGTCCATGAAGTAGTAGATGAAAGGTTCTTCAGGGATCACTGTTTTCCATGCGTTTTCTATTGAGGCAATTGTTCCCGTGGCATCCTCGGTGCTTAGTCTGGCAATCAATACGCTTTGAAAATTCAACTGTCCTTCCGTGCTCATGATAAATAGGGGAGTTATTTCCGTATGCAGCGATTCGAAATGAAAATCTTCGACAACGCCTACAATGGTGTAAGGGACGGGAGTATTAGGATCGGCATTATTAATTAGTGCGGTTCCGATGGGATTGGTAAGATTCATTGCTTCAACCGCCTTTTGATTGACGATTACGGATAGTGAGTCATTGAATTGTTCGCTGAAGGATCGGCCCTCAAGAATGCTCACGTTTAGGGTCGAAGTAAAGTTGTCGTCAGCGGTCATCCCTTTGGGTGTGAATATCTCCGAGGTGCCAGGCTGCCGGAAAGACAAACCAAAAAAGTAGCCACCCGGGGTTGAGTTACCGGATCCGACATTCACAACACCAGGTACTTTCTTAATTTCCTGTTGCAACGTGGCAGACTCTTCATCGATGCTGTTGTGATTGATGACCAACAAATTTTCTTTTTCAAAACCCATCGATTTCGCCTGTACGAAGTTGAGTTGATCGTAGGTGATGAGTGTGGCTGAGATGAGGACGATAGATATGGTGAATTGAAACACCACTAAACCATTGCGCAGCCATCGCCCCTTTGATGATGAAATCAATTTTCCTTTTAGAACTTGTACCGGCCTCATTGCCGATATGTAAAAAGCCGGGTATAGCCCAGCAATTAAGCCAAGCGTCAAAGTGACACCGAGGAGTGCCAGCACTAAAGTAGGATTAGTAGCAAAGCCAAGCTCAAGTGGAATGGTGGACAAGCCGTTAAAATAACCAAGCGAGAATTGGATCAAAGCGATTGCAATTAAGATCGCAACTACGCTTATCAGCAGAGACTCGGACAAGAACTGGGTTACCAGTTGTTTTTTTCTGGAACCCAATACTTTTCTTACACCAACTTCTTTTGCTCTCTCAGCCGACCGTGCGGTGGCCAGATTTACAAAATTGATTCCCGCTATGACGAGTATTAATACGCTTATGAATGAGAGCACAGTAACAGTTGTTTTACTTCCATTGATTTTGATCTCGTTGGAACGATTAGAAGTCAGGTAGATGTCAGCCAATGGTTGCAAAAAATACCGATAGCCATTACCTGCTTCGATGTATTTATCGTAAGGGATGCCAAGGTCTCGTTCGATCTGACCAGCTGCATATTTCTCTACCAGTCCAGGAAGTTTTGCATCCATGGAACTGGCATTGGCACCCTCGTGCAACTTGACGTAAGTAAAAGTGCCTGCGATGTAAAAGTTTGGCTCTGCCAGAAATTGAACGCCCAGTGAAGGTGTTAAGGCGTCAAACTTCATGTGCGAATTCTCGGGGACATCCTCAATGACGGCTACAACTGCCTGGTCAATATTGTTTAGTTTGATTGTTTTTCCAATAGGGTCACTTTCTCCAAAATACTTTTTGGCTGTTGACTCCGTAAGAACGATTGTGTTGGGATCGCGAAGCGCTTGATTGGGGCTTCCTTTGATGAATTTGAAAGGAAAGACTTCAAAAAAATTTGAATCTGCTGAAAAGAAATAGTGTTCAGAGAAAATATTGTCTTCATATCGCGCTACCTGTGCAAAATTCGGAAAGCCGATCAAGCGAGTTGATTTTTCCACTTCCGGAATTTCTTCAGGAAATATGGTTGAGAATCCTCCGGGGATCATCGCAAAGTGCGAGAGGTGATCAGGATATATCCGATCCTCAACCACCCTATAAATATTCTCATGACCGGGAATGAACTTATCGTAAGAGAGCTCTGCCTGCACATAAAGAAAGATAATCAGCGATGCAGCCGCGCCTACTGACAGACCGACAATGTTGATGATGGAGTAGATCTTTTGCTTGACCAGGTTTCGGAAAGCGATCTTTAAATAATTGATAAACATGAGGCAGTGTTTAGATTTTAGCGTCTATTGTCAACCATTATGCCAAATCCCGAAATCTTGCCTGAGGGCTCTTTTTATGTTCGCATCACAACACGAGGTGTGCGATTTTGGAACTACTCGGGAAGGTACTTGGATGGAATGGGATTGCTGGATCGCTCACTATCATAGACCCAATTCAATACCCACCAGCGTTCGCCATCATTGTATAGCTGAATACTATTAATACCTCTGCCTAATACCGGTCCGCCAGGGGTGTCACGAAACTCATACGTGCTCCAAACGTGAGAGATCGAACCGAATTGTTCTGTTACCCGATGAATTTCGTTTTCGTAAAAAGCGTCTGTTGGTGTGTTGGCGTGAAATTCCTTCAGCGTCATTGTGCGAATGAAAGGCTCTCCGGTTTTTGTTGTGCCTGTTACCATCACGTTGGCCGAAGAATGATGAAGTGATTTGTCGCGCTCTGTTTGCTTTGGGCCTTCGGGACCAGACACCACCTCGTAATAAGCTTTAATAATTCCGTCCAACGTAGCCACGTCTTCTTTCAAAGGATATGGATTTTGTGCGAACAATGAAGTCGCGGTTGCAGTCAACATGACAACAATAAGAGATCGTAGACGCATAATTTTAGGTTAAACTGGTTTTTGAAGTTTAAGAACGTAAATGTAAGGCCAGAGTTTGCCTGTTACGAGCATCGACTGAGTTCCTTCATGCCATGCGATGCCGTTGAGAACATCAACATTCGGATTGAGTTGCATAGCCTGCTTCACTAGCGGACTCAGGTCAAGAAATCCAACGGCATGGCCTGTATTGATATCAATTTTTGCAATCAGACCGGTACGCCACACATTGGCAAAAACAAACCCATCGATAAATTCTAGTTCATTTAGTGCATTCACCGGTTTGCCCTCATAGGTCACTTCAAGGTCTTTTACAATTTTCAGCGTTGCTGTGTCGAGGAAGTGTAGGGTAGAGGTGCCATCACTCATGATCAGATTTTGATTGTTGTGGGTGATTCCCCAGCCTTCAGAATTGTAAGTGAAGTCCCCAATCTGGTCGAATGACTCCAGATCGTAAATAAAGCCCTTTTTGTTTTCCCATGTCAGTTGGTATACTTTGTTGTTCATGATTGTGATGCCTTCTCCGAAGTATTGTTTGTCGAGCGTTACCTTCTTATCTGCTTTGCCGGTCTTTATGTCGACAATTCCAATCCAGGAATTGTCCTGTCCTGTGCTTTCGTAAAGCACTCCCTTGTGAATTACCAAACCTTGAATGAATGCTTCGCGATCGTGAGGAAATGAATTGACGACCTTGTAGTCGATAAGCTTTGGGTTTTTGATGCCACCACCACCTTTATCCGAGCCGCAACGGATCAACAGGGACGAGGCAATAATGAATACGAAAATTTTATAAAGCACTGACTTCACTTGATTCCCGGGTTTATCCATAAATGACTATACCAATACCATTCCCCTTTGTCGTCAGGCGCTGTAATGGTGTATAATGTCCTCCTCCTTTCTGCTATTGATGACGCGCTTTGAAGAGTAACTTGAAAAGTGGAATCGGTAAGGGGGGTTAATTTCAATTTGCATTCACTTCCTTGAACGAAACAATCGATTTGATCAATTTGAACAGAATTTTTTTTCAACGTCAAAGTCAGAACAGGTTTGTTTTGATTTCTTTTTATCACGTGAGTTTCAGGTGTTTTTTTAACAACTGATAAGCCATGCATCTGTGCTTTTTCCTCAAACTTCTCGGCATAAGTCTCTGACATTGGAAAGCGAGGAAGCTCAAATAAGTCGGTTGTTGAATTGATCACACCGGAATTTTGTGCTGCGGCAGCCTTGAATCCCATTGCCTTAACAATCATTTTCATTTCCGGATCAAATTCCCCGTAAGGGTAAGCAAATACCTTTGGTTTGTATCCAAGTTGCTGTTCAATCATCTGCTGACTGTCCTCGATCTCCTGCAACAGTTGCCTATAGCGACTGATCTCGGGCTCGTTAAGAAAATACGCATGAGAATGGGTATGGTTACCAATTTCAATCCCTGCTGATGCAGCGTTTTTCAATTCTGGCCAATCCATGTAGTCGGCTGCACCAACTGTCTCGGTGTTGATAAACAAGGTAGCCTGAAAACCGAATTTCTTCAGAAGAGGTAGGCCATTTTCAAAAAAACTTTTGTAGCCATCGTCAATGGTGATCACGGCCGTTTTTACATAAGTCGAATCGTTTGCCTGACTTTCGAGGGCCTGTGATAGTGTAATAACTCGGTAGCCATTGTCTGTTAGCCACGAAAGATGACTTTCAAAATCACTGATGCTGACATTTGTTGTCGGGTAGCGCGAATCTCCAAATCGGTGGTAAACAAAACAGACGATTTCTTTTTTGTCATCCAACGCAAAGGTAGTGACGGTCGCAGCCTCTTCTTCAGCAGTCTCGACAGTTTCCTTTTTGGAATCTGTTACACAGCCACAAAAGGCGAGTAATAAAACAAAGATTGGTCCCCTCATTCTTCTTCTATCAGATATTTAGGATCAATTGTGTATTTGTCGTATTGCACCAGATTATTTTGATCAATGATCTTCTTCAATTGGGCAACATAGTCATTCCTTCGCTCGCTATAAAATCGCAGGTGAGGAAGAAGTTGATAGGGATCATTGGTTTCTTTTAACGCATGTCTCAGTTCGCGATAAGCTCGCGCAGTCCCCAGTGTCTTAAAATAATCATCAATTGATCCAGAAAAGTTATCATATACTCTCAGGTGAATTCGCTTGTCATCCCTTTTGAATCTGGCAGGTATTCGCGGCTCATTATCATTGTACGACCACATGCCAAAAATATTGTTTCCTTCCTTGAAGAACCGCGACTGTCCCCATCCGCTTTCGACCACGGCTTGTGCAAGCACAATGCTGTTCGGTACTGTCGCCATTCTCAACAATAGATTCTCAAGGTCAGTGGCTTTGTATCTCGTTTTCAGATCGTGATAAAACGAGCTGTCGCTATCCGACCACTCACTCTTGTCTTTGAGTTGGTGAAGGTTCAACCGTTGTTCTGCAAGATGATACTTCGCGATAAGCACTGAAGGTAGAATGGCTGAGATGAAAAGCTTCTTGGCCTTTGGTACCGGCTGATATTCAAGACCTTTTAGATGGGTGTAGGTTACGGGTGTAACTAATGTGTCATTCAACAAGATGACTTGCTCCAGTGAGTCCACCTGGATCACCTCGGTCTTTAGCACAAGCTTTCTCTCCTTACAACCTACTGCCAGTAAGAGAACAGCCAGAATCACTCTCAGACCTCTTTGCATGCAGACTCAAAGATAAGATTTGTCTCTCAATGCGTGGACAAGAAAGACGAGTGTAAAATTTAGGGTTGATTTTTAATAGGCATCGTGCCAATGCCCGTGCTCATATGACCACACTTTTCCAGCGGGCGGTTCACCTGCAGGAGGGGGACCTGGTTTGAATCCTGTGCTTTGTACTTCCGCGGTCCGGCTGGAATTGACTATATATCCTACAACTCCTAGTGCAGTAAGGGCTACAAATATTCCTGTCAGAATAAATGCCTTGTTCATGCCCCTGGAGGATGATTCATTCTTCATGTGGCAGTTCTTATATTTCTTTCCGCTGCCGCAGTGACAAGGATCGTTTCTGCCTATTTTTTCCATGGCCTCAGGTTTAGGGTTGAAATATGAAGTTATAAATTAATCTTCTAAGCTTACAGCCATTTGTCACAAACTGCTTATTCTTCTGTGATCCAGATTTTTGACTACCCAGGCAGAATCTATTTTATAGAATTGATTAAGAATTGTAGCGTATTCCCCGACATCAAAAAGTCGGATCCCTCTCGTTTCAATCTCATCGAAATCTGATTGAGATGGAAAACTGTAGTAGACGCCTCCTTGTTTTTGGTTGAGGCTCGAAACTCGCGTTCCTGAATTTAATTTGTTTACTACCCCAATCAATGCTTCACAACCAGGCAGATAAAGATTGATGATATGCCACAGTATTGATCGACCAGAGGTAATTGGCATTCTATTAATATTGATCACTTTGCCTGTATCAATGGTGTTGTCATCTATAAAATGAATTGTCGTTCCTATCTCCTCATCCTTGTTTTGAAATGCTCTGAATGTACCAAGCACGCCCTTATAGTTTGGTAGAATTGCAGAATGAAGGTTGATGATCCCGAGTCGGGGCACAGAGAGAATTTTTCCTTTAAAAATTTTTCCAAACCGAATTGATAGGAAAAGATCGGGCTGATGTGATGAAATGTCGCTGATGATTTCTTCGTCAGTTACCGAGGTCAATGCCTGTAGCGGAGCATTGTATTTTTTGCTGAGTTGATCGAACGAAAGATATCCACCACTGTCGTTCGATTCGAGGTGTGGAAAGAGTTTATCCAGTATGAATTCTTTTTCCAGATAAGCCAGCTGCTGTAGAGGGCGAACGTCTGAAGCAGGAGCTCCAACTTGTTTCGACACGTAGAAACGAAGCCGATGATCGGTGAGATGAGATGCGATAATGTTTAGAGCAATATTACTCTCAAGATCGAGGTTGCAGAAAATGGCAATGTTCATGGCAAGACAATTGCCAAAGATAACTATGAATTGATTTGAATGTCTTCGATTTCCATTCGGAACCAAGTGTAGTCACCGTCTTTCAATTTCCAGGTGATTTCACTCTTTGCCGGAACTTTTATTCCATTGAAATCCCTATAGCCGCCCATGGTTACGATCCAATGTTCCCTTGTAGATTGGTCACCTGTATAGTAGAATCGTTGGGCTTCCACTTTTTCTATTAACCCTGTGGCGTTAAAGGTGAATGTAACGCTTCCACTTGTTCCATGGTCTACAAGTGTAGCATTGGCATGGGTGCTGTCGGTTTGTGACCATTGAATGTCTGGATTAAGAGCAAAGCTTGGGTTCCATACGATCTCCGCAAGATATCGTTGTAGTGCACCTTCGTTTATCTCTTCACCTTTAGCTTCATTGATTGTAATCAGAGACATCATTTTTACCAACATTGTTCCTTTTCCGCTGACGAATTTATCACGGATAGCCACATGCATTCCAACCCCGGCATTCATATTTGCATGCCATACAAATGCTGGCCGGGAGAACGCAGCCCAATGGGTAGCTGTGAACGCAACCCAATCTCCATCAGGCGCAGATTTCATTTCTCCTTTTTGTTTGACTGTGGCAAAGTTGGTTTGAGGTTGATCAACCGCGCCAGTCACTGAAAGCCAGTTCTGTACAATCTCGGGGAGATTATTGACGGTTGTTTTGTCAATCGGCTTGGTTTCTATAGAGGGAGTGATCTCGGCAACTTCCTTTTCTATCATTTGATTGAATTGCCATGTGCCAAAGGAAAGTAGCACGGCAATCAGGACAATGACATTTGCTATCGTTCCATATCGGGCGTCACTCCAGTATGCAAAAATCAAAATCTGTGAAGTGGTAACGGCAACAAGACCAATTATCCACCACGAGTCTTTTTTGACCAATAGCATTACGCATGCAGTAATCAATAGTATCGCTGCAGCGAGCCACAGCAAACCAACTGGCTTCGAAATCGATTTGGTTAGCTGAGAAATGGCGGCCAATTGAAACGCCTTTACAAACCCCATCAAATGGATAAACCCATGAACAAGGATTAGAAAGGCTAAGAAGTATCTCATATCGCGATAAAAGTAATTTGCGATAGGGGATGGAACTATGACTCAAGTCATGGGCGATAGGCGGTGGCCTCGACTTCAATCAGGCTGCCGTAGTGTAAGTCCCGACTGGGCACAACGCAGCGGGCTGGCTTGTGGTCACCAAAGAATTCCGAATAAACTTTGTTAACGACATCCCAGTGCTCAATATCAGGAATGTAGATTCTCATTTGCAGAATGCAGTTCTTGTTACTGCCAACCTCCTTTAAAATGAGTTCAATGTTTTTAAGAACTTGCAAAGTCTGTTCAGCAATGCCTTCTGGGATTACTCTTGTAACAGGGTCTTTCGGAAGTTGGCCAGAAATATAAAGTACGCCATTGTGCTCAACACACTGCGAATAGTGCCCTGCAGGTTTTGGCATTTTATCTGTCGTGAATAGTTGCATAGGTTTAGCCTCCTTTGGCTTTAGGTTCAAACATTTGAATCGTATAATCAAGCAGTGCCGCGCCACCGTGGGGGCCATGACCTGGAACAACAATTCTCACATCAGGATAGAAACGTTTCACTTTATCTACTGTGGGGGACCATTCGTCCAAATTGGCATCTGATAGATTACCTTTTCCAGCGCCAAGCGACTTTATCATGCACCCACCGAATAGTATTTTTTTAGATGGAATCCAAAGTGTTGAATTGTCTGGTGCGTGGCCTTGTCCGAAATATTGAGCGACCACTTTTTCCTTTCCAATCTTGAATTCCAAGAGACCGTCAAATGTGTTTTGCGGTGCGATCACGTTGCCTTTGAGGGCAAGTTCACGAGTCAGTGAATATCCATAAGAAGGAATGTTTCTGTTGTGTACCACATCCAAACCACCGAGACAGTCGGAGTGAAAATGATTTACATAAACAGCCTTAATAGTTATGTTCTCGTCTATAAGCCAATCCAAAAGAGCTGTCGTTAGTTCATTGTTGGCAGGGGTATCGGCAATGATTGCCTCTCCGCTGTCGACAAAAATCAATCCATTGCTCGCGACACGACCGAACCCATCAATCTGTGTATGAGAAATATGGACATAGACATTTTCAGCGATGGGAGCCAGTTGAAGGTCTTCGTTTATTGTAATGGTCTCTTGTGCAAATGCGCACTGAATACTCAGTGCGAGAATGAGAATGTATTTCATCTATTTCCGGTTGGCGACAAATTAACTAAAAATTAGTGATCACTGTAAAGGCTTACCTCCAGTTCGGGCTTGTTTAGTTTTATCAGCTTGGATGTATCGCCCAGCACTTCGTCCACGAGACCGTAGTTCTTCGCTTCCAACGCATTCAGAAATCGATCACGCAGAAAAAATTCTTCTATCTCCTTCCAGGTGTGGCCGGTGTGCTGTCCGAGTATGTGAAACAATTGGCTTTGAATTCGCTCCTGCTCGTTTGTGGCGATTCTCACATCCTCGGTGTACCCCTTTGCGCCTCCACCTGTCGGGTGCATATGAACGGTGGCTTGCGGTAGTGCGTATCGTTTTCCTTTGTGTCCTGCAGCCAACAAGGTAGTAGCCATGCTGCCGGTAAATCCTACAGAAACAGTTGACACGGGTGCAGTGATCATTTGCATGGCATCGTAAATCGCCAGACCAGCATACACCACACCGCCCGGACTATTAATGTACATATCAATCTGGCGTTTGGGGTCTTGGCTATTGAGGTAAAGCATTTGAGCTACAATTACATTTGCAACCTGATCGTCAATTGCCGTTCCAAGAAAGATAATCCGTTCTTTCAGCAGCAAACTGTAAATATCGTAGGCGCGTTCGCCTCTTCCGGTGTTGTCAATCACCATGGGGATAATACCAGACATCATTTGGCTTAGTTAAAGATGGATTGAATCAATTTCTGAAACGCTGAGTACCGAGAGCTGTGAAATATTTTTTTCTCGACTCGCATTATTTCCTCACGAAGCTGATCTTGACCATAGAGGTGGATTACATCGTAGGCTAACTTCTGCGCCATAGTATCTCTCCGGAGATCAGCATCAAGAATCAGTTTTGCCTCAAACAATAAAGCCTCTTCTGATGAATTCCTTTTCAGCAAATGATCTTCAATCGATTTTATTTTATTCAAGGAAATCCTCATAACTCATTAAGTTCTTTTTTACGTTGTCTCTGATTTTTTCCAGGCACTTGTACTTCTGAACCGTGGCTGATCTTGCACTGGCGAAACCAAACTTCCCGGCCACTTTATCCATCGATAGTTTTTCGTAATAAAATGCTTGTAGAAGGTCCATGCATTTTTGTCCTGATTCTCGCAGAAACTTTGATAGCGCCTTGGTCGATGGGAGAGGCTGACTCTCATTCTCCATCGCGACCAGGCCAGGAGGTAGCGGTTCTGATTTCTTAATGTCACTGAACCGCCTGCTCCATAAATGTCTGACAATACCCGCCAGGTATTGACTTTCACCGGATTGAATCTTTGTGCTTCCTCTCACTACTTGCTCGTAGTAGATCACTATTCCATCCTGGAAAAGGTCTTTTGCATCTTCAAGTGTTCCTCCCTGCTTTCGGATGAACCGGGCCACGGAGGGGAAACAACCCACGTAAAGTCGCGTAATCAACTCTTCGCGAGTTTCTGTTGTCGCTTCTATGACTGTATTCATATCAGTGTTCATATCAATTATGTGCATCAGGATGGTCAAATATCACCGAAGTCTGTATAAAATATTTTGATTTTGGACTATTTCTGGATGTACACCTATTGTCTACCCTTAAATAATGAGTTGTACACCGTTGGTATACCCCATTTCCTGAAGAAGCTCAACAAGTACCCCAATCTTTGCAAGAAAATTATAGAACTGAAAGAAAACACATGAGAACGCTGAATCTTTTAGGGGTGACAATTTTTGCCGGGCTACTTTCCAATTGCAAAAATGATACTGATGTCGTTTCCGGACCGGAACCAAGCCAGATCGAATCGATTGAACGCGTGATCGTTGATAAGAAAACCACCGATACCCTAAAAACTGTTTTTGACTTTGAATTCGATGATCAGGGAAGGGTAATCAAAATGGTTGGTCGGGATCATACGGACATCAAAACGGTTTATGAATTGACCTATAATTCGGACGGAAACCTGGCTCAGATTGATTTGAGTGAGCAGGATACGGAAGTATTGGGCACACAACGTTCGGCTTATCTCTACGATAATGATCGCCTGGTAGAGGAGCAAATGTTGTTTGTGGATGGTGCGGAGACTGAACTATACGCCACACGTACTTATGAATACAATGATTGCTGCGAAAATCAGCTGGCTAGCGTGACAACGTATTTTGAAGGAATCGAAACACCATATTCGATTGTTGAGTTTACTTATGGCAAGGATCAAATTAACCCAACTACAATCAAATACTTCCATGTGGCGAGTGAAACCTTTACAGAATACGGATTTGAATATTTTGATAGTGAGCCAAACGCATTGTTACCATACTATTTGTGCACCCAAATCCAAGGCAACTTCCTGCATCTGATAACGCGGTCTGTATCAGCTTATTCCTTTCGATTAACCAATGGTGGTCTTTTGCATTATCAGTACTCACTCGATTATTCTGATGAATTTCTTGATGCAAATGGAAAAGGCAAAGTAGAGCGATTGGCACAAGTATCAGAGGCCAGTGAAATCTATTACCAGATCACTTATAAATTTCTTCATAAATAACCGGTTGGTAGTTCATGCAATCTGCTCGTATCTTGCAGCCATGTTTACTGGTATCATAGAAGTTGTAGGCAAAGTAAAAGAGATTGAGGAGGAGATGGGTAATACACACTTCGCCATCGAAAGCAGTATTAGCCCAGAGCTAAAGGTTGACCAAAGCGTGTCTCACAATGGCGTGTGTCTCACAGTCACTCGAGTAGATGGCAACACCCATTGGGTAACTGCTGTGAACGAGACGCTTAATAAGTCAAACCTGAGAACTCTCAAAAAGGATAGCCTTGTGAATCTCGAGCGGTGCATGCCAGCGAATGGTAGATTTGATGGACACATCGTTCAGGGTCATGTGGATCAAACCGGTGAGTGTATTTCGATTAAAGAAGACAACGGTAGCTGGGTCTTTTCATTTCAATATAATCCTGAGGTCGGAAACATCACGGTTGAAAAGGGATCTATCACGGTGAACGGAGTGAGCCTTACGTGTTTCAATTCATCAAGCAATGGTTTTTCCGTGGCGATTATTCCCTACACGCATGATCACACCAACTTCAAACAATTGAAGGTAGGAGATACTGTTAACCTTGAGTTTGATATCATTGGGAAATACGTTCAGCGGTTGCTGAAAAAATAATCACGTTGCTTTCTTTCCGAATCTGTGAAGCAGCCAGTTGGCGAACACAAACCCAGCCCATCCACACAGTACCCCGACAATTGCCCCAACAACGATATCGCCCGGGTAGTGAACACCCAGATAGATTCTGGTATAGCTAACCAGAAATGCCCAAACGAATATCAGCCATATCCATGTGTATCGCGCACGGAATAGCAGGAAGATCATCGTTGCCGTTCCGAATGTATTGGCCGCATGACTGGATGCAAATCCATAAAGCCCTCCTTTGTAGTTATTGACCAGGTGTACTAACCCGGCAAGGGTAGGATCTTGGGAGGGCCGTAGCCTCTCGAAGAATGGCTTCATAAATCCAGACGTAATTTGATCGGCTAGTGTAATGGTGAGCGCTACTCCGAGGAGCACAAATAGCGTGTCCCATTTTTTGAATTTAATAATCAGGTAAACCAGGTACAAGTACAAGGGAAGCCAGAATATCGTTTTGGTTGCCCACATCATTACCGGATCTAACCACGGGGCATGGAGATCATTCAAGAACAGCAGCAGTTCTTTGTCCAGATCAAGAAGTGTTTGCAAATTGTCGACTTGTTTACGCTGGCGAAATTAATTTAAAAAAACCGATGTCTTCAGAGGTCACTAACAAAATCACCTTTGCGCAGGTTCCACACACCATATTGATGGTGCGGCCTGCATCGTTTGGTTTCAACCCCGAGACGGCATCTTCCAACACCTTTCAAAAGCCACCTGAAACACAAGATAATGTATCAGAAAAGGCACGCGAAGAATTTGATAGTGTAGTGTCGGCCTTAAGGAATAGAGGTATCAGCGTGATCGTAGTAGAGGATACCCCCGAACCAGTTACATCAGATGCTGTTTTTCCCAATAACTGGATAACAACACATGAAAACGGGAAAGTCATTCTTTATCCGATGATGGCTCCAAGCCGCAGGAATGAAAGGAGGTCGGATATTGTGGACTTACTGCGAGAGAAATATCATATCACAGATGTGATTGACTTCACGGCTGGTGAGAAGGAAAATAAATATCTGGAAGGTACCGGTAGCTTAATTTTTGATCATACCAATAAGATTGCTTATGCATGTCGTTCGCCACGGACGGATGAAACTTTGTTTGACGATTTATGTAAGTCAATAGGCTATTCTCCGTTGCTTTTCAGCGCAGTGGATGAAAGCGGTGTGTCGATTTATCATACCAACGTGATGATGTGGCTGGGTGAAAAGGTCGCGGGCATTTGCCTTGACTCAATCAAATCGGATGAGGATCAGGAGCGGGTTTTACAGTCATTGGCTTCAACAGGACACAAAGTAATTGCACTTAGTTTTCAACAGATGAATTCATTTGCTGGCAATATGTTTGAGGTGAGGAACAATCGGGATGAACGATTTCTTCTGATGTCCCAAGCGGCCTATAACTCGCTGTTGCCGGGTCAAATTCTTGAAATTGAAAAATACTGTGAACCTTTGGTTGTCGATATCCATACCATAGAGGAAAGCGGAGGTGGAAGTATCCGCTGTATGGTTGCTGGTATACATCTTCCTTTGCGCAAATCTTAATATTGATACGGAGTGTTTTTTATGGCTAGTGCCCTAATTTTTCTAACTTAGAACCATATAGGATTGGCTTTAAGTATGAAAAAATACGATCTCGTTGTAATTGGTGCAGGTCCGTCAGGTTATGCTGCTGCGATGCGGGCACTGGACTTTAAGAAGAAGATTTTATTGATCGAGAGGAACCAGGTTGGTGGTGCCGGTGTAACCAACGGTGCGCTCTCTTCAAAGACCTGGTGGGAGCTGTCGCGTGAGACTGCAGCCTTCAGGCGGAATCTGAAACGATTTAATATAAAGGCTCCTAGCGTAAACTATGGAGAGATTAAGCAGGAGGTAGTGCGTGCTGTAGGGGAGAGGATGTCAATCCTTAACGAACACATGGAGCAACTCAAAAACTCCAACTACTCTGAACTTCTGGAATTCAAAACTGGCTCCGCGAAATTACTCAGTCAAAATGAGATAGAAGTGGTCAATGGATCATCTACTGAAGTAGTTTGGGCAGACTATGTTATTCTAGCAACGGGAAGTCGACCGCGCTATTTGCCTGAGCTTCCTATTGATGAAAAAATAGTGATGACCAGTGATGGAATTGAAGGCATGACTGATTTTCCTGAGAGCATGGTGATTGTAGGAGCGGGGGTTATCGGTTGTGAGTATGCAACCATCTTTTCTGGTTTTGGAAAAACAAAAGTAAACCTGATTGACAAGGGTGATAGAATCTTACCGTTTGAGGATGCGGATGTAGTGAATATCATTGAACGCAACATGGAAAACAATGGGGTCCATGTTCATCGGAATTCCAGGTTAATACGCATGGACATCGTCAATGGTCAGGTGGAGTATGAACTTGAATATAATTCAGGTGCGCGGGAAGTATTTAATGTTGAGAAAGCGCTGGTATCCGTTGGTCGTGTTCCGAACTATGAAAAATTGTGGGATGAGAAAGTAAACATTCGCGTTGATAAGCGGGGTATTGAGGACAATGACACTCAAACGAGCATCTCAAATATCTATGCGGTGGGAGACTTGACAGCGGATATTTCTCTGGTTAATGTGGGCGAGTTGGAGGGGCGGTATGCGGTAGAGCGAATCTTTGGGTCACCAAAGCGAAAGCTGGTGTACGAGAATATCAGCACAATAATGTTTTTGAGTCCAGAGGTGGCGGGAGTGGGCCTGAACGAAACACAAGCCCAGGAAAAAGGACTGAACTACAAAGTGGTTACACTGGAATACAGCGTGATACCGCGGGCTATTGCTAAGCGGAATACGCAAGGCTTTATTAAACTTCTCGTCACCAATGACGATGAGATGAAAATACTAGGCATGAAAGTAGTTGGGAATCATGCCTCAAGTGCAATTCAGGCTGTTGCGGTCTTGATCTCGATGAATAAAGGAATCGAAGAGCTGGCGGAGTGTGTTCATCCACATCCGTCAATAACAGAGGGAATTCAAGAGTGCGTTCGTATGTTGATGGGAAAATCGATGTTTAAGCCAACTGCACTGCGAGGGCGGCTATCGTGTCGCAAATGTGTAAATTGCGAGTACGAGGACATCACTTTCTAATGATTCAAATCAAAGTGAGTATGAGGAAGGGTGTGATTTTGGTCCTGATGTTTGCGCTGAGTCTTACATTCTGCAAGGCACAGATCATTCAGCCTATTTCGAAATCAAAAAAGGAAAAGGCCTCTCCCTTTGTGGAACAAATCGATTTTGAGGGAATGGTGAAGCGTTACCTGATGAAGGACTCGGAGCCGATGGAAAAGCTTGAGGGGATTTACTCAGTGTCTGCAATTATTTCGAAAAGGGGAGGTTTTCTTTCTAATCCGAATCGTGAAAAGGTAATTGCCAGGAAGGACAACTATGCCAAAGTAGTAATTATAAAAGACTCTGAAAATCCAAATCGAGAATATGTGGAAGTGTCACTTGCGTCAAAGATACCAGGGAAGTATCCTGTGGTAGGGGAGTTTACAAGTTTAGCGGAAGGCAATGCCTTTGTGTACAAACATTACGAACCGAAGACAACCGGAATCTCCTATTCCTTTGTGATGTCGGAGTTTGATATTCTTGATGGGGTGCTGACAGAAATCGTGAGAAGGAAAACAATTACCTACAAACTCTCCTATCTCAAGATCTATCCCAAAAAAGAGGACGCAGCTTTGCGCAGACTCACGGATAGAAGATAGCCACCTCATCCAGTTTTTTTCTCTCCAACTTTGGCACATAGGCTTCATCAGCTGGATAGCCAACAGGTATCAACAAAAATGGCCTCTCGTTTTCCGGCCGATTTAGGATTTTAGTTAGAAAGTTCATTGGACTAGGGGTGTGCGTTAGCGCTACCAAGCCAGCCTGATGAATGGCAGCCAAAAGCATGCCGCAGGCCAGGCCCACCGACTCAGCTACATAGTAATTATTCTTTTTCTCTCCATTGGATTTAAACTCAAATGTGCGTTTGAAAACAATAATCAGATATGGGGCAATCTCCAGAAAAGGTTTGTGCCAATCTGTTTGTAAAGGTTTGAGATCGTCAAGCCACTCAGGAGGCATGCGATTGGTATAACTTTCATACTCTTCTTTTTCCGCTGCTTCTCTGATCTGCGATTTAATGGTAGGATTGCTCACCACACAAAATGTCCACGGTTGTTTATGGGCCCCTGATGGCGCAGTGGAGGCAGCGAGTATGAGATTGTCGATAACTTCTTTGGGAACAGGCCGATCAGAAAAATCACGTACTGTTCTGCGCTCATTCATCCATTGATAGAATTCAGTGCTTCTCTTCACCATTTCCCCAGGTGAAAATGTTTCGCGATGGTACGCTATGAAGTCGAAGCCATCGATGGTTTTTACTTTTTGTTCCATTAGGGAAAAATAGAAATTGTCCGATTAAGCGGCAATAAGGAGTACATCACAGCAGAATAGGATGTAAGGGGAGCGACAACTTAGCGGTTTGATTGTTCGTGCCTTTGTTGCAACACGTTAACTACCTCTTTTAGGGATGAATCCTTTGCAGCAAGTAACAGTAGGTAGTGATACATCAGGTCTGCGGCTTCATTGAGCAATCGCGCCTTGTTTTCATCTTTCGACTCAATCACAAGTTCCACAGCTTCTTCTCCCACCTTCTGGGCAATCTTATTGATGCCCTCTTTCAGAAGTTTAGCAGTATATGAGCCCTCAGTCGGGTTCTTTATCCTCTCGCGAATTACACCCTCAAGTTTGTTCAGGTCAAATTCGGAATTGCTTTCATTGAAGCATGTGTCAGCACCGGTATGGCAAACAGGTCCTTGCGGATGAACTTTGATGAGTAAGGCATCCTGATCGCAATCCTGCAATATCTCATCAACCTCCAGGTAGTTTTTTGACGTCTCTCCTTTGGTCCATAGCCGTTTTTTTGACCGGCTGTAGAAGGTTACCCTCTTCTCCTCAAGAGTTTTTAAAAGGGCCTCCTGGTTTAAGTATCCTAACATGAGCACCTTACCAGTATCCTTGTCCTGAACGATGCCAGGAACCAGGCCAGTTGCTCTGTCAAATTGTATGCTGGTTATGTCTATCATTCCTCAGTTCCTCACCACAATGTCATTTTTTCGCAGATAGTTTTTCAAATCATGTAATGAAATCTCACCAAAATGAAAAACGCTGGCCGCAAGCGCAGCATCAGCCGTTCCCGATTCAAAGGCTTCTTTAAAATGCTCCATACTTCCTGCTCCACCAGAGGCAATGACTGGGACAGTAACAACTTCCGAAAGTTCCTTTAAGGCCTGAATGGCAAAGCCATCTTTGGTTCCATCATGGTTCATACTTGTAAAAAGTATTTCACCTGCACCACGGGCTTCCACCTCTTTGGCCCACGTAATTAGGTTCAATAGGGTCTTTTTTCGTCCCCCGTGGGAATAGACGGTCCATTGACCTGACTCAAACCTGGCATCGATAGCGACTACGATACATTGCGAGCCGAAATGAGAGGCGAGAGTATTGATTAGATCTGGATTTTCAATCGCGGCTGTATTGACAGTGACTTTATCGGCACCAGCATTGAGTAGTTTTTCAACGTCTTCAACTGTGCTAACGCCACCACCCACGGTAAACGGAATTGATATTTTAGCTGCTACTTTTTTTACGAGCTCTGTGAATGTACTCCTGCCTTCGTGCGATGCTGAGATGTCAAGGTATACAAGTTCATCTGCTCCTTGTTGCGAATAGAGAAAACCAAGTTCTACCGGATCACCAGCATCTTTCAGCGATTCAAAGTTAACGCCCTTTACGGTCCTGCCGTTTTTTACATCTAGGCAGGGGATGATCCTCTTGGCCAGCAACGCCTTAGATTGTTAAAGGTTTGAGATCGGCAAGTTTGATCTTGCCTTCATAGAGAGCCTTACCCACAATCACTGCGTCCACTTTTATGTATTGGAGTTGTACCAAATCATCTACGGATGAAACGCCACCACTTGCGATGATCTTAAGGCTCGGGAACCGGTTTTTGAGTTTTTTATACAGCCCGAAATTAGGTCCGCTCAAGGTGCCATCGGTGCCGATGTCGGTACACGCAAGGTATTCCAGGCCTGCTTGCTCAAACCGATTAACCAAATCGTAGATACAAAGGTCTGTATCGTTTTGCCAGCCGTTGATTTGTACACAGTCGCCACGCACATCAGCACTTAGAATAAAGTTTTCTGAACCGTATTCTCGCATCCAGCCTTCCAGCTTTTCCGGCTCGCGTGCTGCCACGGTTCCGATATTTATCCTGTTGATTCCCAGCTCCAGCAATTGATCTACTTCTTCCGTAGTTTTTACGCCACCTCCGAAATCAACTTTAAGTGCTGTCTTTTCAAGTATTTCAACGATTACTTTCCAGTTGACTACTTCGCCTTTTTTGGCTCCGTCCAGGTCTATCAGGTGGAGGTACTCAAGGTCGGCATCTTCGAACTCTCGCGCCACATCTACCGGAAATTCTCTGTAAATCTTTTTCTTGGTGAAATCGCCCTGGGTCAGCCTTACGCACTTACCATCCACCAGGTCTATCGCAGGAATAATCTTCATTAAAACAAAAACAAAACTATAGTTCTAAAAATTTCTTCAACACCTGTTCTCCCACTTCACCCGATTTTTCCGGGTGAAACTGGACGGCAAAAAAATTGTCTTTTCTTAAAGCCGCACAAAAGTGAGCAATATATTCGGTTTGTGCTACTGTATACTCATTGAGGGGTACATAGTAACTGTGAACAAAGTATGCAAAGGTATTGTCAAACTGCGGGCCCAACCATCCCGAACATTGCGTCAGGCTATTCCACCCTGTGTGCGGTACTTTATGTACGTGAGTTGCATCGAATTTTTTAACTGCTAAAGGGAAGATGCCCATGCAGGGAGTGGCGTTCTCCTCAGAGTATTGACACATCAATTGCATGCCAAGGCATATTCCTAGTACCGGTTGTTTTAGGCTTGGAATCAGCTTATCCAGTTTTCGCTCCTTCAGAAAGTTCATGGTTGAGCTTGCTTCACCCACTCCCGGAAAAATAACCTTTTCGGCTCCGGTGATAACCTCGGGATTATCAGTTATGTCATACTCAACCTTAATACGATCAAGCGCAAAAGCCACAGATTGCGTGTTTCCAGCATTGTATTTTATGATGGCTACTTTCATAAGTTCCCTTTGGTGGATGGAACTCCGACTTCATTTTTATTCCTGGCTTTGGCCATTTTGATTGCCCGCGCAAAAGCTTTGAAAATCGCCTCAATTTTGTGATGTTCATTGTCGCCTTCAGCTTTGATGTTCAGATTGCATTGTGCCTGATCACTGAAGGATTTGAAAAAATGATAAAACATCTCTGTTGGCATTTCACCGATCTTTTCCCTTTTGAAAGAAACGTTCCACTCCAACCATGGTCTTCCACCAAAGTCCAGTGCGACCTGAGCGAGACAGTCATCCATAGGCAGGCAGAATCCATATCGTTCGATTCCAATTTTGTTGTCTAGTGCTTTTCTAAAAGCCTCACCTAAAGCCAGTGCCGTGTCTTCGATGGTGTGGTGCTCGTCAATATGGAGGTCTCCTTTTGTGATAATATTAAGAGTCAGCTGTCCATGGCGGGCAACTTGTTCAAGCATATGGTCAAAGAATCCAATTCCGGTTTGTATTTTACTTTCGCCTGTTCCATCGAGGTTCAAATTAACATTGATGTCAGTTTCATTTGTTCGCCTGTTGACAGTCACATTTCTGTCGCTGAACAAGATGTGATTATAAATTTCTTTCCAACTAGACAAACACACTCCCGGAAAAGAACCAGTTGATAATTCACTGCTTAGTCGAATGCCCTTGCATCCAAGGTTTACTGCCATTTCTAAATCAGTGAGCCTGTCTCCGATGACGTACGAGTTTTTTAAATCGTAGTCAGATGATAAGTAGGACGTAAGCATGCCGATCCCGGGTTTTCTTGTTGGTTTATTTTCTTCAGGCATTGACTTATCAATATGTTGTGCTGAAAATACAATGCCTTCATTTGCGAGAGCAGTAATCATTTTCTCATGAGTTGGCCAGAAGGTTTCTTCTGGAAATCGGGTTGTTCCCAATCCGTCCTGATTGGTGACAAGTACGAGTTCGAATCCGCCATGTTGTGTCAACTTGCCAAGCCACGTGAATACACCAGGGATATATTCCAGTTTTTCGAGACTGTCGATTTGTCCATCTGGCGGCTCGTGAATCAGGGTGCCATCCCTATCTATAAATAGTACCTTTTTCATTTTTCAATTAAATCGTTTAAGGGCTTCAAGTAGTTTATTGTTTTGGTCTGGTGTGCCAATGGTCATCCTCAGGCAATTTTCACATCGCACAACGTTGGATCGATCTCTCACCACAATCCCATGGTTCAAAAGATATGCATAGCACTCCCTTGCATTTTTCATTTGCACGAGTAAAAAATTTGCTTCTGATGGGAATACCTTTTGAACGAAAGAGAAGGCCTTAAGAGCACTTTCCATTCGCATTCTTTCGTCAACTAGTTTTCTGACAATTTCGTTTTTCTGTTCCGCATTTTGCAAAGAGTTTAGTGCCAACTGCGCGGAAGCAGAGTTGACATTGTAAGGCGGTTTGACCTTGTTAATGAGTGTTACGATTTCTTCGCTGGCTAAGGCAATTCCGATTCGCAAGCCGGCCAACCCCCAGGCTTTTGATAAGGTTTGCAACACTACGAGGTTAGTGTGTTTGGAGAGAAGACTAAGCTGACTCTCAGAATCCGCGAAATCAATATAAGCTTCGTCTACCACGATGATGCCATTGAAATTCAGTAGAAGCTTGGTGATTTTTTTGGTTGATAACAGATTTCCGGTCGGGTTGTTAGGGCTACATAAAAAAATGATTTTGGTTTTTTGATCTATTGATTGTTGAATTCTGTTTTCATCGATGTCGAACTCGTCTGAAAGCAACGGTTCTCTCACTTCGATGTCGTTGATTCTCGCACTGACTTTGTACATTCCGTAGGTTGGTTGAGGAATAACAACATTATCAACACCTGGACTACAAAATATTCTAAACAGCAGATCAATAAGTTCATCACTACCATTACCAATTGCTATCTGATTTGGATCGATTTTTTTGAGGGCAGCGATTCGGTCTCTTAAATTTTTTTGTAAAGGGTCGGGGTAACGGTTGTAGGCTGAGTCGAAGGGATTTTCATTGGCATCCAAGAAAATATCAGCCTTGCCTTGAAATTCATCTCGCGCGCTGCTGTAAGGCTCTAGGCTGGAGATGTTTTTCCTCACGATGTCTTTAATAGCAAATTTCATTTCTTCAGCCTTATAGTTACGGATCTTTTATGGGCCTCCAGACTTTCGGCTTCCGCTAGCCTTTCAACTGCAGGTCCTATTAATTCCAAACCGTTACGGGTAATTTCCTGGTAGGTAATAAATTTTTGAAAACTCGACAGCGAGACACCACTGTAGGCTTTGGCGTACCCGTTGGTGGGTAGTGTGTGATTTGTACCTGAAGCGTAATCACCGACTGATTCAGGTGTGTAGGGTCCAAGAAAGACCGAACCCGCATTTACAACCCGATCAGCAACATCAGCCGAATCACTTGTGTTAATGATTAAGTGTTCCGGAGCATACTCGTTGATGAAATCAATCTGATCTTTCTGGTTTTCAAATGTCACGCACAAACTATTGGCTAGTGCCTTTCTTGCCGTTTCTGCTCTGGGCAACTCTTTGAGTTGCGCATTGATGGCCTGTTTTACCTTTTCAACTGTTTCTGAATTGTTGGTCACAAGTACGACTTGGCTGTCAGGTCCATGCTCGGCCTGCGCGAGCAAGTCTGCCGTAACGAAGTCAGGATTTGCGTTGTCATCGGCAAGAACCAATACTTCGGAAGGTCCGGCAGGCAAGTCAATTGCCACACCATCCATGCTCACCAGTTGCTTGGCCTTAGTGACATATTGATTGCCGGGCCCGAAAATCTTATGTACAGCCGGGATGGTTTCGGTGCCATATGCCATTGCCGCAATAGCCTGTGCTCCTCCGACTTTAAACACGGAATCAAGGTTTAGAACTTTGGCAACATACAATATGGGGGCAGGGATATCCCCATTTTGATTCGGAGGCGTGCACACTACAATTTTTGCACTGCCAGCGATTTTTGCCGGAACCCCCAGCATGATCAGAGTTGAAAAAAGTGGCGCTGTTCCGCCAGGTATGTATATCCCAACTTTTTCAATTGGTCTCGATCTCCTCCAGCATTTTACTCCTGGCATTGTTTCGATTTCATAACCCGGATCCAACTGGCGCTCGTGGAATGCCTGAACATTCTTGATTGCCAATTCGATTGCATCCGCTAGCGACTTTGGAACAGACTTCAGCGCTTCACTATATTCCTTATCACTGACCTTGAGTGAGTTTAGTTTTACCTTGTCAAACTGCTCGGTTAACTCGAGTATGGCGCGGTCACCTGAATTGCGCACGCGCTGCAAAGTGTTTCTAACGGCACTGTCCAGAAAGTCGGATTCAATCGCGGGCCTTTGACATAGTCTTGACCATTCTGATCTGACAGGATTGTTAATTATTCTCATTATAGGATCATCTTTTCGATTGGTATCACTAATATCCCTTCAGCACCAAAAGATTTAAGCTGATCTATCTTTTCCCAGAAATCATTTTCATTTACCACTGAGTGTAATGATGACCAACCTTTGCGGCTTAGCGGCATCACTGTTGGACTCTTCATCCCTGGAATTACGCTGGTTATTTTTTCTACTGAGTCGTTGGGACAGTTGAGGAGAATGTATTTGTTGTTTTTTGCTGACTGAACTGCTTCTATTCTAAACAGGAGTTTTTCAAGAATTGTTTTTTTAGTCTCGGATAGCTCTGGATCGGCCACCAATACCGCCTCTGATTGCAACACAACTTCGACCTCTTTCAATCCATTACTCAAAAGTGTACTTCCAGTGCTTACGATATCACAAATCGCATCAGCCAAGCCAATGCCAGGTGCTATCTCTACTGAACCGCTGATCTCGTGGATACCTGCGGTGATTTTATTTTGTGCGAGGAACTTACGTACAATATTCGGATAAGATGTGGCAATATTTTTTCCCTGAAAGAAGTCAATACCCTTGTACTCTTCAGCCTTTGGAACAGCCAGTGACAGACGACACTTTGCGAAGTCCAACCTTTTGATAAGGTCGTTGTTCTTACCTTTTTCAAGCCTGACATTTTCACCGATGACCCCTACATCTGCCACATGATCTTCGATGTATTGTGGTATGTCGTCATCTCTTAGGAATAAAATCTCTGCTGGAAAATTGCGCACCTGCGTTTTTAGTTGTTCGCGCCCGTTGGAAAACACTAATCCGCTTTCTTTTAATAGCGCAAGTGATCCTTCTTGAAGCCTCCCTGATTTCTGAATTGCTATTCTTAGTCGGTCCATCATCGTTTTTTATAAAACCCTTAAAACAAAAAAGGCTTGCCGAGTGGCAAGCCTTTTTTGATACTTAAATATTTGTTTATCAAAACATACTCTTTCCACTCAGCTTATTAAACATAAGATGATGGTGATGAAAATGTATATTTTGAGTTTTGGTCATTCCCGTAATGCTGAGCAAAGGAAAGTAGAACTTGAGAATTGTCAAAGAGATTAGAATATTAAATTATTGTTGGACTGCTTTGGACTTAATCTCGATCTCATCTTCATCTTTTACGATCATCGAAAACACCCCGGCAACAAACATTGATATACCCCCTGCAACGAGAATGAAGATAGGCTGTCCTCCAAACAAATGCTTGAGCATGAAGCCTAAAACAGTTCCTGCGATGATCTGAGGGATCACAATAAAAAAGTTAAAAACTCCCATATAGTAACCCATTTTTTCAGCAGGCAAGCTGCCCGAAAGCATGGCATAAGGAATTGATAAAATGCTCGCCCAGGCTATTCCGACACCAATCATCGAAAACCATAGCCATGAGGCATCTGAAATAAAATAGAAGGAGATCAGCCCCAATCCACCACAAACCAAAGCAATAAAGTGAGTGGCTCTTCGGCTGGTGTACTTAGCAAGAATAGGAAGGAACAGAGCGGCTATAGCAGCAATGCCGTTATACACACCAAACAAATTGCCTACAAGAGAAGCTCCATCGTTGTATGCCTGAGACGTTGGATCCGTTGAGTGAAAAATGTGACTTGTTACCGCTGAGGTCGTATAAATCCACATCGCAAACAACGCAAACCAGGAAAAGAATTGAACGTATGCCAATTGAACCATCGTCTTTGGCATGGAGTGAAAGTCCTTAACAATATTGACTAGCCCAAGGTAAGTTTGCCCTCGACCAATGTATACCGCGGCAAGAAAATGTACGAGTCCGAAAATTGCTGAACCCAATCCGAGTACATACAATTCTTTCTCAAGGTTTGTAAGATAAACCAGCAATGAAAAACCACCACCAACACCCAATAGGATGATGCCAAGTTTCCTAAAAAGCGCTTCATACTTTTCGGGTTCATCAATTTTTCTTTGCTCTCGATTTCTGAGTATCTCGCTGGAACCTGCTTCAGGCGGATATTCTTTTGTTGAGAACACCGTCCACATGACCGTAATGAAAAGCATTGTAGCCCCCAGGTAAAAAGAATACTTGACCGAATCAGGAATCACTCCTGGCGCAGCAACATTTGAAATACCAAACCAATTCGTGAAGATCCAGGGAAGAAACGATGCTATGATGGCACCTATGCCAATAAAAAAACTTTGCATCGCAAAGCCTGTCGTTCGTTGTGAAGGAGGCAGGAGGTCACCCACAAAAGCGCGGAACGGTTCCATGCTGACGTTGATAGACGCGTCCATAATCCAAAGCACTCCAACGGCCATCCAAAGGAGTGACGCGTTGGGCATTAGACAAAGAGCGAGTGAAGCCAGGATGGCGCCAATCGCAAAGTAAGGTCTTCTTCGTCCCCATCGGTGATGCCAGGTGCGATCGCTGTAGTATCCGATTAGCGGCTGAACAATCAATCCTGTAATCGGTGCCGCAAGCCAATACATTGCCAGGTTGGCGGTGTCAGCTCCCAGGGTTTCAAAAATCCGACTGGTGTTTGCATTCTGTAAAGCGAACCCAAACTGAATTCCGAGAAAGCCAAAGCTCATATTCCAAATCTGCCAGAAATTAAGCTTGGGTTTTATAGTTGCGGTGGATAACATAGTACTTAGTTCAACTGTATGGGAGTTGTATCTGAAATATAATACTTAATTCAATATTGAATCTTGATTGTTTTCTGACTGGCCTTCATCTCTATAAAAGGTAAAGAAGAAATCTTATAGCCTTCGTTCGATTGCACGACCGGATCAAAACTTCTCAACGGCTGTACAAATCGGTAGTCAGCCTTTGAGACAGAAAATAGCTTTTGATCTACATTGACTTTTGATAGTGTACTAAATCCATGAAAGTAAACCCTGCAATCACTGTACTGTGATTCGAAGTTGCCCTTGGTTGGTTCGATCTCGATTTCTGATTTGGTTGGGTCGAACGTTATGGTCTGTAGGGCGAAGTCACCTTGTTCATGCGCAAAAGTACTCCCATCATCCTGATACAAGGTGGCCGAACTTGAATTCTGTCCGTTGTATACATGAATTTCAAGCACCGTTGATTTTGATTTGGTGTTGTTGACCTGATCTCCATCCATGACAATAATGGAAGATCCCCTCACAAAAACGGGTAGTTTTTCAATCGGACTCTCTACTATTATTTCTCCTCCGTTGTACTTCAAATCATCAAACAAACTGTACCAGTTTCCCTCCGGGAGAAAAACCTTTGTAAGTTCTTTATGACTTTCAACAGGAGCAACCAATATGGAATCACCAAAAAAGTATTGATGCTGATATTGATTTAGATATATTTTCTCTTCGTGAGGGTAATCGATAGCTAAGCTTCGCTGTACAGGTAGTCCACTTATTGACGCCTCATAGAATGCTGAATAGAGATACGGCATCAGTCGGTAGCGAAGCTTAATATAGTTGCGAGATATTTCCTCGACTTCTTCACCAAATGACCACGGCTCTGCATCGCTACTGTTTACCATTGAGTGACCACGAAAGAATGGTGAGAATGCCGCAATAGAAATCCAACGCCCAAAAAGTTTTGGATGAGCATCACCAACAAATCCCCCAGCATCATATCCGCAGAAGGCCATGCCGGTTAATCCCATGCTATTCAGAAGCCTTACACCCAACATCATATGTTCATCTGTCGCGATGTTGTCTCCGGTCCATACTGCGGCATATCTTTGAATACCTGAAAAAGCCGAGCGTGTGAGATTGAACGGTCGTTTTCCTTTCATTAGTCGTTTGGTTCCTTCGTATGTGGCACGCGCCATTTGAAAGCCATAGATGTTACGTCCTCTTCTTATCGTGTCGTGCTGATCTTCAAATGACATTTCGATATTCTCAGGTAATTGATTCCCCCAAGTGGCAATCTCATTCATGTCATTCCAAAAACCTTCGATGCCCAGCTCGATGTAGTTGTTGAATTTATTCGCCCACCATTGTCTTGCTTTTGGACTGGTGAAGTCAGGGAAATGACACCACCCTGGCCAAACCTGTCCCGTATAGTATGATCCATCAGAGTACTTGATGAACACATCATCACGAACTCCATCATCGTAGGCATGATATCCTTCCTCAACTTTGATCCCCGGGTCACACATTACCACTACTTCGAAATCATCGCTTTTCAGTCCTTCAATTAATTTTTTGGGATTGCTGAAGTGGGAGGGATGCCAGGAAAAAATTTTATAGGCATCCATGTAGTGGATGTCGAATACAATTGCATCGGCAGGAATGTCTTTTTCACGAAACGTACGTGCTACACTCAATACTTCCTTGTCAGGAAAATAGCTGTATCGGCATTGCTGATAGCCGATGGACCATCTTGGAGGCAACGGCATCCTGCCCGTGAGATAAGTGCATTGTGTGATAATTTCTCGAACGGTATCCCCGGCAATGAAGTAGTAATTCATTTCTCCAGCATCGGCTGAAAAACTTGAGAACCTATTATTAGAAGCTCCGAAGTTGAAAT
Source organism: Cyclobacteriaceae bacterium (assembly GCA_050185175.1). Taxonomy (GTDB): domain Bacteria; phylum Bacteroidota; class Bacteroidia; order Cytophagales; family Cyclobacteriaceae; genus ELB16-189. Next base: position 35,554 of record JBFWZR010000029.1, read on the forward strand.
GTGTTTTAAAAGTATTGTCGAAATAGATTCCGTACTGCAATCCACCGTGAATTCCAATGTAAAAGGGAGTTGAACAATAGAGCGGATCAGAGGCTGAATTGTATCCGTAACTATCGGTGTTCCAATTTACATATCCATGACCTCTCCGATTGAGTGGACCCGTTTTCTCGCCAAGCCCTATGAAACGTTCCCCGTCTTGAAGCTTTTTATAGCTCGTTACTTGCTCGCCATTCCAAATTGTAGCAAGGTCATCGTCCTCGTTAACAACGACCCCGTCCTTATTGACGCATTTGATTCTCCAGGAGTCTTTGTTGATAATAATTTTTAGAACGCTACCTTCTATTAGAATCTCATGCTTCGATTCACTTGCTTTGAACTCAACTTGTTCTGGCTGGACGACAACCGCATAAGAGAAGTCTTCAAATTTAGTATTACGAGTGAGGGTCACTCTTACTAGTGATGGGTTGTAAAAGGAGATTTTGAAATAGGCATGATCAGTTCGACCATTTATCCCATTGTCCGACTTCACCCATTTTTGAACCTTACCTGGGGAGACTATTTGTGTTGAATTGAGATGTGACATTGATGTCTAGGCTAGAGTGTTGCAGCATCAAAATAGTGCAATTAACACTTTTAAGGTGCCAACCAATTCAAAACAAATTCAGCAAACGTTTGCGATTCGCGCCAGCCTACTTAGGCTTCACCGATGAGTCTCGCACGATGAGACGGGTTTTTAGGATTTTGGTTTCTGGGGGAATTTCTGTTTCCTCTTTGTCCTTTCCCTTCTTTTCGATCTGTCTGATCAGAAGCTTGGCCGCTTCTTGTCCCATTTCAAATCCCGGCTGGTCAACAGTAGTGAGTGGGGGCTCCATTAATGCACTGAACAACCAATTGCTAAATCCAACTATTGCTATGTCATGCGGTATTTTGAACCCCATCTCTTTCACGGCTAACATAGCTCCCATAGCTGAAGGATCGTTGCTTGCGAAAATTGCATCGGGGCGTTTTTTAATACTAATCAACCTCTTGGTGACTTCCTTTCCTTCGTCAATAGTTGCACTAGGGCACACAGTAATCAGGTCTTCATCTATCGCCATACCGTGTTCAGTAAGGGCTGCTTTATATCCTTCAAGCCGTTGTGCACTGATGTCCAGGTTAGGAGGACCTTCGATGTGCGCGATGCGCTTGCATCCTTGCTCTATGAGATGTCGAGTGGCCTCTTTAGCACCGGCAAAATCGTCAACGATTACTTTGCTTAGCTGCGGATTGTTGTAAACACGATCAAAGAACACAATTGGAACCCCCTTCGCAATTATAGATTCGATGTGCTCAAAGTCTGTTGTCTCTCTTGAGACCGAAATAAGCATCCCATCGACACGACTGTTGAACAAGGCTTTAATATCCGTTACTTCTCTGGCTTGGGATTCGTTGGACTGTGCGAGGATCACATTGTACCCCGCGCGATACGCTACGTCTTCAATTCCACTAATAATTGTTGAGAAGAAGAAGTGAACAATTTCCGGTATAATAACCCCAATGGTGTTGGTTTTACTTTGTCGAAGGTTAAGTGCAACGGTATTAGGTTGATAGTTCAACTTGGTAGCCAACTGGTTTACCGCCTTCTTCGTTTCCGGGCTAATGTCGGGATGATCTTTTAGTGCCCGTGATACAGTTGACGGTGAAATTCCCAGTTCTCTTGCAATGTCTTTGATCGTTACCAAATTGTATTTCATGCTTTGCTATATCTCGGGGTCTGTCAATTTACAACAATTTTTTCGCAATCGTTTGCATTATACCAAATACCCGCAAAAAAAGGTGTTCAATCCAATTTTTGCAAAATCTCTTTTATTCACGCCAAACGTAAACACTTAAAAACAAAAGTTATTATTGCGATAGAAATTATTTGAAAATTTTTTTGAAGTGAAGGCATGTATTTTTGATTTGGACGGAGTGATCGTTGACACAGCGAAATATCACTTTGTTGCGTGGAAGAAATTAGCGGAAGAGTTGGGTGTTTCTTTAACAGAAGATGACAATGAGAGGTTGAAAGGTGTCAGCAGGATGGAGTCGCTCAACATTATACTTTCCTTAGGTGGACTTGATGTTGATGATTCGGAAAAGATCAGACTTGCGGACAAGAAGAACGCATGGTTCGTGAACTATATCAACGAGATGAAAAAGGAAGAGATATTTCCAGGGGTTATCAGTCTACTTCAGTCTCTCAGGGAGAATAAGACCAAAATCGCGTTGGCATCCAGTAGCAAGAATGCAAATACCT
>JBFWZR010000030.1:0-37655 GCA_050185175.1 Cyclobacteriaceae bacterium
CATCATACTCCTTGAGAATACTGAAAATCTGGGCTTCGGTAAATCTGGTTTTCTTCATAGTCAACAGTTTAAATTTAAGACTTTCGTCTAATTATAAACCGTACTATTTTCGGGGGAGCTTACAATTTAACTTGTACTTTCATCTCATCGTTACAGTGATAAAATCGACATTCATAGCAAATTGCTAATGCACTGACACAATTATTAAACCTCTATTGTAGGATATTTGGTCGTGATCGCTAGAGTTTGCTTGCAAAACTGGAATTATCCTTAAGAAAATATCTGGATGAAATACTCCGGCTCAGCAATTTTTGAACCGTGTAACCTTCCTGGAATGACTGAAACTAGTCAGAAAATGAGCAAGTTCTGTCTAGCTCTGCTTTGGTAACGTCAATCGTAAATTAGGTCAACTACTTTGTACCCTGTTCTATTTATTGCTTCCTCTATCTCATCAATGGAAACCAGACTACCATCAAATTCAACCAAGGCATTTCCGCTCTCGTACGAGGCTTCTACTTTTAAGACCCCGGGAAGTAAATTTGCCTCATATTTTACATGTTCGGCACAGCCCTGGCAGGTCATACCACTTATTCGAAATTCTGCGGTCCTTATATCACTGCTGTCTACTATTATCGTCTTCTCGGCAGTCGGATAAAAAACGTGCGCATAATGAGGAAAGGATATTATGACCAAAGCAGAGAATGTGAGAATCGTGAGGAATAATTTTGTATGCACGAAAGACCTTTTAGGTTTGGTTTCACACGCACAATCCTGTGCATCCATTTTTGGAAACAGTTTTTGATACCATGCAAAACCAAGCACACCGATGGTCACACCAACTAGATACGGACGGAGTGGTTCAAGCCAGGATAATGAAGCCCCAAGGCTGCTCGTGCCAGCAACCAGAGCAAGTACCGGTGTGATGCAACATAATGAACTCAACAGCGCAGCAACCAATCCTCCACCCAAAACAGTGTTTCTTTTCATAAAATTTACTCAGATAGACTCAACAGCGCTTTTTTACTTTCACTTTTCGCTTTGCAGCAAGCTGACAAAGACGACTGCTTGAAAGGGCACTGAGGTGTGTCTCGTAAAGGGCAATTCACTATTAGACAGGCGGGCGTTCCTTCCAGCGGACACGAGCTCGTAGATTTGTTCATCTCAAAGGCCATTGCACCTAAACTAATCAGAGCAACAATCGAAATAAAAATTACTTTCTTCATCATGGCATTATATATTTAAAGTTATACCTAAAGGTAAATCTCAGGGAGAGGGGGCCTCCAAGTCTTTTGACAAAAATTTAACCCTGAGATGGCGCTCAATTTCATCGGCTTCCTTCAATTTTTGCGGGATTTCTTCAAGCTGAATTTCTGGAAACAACTTCCGAAGCCTCTCTATATTATCCTCATATCCGCAATTGCCTGGGCAATGTTGCCAGGAAATGGAAATCTTCTCAGCCAAAGCTTTCCGGTAAACTTCATCAAGTAATCTCAAGCTAACTTTCTGCAAACCCATCTGCACAGCTTTGAGTTGCATCAGCGTTTGATCGGGCAGTGAATTATCCACCATGGACTCTACCGCTTTTAAATGACCGGCAAGTCCACGGATCGATTCCTTAAACTCTTTTGTCAGATCTCTGGCAATCATCGCAATTGGGTTTGTTAACAACAGGAGTTACTTGATTGAACAGGCGGACATTTTACCGTTCCATAGGAACAGAACGCACAGCAATCACCATGTTTTGGTTTTATTACTTCCCCGCAACTCTCGCACTCATAATAGTACTGACAAGCATCCACCGGCATTTCTTCCTCTTTGGAGTAGCCACAGTTAGGACAGGTAATGACTGATTTGGTTTGAATTATCGTTTCCATAAACTATGGGTTCATTACTTTGCTTTGCTTGTTGAGATGTCTGAAAAAAGGCTTAACTATGTTGAGGTGCTCATCTCTAAGCGAATAGAAAATTGTCTGGCCTACCCGCTTTGACTTAATTACCTCACCGTCTTTAAGCTTTCTCAGATGCTGCGAAATGGCCGGCACAGTCATTCCAAGGATATCACTGAGATCACACGGGCACAACTCACCCTCCTCCTCCAATAAATAAAGAATTTTTAATCGGACTACATTGGCCGAAAGTTCCAGTACGCGAGCCAGGTTGTCGAAAGCAGACCTATTGCTCTCCACCTTACGTCTGCAATCTTTGATTTGATTGGCATCGGCAAAAACCCGTATGCAAGTATTTTTCATCATCGCAGGAATTTAATCAGAATGAAGTTCGTAACTATTGCTTATTTAAGCAAATGCTTAAATAATAATTACTTCAAGTTGTCAACCATGAGACAACCTTTCCGCTGTTGTGACTCTAGCTCATCATTGGAAACTTTAAGAACTGGCGCGACTTTACGCTTGTTGTCAAGCTTCAGCCACTGAACTTCCGCTCAGACTCTTCTATCTCCAGATCGTTAATGCTGGCAAAACGCTTAGCCATAAACCCGTGCTCATCAAACTCCCAGTTCTCATTACCATACGCGCGGAACCATTGTCCTGATGCGTCCTGATATTCATATTCGAAACGCACCGCAATGCGATTGCCAGTGTGTGCCCAATATTCCTTTCGCAGCTTATAGTTGAGTTCCCTTTGCCATTTCCTACTTAAGAATGAGACAATTCCCTCTCGTCCGTTAATGAATTCGTTGCGATTCCTCCATTCACTGTCTACGGTGTATGCTTTAGCCACCCGCTCCGGGTCACGGGTGTTCCACGCATCCTCAGCGAGTTGAATTTTTTGTTTTGCTGTTTCCTCGGTAAAAGGAGGAAGAGGAAATCTTTTTTCTTGCATAAGGGACTTGATCTTTTATTGATTAACTAAACTCCAACTAAGGATTTCATCAACCGGAATATGGTCGCCAAAGTCTTTGCCATAGTAGGCACGCTGATCACTCCATTGTCATCAATCATAAAATCAGCAGGTATAAGTGGCTTGTCCGCAATCGCATTCATGCTGAAAAAGCCACTGGTCATCACCCGCCACATCTTACCGGGTTGCATAATGGTTTTCAGCATTCCCATTTGGGAGGATTCCACACCGTAACTTTGGTAAAGTGTACGTGTAGGATCCGGAATGACGGTAAATGGCGGTTTTTGCATGCCAGCATGTTTCACAATTTCCTTTTGATTGGCGGCAAAAACAGCGATGACCTGAATTCTGGCTTTTTCAAAGTCATCATATCGCTTTGCCAGTTCACGTACGCGAAGGTTGCAAAATGGACAGGAGGCCCCTCTGAAGAAACTCAACAATACCTTTCGCCCACGATAATCAGAAAGATCAATTTTGTTACCCAGAAAATCAGTCCGTTCAAAGACTGTGGCTCTGGTACCCTGAACTATCCTCTTCATCATTCATCAAATTAGATTATCAGAAAAAAGACAGGAGGCCTTTACCGCCTCCTGCGTTTCCAAAAACTATTTGTCTTTTACCTTAACCAGAAAGATCATTGGAATGGCAAACAGCAAATGCCTTATTAAGGAGGCGACTGGCGTCATGGGATCCATCCCGACCCCTGCAATGCCTGCGCCCAATAGTGGGAACATAAAAAACCACACAAGCGCAACGGTCTCGGCTGTCATAAAAATAAGCGGACGTACCCAATTAGGCCCCCATAGTGATGGCGCGATCCCAGCGTAAAGAATTCCTAATAGCACCCCGTTTGCATAATGTCCAAATACTCCGTAGGCCAGGCCCAAACCAGTTTTGGCTCCTAGCAATCCGGGAACATCCCACCACTGTCCGGCCAAAACAAGCCCGGCCAAATCAAATAATATTGTTCCCAACACCCCCGCGGCAATCGCGTTGGTCCAGTTTATTTTATTTTCCATATCAGGTAAATCTAAAATTGTCTTTCGTTTCACGACTTATGCAGGCACAGAGTCAATCTCCTTGGCTACCGGAAAGTCGATCGGAAAATCAACAACATTGTGCAGATAATTTGCCACAGATTTGTAACCAATGTGTGCGATCAGTTCCACCAATGCATCTGCCCCATAACCAACCTTATGAAAATCATCCAGAGCCTTGGCTGAGGGTTTTCCATGTGTTCGAGTGATTTCATCGGCCAGCTTTGTTAAAGCTCTCAACTTTGGATCAGCGATGCTGGCAGTCCTTAGTTGAATCGTCTCCTCTTCAGTGAATCCATTCATCTTTCCTAATGCGGTATGTGCAGACTGGCAATAATGACAGCCATTCACTTGTGAAACAACCAGGAAAATAGCCTGGCGTTCCCTGGCGGTAAAGACGCCCTTGCCGAGTGCTTCATCAAATGCCAGGTAAGCAGGCAGCGTGATGGGCGAGTTGGCGATGGTTGCGTACAGGTTAGGCACCATACCTACTTTATTTTTCAGCGCATCAAAAATGGGTTGAACTGAAGAACTGGCTTCTTGTCGTGAAAGTGGTTTTACAATTGACATAATTTTTTGTTTTGGTTTTAAACTTTGATTTTATCCCACAAAGGTGGTCGGGTTGTTTGGGGCTCGAAATGATTATTCTTCCCTTCGACTTATCAATTCTTCCTTAGCTCACTTTGAAAACATTCCAAACACCATCAAAATGTTTCGACAAGCCAACAATCTTAACAATTTGACCCCTCTACATCATGGCGATCTCGCCATTTGTCTAGCCTGAGACAGGCAACATCAATTCAACCCTGCTATTTTTAATTGCAAAACACAGAGAAATAAAAATTGGACCTCATACATGAAATCACATGCCGTCATCCTTTTCTCAACACTAGTATATCTGGCATTAACACTTGTAAGCACGAAAGCCGTGTGTCAGAAGCACCTCGTCCCGGAAGATGGAGCAAATGGAATATCATGGGCATATGATAGATCATTTGTGATCTCATGGCAAAAAGGGCAACATGATGATAAGTACCAGTATCTCATCACTGATAATCCGCTTTGTTACTACGGATGCTCTGGTGACACGAGAACAGGAGTGGTTAGCGATACCTTCGCGATATCTTTCAATTTCAAAAAGGAGAAGTGGTACTATTGGATAACCAGGACGATATCGAAAGGTGACACTTCACGGTGGAGTGGCAGATCTTCCTTTTATGCAAATGAGATAGAACGTGGTGCTGATCTCGTAAAGATATGGCCAAATCCACTGCCCCGTGATCGAGCGTTGCAACTTGAAGCGGACTGGAATGTGAATCAAAGAGTTCAGGATGTCAGAGTAGAGGTATTCGATATGCAAGGAAGAAAAATTATAGATAAGTGGATGACCCGACAACCAGGTGTAAGGTTTCAATATTTCGAAATGGCCAACGGGGAGCTACTTTCTAGTGGCATTAATATTATCTCGATCACTGCTTTTGATGAAATAGGAATTCTGAGGAATCAATCAGAACGTAAACTTCTGATCGAGTAATATTGCCACGAAGAGGTGAACTAAAATTAAAAAAAACTGGCATGAAGGTGCATTTACGGAAATGAGACGAGCAGGAATCCGTTCCACCCCAAAAATTAGACACCAAGTCCCTTACTTTTAAACTGACCAGGTGTCATTCCTGTGAAATTTTTAAATAACCTATTGAACTGCACAGGGTCTGAGAAATTCAAATCAAACGAAATTTCCTTTGACGTTTTATCAGTATATAACAATAGCCTCTTGGCCTCCTGTATGACCCTGCCATGAATAATATGCAATGGTGAACTTTGTCCGGGCAGTGAGCTGAAGACATTCGAAATTGTCTTGGGGGACTTATTCATTAACTCAGCATAGTCGCTTACTTTTCGAAGACTGCGAAAATGCGTTTCAACCAGTGTATTAAAGTGTCTAACCAAATCAATATCCTCTGCTGCTAAACTTCCCGCAAACTTTTGCTTTGCCAACCGGGTGCATTTAATAATAAATCGTTTTAGTACAGTTCTCATCATTTCCAACTGCACATCGTCTTTATATTTAAATTCCTCCACAATAATTTCCAAGAGCACTTCGAATGATTTTCGTTCATCTTTGGTCAGCTCTAAAACTGGTGCTTGAAGCGCTCCATTAAATAAGATGCCGTTACACGAGACTTCATGATCATGATCCTGAACGCAATAAAATTCGCGATTGAATTGGAGGACAATATAATTGCCAATTGAATTGGAGGTCTTTATCTGTTGTCCTGGCGAAAGGGAGAAGATTGAGTTTGATGGAATCACTGTGGGTTGGAAATTGACCTCCCAAGTCAAATCTTTACCTCTGTTTAGTACAAATGAAAAACAGCTGATTGGTGATGATTTTCCAGTAACACCAAGACAATCTGAAATTGTCAGGTGGCCACCAAAGGTAGAGTCATTGATTTCGTAACGCATCGATTTAACCTAAATGAGTAAGAGACTGTAGTTGACAATGCCTATTCGTTCATATTGAATAAACTGCATCTCTGCCTCGTTTTTGCTAGTCAACACTAAATCCCTCGTCAAAGTTTAGCGTCTATGGTTAGTCAGACCATTTGTCAATTACGTGACATCCAAAATGCACTGCTGTTCCTTTTCGATCCCCCAGATAACATACAACGTGAATGAAGTGGCTGTCATAACGCAAGCTTGAATTCATTAGCAATAAATTTTTTGCAATACCTAACAATAAAAGCGGCTACTAGAATGAGGTAGTGGTATTGACAGATACAGTTTTTTTGCCGCTGTTCTCCTGAAGGATAAGTAACCTCCACAATAACTGAGTCTTGTAGATTCTTACCAAGACCAAAAGTCAAAGTACTGCTTTGATCGCTACACAACCCTTCTCCGCTAATCAAGAAATCAGAAATCACTGAACCCCCATTCCTTACCCTAATCTTTGCCCCTAGTGTAGTTGCATTTTTAATCATTCGAACCTTTAGGAATTTGCCGTCACCTCCTTTGCTCACGAATACTTTCAACGGACCATCCAGGTTACTATAAATCAAATCGGGATAACCGTCCCCGTTAAAATCTGAGCTCAGTGGGGTTATTGCATAATTTTTATTAACAACCCCTGCCTGCTCTTCTACAGCTGCAAATCGACCGTTTTCCTGTTGAATCAACAATCGACAAGGAAGTTTGAAAGCTTTGTGGGGTGGATAATTGATATAATTCTCGGCTACGGATAGATCAATTAAACCATCCAGGTTAAAGTCTTCAAAGGTCGCACCCCACGAAAATTCGAAGTCAGACAACTTGGTCTCCACCGCTGCATTGAAAAAATTGAAATCCCCATCGTTCCTAAATAGAATCCAGTCCTTTACAAAAACTTGTTCTTTCTGCAGGTCGCCTCTAGCCATAAATTCGGGTACTGACGATCCCGTATTGGAAAAGAAGAAATCTATTCGCCCATCATTGTTGTAATCCCCAGCCGCAATTCCCATTGGATAGGCAAATTTTCCTGTCAACGGGTTTTCCTTCATTTCAAATATTGTTCCATTCAGATTCCTGTAGGTCCTTACCTCGCCTGTATCATGCGCCACCACCAAATCCAATAATCCATCTTCATCCACATCTACGAGCATCCCCTGAAAGGTATTGTGCACGTAGTCCAAGCCCGATGCTTTAGTGATGTCTGTAAAACTGTTGTCTCCATTGTTTTGCATTAGCAAACTGCTTGCGCCATAGTTAGGATCATTAAATATGGTCTGCCCCTCCATTTTGTCGACCTTGATATAAGCGGCAACAAACATATCGAGCCAACCATCACGGTTAATATCGCCAAGAGATAACGAGACAGGTGTGGACCTCTCGTTCAGCGGTATGGACAGTTTGTTTCCGACAAATGAATCTCCTTTATTTAAATAGAGGTAAACCCCGGAATTTCGACAGATCACCAAATCAGGCAGCCCATCATTGTTCATATCCGCGCTGACCGCACCGAGTGAAGGATCATCCTTGGCTTTGGGCCGAAACATGGAATTTCCGATGTTGGTAAATTTACCTTGCTCAAAGGCAAACAATGCATCCGTTTGGTCATTTCCCCCACCAACAAAAATTTCATCCGTTCCATCACCATCGACATCGATCAACGCAGTCGCCATGAGTGGAAGAGATTTTGCATCGTTAAATTGATGTGAAAATGACACCTCCACTTCCGCAAATTTTGGTATCACTTCATCTGCTACCGAATAATCACACGCTTGTACGTATGGGTCTTGCGTATCCTCATATAAAAAGAATAAGATGTAAGCACCACCTGCTACTATTATCGCTAAAAAGCTGACTAATATTTTAATACTTATTTTCATTTTTTTTCATGAATCAAAAGACTAAGAAAGACAACAAAATGGGTGACGTTCATCGCAGTAGGAACCAAAACGCCACCGATCGTTGGAACGATGAGGTAAGTGAGAAACACCAATCCTAAAACCAAAATTGGATTGACGAACGCAAGCCACTTCTTCAGTTTATTTCCAGACGTTAAGACAAGAAAAATCCAAAGTGCAGAAATCAAAAAAACTAAACCGCGTAACACAATCACCAACACTTCGTAGTGATTTTTATAAAAGGAAATCAAATCGTGATTTCCGTTTTTCACGATCTCGGAAAGCAAAGCCCGGGAACCGGCCCAAACTCCACCCATGGAGAATGATATGACACCCAGAGCTAAAATCCAACGAGCCAGTACCTCACGACATCCCCGAAAAACCAGATAAATAAAATAATAACCAGCAAAATAAAGGGGAATGCCCAGTACCATAAGGTAGTGCCCTATGATCACAGACTGCATGTCCGATTTTACCAACCACAAAAAATCTGCTGCTCCGTCATAACCACTGCTTGAAAAATGTACCAAAAACTCTCCAACTCCAACTACTATCGCGCCTAATAGTCCACACCATCCGAGGATGTTTTGGTTATTGGTCTTCGCGCTTATATACGGGTTAATCATTCAATTAGCCAAACGTTCCACTCTATAACAATACTCAATATGAGTGTGGCGATGATCATTAGTGAAATCAATTTATGAATCCACTCTGCACGAATATTCCTTCCAGCAAGCAGCGCGACAACTACCATCAACATCGTCTGAAGTATCTGCTCAGTGAATGACATATTAAGTACAAACAGGTTGTACAGTATTGACACGAAGGCTGACAACGAAAGAAGCAGGAACAACTTGCGAAACGTTGCAAAATAGAATTGCTTCAAATCTATAACCCTTCCTGAAAATTTATCAGGAAACAACAGGCGCGCTAGCAGAAAGAGATTTACCGGATATATCATAATGAACAAAAAGAAAGGAAGTCGCCAGGGATGTTGCTCTTTCAATTCATACATGATCCACCATTCCTGTATATGTAGAAGTAGAATGAAAAGGGTCCATAGAAGGTGGGGCCAGTAGTAAATCATTTTGTGTGATTTTTTTATCATACTGGCCACACCTGTCAAAATCTGGGCAATGCCCAAACTCAAGACAATGGCGATTAAAACGGTGACATATTCGAAAGCACTCATCATTGATAACCATTATCACTAACGCACAACGTCATTATTGCGGACAAGCTCGTTGAAATTTATAGCCTACCCCAAAAGTGGGATGCCACTGATCAGAATAATAGTAGACAGGCATACCGATAATAAGCCGGTTGTTCAAATGAAGGTGTGGCCCAATCCCCAAAGTTGGCGTGATCCTATCGGTATCAAACTCATACCGCAGGGAGGGTAAAAAATTAACCGAAATGGCAAAACGCGTGGAGCGAACGCTTAATCCACCTCCACCCATGTTAAAAAACAAGTGATCATTATTGAGGCTTAGCATCGCCTGGCCTCCTACGTCCAATACCGGAATATCGGATCGACCTTTGGAAACACTCTCCGTCTGAGTGTAAGCGACATTTGAGATCGCTAAATAAACACAAAAAAAAACTATTGACTTCATATCGGTATTCCCGGCTAATGCTTCAGGCTTTACTAAACCTACATCTAATCAAAACACCTTTTGATCGAAAGAAACTCAAATAGCAGCCGCTGCGATTGCGAGTACATGTTAAATCGTAATTTTTGTCAACTATCGGACACTCGGAGCCCTACTTTCCAATATTGCGAGCAACTTAACGGCTGCCATTGACTGTTTAGTAACTCAAATAACAGTCGATGAGTAATGAAGGCATCCTTTTTATCCCTGACATAAGTGGCTTCACCCATTTTGTAACCACTACCGAGGTAAACCACAGCAAACACATTATATCTGAACTGTTGGAAGTACTGATTGAAGCCAATGAGTTGAAACTGGATATTTCGGAAATCGAAGGTGATGCCATTTTATTCTACAAGTATGGCCCGGCACCATCCGCTGCCACCATATACAGCCAGGTCAAACAAATGTTTATCCGGTTTCACCAGCATTTGTCTGCCTACGATCAATTCCGTATCTGCGATTGCGGAGCCTGCACTTCGGCAAGCTCGCTTGATCTTAAAGTTATTACACACCAAGGTTGGTTTACCACCTATCGGGTGAAGCAGTTCGAAAAATTAATGGGTGAAAGTCTTATTACTGCACATCGCCTTTTGAAAAATGAAGGGCTTGGTCATTCCTATTGGTTGATTACTGATGGCCTGGTTCCTCAAACGCAGTTGGAAGCTCTACCACTCAACTGGCAACCTGAAACACGGGTAATAGACAATAGCAAAATACATTTTCAATATGCCGACCTGTCAAAGCTGAAGGATGAGATCCAGATTGAAAAACCAAAAAGCACTTTGTCGAAAAGGCGCGGTATTCCTGCACTCACTGTAACGGATATCATCACGGGTGACCTTCACACTGTTGCCAGGCTTGTAACAGACATCTCCCTTCGTCCACAGTGGTTGGTGGGTGTTACAGAGACCAGAGAAATAAAATATCCCATTAACCAAATAGGCAATGAACACAGTTGCGTTCTTAACGATCGCTGTGACCTGGTGACCACACGAGGTTTTGAAAGAACAGATACCACAATAACCTACCGCGAATCTGTGGGTGATATGGGCGAGATGGTCTATGTCTTAAAGCAGACTGCCCCAGCTCGCACCGAAGTCTCCATTAGCTTTTACCTCGAAGCCAGCGCCACGATGCGGCTGCTTTTTAAAATGATGAAACGAAAGCAAATGATCACAGATTTCAACAAATCAATTTTGCGGCTTGAACTTTTGGCGACTGGTGAAATTCACCAGATGGACAAGGACTCAAAAGAGACTTCGGAAATGCGATTTATTTAAATCACCTAAAAACCTTAAACCATGATAAAAGCTGCGACCCTCTGGATCATTAGACTCATTTGCCTTCTCATTTTTTTCACGTCATCATTTGCGCAAGAGCATGATAACGGTAAGGAGTCAGTAGAAAACCCTGAAAACCGCGCTGCATTGTATGCATATGGAGGCATTGGACCAGCTATCCCCATGGGGAAATTTGGTAAGGAAAGATCAACCGGGTTTGATCTGAACACGGCAATCGAATATCGGTTTGTTTCGGGGCTATTGCTAAGAGGTATGTTCGATTTTTCAAGTTTTTCATTCGAACGTGGCACAATCTCGCAGCAATCGAACGGAACGACTTATGACATTGCGGGCAGCAACAACCTAGTATCTTTGTTGGCTTCAGTGGGCTATACCTTTAGACTCAAAAGGTTTAGTCCCTATCTTTTTACGGGCATGGGGACATCGTTTTTGTCAATACCAGCCATTGAAATTGATGAGACGGCCAACTATATTGATACTGCACTTGATGTAAAGAGGTACTTAAGCCTGGTTGCTGGGAGCGGTATTGATATCCATCTGGGACGTGTCAAGGAAAACCCTAAAGACACCATGGGGCTCGTATTATATTTCGAAGCATTTTACACATACATTCCTTCTACAACGGTTGCTTCAGTACATACCGTTAGTCTTTTGTCAGCCAATGTTGGCCTCAAAAGCAAATTTTAATTTAATGAATCGATCCTCCACCCGCCACGGATTGCTATTGGTAGGGGCAACTGCCGCTTGCTGTATTCTTCGTTTGAGCGCAATCGCGCAAACCACAGATTCATTAGAACCTTCTGAAGGCGATTTCCACCACTGTTTTTTTCAAAATAACTCCTTTGTCGGTGGCATCGGCATGCCAATATCACACGAACTATCCACAGCTGGAATAAACAGCAGGTTATACTACAATATCAATGAAAAAATTTGTTTTGGCCCTGAGTTTTCACTGTTTAGAAAAAATGAAACCAGCGTATGGGATGTTGACGTTGTGATCCACTATATTTTTGAAACACCGTTGGTGGGAATATATCCGGTAGCCGGGCTGAACTATACTGAACACTCCGAAACCGAAACGAAAACAGCCCTCGGCCCGCTGTTTGGATTAGGGATACACCGAAATTTAAAAAAGACTACTTTGTTTGCTGAGTATACAAGAGTAGAAAATACCCTGCCAGATCAATTCATTACAATTGGTGTATTGTATATGCTTCGGCAAAGCAATTGAAGCCGTCATTAATCAACCCTACAGGGTGGCCTCTAAATCACTTCTCTACTTTCACTCCTTTCCAAAATGCAACCCTTCCCTTAATCACGCGCGCCAATTCACTAGGATTTTCATAATACCAGACTGCATCTTGATTCTCCCTTCCGTCTACAATCAAGGTATAATAATTGGCTATTCCCTTCCAGTGACAGATCGTTTCTTTTCGGCTCGGCTTAACAAATTGCCTCTTTAAAGAGTGCTCAGGAAAATAGTGATTGCCTTCAATTACAACTGTGTCATCACTTTCGGCAATAACAGTGTCATTCCAAATCGCTTTCATAATCTCTAACTTAAAATTTAGGCGTTAAATAAAGCGCTACAAATGACTCGCCAAACCTGATAACTGTCAATCACTTGACAAAATGGACGATTAACAACATCTGAGAGCAATGCACGGCTAGTTTTCTTTGTTTGTTAGTCTAGTCACAGACCATTCATAATGTCCATCATATTGTCAAGTGAATCTAAAGAAGAAGCAGCTCAATGGGTTTACCACTATGGAGATCTGCTCTATCGAATAGCCAAGCACAAGGTTCAGGAAGATTACATTGCAAAAGATCTCGTGCATGACACTTACATCGCGGCCTTAACCAATTTTCGTTCTCTCAAGAACAGTCATCACGCCAAATCGTGGTTGATTGCAATACTACACAATAAGATTGCCGACCACTTCAGGGCCAAATTCAAAATGGTCCCGTTATCTCTCACCACCAACTCGGACTCCGAATACCCATTTGATCACAACGGCAATTGGAAAAGGGGAAGCGTGCCCATCGACTGGCCTCACGAAGGTGAATTGTCTGATAACCCGGAATTTCGGCTCGTGTTGGCAGAATGCTTGTGCAATATCCCATCCGGATGGGCTGTTTGTCTTCATCTGAAATATTTTACAGGAAAAAAAACTAATGAAATCTGTCAGGAATTGAATATCAACCCGACCAACCTGTGGCAGATCATGCATCGGGCTAAACTTAAGCTGCGAAGCTGCCTTGAAAAAAATTGGTTTAGAAAAGAAGTTCTTTAAATACAGATGACTATCTCTTGTGAAAAAGCTAATGCGCTAGCTGAAAAAAAACGCCACGTACCACTCACTTTGACGGAATCGCTTCAGTTTTTCACTCATATGAGGCTTTGCCGAATGTGTCTGAAGCATGAGTCGCAAAACACAATTTTGGAGATACTCTTGAAGAATGATCCACCTCCTGACATGCTTCCACATTTAACGCTGCCTGAGGAAACGAAGGCCAGGATTGTAGCCTCAATAAAAAAAATTGAAGAACCATAAGTCAGGAAATAGTCGGTCTTCCGTCTTACACTTAGGGTGCGTGAATGACTGACCTGAATTGGGGAGGTTGGTTGACTCCGGGTGATTCATTCACCCGGAGTTTTGGACTGAGTTAAATTATCATCAAAAAATTAAAGTACTGTCATGAAGAGTTTCCTTTTATTCGTAATGGTATCAAGCTCATTGATGTTTGCTGCCGACAAACTGAATGTAGACGATGCAGATTTTGATACTGCGATTCAGTTTAAGGGTGAGAGTTGGAAAAAAATAACATCACAGGCAAAAGAGGAAAATAAGCTGATCTTTATAGATGTGTACGCCACATGGTGCGGCCCTTGTAAAGTGCTGAAGAAAACTACGTTCACCGATGCCGAGTTGGGTGATTATTTCAATGCCAATTTCGTCAATGCAGCATTTGACGCTGAAAAAGGAGAAGGCAAACGTCTGGCCGAGGAGTTTAAAGTGACAGCCTACCCAACGATGTTGTTTGTTGACAGTGACGGGACTGTCATTAAAAGACTGGTAGGGTACCATAATGCAAATCAGTTACTAAGAAAAGCAAAGGAGGTCGCAAAGCAATTCATCAGAGAGTCTGAATGATCTCCTTCGGTATACTTTGGTATTGTATGACACAACAGGCACACCGCCTGGTGATGGTTATAGCAACAGGTTTAACCTTTCAAGGTTTTTCACAAACCTGTTGTTCGGGTGGTGTGCCGTTGACCAACAATATTGGAGGGTTGCCCATATCGGTCAAAGGCACCTGGCAATTTTCACTTGGTTCTGACCTCAATGTATTAAAAACGTTAAAGTCTGGATCGGAGGTTTTGACGGATGACAGCCGTGAAAGGACTACATTGTCGATTTTGGGAAAAACCTCCTACGCCTTCTCTGACAAATTATTTATCGAGAGTTTACTTTCCTGGGTCAGACAAGAGAGAAGCATCACTCAATTCGGTGGATTTACTGATCTGGATGTGACCCGTGGCGTAGGCGATGCAGTCGTTATGATTAATTATCAGTACGTACGACTCAATAAACTTAACCTTATTGGCGGTGTAGGACCAAAAATCCCAACAGGAGCGTCTGATGTTAAAGACGACAATGGCCTTACGTTAAATGCTGATCTTCAACCCGGATCAGGTGCGTGGGACATGGTGTTTTTCCACCGCGTGCAAGCAGTAAATAGCAATCGACCGAGTCAAAACTACTTTCTGAACGCAACCTACCGACTCACTGGCACCAATAGCAACTATTTGGGCAGCCTCGACTACAGATTTGGTAATGAATGGCAAGTGATTTCGGGTGTGGCTGATCAGTTTGTCATCGGCTCCACGCTAATTTCTACGGGACTCAACATCCGCTTCAGAAATGTGCGACAGGATCAAATAGATAAGGAACCATTGCCCAACACTGGCGGCCGGTGGATTTTCGTGATGCCGGCAATTGGTTGGCACATCAACCCTCATTGGATAGTAAATCTGAGCACAGAGGTGCCACTGGCAGGATATGTCGATGGGACACAACTTTCTCCGAGCATTCGCATTAGCGGAGGTGTTTTTTATTCAATACAGAAAACTAAAGAGCAATGAGACCAGGACACAATCCCCTACATTTTACTCAGCAAACCATCTTTTTTTCCTTAGTGCTGCTGCTCATCGGGTGTGAAAACAACGACAGTGATGCGCCAGTCCCTATACTGGTAGGCAATACCAATGAGTGGCTGATCCCCAGCAACCAGGTATTTGATGGCGGGCCAGGTAAAGACGGAATTCCCGCTCTCACCACGCCAAATATGATCAATGTGAGTGAGGTTAATTACCTGAAAGACGATGACTTGGTGGTGGGATATAAATTCGGAAACGATGTAAGGGCTTATCCGCACCCAATATTAGATTGGCACGAAATCATCAATGACGAAGTGAACGGCCATCCGATCGCGATCATCTACTGCCCCCTCACTGGCACCGCCACAGGATGGGAAAGAACACTCAAGGGCCAGGTTACGACTTTTGGCGTCTCGGGGTTGCTTTATAACACAAACGTAATTCCCTACGACCGACTTACTGATAGCAATTGGTCACAAATGAGGCTTGACTGTGTAAATGGTGAACTAAACTCGACTCCTGCTTCCGTTTTTCAGGTAATCGAGACCACGTGGTCAACATGGAAAGCCATGTACCCGCAATCAAAAGTGGCTTCAACCGAAACTGGGTTTGCAAGAACTTATGGCCTATATCCATACGGAAGCTATCGCACCAACAACGACAGTTTTCTCTTTCCTTTTTCTCCAAAAGACGAGCGCCTTCCTAATAAGGAACGCGTGTTGGGTGTTATCGTTGACAATAAAGCCAAAGCATATCGTTTCACTCATTTTGAAAATGGCCTGGACTTGCTCTTAGATTCATTCAATGGTAAAAACCTTATAATCGTTGGCAGCAAACCCGATAATTTCCTGATGGCATTTGATGTTTCAGGCAGCGATATCGCCTCGTTGACATTTGAGGTTGAAAAATCATCTGGCGCGTCTATAATCCTAAAAGACAATGAGGGCGACCTTTGGGATGTATTCGGTGAAGCAGTAGACGGCCCAAGAAAGGGAACTAAGCTCAAGTCAGTTAATTCTTACATCGGCTATTGGTTTTCTTGGGGGGCATTCTACCCGGGAATAGAAATCTTTTGAAAATCAATGTGAAGACGAACGACACCAGTCTGTTGTGGATTGTACTGGGCGTACTCGCCCTGTTTATTTTCTATATTATAATCTTCAACTACTTTCAGTTGATCGATCAGGAAAAGAAGCGGGTTCTTGACAAACTTAAGGGGATTACGTGCACCGCCTCACTGCAAATAGATGTCGATGCGCACCAGCGTATCGCAGCTCAATGGAAGCACAAAGATGACCAAATAGCCCAATCCGCGGAGTATCTTCGTCTGCATGACGAGTTAAGGAAAATTGTTGATGTGAATAAGCTGGAAAGCCCAATATATACATTGATATATGACAGTGCTCACCACCATTTTGAATTTATTGCCACCTCCGCTTCATCACCCTACTTTCGCCATCCCTACTCAAATTATCCCCCAGAGCTAATTGACAACTTCGACAAAGGGGGAATAATCGATGTTTATCAATCTGAGAATGGACAATGGTTATCGGCTTTTGCTCCGATAAAGTCAAAGGATGGAAAAGCAATCGCTATTCTACAGGCTGACGAGGATTTCACATATTTTAAGCAGAAGGCAAATCGGCAGCTGCTACGACAAGCGGGCATCGCACTGATGTCGTTTGTTCCCTTTGGTCTCATCTTGTTCTTTTATTTAAGAAGTTTTATTGCCCAGAAAAATAAGTTTGAACAAGATCTATTGAAACATGAAAAAGCCATTGTCCATCAGAGTGAAATCATCAAAGCACAGAATGAAAGATTGAAGCTTAAAAACAAGAAGATTAAGCAAATCAACTCAATTCTGGATGCGCGAGTAAGGGCAAGGACTAAGTCGTTAATTGAGGCAATGAGGGAGCTTAAAACTTATCTCTATCGGTCGTCACACGATATACGGGGCCCGTTGGCTACGCTGCTAGGTCTCAGCCATCTCATGGCAATCGAGGACTCTAGCACACCATTTCCCAAAATGATTAAGGAGACCAGCTCGCAACTGGATCGTAGAATCAGAGGGCTAACAGAACTTTACGAATTAAAATTCCACAAAGGGGCACAGGAAGACATTGATCTAAATGAAATAATTTGTAACGCCTCCACCTATGTTTTCGGTTCTTTGTGCAAACCATTTACGATTTGTCTTGATTTTGATGAAAACATCCAACTTCGTTCCGATCGGAGTGCTCTCGAACTAGCAATAAGAGAGTCTGTGCATAATGCAGTGACACATCAGGTATTTGCCTCGTCTGTAAGAATCTGGATAAGGACAATGCAATTTGATTGTCATATCATTTTTCAAATCATTGACAATGGTCCAGGTATGGATGATGCAATCCGCGATCGAGCTTGCGAGATGTTCTTTCGCGGAAACGAAAGATCCAATGGCGCAGGATTGGGATTGTTCAAAATCAATACGATTGCGAAGAAGTTAAATGGGAAGTTGGACCTATCACGTGCAGAAAATGGCGGAACTCAGTTGTCACTCGCCATTCCGGTTTGAGTTTTTACTATTTATAGTTCTTCACAATATCATCTACATCGTTAATTTCTCGCCATTCGGTGGGTCGCATAAAATCCTGACCAGATTTAAGCACAAGCGCATTAGGAAACCTCTCTTTCACTACCGACCATTGTGTATCCATCCATTGGCTGGTGTCAGTTTCCATTAGTTTTACTCCTTTTAGTTTTCCAGAAACAGCTCTCCCGATCAATGGCCACCAAAGGCTCTCGGTCTCCCTATCCCAAAAAACAAATCCATCCAAACCATTCCATACTTCATCGTCATAATAGGTGTATCCACTCAATGCGAAGGTCAACTCCTCTTTTCCATACTGTCGCTCATAGATCGCACCCAGATCTGCAAGGATACAATAGGCAGCCATCACTGGTCTGCCATCAATGCGATCATTGACAACCTCGTGCCGCGTGAGGTCTTTTATTGAATATGCTTTTACCTGACCTTCACCCCAGGCCACTAAAAACCTACTGGTGTCAGGCCAAATGGAGTCCGCTTCCGGCACGCTAACGAACTCTGGTTCGAGCAGCGCTGGAAATGCTTCCCGACCTATACCATAATGTAATTGCTCAACGTTGAGATCAATATTGTCAATGTTGAAATGTTGCGTGCTGTCCTCTCCGCCAAAAAGAAATGTTTTTCCGTCCGAATTAAAAATTTTTCCATTTGTATAGGCAAGTGGTCGCTGCGGTTTGTGCAACTCCGATTCACTGGTACCTGTCGCTTCTCGCTTGCTGCATTGGCTATTCAAAAGAAGCACCGCAGTAAGAAATATCATTTGGGCTAATCGCAAAGGGCTTAACATTTTATACAGTTGATAATTTAGAGCAAATCCTGCTGCGATCTCCAATAACGGTGATTTTCGCAAACAAAAAACACATTTTGTCATCTACCGACATTCCATGAACTAACTTAACCCAAAAGGCATCGCCAGCAAAATACCAAATTCAATTATTCTGTAACTTAAAATCAATACACGAGGACCTCGATGAACGTAGTAAGAATCGTTTGACAAATATTAAAGCGAGCGTGGCTATAAGATGAAGGCAAAGTTCACCAGCTCAACAAAATTTAAAAGCTACATGGATATGAAACCAACGACATTCTCCTTCACCAATAAAGACGGCATTGAACTTTCAGGAAAAATGGATTGGCCTGCCAATCAACAACCACGGGCTTACGCACTTTTTGCGCACTGTTTCACCTGCGGCAAAAGTTTAAACGCTGTCCGAAATATTTCAAAGTCATTGGCAGGTAGAGGTTTTGCTGTATTCAGTTTCGACTTCACGGGGCTGGGAAAAAGTGAAGGCGAATTTGCTGACACGACATTTTCAGCCAATGTTGACGATCTCGTTGCCGCGTCAAGATTTCTGGAGTCCGAATTTGCCAGCCCTGCGCTGCTAATCGGGCATTCACTGGGTGGCGCTGCTGTTATTGAAGCCGCAAGGCGCCTCATGTCGGTTCGCGCTGTGGCTACGATAGGCGCGCCAGCTGACACAGAGCATGTAACTCATATTTTTGACAGTAACCTTCAACAACTAAAACAGGAAGGTATAGCTCAGGTTGACATCGGAGGTCGGCCTTTTACACTAAAACAGGATTTCGTTGACGATCTTAAGAACCACACCGTAACTGAAACCATTGGCAATTTAAGGAAGGCGGTACTCCTGCTTCACTCACCGCAAGACGCCACCGTAGGCATTGAAAATGCCGCCATATTGTATACCGCAGCGACACATCCGAAAAGTTTTATTTCACTTGATGGGGCCGACCATCTGCTTACCAATAAAGATGATTCTCAATATGTTGGTGAAATTATAGCGTCTTGGGCATCCCGTTATTTGCAACAACCATCTTCGGTTAACCTCACTACACAGCATCAGACCGTTGCCTTGATTGGCTCGGAGGATAACGGCTACACTACCCTGGTCAAGGCAGGAAAACACTACATAACAGCCGATGAGCCGGAAGACGTAGGAGGTAATGACTACGGCCCGTCTCCCTATGAGTTATTAAGTGCCTCTCTCGCTACATGCACAGCGATGACCCTCCGCATGTATGCCAACCGAAAAAAGTTGCCAGTGGATGAAATCAAAGTTCACGTGAACCACAGCAAAAGGCATAGTGAAGATAGCGTGAACACCGAACGTATAGATCATTTTGAGCGCCTGGTAGAACTAGCTGGAAACTTAACTGAAGATCAACAAAGTCGTCTCCTCGAAATCGCCAACAAGTGCCCCGTTCATAAAACGCTTGAGGGCGAGATTATGGTTGACACTCGGCTTTTGTTATGACTCACTTTCCTTAAAGATTGCTCCAATACTTTGAATCCTAAAAATCTTAGTATTATAGTCCAACACATTTTTGTTTGTGGTCTAATTGACTGTGTCTTTCAGTTCAGCTGTTTTTTGTCGCACTATACAACCGCTTTTACTGGTTCGCGATGACCAACCCATGTGAATCTTTTTGTTACGTACTCGGGATTCGTAAAGCTTGCGTTACCCGCTGGGTTTCCCCCGGTCACATGGAAGTCTGAAAAGGCAGCATTCTGATTCATGTAGATACCGCCCACTAAATTGAAGGACACCGGTGTGGCGGCCAGTGACATCTCATCAGCAATCTTTTCTCGCACTAGAGCATCAGTAGTGTATGCGCCACATGAAATGGCACCATGCTGCTGGGCTAACTGCTGCGCCAAACGAATGGATTCGTCTGTGTCTTTGGTCTTTATTAAAAGCGCTATTGGCCCGAACAACTCTCTGCTGAAGATGTCCGTTTTGGATGCATCCACTTCCACAACAACAGGCGTAATCACTCGCGCCTTCTTAAACATCGGGTTTTCAAACGTTCTCGATTTTAACCAAACCTTTCCGGGTATCGACTCCGCTTCCGCTACCCGGTCACAGGTTTTTTTATTTTGAATAGCACCCAAAACGAAAGGCCCCGCCTTTGGATTGTCAACCAAACCATTCACACTATCGACAAACTTCTGGGCGAACTCATCAAATGAGACAATTCCATTAGGTGTACGGACACCAGCTGATGGAATAAAAAAGTTTTGTGGCGCAGTACACATCTGCCCACTGTACAGGTTAACAGAGAAGGTAAGATTGGCCACGGCCTTATCGATATCTTCTACTGAGTCCATGATCACAGAGTTGACTCCGGTTTTTTCAGTAAAGACCGCCTTGCCTGGGATTGATTCCAAATAACTACCGAATGCAGAATTACCGGTGTAGTCAATAAGCTTAACAGCCGGATGTTCAGCCAGTTCTTTGGTGATCATTTTATCAAAAGTATCAACCGCTAATTGACAGGCATTCGGATCAACTCCATTTTCCTCCATTACTTTTTGAATTTCAGCAACAAAAATGGCGATTGGTAAAATCGCACCAGGATGTGGTTTCACAATAACCGTATTCCCTGTGATCAGGCTTCCATAAATGCCCGTCACAGAATTCCATGTCGGGAATGTTGAGCAACCCACAACCAACGAAATTCCTTTTGGTACCGCTCTCCATTCTTTATTGAGTTGTATGCTGTACTTACCCATCGGCTTGTCCCATTGCGTTGCCGAAGGGAAGCGGCCCAACTCTTCGTAACCAGCAGCTATTGCTTCCATGGCGCGGTCTGCAGCGTGAGTACCGGACGCTTGAAACGCCATCATATATCCCTGACCGGTGGTGTGCATCGTTGCATAAGCAATCTCGAAAAACCGATTCTTGATTCGTTCGAGCGATTCCACAAGAATGCCTGCACGATCCTGGGCAGATATTTTCCTCCATTGATGAAATGCCTTGGTTGCATTGTCCAACAAAGTCTGCGTAGCAAAAATGGGATAACTTATTCCAAGCGATTCCTGCAGGTAGGGTGACTCCTCCTGTCCTGCCCACGATGTTGCACCCGATTGCTTCAGCTCTTCAAACTTCTTTCCAAGAGAGGCCTTGAATTTTGCCTGACCATCCGCATCAGCGGTCTCTCCATATATAGCTGGAGACGGATGTTCCGGGTAGGCTGCATAAAATTTTCGTTCATGAAGTGCCTTGATGGCATCGGTGATTTTCTGCTCGTGCTTCTTGAAAAGACTCATTCTGCTCTTATTATTTTATTTCTTATTGTGCCCCAAAAACTCTTTTAAGTAAATCAGTAGTTCGTGCCACCGGATTCTCCCTGATTTCCTTTTCTTCTCTAGCCACCATTACAAATAAACCCTCTATCGCTTTGTCAGTGGCATAATCATTCAAATCTGGATTTACTTTATCTACAAATGGGATCTTATTATAGGTGCCTACCAGGTCGCCATAATATTTAGTGGCATTTACTTTGTCCAATGAACTCTGAATCACTGGACTAAATTTTTCCTTCAGTTGTGCTGAGGTGGTTCGCTTAAGATACTGAGTGGCTGCATCCTGATCGCCCTTCAAAATACCCCAGGCATCTTCGATGGTCATCGACTTGATGGCTGTAATAAAAATGGGTTTCGCTTCTTTGGCAGCATCCTCCGCACCTCTGTTCAACGTGAGCACAAATTTATCCACTTCGTTACCCAACCCGATTTGGCGGAGTTTTTCCTCCACTTTTTTCACGTCTGGAGGAAACAATATTTTTATTGCCTCATTCTTGAAATAACCGTCCATCTGGGATGCAACATCAGAGCCATTTGAAATGCCTTTGATCAGCGCTTCCTTCAATCCTTCTGCAACATCTGCCGTGGTTAAGGGTGTTTCTCCAGACAAAGTCTTATTAGCGCTGGAAATCGCCTGATTGATTTGTGCCGCGGTGCAACCAGTCAGCAACAGGATCAAGAAAAAATAAAATTTCCTCATGGATATTTTCAAATTGAGATGCTAAGGTAGGAAGAATACGGAAAATCAGGCAGGAATGAAATTCAACAAATCCACTTCAATTTGACAACCGACTTGCTCTTTTTTTGATATTTGAAGCTTCTTTGTGAAATAACGAAATGAATCCCATCTACATCGAAATTATCGCTATTGGCGATGAATTGCTTTACGGACAAACTCTCGATACCAATTCTCACTGGATAAGCTCCGAGTTGGACAAAGTTGGGTTTAAAGTAACCAGACGCACTACCATCGGTGATCGCGAAGATGAAATAATGCGGGCTTTTGCTGAAGCTGAACAAAGAGCATCTGTTGTTCTCATCACGGGTGGCCTGGGGCCAACAAATGACGACCTGACAAAGCCATGTCTTGCTAAGTTCTTTGACTGCGAACTTGCTATAAATGAAGAGGCCCTTGAGGAGGTCACAGCTTTCTTCAAAAAAAGAGGTCG
This sequence comes from Cyclobacteriaceae bacterium, assembly GCA_050185175.1. GTDB lineage: Bacteria > Bacteroidota > Bacteroidia > Cytophagales > Cyclobacteriaceae > ELB16-189. The sequence goes on from JBFWZR010000030.1 coordinate 23,261, forward strand.
CGAGCTTACGGAAGTCAACCGGCAGCAAGCGGCACTTCCTATTTGTTGCACTAAAATCACCAACGCGATTGGTACTGCACCAGGCATGTGGTTCGACCGTAACGGGAAAGTTTTTGTATCGATGCCAGGTGTGCCACACGAAATGAAGATGATGATGTCAAACATCATTATCCCAAAACTCAAACAGCAATTCCAAACTCCATCCATAATTCATCAGATTGTTCGGACGATCGGCATTGGTGAATCATTTCTGGCAGAGAAAATTAAAGTATGGGAAGACGGCTTGCCTTCACACATTAAGCTCGCTTATCTGCCAAGCACAGGCGAGGTAAAACTCAGGTTGACTGGAATGGGCACCGATGAAAAGGCGCTCAGAACAGAGATTGATAGCCTTGTTGAAAAATTGCTTCCGCTCGCAGGACAATATATTTATTGTGTTGGAGATCATCCTATCGAAAAAGTGGTTGGAGAACTGCTTCGCGACCAGGGTTTCAAACTTTCTATTGCCGAGAGCTGCACCGGTGGCTACGTCTCCCATCTCATTACCAGTGTGCCAGGCAGTTCGGAATACTTTCTGGGCAGCATGATTCCATATGATTACGAACTCAAGATGCGACAGCTGGGAGTGCGACCAGAAACACTGGAAAAACATGGTGCGGTAAGTGAGCCGACCATCATCGAAATGGCCAATAACGTGAGAGCTAGATTCAACGCGACCATCGGCATAGCAACTAGCGGCATAGCAGGTCCCGGAGGGGCTACACCAGATAAACCGGTGGGAACGATTTGGATCGCCTATTCCGATAAACACAAAACAGAAACGAAGCTGCTGAAATTAACCCAGGATCGGTTGGTAAACATCCGATACACCTCCACGGCACTACTGGGTTTAATCTGGCAAAACATCCGAAAGTGATGTCATCTCTGTATTTAGTTGAAAGGGCTAAAAGTCTTACATTTGTGGCCTAAATCGATTGAAATATGGCGTTGGTCGAGCTTATCATGCCCAAAATGGGCGAAAGTATTATGGAGGCAACCATCTTATCATGGTTGAAAAAGCCTGGTGACAAAATCGAGCAAGACGAATCGGTATTAGAAGTTGCTACAGATAAGGTGGACACAGAGGTGCCCTCTACCCACGCTGGCGTTTTAAAAGAGATTTTAGCAAAAGACGGTGATGTTGTAAAAGTAGGCACAGCTATCGCTGTGATCGCAACTGATGGTGACGATGCCAAACCAGGGACCAAGCCGGAGGCAAAAACTGAGACCAAACCTGCGGCACAACCAAAACCAGAACCTGTAGCTGCAGCTGCAACAACAAATGGCTCACATGCTCCTTCTGATTTTAAATCAGCATCGAGATTCTATTCACCTCTTGTTAAGAATATCGCAAAGCAGGAAAACATTGCTATCGCTGAATTGGAAACCGTTCCAGGAACAGGCAGTGAAGGAAGAGTTACCAAAAAGGACATACTGGCGTACGTGCAGCAGCGCAAAGGTGGTCATAGCATTGCACCATCTTTAGTTTCTTCTAAGCCGGTTGTGCCTGCCGTGATCGGTGCAGGCGATGAGATCATCCAGATGGACCGAATGAGGAAGATGATCGCTGAGCGCATGGTTGATTCCAAAAGAACCTCTCCTCATGTCACTTCGTTTGTAGAAGCTGATGTAACCACTATCGTCAACTGGAGAAATAAGGTTAAAAACGAATTCCAAAAAAGAGAAGGGGAGGCACTAACCTTCACACCTATTTTCATCGAAGCCGTGGTGAAGGCCATCAAAGATTTCCCGATGATCAACATTCAGGTGGATGGTGATAAAATAATTAAGAAGAAGGATATCAACATCGGAATGGCCGTTGCTCTTCCTACTGGCAATCTTATTGTTCCCGTGATTAAGAATGTTGACCAATATAACCTTAAAGGAATTGCCAAAGCCGTAAACGATCTGGCTGCCAGAGCAAGAGACAATAAACTAAAACCAGACGAATTATCCGGAGGTACTTACAGCGTATCGAACGTAGGGTCTTTTGGAAACGTGATGGGCACTCCGATTATCATGCAACCACAAGTGGCCATTCTGGCCCTTGGCGCAATTCAGAAGAAGCCAGCCGTTATCGAAACTCCAGAAGGTGATACAATTGGTATTCGTCACAAGATGTTTTTGTCACATTCGTACGACCATCGTGTCGTAGATGGTGCTTTGGGCGGAATGTTCGTACGCAGAGTTGCTGATTATCTTGAGAAGTTCAGCATCAATACCGTGATCTAGCGATTAACTGATTTCAGACACAGGTTAGTACAAATAAAACGGTTTTAAGATGCACCTTAAACCAGCCAAAATCGTAAAAGTATAATCACGGCCCTCGCCAAAAGGCCATTGCTGGCCAAATCACTACCGACTAACCACAAAAAACAGAATGAAATTCGGAACTAAAGCAGTACACGCAGGTGTAGAACCAGATCCACTAACTGGAGCAGTAATGACTCCCATTTATCAGACTTCTACCTATGCGCAGGAGTCGCCATCAAAGCACAAAGGCTATGCTTATGCCCGAGGTGCCAACCCAACCCGTGATGCACTCCAAAAAAGTATTGCTGCGCTTGAAAACGGACAATACGGATTGTGCTTTTCATCAGGAATGGGGGCCACTGATGCGGTGATAAAACTCCTAAACCCAGGTGATGAGGTGATCACCAGCAATGATTTGTATGGTGGCTCATACAGGATGTTTAAAAAAGTGTACGAGCGTTTTGGAATTAAATTCCATTTCATCGACCTGGCCAACGCGGACAATATCGCTCCGCTGATTAACTCAAAAACTAAACTATTGTGGATTGAAACGCCTTCGAATCCGCTGATGAGAATCATTGATATTAAAGCTTGCGTGACCATTGCGAAGAAAAATAATATTCTGGTAGCAGTAGATAACACGTTTGCATCACCCTATCTACAAAACCCTCTATTACTCGGGGCAGACATCGTAATGCACTCCGTGACAAAGTACCTTGGAGGTCATTCTGACGTCATCATGGGTGCGCTTGCTTTGAATGACGCAAAGCTCAGAGACGATTTGTTTTTTATCCTCAATTCATGTGGAGCAGTACCCAGCCCAAATGATTGCTTTCTCGTTCTTCGCGGAATTAAGACGCTGCAACTGAGAATGCAGCGGCACTGTTCCAATGGAAGAAGGATTTCAGAGTTCTTGGTAAGTCATCCTAAGGTGGGGAAAGTTTATTGGCCGGGCTTCCCAGATCACCCCAATCATGAGATTGCAAAAAGTCAGATGACAGACTTTGGAGGTATGTTGTCGTTTACCCTGAAAGATGACAGTCAGCAAAAAGCCAATCTTCTGATGGAAAGCGTTGAGTTGTTCACCCTGGCTGAATCACTTGGAGGCGTGGAGTCGCTTATCAACCACCCAGCCTCAATGACTCATGCTAGCATTCCGAAAGAAGAACGCATCAAAAACGGATTGAGCGACTCACTCATTAGACTCAGTGTGGGAATTGAAGATATTGAAGACTTAATAGACGACCTGGCGAGCGCGCTGGAGAAGGTGTAAAAAAAATGGGGCGAGGCCCCATTTTTTAATTGTTATCAATTTCGTTGTTCTTCGCTCTGCGAATGTGACGGCTTGCACGATTCTGCTTCCGCTGTAATCTTCTGCCCTCTTGCGGTGTTACTTCACCATCGGCCTTCACTCGCCTTTCACTTCTGCGAATATGTCTCTGTTCTGCACGCAGGCCAACTGCCTCACGTCTCGTCACCTCCCCATCCCGTACACCATCGGCTATCCTCGCACGTTGTACGTGCTGTCTTGCATCCGTTCTTGGTGTTGCATCCTGACCAAAAGCTGATATTGACACGAAAGCAAAAAACAAGAAACCCAAAATAATCACACTTCTCTTTTTCATGATCTTAATCTTTTTGGGGTTAGATCACATTTTTTGTAATAGGTTTAAGACCATCAAAAGTTAATTATCTTTCCTTTTGCGAGACTTGGGTGCCTTGGTGCGTCTGGCTTTTTTGTCTTGTTTTTTAGCCATTTTGACCTTTTTTTCCATGCCCACGTTTTTACTCTTCCCCCCTTTTCTTTGACTCTCGTGAACTAATTTTTGTTCGCGTGTCATGTCAGCAGCTTCAACCTTGGTAAGTCTCTTGCTCTTGACTTTTTTCTCTTTTTGTGCAAACGCGCTCAATGTTGCCAACATCAGACATAAGAAGATTAACTTTTTCATAAGCACTATCCATCAAATTAATGTTCTTCTAAAAAGTTCATGTCGCGTGAAAACGTTTCATCAATACTCCGCAGTGCAAACAAGGCTATCACAATAGTGACCACTCCAACGATTAATGCTCCTGTAATAATCCCGTATTCACCCCGAAGAAATTTAAACGCAAGCGTGATCGGCACCACCGTTCCGCGAATAAAATTTGGTACTGTTGTAGCTACCGTTGAGCGAAGATTGGTCCCAAACTGTTCGGCCGCTATCGTTACAAACAACGCCCAGTATCCTGTTGCAAATCCAAGGCCGGCACAAGCAAGGTAAAATGCTGTCGAAGAATCGAATGGCAGGTAGAGATAAAAAATGATGCTGGCCAATGTGAGCAGTATGAACAAGAACACAATCTTCTTTCGCGATTGAAACAACTGACTGATCATCCCGCTTCCAAAGTCACCCACCGCAAGGGCCAGATAACTATACATCACAGCATCACCTGCGACAACCGTTCCTGTGATTCCCAGTTCCTTAGCAAACTCTGGTGAAAACGTAATGAGAATCCCAATCACATACCAGATCGGAAGGCCAATCAATATACAACCAGCAAATTTTTTCAATCGGGTGGTGTCAGTGAAGAGCATGAAAAAATTACCTCGCGAGACTTTCTCTTCTTTCACCTTCATAAACAGGCTGGATTCAAAAACACTTGCGCGAGCTATCAGCAACGCCAAGCCCAAACCGCCTCCGATGAAATAGGTGACTTGCCAGTCGAAATGCTTCGCTATAAAGTTGGCTAACACTGCACCAAATAATCCTACTGTAGCTACAAGTGCAGTACCGTAGCCCCTGAGTTTGGTCGGCAATACCTCAGATACCAAAGTAATACCGGCTCCAAGCTCTCCGGCTAATCCAATCCCAGCAATAAATCTTAAAGCTGCATACTGCTCAACCGAAGTGACAAAACCGTTGGCTATGTTGGCCAACGAGTAGAGTAAGATCGATCCAAACAAAACTGACAACCGACCTCTCTTATCTCCCATAACTCCCCAAATCAGCCCTCCTACTAGCAGACCAGTCATCTGAACCTGAAGCAAAAACTCACCCTCATCGAGCAGCGCCTCAGGTGCCACACCTAGCGACCTCAAACTTGGAATTCGAACGATACTGAATAAAAGCAGGTCATATATATCAACAAAGTAGCCAAGGGCAGCTACCACCACGGGTAGACTAAACAAGGGTTTGTATTCTTTCATCGACTTAAAAATGGTTGCCCTCAAATTAGTTTAGATTCACTAGAAATCAACTATTAGCATCCGGTTAGAAATCAACCATTTATAGAAAAAAGGAAGCAATTTCACTTTTTTACCGCTAATCTCGAACTTGGAAAAGTGATGCATTGCCGATCTGGAAGTACCGGATTTAGGCTATGCCATTTAGACGAATCTGACCTTGTAGTTTGCAACTACCTGGTTGTTACAAACAACAAATTACTCAAATGAAAAGAATGTTTTTACTCCTCACTGTCGTCACACTGGTTGCGACAAGTGTTGAAGCACAGCGAAAGCGCGGAAGCTCGACCACAGCGAGCAACACAACAACCTACAATGAAAACCTCTACAACGCTCTCGAATGGAGAAGCATCGGCCATTACAGAGGTGGGCGCTCAAGTGCCGTTACTGGTGTGCCGGGCAAACCAAATCTGTTCTATTTTGGAGCTACTGGCGGTGGTGTGTGGAGAACAATTGATGGAGGAAATAGCTGGGAAAATATTTCTGACGGTTTCTTCGGAGGCTCGATTGGTTCAGTTGCTGTAAGTGAATGGGATAACAATGTAATCTATGTAGGTGGCGGGGAAGCCACCGTAAGAGGTAATGTGTCCTCGGGCTACGGCATGTGGAAAAGTACAGATGCCGGCAAAACCTGGACGAGCATCGGGTTACAAAATTCAAGACATGTACCAAGAATAAGAATTCATCCAAGGAATCCGGATTTAGTTTATGCGGCTGTACTGGGTGATTTGTTCAAGCCTTCTCAAGACCGTGGAGTCTATCGTTCGAAAGATGGTGGAAAGACCTGGGAAAAAATTCTTTTCGCCAATTCAGAGGCTGGCGCAGTTGAGCTGGCGATGGATCCGAACAATCCCAGGATTCTTTATGCATCAACATGGAAAATAAAAAGAACTCCTTATAGCCTCGAAAGCGGTGGAGATGGCTCGGCCATCTGGAAAAGCACAGACGGTGGTGACAACTGGACTAATATTTCTGCAAACAAAGGACTACCCAGTGGTCTTTGGGGTATCTCAGCCGTGACTGTTTCTCCTGTGAATTCCAATAAACTCTACGCGATTATTGAGAATGACAAGGGTGGTATCTATCGCTCGAGCGATGCCGGTGAAACCTGGAGCTATGTGAATGACGAAAGAAAACTTCGCCAAAGGGCATGGTACTACTCCAAGATTTATGCTGACACTCAGGATGAGGATATCGTTTACGTGATGAACGTGCAATATCACAAGTCGAAGGATGGAGGGAAGACTTTCTCCACGTACAACGCTCCTCATGGTGACCATCATGATCTCTGGATTGCGCCAGAAGACAATCAACGCATGGTAATCGCAGATGACGGTGGTGCACAAGTATCATATGACGCGGGAGAAAATTGGTCTACCTACATGAATCAGCCTACGGCACAGTTCTATCGCGTCACTACAGACAATCACTTCCCTTATAGAATCTATGGAGCGCAACAGGACAATTCTACCATTAGAATTCTTCACCGCACCGATGGTAACTCAATCGGTGAGCGCGACTGGGAAGAAACTGCTGGTGGGGAAAGTGGTCACCTTGCCGTGGATCCAACTGACAACGACATCGTTTATGGCGGAAGCTATGATGGATTGCTTGAACGAGTCGATCATAAGATCAATGAAAACCGCAGCATCAACGCATGGCCGGATAATCCAATGGGTCATGGAGCGGAAGGCGCTAAGTACCGTTTTCAATGGAACTTCCCGATCTTCTTCTCACCGCACAACCCAAAGAAAATGTACGCAGCTTCTCAGCACCTGCACGTGACTACCAACGGTGGACAGAGTTGGGAATTGGTAAGCCCTGATCTTACAAGAAACGATCCTACGAAACTCGGTGCGTCTGGTGGTCCAATCACCAAAGACAATACAGGCGTTGAGTACTACTGTACCATTTTTGCCGCCATGGAGTCACCTTACGAAAAAGATTTGATTGTAACCGGTTCAGATGATGGCTTGGTTCATCTCACAAGAGATGCAGGAAAGACATGGACAAAAATCACTCCTCCGTCAATGCCAGAGTGGAGCATGGTGAACAGTGTTGAGTTTGACCCATTTGTGAAAGGTGGCATCTACATCGCTGCAACGCGCTATAAGTTGGGCGACTATGCTCCCTACCTTTACAAGAGCAAGGACTACGGCAAGACCTGGACCCAGATCACCAACGGAATTCCTGCAGAACACTTCACACGTGTGCTTAGAGCAGATCAGAAGCGCCCTGGACTGTTGTACGCAGGAACCGAAGCTGGCATGTACATCTCATTTGATGATGGCGCAAGCTGGAAGCCATTCCAACTCAATCTGCCGATCGTGCCAATCACAGACCTAACGATTAAAAATGATAACCTCATCGCAGCTACTCAAGGGCGAAGCTTTTGGCTGATCGATGATATCACACCACTGCATCAACTAAATGACAACGTTGCTGCGAGTGAGTTCCATTTGTATAAGCCAATGCCGAGCTATCGCATGAACGGAGGCCAGGGAGGCGGTTATGCCCCGGTTCCTAAGAACCACGGCCAAAACCATCCTAACGGTGTAATGATCCACTTCTTTGTTCGCGACACTGCAAAAACCGTGGCCACATTGGAAGTAATGGAAACTAACGGTACGGTGATCAAGAAATTTGCAACAAAGCCGGACAAGAAAGCAAAAGAAGAACTTCTGAAAATAAAACCAGGGATGAATCGCCACATCTGGAACATGCGCTACCCTGATGCTGAAGGTTTTGATGGCCTGATCATGTGGGCGGCTAACCTGCAAGGCCCTAAGGCTGTACCTGGAACCTACAAAGCTAAGCTGACGGTAAATGGAAAGGTGATGGAAACGGAATTTGAAATCCTAAAAGATCCTCGCTCAACTGGAACCATCGCTGACATTAAGGAGCAATTTGATTTTGCCATCAAGGTACGCGACAGGCTGTCCGACACGAACAAGGGAGTGAAGAAAATCCGCGAGGCACGCGATCAAATCAATAGGGTGACCGAGCCTATGAAAGGAGATGCAGAATTCAAGGATGTAACAGATCTGGCCAAAAATATCCTTGATAACATGAAAGGTGTAGAGGAGGAACTCTACCAGACCAAAAACCGAAGCGGTCAAGATCCACTAAACTTCCCGGTGAGGCTGAATAACAAAATCGGAGCCCTTGGAAGAGAAGTGTATGGCAATGATTTCAAGCCGACTGATCAGGTGAAGGCTGTTTATAATGAACTGTCAGAAAAGATTGAAATACAATTGACAGAGTTGAACCGCATTATAAATGAACAACTACCTGAGTTCAACAATTTGATCAGGCAGAAAGAAGTGAAAGCCGTAGTTATTCAATAGACTAACAACGAATCAAAATAAAAGGCTACGCGAGCGTAGCCTTTTTTATGCTGTTCGGAACCTATTTCGAGTTTTCGCGCGCAATGATGTAGTAGAGCAAAGGCCCTAGCAGTGGTAAAAAGAACACCGCAACCACCCAAAGTACTTTCTTCTCAGTATCCCTGTTGCTTCGCAAAATGTCCAGGATCACGATAACATCAAGTATCAGGACTAGGATAAATAACAAACGGGCCATACTAGTTAGCTTCTAGAATTTTAAATAGTTCGTCCAGATCTGGTGTGATAATGATTTCTGTCCTCCGGTTCTTCTGTCTGGTTTCCGCTGATGTATTCGCAACAAGGGGAGAAAATTCTCCCTTACCACTGGCAGTAATCTGATCGGGTGAAACTCCTGCCCGTGTTAATATTTTTGTAATCGAAGTCGCTCTCATTACACTGAGGTCCCAGTTATCCTGCATGTAAGTAGATTTTTTTGAAATCGGAACATTGTCAGTGTGACCTTCCACCATGATATGGATGTCCTTCTGATCTTTCAGCGCCTTTGCAAGCTGTTGCAGAGCTGACACTCCCTTACTATCAACTTCTACGCTTCCAGACCGGAATAATAACTGCTCTGCAAGCGACACATAAACTTTCCCATTTTTCACATCAACTGTCAAGTCATTCTCCTTGAAATTCAAAAGAGCATTCGAAATTCTGTTTCTTAAGTCCTGAACCGCCTTGTCTTTGTTGGCTAGCACCTGCTCAAGTTCCTTTACTTTTCGCTCCCGTTCTTCCAGGCTCACACTCAGCGAATCATTTAGTTTTCTCGTTCTTTCCAAATTATCCTGGATGGCCAATAGTTGCTCCTTTTGTAAGGTTAGGTCACGATTAAGTTTACCACTGCTATTCAACAAATTTTTGTAGTAGTCATTGAGTTGTTCATATTCACTGTTGAGATTATCTAGTCGAGCAGATGTGGAGCGAAGTTTGTCCCCCATTTCGGTGGTGTCACTCTTTAATTTGGTGAGGCTCTCATTCAAAGATGTCAATTCAGTATTAGCCTTGTCAAGTTTTTCTGAGGTTTCAGCTAACTCACCTTCTGATTTTACCTTTTGAGCAAGAAGGTCGTCAAACTTTTTTTTCGAAACTATGCAGCTTTGAAGTCCAAAAAGGAAGAAAAGGGACAGAATAAAAAATTTTTGCATGAGGATCTCGTTTACCTTATTGAATCTTAACAGATGTATTACCAAGAAATACAAAACCAAAAATAGGAAATAAAGTTGGCTTCCATTTAAACCTTTGACCCTGCTAGCCCTGTCTAAGATAAAGTGAATTCTATGGAACATTTAAAACGGAACAAATGAACTGGTTAGTAAAAACAAACGAGGATCTTGAGGTTTGGTCTGAGACAGAGTATCGAACAAGGGTAATGAAGTGCGAATATTACGGTGCCAGGCCGTTTTGGCAAAAAATCCGAAAGCTCTCTCCACCCATATCTGAGGATGTTCTGAAATACGATGTGGGCGAGGTCATTCCATACAAGCCATCTTCTTTGGGGAAGCGATTCGCTGTAATTGTCAAACTCTTTACAGAGGCAGGTCAAAATAAATTTCTTGGCATCGACATTGAAAATAAAAGGAAAGTGATTTCAAGCATAGTTTAAGGTTGGATTGTGCTGGTTGAAAACCCCGCGATGCGGGGTTTTCTGTTTTAATGGCACTTTCAATTGAGTACTTTTAGGAACAAACAGCACGAAAATGGAAGGAATGCTAAAAGAAGGTTCGCTGAAAGGCAAGACTATAATCATCACTGGGGGTGGCACAGGGCTAGGCAGGTCGATGGGAAAATATATGCTGGAGCTTGGGGCTAACCTGGTGATCACGAGCAGAAAAGCAGGTGTTATCGAAGCAACAGCGGCTGAACTACAAGAGGCAACTGGCGGTAAAGTTTTAGCTGTACCATGCGATGTTCGGAAATACGAGGAGATTCTCAATGTTATTGAAAGTGCTGAACGCGAATTTGGCCAAGTGCATGGCGTACTCAACAATGCCGCTGGAAATTTTATCAGTCCGACAGAAAGACTCTCCCATCGAGCCTTCGATATCGTAGTCGATATCGTGCTTAAAGGCACCTACTATTTTACACTTGCTGCAGGCAAAAACTGGATTGAAAAAAAACAACCAGGTACATTCTTAAATATTGTTACTACCTATGCCTGGACCGGATCCGGATATGTCGTTCCATCGGCCTGTGGCAAAGCCGGTGTGCTAGCACTCACAAGGTCTCTGGCCGTAGAATGGGCAAAGTATAAAATTCGGTGCAATGCGATTGCGCCTGGGCCATTCCCAACAGAAGGCGCGTGGAGTCGCCTGCTGCCCGGAGAACTGGTTAAGAAATTTGATCCAGCTGAAAGAATTCCATTAAAGCGTGTAGGCGAACATCAGGAACTCGCCAATCTGGCTGCCTATCTTATGTCCGACTTTTCAGCGTATGTGAATGGCGAAGTGATCACCATTGATGGTGGAGAATGGTTAAGGAACGGTGGTGAGTTCAGCCACTTAGAGTTAATTCCCGACTCAATGTGGGATGCACTCGAAAACAGCCGCAAGAAAAATTAATGAGCTGTTTTAAGTGAAATCAAACTCAGCGCTGATCCGTTCACATTATAGACCTCTAGCGTTTTAGTTGCTTCATTGAAGTAAAGACTGGCCAGATCAGTCGACTCGATGGGCTGGGCAATCATCGCCACGCCTTCTGAATTATATAAATAGGTGAAATTTTGAAGTTCATCGTACAGACAGTAGAATCTCTCTTTAAGACGGTTCTCAACATATGTCAGGTGCAAATTCATACTTCCAGCATTTTCCACTTCAAACAATTCCTTTCCATCAACGTCAAGGACAGCGATGCGACTTGGGTCGACTCTCAGAATAACAAACGATGCGCCAGAAACTGACTTGACCAGTTCAAACGTGGATGAACTTGCCTTTTTAAGAAGTACATCCCTGGAGCTGATTTGACCGTCCAACCCGAACTGTAGTTTCAAACCCTCAGCCGACACAACCGAGAATTTTGTTGCTCCAAGTGAACTGCCCACCGACAGGAAATAGTCGCCCTGAGGTTTAAATCCCAGATCTAACGGAAATCCTTTTAATTTTTCCCCTCTCCTATTCAGGAGCTGAGCAGACCCATTCTGCAGAAATGCAATAAAATAGTCTTTGCCCAGCACCCGATGATGGTTTCCTATAAACAAAAAGGCTGAGTTCAGGCTTAACGGGTTCCAGCCTTCAAGTAAGCCTCCATCTTTATCCGTCAGGTAAGTATTACCTTTCCCGTCAGTCAACATGTACCTATAGCGCTTACTTCTATCGTAATCAACAACAGTGGAGAATCGGATATCTTTTGCGGAGTTGATCTGCTTCGGAAATCCATCCACATATCTGCCTAGTCGATCCACAATGTGAATTGTATTCTCGGTCGCAAAAAAGTACTGAAACTTTCCATTGGCAAAGAAATCAATTTGACTGACTTCCCCTCTTATTCGCTGGCCAACGTTTAGCTTCCAAAGTAATTTCAAATCTTTAGACAACAGGCAAAAGTTATTGAGTGAGTCTTGAAGCACCAGTTCGATCTCTTTTGATAAATGACTTTTTACAGGCTGAATTGATGAAACTACACTCGCACCAAAATCAGAAGTTAAACTCGCAATACTCTTGGCTGGCCTCGAGATAACGTCATTGCCAAACTGGAGCAATGCATTTAAATAAAAATTTGATTCCAAATGACTTAGCTGAAGGGACCCCTTGTCCATAGAAACTAGTCTTGTTGAATCTACAAATGCTTTCCAGTGGTCATTTACTTGTTCCTTTAGGAGGACAGATGTCAATCTTCCATCAAAGAAAAGATTGATGTTGGATTCCTGGAGCGCATTACTCAGGTAACGATTCCATTCCACCGATTTCCCCCAGGTATTTTCATTATCGATATCATCGATAAATGCCTTAAGCAATTCCACATTCTCAGAGATTAACAGAACATCTTCTATTTGAACAAAAAAACTCTGATCCGAATTATTGCCGAAAGGGTACAGAAGTTGTCGAACAAAATTTTTGTGATCAATTAACTTGATTGAATATCCTGAATAATTTTCAATGTACAGGGTATCCTTTTTTTCTGCAGCGATTTTTGACGAAAGCTCGTCAAAAACAGATACCTCATTTCCACTCTCATTCAGTTTAAGGATCGTAACTACATCTTGAGTCGACTGCAAATAACAAAATGCAAATTGATTTCCGATAGATTTGCGAACAGATGAAATGTCAACTGATAATTGATTTAATGAACTCTCAAGACTGTCAACAGATTTGATATTGCGAGATGTCAAATATTCCTTTTGATTAGCAAACCATAGCACTGGATCTGATATTCCAAAGTGCATTAATACAGACGTTCTGTTCGACACAAGATGATCAACATCTATTGACTGTGGCCTTTGGTCAATAAATAAATCCAGCACCCCACCTCCTGGATTTTGCAAAAATCCATTTAGCAGGATACCGCTTTCGTTAATCTTAATATCCGCAAGGCTGGCCCCTTGTACATCAAATCCATTTTTTCGGTTTGAGTTGAGGAACAATTGAATGAATGTTTCAAAATTGGTTGCGTTCAGATAAAGATTCCCTTCATCAGATTGTAATGCCGGTAGTTTGAATAACATGGCGTTAGTTTCTTTGAATCTTTCCGAATGAGTGGCGTTCCGCATGCGCAAGGCGCCCTCAAGCAAAAAAGATGACTCGCTAATTACAATGACATTGTCTACCGTGGCATACGATAACCTTGACTTCTTATCCTGAAAAAATTCATGAATCTCAATTCCATTATATGATCTCTTACTTGTGATAAATTGATTCCCTAGTGACTTCTCAAATTCATCTAGCTGCTGATTAATTATTTCAGTATTCACATCTGCATAAAACACCAGCTCAAAGTCATCCCTCGATGACGGATGAAAAGAGATCAAAGATTTGTTTAGGAAGGACAGTCTTTGTTGTCGGTAAAAATCAAAAACTTCATTTGAGATCATCACCTTATTCAGCACCGGAATAAGAGATAACTTTTGCCCAAATGTTTGGAGATTGTTGATCTCAATTACCACTGAAGCGTCTGACGAAACAAGGCTCCAGGGACTGATCTTGTCTTCTTGTGATTTCTGATACACCCAGACAGCGCTTCCAGCAAGAATGATAATAACTAAAGTGATTATGAGTGGGGTACGCTTCACGATGTGAAGTTGGTTTCAGTCGAAAGATACAAGTGAAACGATGGATTGCCAACCCAAACGAGTTCGGCCGCCACCCGACACTCTGAGGATAGCCGTGCTTTCTGGCTCTCTCCTAAAAAACAAAAAGCCCTGAAGATTACTCCTCAGGGCTTTAATCTGCCTTTAGGCAGATAAATAAAAAAAGGCAACGACTTACTCTCCCACGTTTTACCGCAGTACCATCAGCGCTGGTGGTCTTAACTTCTCTGTTCGGAATGGGAAGAGGTGAGC
>JBFWZR010000031.1:0-36610 GCA_050185175.1 Cyclobacteriaceae bacterium
CAGCATCATACTCCTTGAGAATACTGAAAATCTGGGCTTCGGTAAATCTGGTTTTCTTCATAGTCAACAGTTTAAATTTAAGACTTTCGTCTAATTATAAACCGTACTATTTTCGGGGGAGCTTACACGTAGGGGATGGTTGGTATTTTATAGGAGGTCGCACTGCCTCCACTGGGTCTACTGCTAAAGGAATAAATCAGAAGTCATTTAAAAAGGTAAGGGTAAAAATCCCGGTTAAAGAAGAACAGCAAAAAATTGCAAGCTTCCTCACCGTGCTGGATGCTGAAATAGAAAGCGTGGCCACTCAAATAGCCCACACCCAAACTTTTAAAAAAGGCCTGCTGCAGCAGATGTTTGTATAATTTTATTATAATTAAAATTCATATAATTATTAATTATTTATATGTTTTTCATGGTTTATAATCACTTTTCATTTATTTTGTAATTAGATTTCATAATTATTAATGAATAATAATCATTTTACTAAAAGAATAACTGTTCTTCAGGGAAGGACAGCCCCTGAAGAGGCTTTATTGGTAGGCTACGGTGCATTGATAAGCGCCCTGGAATTACCAGTGCCAATGCCTCAGATTCTATCCCTAATAAGCGACAAATCAAGACAATACCAGAACTCACAATGGCAAGTGTTTTCCAATAGATACTTGCCAGAAGATACGCTCTACAAGCAATTAGTGTTCGCATTGAAATATGAAGGTGTCGACTTGCTTGTGATGAAAAAACTATTTGAAAAGTTGACCGAACAAGAAGTTATAGAAATGCTTTCCATGGAGCCGACCGGCCAATACAGTCGTAAGCTCTGGTTTTTATATGAGTGGCTATTGCAGAAAAAACTGAAGATGGATGATCTATCAATCGGAAACTATGTTCCATTAGTAGATTCTTCAATCCAATTTGCATTGTCTAAGGGTGTAAACTCAGCTCGTCATCGCATTATCAACAACTTACCGGGCACCGTGGAATTCTGCCCGCTCATTAGAAAAACACGTGAACTGGAAAAATTTATTGAGGCCAACGTAAGCGCAAAACAAACCAAGTACTTAGGTAGTGTTCATAAGGATGTGTTGCAGAGGGCATCAGCCTTTCTATTGCTTAAAGATTCAAAGGCATCCTTTACTATTGAAGGCGAAAGTCCAAAAAGTAAAAGGGCGGCACGTTGGGGTGCAGCCATTGGGCAGGCCGGCATGAATGATATTTCTGTAGACGAGTTGAATAGACTTCAACGATTAGTAATTGAGAACGCCCGATTTATGGATATGGGCTTAAGAAAAAAAGGAGGCTTTGTTGGTGAACATGATCGCACAACAGGAGAACCCATTCCCGATCATGTATCAGCCCGTTGGCAAGATCTTAATTCACTCATGAACGGGTTAATCGAAACCAATCAACTGTTGCTAGGTTCCGACATGGATGCTGTGCTTGTCGCAACAAGTATTGCTTTTGGTTTTGTATTTATTCACCCATTCGAAGATGGAAATGGTAGAATTCACAGATACCTGATTCACCACGTATTAGCTAAGAAGAAATTCGCACAGCAGGGAATCATTTTTCCGGTATCCGCTTCCATACTAGATCACATTGATGATTATAGAACGGTGTTAGAATCTTACTCCAAACCTTTGTTGGATTTTATTGATTGGACCGAAACTCCTGATCACAATGTAGAGGTCCGGAATGAAACCATCGATTACTACCGTTACTTTGATGCAACAGCGCATGCAGAATTTTTATACAGTTGTGTAAAAGATACCATTGAGAATATCATTCCAAAAGAAGTTAGCTATCTGATACAATATGATACTTTCAAAAAGTATTTAGATGACGAACTTGAAATGCCAGATAAAACAGTAGCTCTGTTGGTAAGATTTTTAGAACAAAATGACGGAATCATTTCAAAGCTCGCACGCGAAAAGGAATTTTCAGCATTAAGTGACAAAGAGATTAAGGATATCGAAACGAAGTATCAAGAGTCATTTGGCAACATTCAATAATTGGGCAATCAGAAGCCATACCAATACCTGGTCTTAGCGTCACGCTAAGACCTATGTTTATAATTGTACGGATCGTAGCGAGACGCTACGACCAGGTGAGTTGTCAGTAGATTTCCCTCAGTAATTGTTTTTAGTATCGACTACCAACCGTTTCTTTTGGCAAAGAAGTGTTGATAAGCTCCATATCACCCTGCGTTAAGTCAACCGAATAGGCACCTAAGTTTTCTTCTAATCGACTAATTCTTCTTGTGCCCGGTATTACCGTGATTTCATCATTTTGACTCAAAATCCACGACAGGGCAAGTTGTGCTTTCGTCACTCCTTTGTCTTTGGCCAGTTGGTCTATCACCTCTACAAATTTGATGTTTTCTTTTAGGGCCTCGTCTGTAAACCGGGGATTACTCAGTCTGAAATCTCCAGGTGCAAAGTCATCACGACTTTTATAAGCTCCGGTTAAAAAACCTCTGCCCAGTGGGCTGTACGAAACAAAAGTGATTCCAAGTTCTTTACAAACCCCAAAGACTTCCTCCTCAGGTTCCCGGCTCCATAGCGAATATTCACACTGAACAGCTGAAATAGGATGAACTTTGTGCGCCCTGCGTATGGTGTCAGCATTCACTTCAGAAAGACCTATGTATTTTATTTTCCCCTGCTTTACTAAATCAGCCATCGCGCCAACGATCACTTCAATTTCGACATCCGGTGCCTGACGATGCATATAATACAAATCGATGGCTTCAACGCCTAAATTCAACAGGCTTTGCTCACAAGCCTCCTTGATGTATTCCGGTTGTCCATTCAGTCCAAGCCACTCACCATTGGGGCCCCTCATCACCGCGAACTTTGTCGCTAACACCACCTGGTTCCATTTATCCCGGAATGCTCTGCCAATTAGTTTTTCATTAGCACCCCACCCGTACATATCGGCAGTATCAAAAAAATTAACACCTAAATCAATGGCCTGGTGAAGCGTCTTGATGGATTCATGCTCATCAAAGGCGCCATAGAACTCTGACATTCCCATACACCCCAACCCAATTCTGTTGATGTTGAGTGTGCTGTTTCCCAATAGTGTTGCTCGCTTCATTGTCCTGATCATTTATTGTAAGCAACAAAAGTCGGGTAGCGGGCAAGGAGACAGTTTGCAAAAAGCAATCGAACATTTGCAAAAAGCAATCAACTTCTGAATTGCAGGGGAGACAAAGCCGTGTGTTTTTTGAAAAAGTTTGAAAAGTGGGCTACTTCCTCAAAGCCCAAGGTAAAGGCAATTTCGGATACGTTCCATTGCGTTTGTTTTAGCAAGAGCTTGGCCTCTTCAGCAATTCGGCCATTGATGATTTCGGTAGTTGTCTTACCGGTCGTTTCTTTCAATACCTTGTTCAGGTGATTAATATGTACCCCCAGCGTTCTGGCAAAGTCGATGGGTGACTTGAGTTGAATAGTCTGCGTAACACTTTCTATTGGGAATTGTCTTTCGAGTAATTCAATAAACAATGAGGTAATTCTACCGGAGGCATTGGTAGAATTTTCCAGGCTTTTAATAGGTTTTAATTTTTGTCCGGTGTGTATCAGTTCCAAAACATAATTTCGGAGCAAATCATATTTATAGGTATAGTCAGAAGAGAGTTCGGTATCCATTCTTTTGAATATCGACTCAATTTCGTGGTACTGTGTATCCTGAAGTTGATAGACAAAATCACTATCTGGCCTGTAAATGGGCAGCTCATCTATGTGTATTCCTGTTTTGGATTTTGACAGGAATTCTTTGGTGAAAACACAGAAAAATCCTGATTGCTTGTTGTCTTGGGGTATGTACCGGTAGGGGATCTTTGGTGTAGCAAAGAGAATTCCCTGGTTTTCGATGAGGACGGTTTTGTCTGCAAACTCAACCAGGTTTTTACCTTTGATTAGGCTGATCTTGTAGTACATCCTTCTGTTATAGGTCATTTCAGACTTCTTTGATCCGCTGAAATAGAACTTCTTGGTATCAAATACATTAAAATGTCCCCAATCATTTGAGCCGATGTTCTCTAGTACATCACTAAGCTGGCTGGAATTGTCGCCAAATATTTCACCATAAAATTCCCGTAGGCTTATGTTTTTCATTGTTGCAAAATACAAATAATGATAAAGTACTGTATGGGACAGGGCACACAAATGACCTCGCTGGTCTTAGCGTCACGCTAAGACCTTATCTATCCGGGCCGTTGCGAGATGTCACGACTAGTTGAGAGAGGTACCGCGAATGTTTTGAATTCGATAACGGGTCCCTCAATTTCCACAAAACTAATTTGTGTCCATTGCATCACACATTCATTTTTGAATGAATAAATAGTATTCCTTATATCGGATTTGCTAAGAAAATACTATTTTTAACATCAATAAATGGCCAAGGTACCTGTAATTATCTTTTTGTTATCAGCCGGTTTTAAGCTTTTTGGGCAGACCGCTGATTGGCCTCAGGTGTTAATAGTCGTTTCCGGAGGAGTCAATCAAGTTTTCGATGTTGATAAAAATGGTGCCTCAAAGCACTTTGAAAAGGTGGCTCCGTTTGGGAAGGTTGAATTTGTCGTTAAGGTAGATCAGATCTTTGGAATTGGGATTAATGGAGGCTTTTTGAATTATAGGTTTGATAACAAGGCCTATTCTGTTGCAGTTCGTTCCCCAATGAATTCATCCTATGAGAATTTACAAGAGTACAGTGCTTTCTCAAGCAAACAGAATCCATATTTGACAATAGGGCCGCATATATTAGTGCCTTCAAAAAACGGATTTTTTGTTCCACACTTTAGAATAGGACTCGCCTGGTTAGAAAAGACGAACTACTTTGGGGTGGATCATAGGCCAGAGTTTAATTCGACAGCGGTAATAAGCAGATATTTTATCAATGAAAGCCCAGGGAGGGCTATTGACATTGGCTTTTCTGGATTCTGGCCAATGGCTAAACGAATGTTTTTTAGCTTTGGGACCAGTTATATTTCCGCGAAATCAACGATAAGGAAAGAATCATACGATGTGGTAGACCTTGGAAACCTTACGTTAAATAGATTATCTAACGTTACTGGTGGGGTTGAGGAAAAATTTAGAGGGTTTCAGATTGATATAGGCGTGGGATTTCTTTTTGAGAGCGCTGAATAGGCATCATTGATCGTTACCAAATCAGTATTGCCACGGACCGTCCTCTCTTGGCCTTAATTTAATTTCTTTTTTAGAGTAGTGCCCTTTAATATGAAGACGGGAAAAAAGGCGGTTGGGGGTAATAGTTGTCTCCAAAATAATGCAAGCACTACTTGTGCTCCTCTTCTCAAATCATTTCGTGGCCCGGAGATCGCCACAGTCATCGCTCGCTGTACTGGAATTGTGGTTCGTGAAGACACGAACCTTTGCTGATGGGGGCGCCATGTTCTCTAGTACATCACTAAGCTGGCTGGAATTATCGCCAAATATTTCGCCATAAAATTCCCGTAGGCTTATGTTTTTCATTGTTGCAAAATACAAATAATGATAAAATACTGTATTGGACAAGACACCTCACTGGTCGTAACGTCACGCTAAGACCTTATGCAAAATTTTTACCTGGTAGTTGCGAGATGTTGCGACCTGGTGTGAGCAACCAATCTTTGCCTTGGGTTTGGCTCAATTTAAAAAGGAGACACTTCTTTCCCACCACACATCCGATCGCTCTCAGTGTCCCAGGCAGTCCTGTAGAGTGCCCGGCTTTGAGTTGCGCGCAGACCGGAAATCTTAGTTAAGAAAACAGTCGGAAGTAGTTGGTCAGAACTTCAACCTGATCGAGTTAATTAACATCGCATCTTCTTGTGAGTTTCAAGTGCGTTGGCCCGGCAAAATAGCCTGCCTTCGCTTAAGCTACGGCAGGCAGGCGGGGTAGGCCGTCCGGTTTACCTGCCGAAGGCATGGTTCACCTGCCGGAGGCATGGCTTGAGGACGAATGAACTTCAAATCAAACTAAATCGATTCCATCGCCATGCCAACAGGCTGGCGATCTACCCAGACTCTTCGGCCGTCCTACGTCCTCCCTTAGCTGGATCCTAGCGAGACACCACGACCAATTGAGAGCAACCCTGCCTTGCCTTGGGCTTTGGTCAATTTAAAAAAAGGAGACATTTCTTTTCCCACCACACATCCATCGCTCTCAGCGTCTGAGGTAGTCCTATCGAGAGTAGAGTTGAGAATCAGTCTATTTCAATTTCCTAATTCTTTCAGCCGCTCTTTTATGTACGCGCTGGTTTCATCATACAACAGCCCTTCCTTGTAATACTCTTTTGCCTTGGGGATGTTGTTGTCACGCTCTTCTAAAAACCCTAGCTTTTCAAACAAACCCACATAGCGGATCTCGTATTGATAGGCCTTTTCATAGCAGGGCTTAGCATCGGCATACTTTTCCTGGTCGTAGTAGCAATTGCCCAGCAGGTCCCATGAGTATCCGTAGGTGGCGTCCGTCTCCAGCGCACGTTTTAACAATGTGATGGCTTCACCATAATTTTTGGCGTCATAATTTATCAACGCGCGGTTGTGCAGCGCGCTGGTCGATTTGGGATCGACATTCAGTGCTTGCTGGTAGTAGCCATCGGCCGCACCTGATTGGCCCATGCTATAGTAGCAATTGCCTACGTTGATGAGCATGACCACATTCAATGGGTCATTTTTTAGTTCGGCTTCATACAGGATGAGTGCTTCCTGATAGTCCCCTTCGTAATACAGTTGATCGGCCCTATCGGTGGATGTTTCGGTGACTGTTTCTTCTGTCGGGACCTCAATAGCAATGGACTCATCAGTTGTTGCATCTTCCTGAGATGTCGGGGACAAAAACAATAGATTGAAGACAAATGCGCCAACAATACCGATAACAGCAAACGCAATGAACCGGTTTGCCCTGGCAGCAGGGTGGAGTGTGCTCTTTGTCGTTGCCCCCCGCGACCGTGCCTGTTGTCGGAAGGGGTGTGGCTGTGTTTCACGCCATTGAAAGTAGTATATCAGTCCGCTGCCTACACCTATAGCGCCAAAGACAACGATAAAGGTCTTACCCAAACCCCACAAAAGCGCCATCAGAAAAAAGCCCGCCAGCGCGAGCCAAAAATAGAAACGAGAAGTCTTGGGCTTCAACGGTGATGGGTTCATGCCTGTAAAAGTGCAAAAAGATTATTGAATTCAAATGAAGCAACAGCGAACAACCAATGTGCGTTGAGCCCTTTAGGGCCACGGGTGCGGGAAGGGACTTAAGGATGGGTCTGCGTGAAATAGCTTTCGCCTCGCGTCTTTACCGTTAAGTAAAGAAACTCCCTAGCGCGGTTGCTGTCAACTGCCAAACAGATCCTTTCAATACCAAATACTCAAGACTATCGACTATTCCTTCTCGTACTCAATCTTGTTGATCTTCCACACAAACTCACCCATCGCAGTCTTTACAATCGCCTCTTCACCCACTTGCTTGTTGAGCAGTGCATGCGCCATGGGAGAGTCCATTGAGATATAATCTTTGGCACCGATGAGCTCTTCACCACCCACAATGCGCAATCTTTTCTTCAGTTTCTTCTGCTTATTTTCTATTTCCACCCACGCACCAAACATCACCTTTCCCTCTTGAAAAGGGGAGTAGCCCACCACCTTAAGGTTGTCGATGCACTTTCTCAGATAGAGGAGACGTTTGTCAATCTCCCGCAGGCGTTTTTTGTTGTAGTGGTAATCAGCATTTTCAGATCGGTCACCCAGGCTCGCTGCCCACGAAACTTTTTGCGTTGTCTCCGGTCGCTCCACACGCCATAGGTGATCCAACTCCGCTTTCAACTTCTCCATGCCCTCAGGCGTAATCATCATTGTTTTCATCTGCCTACATCAATCTGACTTTCAAAAGTAATTCAAATTGGCAAGACATGAATGATATCATGAGCCGTCAGCAGACTACAAATCATTGCATGCTGACTATTGAGAACAAGTGTGATGGATTACAAGCTAGTTGATGCTTGAGATCCCCGCAGTCAAATCAGTAAACTCACCTTCCACCGTGTCACTCACACTCTGCAACTGGGAATTGGTACGGGAGAGGTTCCACTTGAAATACCCGGATATCTTTTTGGTTTCTCTATCCACTTTGGTGATGGTGATAGACACCGGTCCACCCGCACTACCATTTTCGAGCATGTAAGTACCCGGATCTGTCTGAGAGGTGTAGGTTCTCCCTTCTTCCAGAAGACCGTTTTCATATATCCATGCATCACCCGCGCCATTCAACTTTTGCACCCCAGCATCTATGACGATGATGAAGGTGGGGCCATTTCCACGGAACTCAAGTTCTATGGTTTCCTTTTGCAGTTCCACAAGTTGTCCATCGGTTGCCCAGATGCCCTCGACATCGTAGTCGCTCATAAACCCCCAAAAGCACTGTCCATCAATCTTGGCATTGTCCGTATCGGCACATTTGATGGAGTCGTCTTTACAACTGTAGCTAATCGTAGCTACTAACGCTATTGCCAGGATGTTTTTCATGGTGGAAATTTTTAATCGAAATTACCCAGCCCGATAAGGGTAAACCATCCGTGCACGAGTGTAAATTGTTATCCGCGCTGGTGGGTATGGCGCCTAATTGACTACGGATTAACAAACAACAATGTCAACTGCAACTTCTTCTCCCTATCCATCGTCTTCACCTAAACGGCCTCCGCAAATGACCTCCACTACCTCGGAAAGAATCATTGGTGTCCTGTACCTGCTGGCCATGGCATCATCTATTGTTGGTTTCTCTATGCTCGAGACTCAGCTCGGAAGTCCAGATTACCTCTCCGTGATTAATGGCGACAATGGTTCATTCACCACAGCGATCCTCTTCCATTTGGTCAACGATATCTCTGTGGTAGCGATGGGGATACTTATGTTTTCATTGATTAAAAAGTATCACGAGACGGTAGCCACTACAATACTTACCACACGATTGATGGAAGGTGCTATCCTTGTAGCGGGTAAGATGGGGTTGCTGCTGTTGTTGACGATAAGCAAACAATACGCAGAACCTGGCTCGGCAGCGGAGTACTATACAACCCTTGGTACGCTTGCAAAGAAATGGAATGCGTGGTCATTTGAGATGGCGATGCTCGCCCTTGGTATTGGTGGATTTACGCTGAACTATTTATTGTTCACCCGCAGATTAGTGCCTGTTATTTTTTCACTATTAGGCATGGTGGGTTATGTTTTGCTATTCACCAAAAGTGTGATGGCTATCATCGGTACCCCGGCTCCGTTCTATATGTTCATGCCTGTATTCTTCTTCGAAGTCACGTTTCCATTTTGGTTGATTGTTAAGGGGTTGGAACGGCCAATAGTAAAATTGAAAAATCCCCTATGATCACCCGGTACACTAACTAATCCCGAACGCGCTCAGTTCCTATTTGCCAAGCTTGTTTATTTATTCCTTACCTCACTGATACAGGTATCGGCATACTTTGCTCCTTTATACACCTCCAAAATTTCTATACCAAGGAAATAGTCAAAGTCGCGGGTCTGTTCCTGTTCAGCCCAGTAGTAGGTCTCTCGCTTAAATGCAGGGATCGGTAATGACTGATATCCGTTAATATCTTTTAAGGTTACCTCTTGTTGTGCTACTGCGCTAAGATCAGAGTAGTTGGTTCCATACTGCGAGGCACCAGCATACTTCGCGCTTACTATAATTACTTTAATTCTCTTCGGTCTTGAGTTAGCAGCATAGACTGCGCTGCTCTTTCCGTAGCCCGCCCAAATCTCTGCGGGTTTAGATAAATCAAGACACGAAACAAAGATGACCTCACCTTCGCCTTGACCATCAACACCCTCAACCCATGCCGTAGTTGGGTTTTCATCCATCAGGTTGCCGGCCGCGTAGCGACAAGTCCAGTCTACATAGGCAGCATCATCGGGTGGGTCGTTAGGATATTCAATGATTTTTGGAGCGGGACCACTCGCAGCTAAAAATGAAGATGACAAAAGCGAAAGCCCTGGACCATTACAGGCATGCACATACAAGGAGGGTAGCGTTTTTCCCTGAAACAGTTGTTTCAGTTCAGTGTTACAACATTTGCAGGGGAAGGACTCCTCCTGAGCATTCACCAGTGTTGGCAGGAAAAGGAGTACTAAAAGGTAAAGTGAGTTTTTCATGGCGAGGTGATTGTGACTTTGTCAATTTACACAAATTCTTTGCCGGTTTTTAATTTAGAATTTGAGGCCAAGGTCTCCAGATACAAAATAGCTTTTCATCTTTAAGTATGAGCAATTGTGATCCACTAACTCTTTTCCCAAAATATTGTACCTTCCACAACGCTACTTAAAACAAGCTCATGCGTTATACGGGCTCAGTACTTACCACTGTCACACTCTTCTTGCCCGGTATTGCGTTGGCGTTGGTAAGCGGATATTACCTGTCTCAGGGAGTGTATCGAATGATGGCTTGGCGTTATACCACCGGTACCATTACAGATGTAGTTATCAAAGAGTTGAGTGACGACTACGCCTTTCACGAGAAGGCGGAGTTTACCGATTTGGATGGAAAGACAATTGAAGTAATCTCGTTAACAGGAGTAGATGTTCAGGAAGATACTCGCAGCGGCAGCGTCACGATTTTATATAATCCCAAAAAGTCTTCCGAGGCAATCATCCTTCAGTTTCGCGATTACCTGATTGTGTTCTTCCTGCCCTTCGCCTTTTTGTTGATATACCTGGGTTGGCCATTTGAGTTCAAGCAGACATACTGATCAGGCTCGGTAAGCATCAATTCCCAATTATCAGATTTACTCTTCGCTGACTACACACTGCTGATGCACCCTCACATTATATTTCTTCGTCCCTGAGTAGGGCACCATAGCCAGGCACACAGCGCACTGATTGTTGAAGTCGGAGGGGTCCAGTTCCACCAGAAAAGATTTGCCTTCCAGCGGCTGGTCGGTAAAGCACTCCAGCGTAGCGAGAAAAACATGCTCATAACCATCCACATTTTCACCAAGCCCATAAAAGGCGGGATCCTCAATTTGAAGAACGGCATTGCCACAAATTCCCGTAACGTACTTTACGGCTACGCAACCCGTGGCGTTCGAAAGCGTTTCCTTGTCGCAGCAAACCATCGCAATTGCCAGCAACGGTATAAAGAGGAATGATCGGATATTCTTCATCATTTGAGCTTTATTGCTTTGACACCAATTCAAAAGGTAAGGTTGTGAACCGAATCACAATTATTGACTATTCGGTAATACTCAAACCCCTTGACTAAGGCAAGCAAATTATCTTTCCTTCAAAAACGCAAGGAATGCCTCCTTTGTACTCATAAACTTGAACACGTCCTGCAGCGTGTAGTATGTATTTTTTTCGGTAGCCAGCTCATACGTTCCCTTCACAAATTCCAACGTCTGGTCCTCGTAGTTAAACAGCCGAGCGATTCCTGCAATCTGGCTGTTATTCAGACATTTCCCATTTGTCACAATTAGCGCCATATCCATTTTTTCCTGTGAGAAGCTTTTTCCATTGATCGCATCCCATGCTTGCCTGTAGTCAGCATCAGACATGGTGCAATCAGGCGATGAGATTTCTTCGGCTATCTCGGTAACATCAGTGGCATCAGTATCTGCTGGCGTTATGGTAGTCTCCACTACGATGGGTGTTTCCACTACTGGCGTAGACACAATGGGACTCAAGACGTCTTCTACGATGATTGATGCGAACTTGTTATCAAGAGCGATCTTTCCTGTGAAGTCTGTATCTTTTTCAATCGTTGTGCTGAAACCAGTAAGTTTGTCGGTTTCGTGTAGCGTTACACGCATACCTTTAGGAACACGCAGAGAGGACAGCGCCTTGTATCCGATCGTAATATTTTCTGCTTCGTACCGCCCGGGCTCAAGCTTCTGCGTGCGTCCCTGGAAGCGTTCACTGAAAATGGTTACAACCATTTCCTCTGGTCTGCGCCAAAGCACCTGAACAGCGGAGGTAATGTCATTGAATTGATGTTGGGTTAGAAATTCACTGTCCACGGTTCGCGTGGTTTCGAGGGTGCGTCCACTGAAGTCACTGTTTTCAAATAAGATCACGCGCAGCCCACGCGGCACACTTACAGATGAAATGGCGTTGTTGCCCACCTCAAGATCGGGGTGTTCAAAGGAACCGGGAGTCAGGCGTTGAGATGTGCCGGACAGGTTATCCTTATATACAATGACCTGAGGGAGGGAAGCGCGCGCATCACCAATCACCAGCGAAGAAGTATTGTTATCGAATCCGCGGTTGCGCAGGTAAGTGGGGTCAGTGTCTCTGGTGACAAGGAGTGATTTGCCTTTGAAGTTGTCGTGTTCAAACAAAAGTGCCCACCAGCCTTCGGGTACCTGAAGTGATGAAAGCTGGTCGTTGGCAATCCCAAGTGCATCAATGTCGTATTGTCCGGGTGCCAGTCTGCTTGCTTGTCCCGAGAAAGCATCTTCGAAGATTTGTACCCTTTGAATGCGGGCAATCTCCAGCGATGACGTAACGTTGTTGAATTTCTTTGACTCCAGAAACGAGCTACTGGCGTCATTCTCTTCCAATACCAGCGATCGTCCCGAGAAGGCTTCGCCATCATAAAGGGTAACGCGATAACCTTGTGGTACTTTGATAGAGGATAATTCATTGTTGCCAATGCCCATACCCTGTACGTTGTAATTTCCGGGCTCTGTCAATTGTTTGGAAATACCAGTGAAGTCACCCTGAAAGATGACCACTCCGGTTGTAGCCTCGGTCTCCGCCACCTCAGGTTGGGTAGGTGTGACTGGTGGAGAAGGAGACGTTACCGTTGGTTCGTCTCGGGGCTCAGTCGGTGGAGGTGCTACTTCGAGGGTCTCCACCACAAGTGAAGTTGTCACATCGTTGAAACGATTCTTCACCAGAAAACTGGCGGGTGTATCGGAGGTGAGTGAAAGGGCGCGACCAGTAAAATTCTGGTGCTCGTATAAAGTGACTTTCATTCCTTTCGGTATCCGTAGTGATGAGATATGGTCATTGCCTACGGCTCCAATATCATTCATATCATACCTTCCGTTGGTCAGCCGCTGCGATGTGCCTGTGAAGTCGTCTTTGTAGATGATCACCATCGGTTGGTCGCTGTTGGCTGGCAGCTCGCGGTCTTCTTCTACCACAATTGAAATAGAGAGGCGCAGATCGGTAAATCCTTTTTCCGAAAGGAAAGCCTTGTTGGCATCACGGGTAAGAGTAAGCGCTGTGCCTCTGTATTGATCTTCCGAATAGAGGGTAACTTTCATGCCTGCAGGCACACGAACTGAATGCACCATCGGGATTCCGGAAAGCAAAAGATATTGGTTATCATATCGCCCGACACCAAAGTCATAATGATTGCCGGAAAATTCATCTGTATACAAGGTGATCCACTTTTGTGTCGGTTGTGCGCACAAAGGGGAAGCAGCCAACAGGACTATGACAGCCAGCCTCCAGGGATTAATAGTTATTTTCATAAAAGGGGGAGTCTCGAAATGTAGCGAGATAACGCCTTAAAAGCCAATGGCGTGCCAGAAAAACTATTGCCCGGAAGCGGCCCTCTGCCACTATAACTACTTACATACTTACACACCTGATACCACGAAAACGGAACTTAAGACGTTGACACCTAAATCACTAAACGGCTAAAAAAACTCATAGCTTTACTAACGATACCCATGTCTCTTTTCTAGTGAATACCGAATTGAAAAGCATAATAGAATCTATCGGATTACAGGAGATAATGATCGATCGCGACATCCAACCCGCTTTCGATCGAGACCAATTCCATATATACACACCCTCTGAGTACTTGCTATCAGAAAACCGTGACCGCGATGAGGTACACAGAATGACGGAGGAAGTGTTGCTTCACAAATCCACCGGCTTAAGAGTTAAGTACCTTGTCACTGAAAGTTATTATGGAGATGAACTTCGCTACCGTGCAGTAGAAGCCTTTGTCGTTACGATTGACGGTGCGTATCTGATTGTTCAGGACTGGGATAAGCGTAAAGGTATCTTTGTTACAGCCCAGGGCGATGTGCCTCTCGACTCAGTATCAAGAACAATCTCCTTTTGAATTACGTTGGGAAGTTTATTTTCTTTAGGACGAAATGAGGTACATCCTGATACTGTTGTTGTTGGCGAACACCGGGCGAATTGTCGCTCAGCAAGACAGCCTTTATCAACAACTTCAGAACAGTTCTGGCGTGCAGCGCGTGGATGTTCTGATCGACATCGCCCGATCGTTTCAGGTTGGCGCTGCCGATTCAGTATATAAATACGGGGCGCTTGCCTATCGCGAAGCGCAACAACTCAACTACAATAATGGTCAGGTAAAGGCTTTGCTAAACCTCGGGTTGGCCAAGCGGATGATTTCACAGTACGATTCTAGCCTTGTCTATTTTAATACGGGACTTGGTCAGTGCGATAGCGTTGACACACCGGATCTAGTTGCTGAACTGCACATGGGCATCGGTGGCGCATATTACTACAAAAGTATGCCTGATGTTGCGCTGACTTATTTTACCAGGGCAGCGGAAGGTTTTGAAAAACTCAAACTGGAGGAACGACTAACCTCCGCGTATTCTAATCTAGGTATTGTGATGAATGCTATTGGACAGGATGAGAAAGCATTGGACTACTATCGCAAAGCCCTGGCATATGCCGTAAAACATAATTTGCTCAATGTGGAGTTGCCTACACTGATCAACATTGCAGTCTACTATGATAACCTTGAGAAAAATGACTCTGCTTTCTATTATGCCAATCGATGTTATGAGGTGTCGAAACAACAGAACCTGAAATATGCGATGGCGCGCGCACTAATGATCCTTCCCGGTATTTATTCGCGGATGGAGCTTTACCGACAGGCTTTAGTTAGTGCGAAAGAGGGGAAAGAGTTGTTTGAAGAAATGGGTGATAGTGGGAGGCTTTTAAGCATGACCTACGAGGAGGCTGTTGCTTACGCTGGTCTAAGACAACATAACAAAGCGCTGGAAATGTGTAAGCAGCTAATTGAAGCGCTAGACGATAGACAGAGCCTGAAAGAGAAGGTTTTTCTATTAGCTTCTCAGGTGAGCTCGGCATTGGGCGATCATGAACAAGCGCTGGTTTATCACGAGGCATTCTTTGAGGTTTATAAAAATGCATCTATTGAAAAACAGAAAGAGCAACTTACGGAACTTGAGCTTAAATATGATACCGACAGAAAGTCAAGAGAAATTCAACAGTTGGCCGACCAAGCTAGAATTCAGGAGTTAACAATTCAGCGGCAATCGATCACTATCATTGGGGGAGTAGTCGTCTTTGTCGCAATTATTTTCATGAGTTTCCTTTATTGGAGGCAGAAGAATTTACAAAAGAATATCCGCCTGATCCGTTTGGAGAATAACCTGCTGCGTAACCAAATGAATCCACACTTTATTTTCAATGCATTGTCTGCTATTCAGAAGTTTGTGGTAAAAGGTGATGCGATGCAGGGTGCGTCTTTTATTTCACGGTTTGCATCTCTTATGAGAAGGTACTTGCAACAATCCCGACAGGAAACCATCTCACTTAGCGAAGAGGTCGAGACACTGACGAATTATTTGGATGTACAGAAGCTTAGGTTTAACAATCTAAGGTATGAGATCATCGTGGACGAAAGGATTAACCCCGATGCTACATATATCCCACCGCTAATGGCCCAGCCTTTTATCGAAAACGCACTCGAACATGGTGTAGCTGGAAAAGTTGATGGTAAGGTCGAGATATCATTTGAAAAGCAAGGATGCAATCTTGTAGTGACGATGAGAGACAATGGGGAAGGACTTCGCAGCGACAAAGGAGCAGATCATGTTTCAATGGCTACACGAATTACAATTGAAAGATTGGAGCAAATGGGTGCATCGGCAGATGATCTAAAGGTTAGAAATGTTATTGAGGATGGTAATATTCAAGGGGTTGAAGTAAGTTTGGTTCTACGCAACTGTATCGCGGGATGAGAATTACATTGATTGATGATGAAGCTTCTGTTCGGGAAACCATTGGGATTATCCTGCGGCATCATTTTACTGAAGTGCAGATCGCTGAGGCGAATAGCGTGGCCCAAGGCGTTTCGATCGTAAAAGATTTTAAGCCTGACCTTGTGTTCCTTGATATCGAGATGGGTGATGGTACTGGGTTTGACCTACTAACCAGACTGGATAACGTTGCTTTTCCAGTTGTGTTTGTCACCGCTCACGACCACTATGCCATTAAGGCAATCAAGTTCAGCGCGCTGGATTACATCTTAAAACCTGCTGATCCGGAGGAAATAGTGAAGGCAGTTAAAAAAGCTGCTGGCTCGATAGCAAGGGATCATCATGCACAACATGATTTTCTGCGTAAACATGCGACCGATGAGCATTTTGATCGCATTGTACTTTCTGATCAATCGACTATGTACCTGGTGAAGCTGGAAGATATTATCTCATGCAAAGCAGAAGACAACTACACGCAGTTCATGCTCAGTGATGGTCGCGAATTGGTGATCTCAAGAACATTGAAGCACTATGATGAGCTTCTTAACACTCAAGGTTTTGTTCGGGTGCATCAATCCTACCTGATCAACCTTCATCATCTCGATCGTTTCGATAAACGGGAGGGAGGAGAGTTGGTGATGAAAAATGGCAGCCTCATACCCGTAGCAAGTCGCAGAAAAGAGGCCGTCATGGAGGCGCTGCGCCATTACAAAGCCTGGTAACCTGTAATTAACCTGCACTTACTAAATCATCTTCGGCAATTACTCAAAGGCCGATAACATCTGCTCAATCCTCTCAATAAAAAATTCCTTAGCGTCACATCTTCGGCATTTAATGGTGCAAATCATCACGATCATGATGATTGCCTAAACCACTTAACCGCTAAGATGAAATGATAAAAATGAAATTATCAGGCCTGCTCATACTGCTGCTTGCCTTGCCGTTGCTGTCAACTTCCTGTAAAAAAGATGATCCCGATCCGCTTGAGGAACGAATTAAGGAACTTACTGCCAGTTGGAAACTGGGAACTGTCACCAATAATAATCAGGACGTATCTGACCAATATACGGGGTTTACGTTGACCGTTGCTGGTAATAACTACACTACTACAAATGGAGGCAATCCGTGGCCTGCCAGTGGCAGCTACGAAATGAGAGCGGACAATCTCAACACGATCATCCGAAGTGATGGCACTGTCATTACCATCGATGAAATATCGTCTTCCACTTTGGTGCTTTCCTTCAATCATGCCAGTCTTTCGACCGGTCGGGTCAATGGAGTTACCGGCAGTTTTACTTTTTTACTTGTTAAATAATGAGTCATATGAGATACAAATACATACTAAGTGCTACGGCAATGATGTTTCTATTATCATTAAAGTTAATGGCACAGCCTGCTTTTTTTGGCACAAACTACAGTGGTGGGGAAGAAGGACTCGGTACAATATTTACAACAGACGCTGACGGTAACAACCTACAGGTTGTATTTGAACCCAAAGGACAAAATTCGACACCGACTGGTAAACCCATTGAAGTTTCACCCGGCTTGTTCTACGGTCTGGCCACTGAGGGGAGTGGAAACAGCTATCCTGGTGCGATCTTCGCATATAATGTCACTTCGGGAGAATACATTGAGAGATATAAGTTCGAAGAACTGACAGGATATGCTCCGGTAGGTTCTCTTGTCCGTGCATCTAATGGAAAATTATATGCCATGACCGATGAAGGGGGTGACGATGGCAATGGAGTTCTGTTTGAATATGACGAAGTCAACAATATTTATACGAAGAAAGCGGAGTTTGATTTTGGAACCGTTGGTGTTCATCCCTTCAATTCGTTAGTAGAGGCATCGAACGGAAAACTTTATGGACTGATGACCAATGGAGGTAGCAGTGCAGCAGGGACAGTCGTTGAATATGACTACAACACCAACACGTTGACCAAAAAAGCTGAATTTGATATTACGAATACTGGACGAATTCCAAATAGTAATCTGGTGGAGCATAATGGTAAGCTATACGGTACCACTGTGGTTGGTGGCGCTAATGATGGAGGTACATTGTATTCATACGATCTCAACACTGCGACCCTTACAGGTTTATTTGATTTTGAATTTGGAGCTTCACCAGTATCAACACCAATTATCGCTTCCAACGGCAAGATGTATGGATTTACGCGATATGCTGGATTGAATAACGCTGGGGGCCTGTGGGAGTATGATTTCAATTTGTCCATGCTCACATTCAAAGTTCAACTATACGATCATAGCATAGGTCTTGGAATTGGAGACTTGCAGGAACTTTCCACAGGAAAGCTGACGGGTAGATGCGAGTGGGGCGGCAATAAAGGTTTTGGAGGAATAGTGGAGTATGACTTTGTTAATGATGTGTTCGTGGTAAAGGCACATTTTGCCTCAGAATCCAGTGATGCTTATGACTCGTTTGTGGTCGGTGCTGACAACAAGTTGTATGGACATATGCCGTATGGCGGTTCGACTGGCTTCGGGACTTTCTTTCGTTATGATCCGTCATTGGCTCAGATCAGTGAGTTATATAATTTCAATGTGTTGGAGTCGGGCTACAATCCTGTGTCGTTGGTTTCAACTCCCGAGGGAAAAATCTACGGTCTTAATCTTGCCGGTGGCATCTACAATGGCGGAACCTTGTTTGAGATGAACCCAATAACCTACGAAATAGTAGCACTTGTGCAGTTTAAGCCCAAACCAGTCATTTCCGCCAGAACCAACGCGGCTTCGCCTGATTTCAGTAGCCCTCACCACCTGATTGTTGGATCTAATGGAAAACTGTATGGTCGTACCAACAGGGGCGGAGCTGGCAATGGAGTGCTCTTTAGCTACGATCCAGTCACTGATGCACTTGACAAGATTGGTGATTTTGATAGCAATACCGGATATAACGGTGGCGGCTTTCGCGGTGGATTGATTGAAGTTGCAGGTAAGCTATACGGTGTAAACCGAATTGGTGGACCTTCAGGTGAAGGAACACTTTTTGAATTTGAAATTGCAAGCCAAACATTTACGGCAGTGGCAGATTTTGGGGCGTTTGATATAGCGGAAGCTCTTGGTAACCTCGTATTGGCTGGCAACGGAAAGTTATATGGTACAAGCTTAAATGGTGGAACTAATAATAAGGGCACCATCTTCGAATATGACATCGACACCGAAACGGTCACAAAGAAAATCAGCTTCAATGATGTCTCTGGCTTAAATCCATATGGCGGATTAATTAAAGAAGCGGATGATAAACTTATCGGTGTTACCTACTCTGGAGGTGTAAATAATCAGGGTGAGGCATATGAATATATACCCTCGACCAATACCTACAATACCAGGGCAAGTTTTGACGCGACATCGGTTGGAGGCCCTGTGGGCGAGTTGCTTATGGCAGCCAATGGCAACTTTTATGGCTTGGGCAGTAATTCATTTTTTGAGTTAGATAATACCAACACGGTCAATAAGAAATCCATGCTCATTGGGGGCGGAGGCTCTCGCTTTCATCCTTACACAATACTGGAGATCTGTCTTAAGCCAATGGCAGAGCAACCCGATGATGTTCAGGTATGTGGTGGTGAAAGCTTCACTATTGACGTCACCACCGGCAACACCGACAGCTATGTATGGAAGAATGGCGGGAACATATTAATTGGTCAGAGTGATAATGATTTTACAGTTGTAGAGTCCGCGCTAGATGATGGAGGTACTTATACAATTGAACTAATGAATCAATGTGGTGCATCAGTTCTCACATTAGATGTGCAAGTCGATGTTATTGAAGTGGATGCTAATTTTAATGGAGCCACAATTGAAGTGACTGCCGCTGGCGGCACAACTCCTTACGAGTATTCTGTAGATGGTACAGACTTCCAAACTTCATCAAGTTTCCTTTTAGCCAATGGCCAATACGATATCACGGTACGCGATACCAATGGATGCGTTGGAACAAGCACACAATCTGTAGTGATCACGGCTTTGGATGAGTGGGCATCAACTGAGTCCTTCGCTTATCCAAATCCCGCAACTTCGGTGGTGCATCTTCGTCACGTGGCTCCAAAAAGTACTGTTCGGCTCATTACTTTGTCAGGTCGGGAGCTACTGACAGAAGAAGCGGTTGACAGTTACCATTCGATATATGTAGGCTCACTCGCTACAGGTATCTATGTAGTGGAGATGGTGAGGGACGATGGTAGGGTGATGAAAATGAGATTGGCAAAGGAGTAAACATCGGGTTTGATGGGAATTATCTAACTTGGGTAGTGCCCCTCCCTGATTTTCAACAAATGATGCTGCCATTGTTAACATCGCTGGATAGCGGGGAGGTGGTGTCTATGAAGGATGTCAGGAAAAGGCTATCTGAATACTTCGAGTTGATGGATGATGAATTTAGTAGTGACTTATTTCTTAAGAATACCAATGAAGCTACCCGTCATCTAATTGCTGCTGACCTTATCGAGTCTCTGCCTGGTGGTTACTCGATTACTCCACTAGGTCGGCAAGTACTGCAGCGAAGATTGAACGTTCTTGATACTGATTTCTTAAAAAGGCTACCGGGTTACGCAGGGAATATATTGCGAAACACCGGTAGCGATGACTTTGATTAATATACCTCAATGATCATAGAGAAGGAATCGTTGTTACGGTTTCTCATCATAGGTATATCTCTGTCTAATTTAAGTTCAGGAGTCACGGACTGCACTGTAAAGGTTTGGCCGCCAAGGGCCGGGTTGTCTGCATTGAAATTGGCTCCATCTCGATTACACTCTATCCTTTGAGGAAAGAAGTAGATTCTATCACCTGGCTTTAGTTGTAAATCAGCAATAGGCCAAACGCGCGTGTAGCGCAAAAACATCACTGATACTTTTCCACCGTGTTGTGGCGAAAAGGCACGAGCATCATTACCGGAAGGCAGTGCCGCGGGCTGTGCGGCTGTGGTTGCAGGTTGAGTTTGTACTGGCACTGGCTGAGTTTGTTGGTGTCGGTTGCGAAGGAGCAGTTGTGGCGGAAGTATTAATGTTCTCCAGTTCCCACATCGCACTCCACCACCCAAGGTCTACCGGGCCCGCTTCAAGTCTTCCATTCTGGTTGTGTATTGCTACATCAGGCTTCCAGCGATTACGAAGGCGAACGAAAGAAGTACCTGCTACAGGCTCCAGTTGCCATTGCGCACTCCACCATCCTGGCTGAATGTCACTGCATGCAAGTGGACCTTGTTCGATTTGAAGATATTGGTTTTTCCATCTGTTTTTAATGCGGTAGTAAACGGTTCCGGGTTCTTGCTCGAGTGTCCACTGGGCACTCCACCATCCTGGCTGTATCGCAGTGGATGCCGGAGTCGGTTGCTCAACGTGGATGTACTCTGTTGACTTCCATCTGTTTTTTAGGCGGAAAAAGTTTTGTGCGTCACTATAAAAAGCAATACAACAAAAGGCGAGGGTAAAGAGACTGGTTCTCATGTATTTGGTTTTGGGATTTATATTCTGGCAGTTATTGTCACTCAATGTGTTAGCGTAATTTATCAATATACGACATCGATGCATTTCCCTTTGAACTCAGGGCACCAATTCTGCAATTCAGTACAACCAATCCCCCGGTCACACCCCGAAGGCACGTGATTTTGTTTCATTTAGGCACTTTTATCGCAACGAAATGTAGATCATTAACCACCAACTAATGTGCCATGTTATACAACTACCTCAAAATTGCCGTCCGCTCATTATTGAAAAGCAAGACACATTCCGCTATTAATATTTTCGGATTGGGTATCGGCATCGCCTGTTGCGTACTCATCGTGCTGTTTGTCAAAGACGAGTTGACATTTGACTCATTCCATACAAAGGCAGATCGAATATTCAGAGTGTGGGCAAAGGAAGACTATGGTAAGGATGAGCAGTTTTTCTATACTGTCACTCCTTTTCCCATGGCCGCCACACTCAAAGAAAATTTCCAGGAAGTGGAACAGAGCGTAGGTGTGCATTCAACTGAAGGTTTGACAAGAGTTGGTGATGACCAATTTTCAGAAGAGGTGTATCTGGCAGGAGCAAACTTCTTTGACATATTTGATTTCGAAGTACTGAAGGGCAATATAAATGGGGTCTTGGGTACTTTGAGTGGCGTAGTGTTATCCGAAAGAATTGCCATAAAGTATTTTGGGGATGCTGATCCAATCAATAAAATTGTTTCTATCCAGATTGCTGATCGTTTTGAAGATTTTTCAGTGAAGGCAGTCTTGAAGAATATGCCCTCTAATTCTAGTTTTCAATTCGATATCCTTATCTCTGATCTTAATAACAACAAAGTATACAGCGAAAGAAGTCTGGGCGCCTGGTTTAATATTGTACCTGAAACCTATGTGTTGTTGACCGAGCCAGCCAAAGCCGCGACCCTTATCGCCAAGTTTGAGTCGGTGTTCGATAAAATTCTGGGCCCTGATTTCGAGGGTTCTTATGAAGTTGGACTGCAGCCGTTGTTGGACATTCATCTGAATACTGATTTCCCTATCGGTCGCGCGCCAGTTAGTAATCCAAAATACGCGTACATATTGGGTGGGATCGCAATACTCATCCTCGTTGTAGCTTGCATCAACTTCGTAACACTATCAGTGGGAAGGTCTTTGAAGAGGGCGAAGGAGGTTGGCGTACGCAAGGTAGTAGGAGCCGAGAGAAAACATCTGATTTTTCAATTCATTGGAGAGGCAGTCATTGTGACCATCGTATCATTGGTGGTGGGAATAATATTGGCAGTCACAGGCCTTCCGACCTTTAACGACCTCTCAGGTAAGGGGCTTATTATGGAGGCCAGTGAATTCATGATTTTGCTGGGCCTGTTTTTGGTGTTAATTATTGGTTTGTTTGCAGGAAGTTATCCGGCATTTGTATTGAGTAGCTTTCGACCAGTATCAGTGCTTAAAGGAGGAGTGAATGTAGGCGGTAGCAAACAGCGACTCCGCAAAATATTGGTAGGCGTTCAATTGGTGCTCAGCGTGTTTCTCATTTCTTCTACTTTGATAATGCGTGATCAGCTTAGTTTTTTACAAAACAAGGACCTTGGATTTAATAAGGAACAATTGATGGTTGCGCAGTTGAATGTTGTTTCCTCTCCGGATGCAAGAATGTCGCAACGCCTCCGTGATGGGTTCACAAAATTGGAGCAATTCAAGATTGAGCTTGGCAAGGTACAAGGTGTGTCAGCTGTGTTTGGTGCGGCCCAGGATTTCGGTCATGGAAACTGGATTAATATCGGGTATACGGACAACACCAGTACTTACAGGCAATTCAACCTAAACATTATTGATGAGGATTACATACCCGGGATGAAAATGGAAATGGCAGCGGGTAGAAATTTTTCAAAAGAGATACCTGCTGATAAGCGAAGATCTATTATAGTCAATGAGGCATTTGTAAAAGAATACGGTTGGACCGACCCCATTGGGCAGCGAATTCCCGGTAATAATTTTGGAGATCATGAAGTCATAGGAGTGGTAAAGGACTTCAACTACAATTCACTTTATACGCGCGTGGATCCAGTTGTGTTGGTAACGGAGTTTGACGTGGTTCGGAATGGTATTGAAAATATTAACGTCAACAATACAACAGTTCCAAAGCTGATGGCACGATTGAGCCCCGGCAATATGGCCAATACCATAGGTGAAATAAAGTCGATATGGGATAGAATCACCAATGGCGAAGAGTTCAACTTTTCATTTGCTGATGAATCGATGGCCGCTCAGTATCGTACAGATCAGAACCTCAGCAAGATCATCAGTATTAGTACGCTGCTGGCCATTATCATAGGAAGCCTCGGCCTATATGCCTTAGCTTCTTTGGCTATGCAAAACAGAACAAAGGAAATCAGTATACGCAAAGTGATGGGTGCCACTGAGCAGTCATTACTCATGTTGCTTTCTAAGGATTATGTATACCTGATCGGAATTAGCCTTTTGGTTTCCGTTCCCCTTACTGTCTACATGATGAATGAATGGTTACAAACATTTGAATACAAAGTGGGAATCAGTTGGCAGGCTTTTGTATTGGCAGGAGTCTTGTCTTTACTGATCGCCATACTGACGATTAGCTATCAGGCCGTTCGAACAGCCCGGTCTCAACCTGCTCAGACGTTGAAAAGCGAGTAGCAAACAGATGGCAAATAATAAGTTGCTACCTAGTTGTACCCATGTTTCGTCATTGGACGATAATTAACCGCATAACTTGCATTCGAATTCGAACAATTAGGAAAACAATCCCTGTGTAAAAACAGTTTAAAGACTAAATCTCCTCACATGTTCAAAAGCTACTTCACCTCAGCGTTGCGAAATTTCCTAAAGCAAAAAGGATTTACTTTTCTCAACATTGTTGGACTATCTCTAGGCATAGCGGCCAGTTTGCTCATTTTGCAATATGTGAAGTATGAAAGGAGTTTTGATACCTTTCATTCCCGTGCTCAGGATATTTATCGTATTCAATACAATGTATGGCAAAATGGGAAATTAAGATTTGAATGTGCTGCGGCAGTGCCCGCTGTTGGCCCGGCCTTGACCGATAATTTCCCGGAGGTGTTGCGGTTCACTCGTTTGTTTCCTGTAGGTGGTGTGGTCAGTTACGAGAATCCGGAATTAGGTCTTGTCAGTTTCTATGAAAAGAGAATGCAAATCACGGATTCATCTGTGTTTGACATTTTTAATTTCAACCTGATTAAAGGAAATAAAGAAACTGTGCTGACCGGCCCGGATAAAGTTGTCATTTCACAACGGGCTGCAAAAAAGTACTTCGGAGATGATGACCCAATTGGTAAGGCGATTACCTGGAATGGTGATACACGATTGGAAGTCACAGGCGTGTTTCAGGACATTCCGGATAACTCACATATAAAATTTGACTTCATGATGTCGTACCAAACGCTGGTGACCCGTGCCGGGGAAGGTGCCGAAACTGCGTGGGGTTGGTATGATTTCAATACCTATGTTTTGTTAAAACCAGGTACAGATGTGCGATCGCTGCAATCGAAGTGGGATACCTATTTATACAACACCAGGCATGAAGAGTGGGATAAAAGAAACTTAAAACAAGAATTTATATTTCAGCCGGTATTGGATATTCATTTATACGGAGACCTCCTTCAGGAGTCAGTCCCGGAAGAAAAAGGTGATGGCAAGGCAGTGTACGCATTGTCATTTATCGCTTTGTTTATTCTGATTATTGCATGGGTTAATTATATCAACCTCGCCACCGCAAAGTCATTCGATCGCGCGAATGAAGTAGGTGTGAGAAAAGTGATGGGTGCAGTGAAGAATCAATTGATTTACCAATTTTTGTTCGAGTCAATTCTCATCAACTTTTTCTCCGCGTTGCTCGCAGTCGCGTTGGTGTGGGTGCTATGGCCGGGCTTTATCGGCCTCACAGGAAGGAGCATTCCAATTGAGTATATGCTTCAGCGGGATTTCTGGATGCTTTTGTCTGTATTGTTTCTGGTAGGTGCATTGTTGTCCGGATTTTATCCTGCCATCGTTTTGTCATCATTCAAACCGATAGCGGTCTTAAAAGGAAAAGTAATGCGAACTGCCCATGGCGGACTGCTTCGCAAGGGATTGGTAGTATTTCAATTCGTGGCATCGGTCATATTGATTATCGGCCTGATGGTTGTATATCAACAACTCAATTTCATGCGCAATCAGGACTTGGGTGTGAGCATTAATCAGACATTGGTATTGAAGGGGCCCGGTGCCACTGACTCTACCTACGCTAGAAAGATGGAGAGCTTTAAGGCAGAGGCGCTTCGTGTATCAGGCGTCCAGAGTATGACGGCTTCTACCAATGTGCCTGGAGATGAAATATTTTGGGCCATGGGTGTAAGGAGATTGGTAGGGGGCCCGGAGTCCAATATTTCAGGTTATACCATAGGGATTGATCATGACTACATTTCATCGTTCAATTTGAAGCTGGCGGCCGGTCGAAGCTTTGATCGCAACTTCACCAACGAATCGGAGTCGGTCATTCTCAACCGTGCAATGACCGAAGCCCTTGATTTTGAGAAACCAGAAGATGCGCTTGGGCAGAAGATCATCCAAAACGATACGCTCGAGGTTGTAGGTGTGTTGGAAGATTATCACCAGATGTCGTTAAAAGAAGCGATGACACCGTTGGTGTTTAGGTATACACCTGAGTTCTCTAGTTTCTATGCTTTTAAAATTGGTGATGCCAATGCGCAGGATGTGTTGGCAGGACTTGAGGAACCATGGAAAACTTATTTTCCTGGCAATCCCCTCGATTATTTCTTCCTGGGCGAATTCTTCAATAAGCAATATGAAAGCGACCGACAGTTTGGTCAGGTGTTTGGCGTATTTACAGTTTTGGCAATTTTCATCGCTTGTCTTGGATTGTTCGGTCTTGCGTCTTTCCTCACGATACAGCGAACCAAGGAAATTGGAATCAGAAAAGTGTTGGGATCTTCTGTTCCAAACATTGTCGTTCTACTTTCGCGGGAGTTTTTACTTCTGGTGCTTATCGCCAATGTCATTGCATGGCCAGTAGCCTGGTGGTTGATGAATATTTGGCTGGAAGGCTTCCCTTACAGAATTGAGATCAATTTAGTTCTGTTTGTGGTGGCTGCCGTTGGTGTGCTCGTTGTGGCCTTTCTTTCCGTTGGATTCCAGACATTGAAGGCTGCGTTGATAAACCCGGCTCAAACGTTAAAGTATGAATAACAATAAATCCTCCGATTTTACTAAATTCACGTTGTGAAAGGAAAAGTCATTAAGACTACATTTGAAGAAGAATCAAGACTCAAGGATGATGCATTCCTTGCTCTTGATCCGCTCGAGAGGTTGGCTCTTCAGCTTAAGGTAAGGGAGCTAATGAAAAGGAGCGATGCCAAATACTCTTATAAAGGGATGAGGGTAAAAATAACAAAGCTGGCTTGAAACTCTACAGTCAGGAACATCTCGGAATTCTCCAAGCATTCGTTAAGTACAAAGTTAAATTTGTCATTATAGGAGGCCATGCAGCCATCTATCATGGTGTAAATCGTAATACGGGAGATCTTGATATCTTGATTGAACCAACCGCTAAAAATGGTGACTTGGTGTTAACTTCGCTTAAGTCAAAAAGGCCTCGAAATCCCTGAGATGGAGTTGCGGGATTTTGAATCGAACTTGGTATTGTCGTTCGGTCTTGAACCAGATGCAGTTGATATAATTAAATTATACACCGGGGGTTTCATTTAATCAAGTTTTCGAAAATTCAATTAATGTCGATCTGGAAGGAATAAGCGTAAAGATGATGGACATTCGTGATCTCCTAAAAAACAAGGAAGCTTTGAATCGTGGCGGAGAAAAGTCGCATCTTGATAAGTACGACATTGAAGTCTTGAGAAGAATCATTAGTAGAAAATGATTATTCTTTGCTCATTTCGTCCAGTTGCAGGATCGACTGAAGTAACACATTAGCACCTTTTTCAATTTGTTCCGGTGAGCTGTACTCATCCACCGCGTGGCTAATCCCATCCCTCGAAGGAATAAAAATCATTGAAGCAGGATACCGGGTCGCCAATATCTGCGCATCATGACCCGCACCGCTGAACATTTCTATTTCTGAATATCCAAGTGACTGACAACTTTTCGAAATAGCGGAAGTAATCCGTGAGTTAAACTTTACCGCGGGCACATCAACCAAAACTTCCTCGCTTACTTTCAGGTTTTGAAATGAGTCATCCGTTGAAATAAATTCTTTTAGTTTTTGAATAGCCTTTGCCAAGTGCTCATCCGAGGGGTTCCGTATATCCAGTGTGGCTACGACTTTTTCAGGAATTACATTGATTGCATTGGGTGATATTTCGATCGAACCAATGGTAATCAACTGACCAGGAATTTCAATGCATAGCTGTCGCGCATAATTCGAAATCCTGCTGAAGGCATAGAATGTATCTTTGCGAGCTGTAATTGGTGTTGTGCCCGCATGACCGCTCTTTCCTTCTATGGTCAACTTGATCCAATGGATTGCCTGTACACCTTTCACTACGCCAATATCAATCTCTTTCTGTTCTAAGATGGGTCCTTGTTCAATATGTAATTCGACAAAAGCATTGTAGTGAATAGTGCCACACTTCATCTTTCCATGATACCCAATCCCGGCCGTAGCGTCTTCTACGGTTATTCCTTTCTCGTCTTTTGCACCTAAGTATTCTTTGATTTTATCCGGATTAACATGAGCAAGACTCCCCATCATGTCTGGAAAAAAGCGAACGCCTTCCTCGTTGGTGTAATTAGCAACGACCAGCGAGTGGTTAAGTTGAATCTTGTGCTCAACGATTGTTTCGGCCACCTCAAGCGCAGCCAGCACACCTAGGGGCCCATCATACTTTCCTCCAGTTGGCACGCTATCAAGATGTGAGCCGCTTCCAATAAACCGATCTTTGTTTTTGCCTGGCAAAACCCCAAACATGTTACCTATTTCATCAACATGCACTTCAAGGCCAAGATCATTCATCCACTTCGCCAACAGATCTCTGGCGTCTTTATCCTCTTTGGTAAGCGTGAGTCTTTTCACGCCACCGGAAGATAGTCCGCCAAACCCGGCCATCTCCATTAGGCGTGACTGCAATCGCTGTGAATTTAT
The DNA here is from genome assembly GCA_050185175.1 of Cyclobacteriaceae bacterium. Classification (GTDB taxonomy): domain Bacteria; phylum Bacteroidota; class Bacteroidia; order Cytophagales; family Cyclobacteriaceae; genus ELB16-189. Next base: position 28,621 of record JBFWZR010000031.1, read on the forward strand.
TCTTATCATGTCAGACTTTGCGTTTGAAGTTAAGGAAGAAAGAGGTACCAACTCCCGGTTGAGATTTCACTTTTATCGTGCCACCATGCAGACTCATGATTTGCTTTGATAAACTCAGGCCAATACCGGAGCCATCTTTTTTTGTAGAGAAGAATGGAACAAAGATCTCCTCAAGTTCTTTCTCCGGGATTCCCTTTCCGTTATCAGAGACTTCCACCACGATCCGGTTGTTTTCTTCGTACGCATTCAATGTAATGAGACCGTCTGGTTTGTCTGCCAGCGCGTGAATACCGTTGGTAACCAGATTAATTATTACTTGTTCGATGAGCTTGGGGTCTGCATGTACTAACAAGTCAGAAGGCGTAACGTTGACATCAAACTTCACAGTTGCGCCCGTCAGGTCATTATGCATGAGCACGGAAATCTGGTCGAGCATATCCCTCACATAAAATGTCTCCAATGTCGGTTGCGGAATTTTAGTGAGCTTTCGATATGTATCCACAAAACTCAGCAACCCCTCGCTTCGCTTGTGAATTGTTTTTAGTGAAAACAGGATGTCTTTGATGGTCTCATCACTGATTTCCTGAGCCTTTCGTTGATTTCCATTTTTGTCGACCAACAAAGTTTGCATGGTTTCCGTGAGCGAGGCAATAGGCGTCACAGAGTTCATGATCTCGTGCGTCAGGATACGAATCAGTTTGTGCCAGGCCTCTATCTCTTTTTGTTCAATTTCAGAATTGATATCCTGAAATGTGATAAGCTTGTGCGGCTTATCAAGAATAAGCGGTGTGCGTATATCAACAGCCAATGTTTTGGTTTCTCCTTGCGTTGTAAACTGAATTAGCGTCCGCGCATTGTCACCCAATTCCTCAATTCGTTTGGCGAAGACCGGGTTTAATTGCTGAACAAGTTTCCAGTTTTTCACACCGTGTATACCAACCAATTGCTCAGCCATAGGGTTAATAATCGTGATGGTGTTTTCATTCTCCAGCGAGATGATCCCGAAGTGCAATTGTCGAATAAGTATCTGAAGAAATTGGTACTGCGCCTCCTTTTCAATTTTGACGTCCTTGAATGCCTGTATGATTTCAATCATGCTGTCCTGCAGTTCGTGGAACGAGCGCGTCATCGGCATGTCTTTGAACGTAACCGAAAAGTCGGAGTGGCGTACAGCAAGGAACAGGCGAGCGAGTTCACGGTTAGTTTGCGTTACATATCTTATAAGCTCCCAGATTTGGATGATAAGAATGCATCCAAGAATGATTTGATTGAAAAACAATCGGCCATCACCAAAGATCAACGAGAGGATAAGAATGGTAATAAGCAGGAGGAAGACCCTCAAGATGATTAGCAACGTGAACCGCTTCAATACCATCAGATGCTATATTTTTTCATCCTTCTGTATAACGCGGTTCGAGTCATCCCCAGAATCTGTGCGGTCTTTGTCACGTTGCCTTCGTTGTCGTCCAGTGATTGCATGATGAAACGCTTTTCCATCTCATCCATGGTAAGTCCTTTTTCAGTAGTCACACTTCGTTCCGGTGCACTGTTGATCAATAGGTCAGGGGAGTTGATAACTTTTCCATCCGACAGAATCACCGCTCTTTCTATTGCATGCTGTAGTTCACGGATGTTTCCCGGCCAATGATATTTTTTCAATTTCGTGAATATCGCCTTATCTACCCTGATGCCATTGCGCTTATATTTTCTTCCATACTGTTGAAGGAAGTGATCTACGAGTAAAGGGAGATCTTCCAATCGCTCCCGCAAAGGAGGCACACGAATCTCGACCGTGTTGATACGATAAAGAAGGTCCTGACGAAACTTCTTTTCATAAATCATATCATATAAGGGCATGTTGGTAGCGCAGATGAGACGAAAGTCAACTGCAATCTCCTTGTTGGACCCTACTCTCTGAATTTTCCGTTGTTGAAGTACAGTCAGGAGTTTGGACTGCAGGGGGAGGGACAGGTTTCCAATTTCATCAAGGAAGAGCGTTCCGCCTGATGCGATCTCAAACCGGCCTGGCTTGTCTTGCTTGGCATCGGTAAAAGCGCCTTTCACATGACCAAAGAGTTCGCTTTCAAATAGCGTCTCTGTTATCCCTCCAAGGTCAACACTGATGAAGACTTTATCTGCACGAAGTGACTGACGATGGATCGCACGTGCAACTAGCTCTTTGCCAGTTCCATTCTCTCCAAGTATCAACACGTCCGCATCTGTGCCCGCCACTCGTTCGATTAGTTCGCGCACGCGGTCTACTGCTGGAGAATCGCCTACGAAGTCCGTGAAAGCTGTATCAATGTCCCTGCTCAGTTCTTCCTGTGTTGACTTGGCACGTTCAAGCTCTTTCCGCGATTTTCTAAGTTGCAGGGCAGACAAAATTGTGCCTAAAAGTTTTTGATTCTTCCATGGCTTCAACACAAAATCAGTTGCGCCACTCTTCATCGCCTTCACGGCCAGATCCACTTCGCCATAGGCAGTGATCAAGATGACAACAACATTGGGGTCGATGGCCAATATTTTCTCAAGCCAGAAGAATCCTTCAGTACCATCGTTGATTCCCTTGTTGAAATTCATGTCTAACAGGATCACGTCATAATCCTTTTCCTGGAGGAGCTGCGGGATTCGCTCCGGTTGCTCTTCTATTTGGACTACGCTGAATTCCTGTTTGAGAAACATCCGGGCGGTTTCCAACACATCCCGATCATCGTCTATTATTAATATGTTGCCTTCTCGCATGATTGATAGAGCAGCCAAAGTATGTAATTGTTACGATATCACACGATACGGTGTATCAAAAACGATACAATAATATTTTTGGGAATTTGGCAATACATTGTAAATAACTCTATTTCAGTTAGTTACAATCTGTGGCACGGGTTTGGCCAACAGTGATACCAATCGAATGATTTTATGCTAAGAAACCTGTTTAAAGTAGCGATCAGGAACTTCATCAGAGAGAAGTTTTATACGATTCTAAATGTTTCTGGTCTGGCAGTGGGTATTGCCGTTGCTATGCTGATCACTATATATATAGTGAACGAACTGAGCTTCGACAGATTCCACTCCAAGTCAGATCGAATCTACAGGTTGGTTTCCCACCTGGAGCTTGGTGCCAACCGGTTTGATGGAAATTCAACTTTCCCACCGATGGCCAAAGCGCTGGAGAGCGGCATTCCCGAGATCGAAGAAGCCATGCGTATGACAAGTGGCAACAGGCTGTTCAAAAAAGATGACGTAGCGTTCAATGAAGAGAATATCTTCTTTGCGGATTCCAATTTCTTCAGGGTCTTTGAATTTCAATTGCTGGCTGGTAATCCAAATACGGCCCTTGCTGGAAATGACAAAATTGTGCTCATACCTGCCATAGCGGAAAAATATTTCAAGACTCGTCAGTGGAGTGAGGTGATAGGAAACTCAATTCAATTGGGTGATGATGTGCTGCAGGTGACCGGCATCATGGAGGAAGCTCCTGCCAACTCCCATTTTCATCCGAAGGCAGTTGCTTCGATCACGGTGATACCCTCTGGTAGAGATGAAACCTGGAATTCAATGAACCTCTCGACCTACCTTGTTCTTCGCGAGGGAGCGAGTATTAAAACTGTTGTTAGTAAAATTCCTGATGTGATTGAGGTTCACAATCCAGGGTTTAAAGACTTACCAAAACAGGGCATCAATTTAAGCTTTGATGAGTTGGCGCTTACTGACATCCACCTTCATGGAAATGGTCAGGGAGAATTTGAGCCCAATGGTGAAACAACAACGTTATATATCTTTGGAATTGTAGCGCTTGTTGTGCTGACGTTGGCGTGTGTAAACTTTGTGAACCTGACAACTGCGCGCTCTTCCAATCGTGCGAAGGAAGTAGGCGTGCGGAAGGTGCTTGGTTCTGCATCGCACCAGCTCATTAGACAATTCACTATCGAGTCTATCATCCTGGTGGCAATTGCAACGCTGATTTCCCTTGGACTTGTAGAATTGGCAAGGGTACCTTTTGTGGAACTTACCGGTCGTGAGCTCTCCTTTGATCAGATTATCCAACCCATTGGCATCGCGACTTTAATGTTGTTTGTAATACTGTTAGGTGTACTTGCCGGAAGTTACCCCTCGTTCTTCCTTTCCCGACTCAAGCCATCAGTTGTTCTAAAAGGTAATATCCGATCCGGTTTCAAAAGCAGCAAACTGAGGAATAGCCTTGTCACTTTACAATTTACAATCTCTATGATCCTGATTAGCTGCACGCTGGTGGTTCAGCAGCAGTTAAAATACATGCGATCGAAAAAACTGGGATTTGACAAAGAGAACATGCTGGTTGTCCAAAATGCAGATCGTGTTGATAGCCAGCAATCCCTGATCAACGAGCTCAAACAATTGCCGGGTATTTCAGCAGTAGCCAGTTCTGAATTCAGACCCATCGATGACTACGATGGTACAGTAGCGGTAACAGAAGATGATCAGGAAACCAGAAAGTTGGTAAGAACTTGTCACTCCGATTACGACTTCTTACCAACAGTAGGAATCGAGGTAGTGAGTGGTCGTAATTTCTCACGCGACTTTGTGAGTGACTCTGCTGCGGTGATTCTAAATGAAGTTGCAGCAGGTTATCTTTTTGAAGGTGACCCGATCGGAAAGCTGGTTTACCTTTCAGACAATGATAGGTCAAGGAAACTCGAGGTGATCGGTGTCGTGAAGGATTTTAATACCAGATCGCTGAAGGAAGCCGTGAGTCCTTTGGTTTTTATGCTGGAGAATGATCAACAACTCCTGCACCTGCGATTGAACGCGGGTAACTATGATCAAACCATTGCTGAGGTTGAATCGCTATGGAAGAAACACTCCGATATTTCTTTTAACTATTCTTTTCTGGATGAATCTTACAGTAATTTGTTTAAGGAGGAATCCCGACTAGGTACGCTCTTCTCAGTATTTACAGGACTTGCGCTTATCATTGCGTGCCTTGGCCTCTTAGGTTTGGCTGCCTACATGAGCGAACAAAGGAACAAAGAACTAAGTATCAGAAAGGTGTTGGGAGCAACAGCGACACAAATCGTTATGCTGTTGTCTCGCGACTTTGCCAAGCTGATTTTGTTGTCTGCTATTCTTGGCTTGCCGTTGGCTTACTACGCGATGAACTCATGGCTGGGAGGCTATGCGTATCGTACTGATTTGAATGCCTACGTTTTTGTTGGGAGTGGAGTGTTGGTTCTCGCTGTGGCGTTGCTCGCGGTAAGTTACCAATCAATAAAAGCTGCGCTTGTCAATCCGGTTGAATCATTAAAGAGTGAATAGAGCTAAAATAATTTCTTATGATAAAAAATTATTTCAAAGTCACGCTTAGAAACCTTGTAAAAAACAAGGTGTCAACATTCATCAATCTGTTTGGATTGAGCCTCGGTCTTAGTGCATGTGTGTTGGTGTTCCTCGTGATTAATTTTGAACTCAACTACGACACGTTCCACAGCAATAGTGATAGAATTTATCGTGTGGTTAGGGAAGAGTTGTCAGACGCAGGTGAAAAGAGAAATGCATCTACTCCGTTTCCGATGCGACCTGCATTGATCAATGATTATCCGGAATTGCAGGGTGTAACTCAGGTCTTTTATCCTCAAGAGTATCAGCTGCAGTGGGAGGAGGAAAAATGGACACAAAATGAAATCATATTCGCTGACTCCAATTTCTTCAAGATTTTTGACTTCGAAGTAGTGACTGGCAACCCGATTGCCTCATTCCGAAAACCGAATACTGCCTTCATCACAGAGTCGATGGCAAAGTCACATTTTGGTGGTGATTCTCCGGTGGGAAAGGTTATTAACTTTTCTGAGATAGTGGACGTGGAGATTGCGGGTGTCCTAAAAGATCCTCCCGGCAACTCCCACTTGCCTTTCTCAATGATTGTAGCGGCAGAAAGCTTCAATGACGAGATGGTCGGTGGTTTCAAATACGATTCATGGGGCGTAAATATTGGATTTGCTCACTATGTGCTGCTTCCAGAAGGAATGTCAAAGACGGATTTTGAAAATCAACTGGCGTTGCTTCCAAAAAAGTATTTGAAAGGTGAATCAGCAGAGAATACGCACTACACACTTCAGTCACTAAGGGAGATTCACTTTGACAAGACCTACGCAGATTTTAATCCAGGTTACACCATTGACACGAGCTACCTGTATGTACTCGGTTTTATTGGATTGTTTATTCTGTTGTTGGCTTGCATCAATTTTGTAAACCTCAGCACCGCGCTTGCCCTAAGGAAATCGAGAGAGGTAGGGGTGAGAAAAGTATTGGGGGCATCCAGAATGCAACTGATTTACCAGTATCTGGGAGAGGCACTCATATTAACCCTGTTGGCAACACTTGTAGCGCTTGGTGTAGCTGAGCGTGTGATGCCATTCATTAACAACCTGATGGGAACAAGCCTAAGCTTTGAAGCTTTGAGGACTCCCTTGGCAATCGGATTTCTTATTTCAATAGTCATTGCAGTTTCTGCGATGTCGGGTCTCTATCCGGCTTTGGTACTGTCTGGTTACAAACCAGCAGTTGCCCTAAAAGGTAAACTGACGTCATCGGCAGGTAATTCAAAATTCTTGAGAGAAGGACTCGTGACGTTTCAATTTGTGATCAGCCAGGTACTGATCATCGGTACTATTGTGGTAGCGCAGCAAATGAATTATTTCCGTAATAAACCTCTCGGATTTGATAAGGATTATATAGTGACAGCAGGCCTCAGTGATCGTGATCCTGTTAAGCTGCAAACACTCAAAACACAATTGCTGTCAAACAGCCATGTCAAGTCTGTTTCGTTCGCTATCGGGGTACCTACTTCAGACAATGACGTCAACTCTGATTTTCGCATGGAAGGAGTCGAAACAGAGTTGCTAGCCGGTGTCAAAGCAGTTGATTTTGACTACTTGAAGACGTTCGATCTTAAACTTGTGGCAGGCCAATGGTTTCTAAAGCCAGAGATGGAAAATGTGGGCAGCGAAGTGTTGATTAACGAAACCGCAGTCAAACAACTTGGCTTTAGTTCCCCTGAAGAGGTGCTTGGTAAGAAAATAGCATTTGGATTCAATGACATAAAAATGCCGGTGATCGGAGTGGTTAAAGACTTTCATACCAAATCATTGCACGAAGCCATTAAACCACAAATGCTGTTGCAATACCCTAGGTTTTATTTTGAGGCAGGAATTAAAATTAATGATTCAAATATTCCTGAGACGATCGCTCACATCAAGGCGGCATGGGAGCAGGCATTCCCGGATTTTATTTTCGAGTACACTTTTATGGACGATTATCTCGCAAAGAATTACAGTCGCGAGAACCAGTTGTTCACCATATTCAAAATATTTTCAGGCATCTCCATTGGCATAGGCTGCCTCGGCCTCTTTGGCTTGATTTCTTTTTTGGTTGTGCAGAAAACAAAAGAAGTTGGGGTAAGAAAAGTGCTTGGGGCCTCCGTCTCTGGAATCGTGATGCTGCTGTCCAATGATTTTATCAAGCTTGTTGGCATTGCATTCTTGATTGCCGCTCCTCTGGTATGGTATTCCATGAATCAATGGCTCAGTGGATTTGCTTATCGCATAGATGTCGATCCGCTTTATTTTCTCATTGGTGGTATTCTTAATGTCGTCATCGCGTTCGCTACCATCAGTTACCAGGCTGTGAAAGCAGCAACTGCTAATCCCGTTGAATCACTAAGAGACGAATAATATGTTGTTGCACTACCTACGACTGATCCTCCGAAATTTGAAAAGGCGAAGCCTTTTTAGTGCCATTAATATTATTGGCTTGGGAGTTGGTTTGGCCAGTGTGTTGGTGATCATTGCCTACGTGAGAGATGAGTTGAGTTATGATAAATTTCATTCGAAACATGATCGTATTTATCGCGTCACACTCGATTGGCTTGATAATGGAAGAATAGCCCATCTGGCTGCTGTGGAACCACCGCTTTCAGAAGGCTTATCCGGAAAGTTGTCGTCTGTTGAAATGTTTA
>JBFWZR010000032.1:0-36431 GCA_050185175.1 Cyclobacteriaceae bacterium
GCTCACCTCTTCCCATTCCGAACAGAGAAGTTAAGACCACCAGCGCTGATGGTACTGCGGTAAAACGTGGGAGAGTAAGTCGTTGCCTTTTTTTATTTATCTGCCTAAAGGCAGATTAAAGCCCTGAAGAGTAATCTTCAGGGCTTTTGTTTTTTAGGAGAGAGCCCTATAAGAAATATTCTAGCCTACAGAGACGGTGTGAAATGTTTCTTCATCAAAATAGCGACTTGCCAAATCTTGAAGATCATCTTTAGAAATTGCATCGACCTTTTCTATAAGGTTTGAATAGTAGGTGGGACTCAAATTATACAACTCAATGTTCTTCACTTTGTTGAGGATGGAGAAGGGGCTCGCGATTTCCCCCTGAAGGCTTCCAATGAAGTGGCGTCTGGCGAGCTCAAGTTCATTTTCATTGATGGATTTCAGATTTCTTATCTCACCAAAAATCTCATCAATGGCTAGAGCCCTGTTTTCTTTATTGACATCAGTGCCGATGAGCAGGGCGCAGTTGTAACGAAAGGGATGAACCGAAGACGAGATTCCATAGGTCAAACCCTTCTCTTCACGTAGATTTTTCATTAGACGGGAACCAAAAAAACCTCCTAAATAATAGTTTAACAATTGAAGACTCGCAAAATCCGGATGAGTCCGCTGTATCGTTTTTTTCCCAACCCTTATTGAGGTTTGTACACTTCCTTCTTTATCGATGTGGTGACTGGCAGGAGTTGCAGAGAAGTTTTCGAAAAGCAAATTTCCCTGAACCGCCATTGGTAATTGCGAAAAATCGGTTGTGATCGTATCTACCTCTGATCGATTTAGCCTTCCCAAAATGAATAAATGAGTTGGGTGTACGTGGGCATCAAAAAATGAAACTAGATCTTCCCGGGTCACTTGAAGGACTTCACTTTCTCCGGTGGTATGACCATAGGGATGATTACTGCCAAAGAGCTGTCTCCTGATCGCTTTTGAAGCGAGATAACTTGTCTTCTCGTTTTTCACTTTCAATCCCTGAAGGAATTGGTCTTTCATTTGAGCTAATTCGTCATCTGCGAAAGTTGGTTTCGTAAATAGCTCTAAAAAAACAGGATAGACTTTATTAAAATATTTGGAGAGAGCGTAGAGGGAGATTGAAGCGAAATCGAAGCTACTACCGATTTCAATATGGGCACCATATCGATCGAAGAACTCTGCCAGTTGCACCGAAGTCATACTTCTGGTCCCTTTTTCCAGCATTTGTAAGGTAAAATTCGAAACTTCAGCCTTTGACTCGAACCATTTACCAGCTTCAAAAACGACCTCAAGCTTTACGATATCCTGTTGGACATTTTCAAGTTGAATCAGATTCAAACCATTAGATAGCTTGGTTCGGTGAACTGGAGGGAGATTAAATGAAGTTGATCGAACGAATGGAGGTGCTGCAGTTCTGTCCAGCATTTATTGATCGGTCACAGATTCCTCATTCTGAGGTTTGCCATCGAAGTACATCATAACAGTAAACCGAATTGTCTCAGCCAAAGCATTTTCGCGCTTGTTGGTTGGAACGAGGTAGGCTACATCTATTCCAAACTTCTGAATTTTTGCACCAACGCCAGCGGTGAGATATTTTCTGTTGCCTTTGTCTTTTGCTTCAAGGAAATATCCAAGGCGTCCTGCAAATGTGTTATTGTACCAGTATTCAACTCCCGAAGAAACAGAAAACTCGCGAATCTCCTCGCTGAACCCTCCCGATGCATCTGAGAAAGATCCAAATATTCCACTCAACAATGCTTTGCTCTTGCTACCCGGAGTAGGGCTTGGAACTAAAAGCTTATTTACATCCAAAGCAAATGTCAAACTATTGAATGCATCCAGTTCTGTTTTATATGCTCCACCCAGTCTAAGGTTAGTTGGAATGAAGTCTTTATTGTTTGCATCAGAGTAAGATATTTTTCCTCCGATGTTTGTGATGGTTGCACCAAGTGATAGTGCCGAGTTGCTTGAAACCAATGGCTTAGTATAGTAAACGCCCACGTCCACCGCAACGGAATTGCCTGGTCGGGCATCTATTCCGCCAGATGAAAAAGCCCCTGTAAGATTAGAGTGAATATATCTAAGCGCGCCACCAAGGCTGAACTGCTCTGTCAGTAACCTTGAGTAGGTTACATCAAAAGCGAATTCGCGAGGGTTAAATCTTCCCAGGAAGTCATTTACACTCGGGCCGTTATTGAATTGGATTTCACCGAGGTCAAAATATTTCATTGACGCGGCAACTGTCTGTTCCCTGGTTATTTTGTAGAAGCCTGTCAGGTAAAAAACTGACATGTCATTGATGATCTTTCCCAGCCAGGGAGTGTATGATCCAGAAACCCCGTAACTCTTTTCTATAAAAGCCAGTTTTGCTGAATTCCAGTAGGCAGAGTTTGCGTCAGGGGAAGTAGCCACACCTGCATCACCCATTCCAGCTGCGCGAGAGTCCGGGGTGATGGTCAGGAAGGGAACGGCAGTCGTAATAACCTTATTAGTGCTATCCTGCCCGATCAGATTTGCTTGAGAAAAGCCACAAAAATGTATTCCAAGGGAAAGAAGGAATAGGATAGCTACCCTTAACTTGTTCATAATCAACTTCTAAGCTCTAAAGATAATCAATTCGAAATAATAAGTTTGGAAATATGCTCATTTTTGGAGCCATCCAAAAGGGAACGAACGGTGACCCTTAATAAGTATAAGCCATTGCCCAATTTTGTGCCGGCCGTATTAGTGCCATTCCAGGGAGGTAAAGTAACCACATACTGGCTGTCGGTAACGGTGTATTCCATAGTTGACACAGGCTGCCCCATCATATCTATAATTGACGCAAAGACCTGAAGATCTTCTCCTGACCTGTTATGCGTGAACAGAAAAGTCGTTTCATCAAAAAACGGATTAGGGTAGTTTCTGAGATCCTCGATAACCAATTGATTTTCCCCAGTAACCAAGAAAGTAACGCTTGAGGAGCCTCCGTTATTATAAACATCCCAGGCTCGAACTTCGAGGGTGTGTTGGCCTGGCTCAAGGTCTTCGATAGGAAATTCGATAGTGCCATTGCTAAAATCGTCAATGTCCGATATAAAATACTCACCAAGTTCAAAAACCTGATTGTTATCTAAAACTGCCACCAAGCTGTTGCCAACACCGTAATTAGCGATGTTGATACCGCTGATATCAAACAAACGTGCTACAAGACGTGTCTCAGAAGAAGCAATTCCTCCGTTAACAAAAGTGGTATCGCCAATGAAAACTTTAATTTGAGGTGGTGTTTTGTCGCTCCCATCATCGTTTTCACTTTCGCCAATTTGGAAATCAGAAGTGCCACCGATAGCATCTTTGGTGTTCGAATTGTTTTTAGCATACATACTTAACTTGCCTGTGCCCACCTGATAAGCGATGTTCTTCGGCAAAATGAATTCGGTGTGAAATAGTCCATCAGTCACCGTCACCTGACCTCGGAACAAAGTGTTGCTTCTGTTTTTGTAAGTGAAAACAGGGTTTTCATCTCCAAGTGTGTTGAACGAAAATTCTTTGTCCTTTAATTCAATGATTGCTGTTCCCTGGAATGCGTCATCAAGAACATCATTAAGTCTTACCTCACCTTCTACTACCACTCTAGACAGAGCTTTCAAAGTACCATCCCCTGATGTCGTTGAAATTTTTGTCGGGATAAGTTCGGCATCAGGAATGGCAAGGTGCATCGAGGGATCAGCCAACAGCGAATAGTTACGATTTGAAACTCCATTCAAACTGTTATTCTTGGTATCACGAAAGACGGTGCCGAGATCTCGAAATTTCCCATCCACCCGGGTAAAAAGTGATTCGTAAAAGGCATTGTTAAGAAATGCATTGCTTGCCGCATTCACCGGCCTGGAGGCCGTAACGAATCCAATTGCGCCACCATCTTTACGAATCAATGCGACCTCGCTACTGGAGATTTGAGATGGGTCATCGTGACGACCGAATTCGCAAGTGGCGGTGACCAGAAGTGGAAAAACATTTTTGTTGTCCCATTCATCGATCAGATCTTCATCCAGTATTTGTTCCTGAAGCCAAATCTTTTCGGAACCATGGCCAGTAAAGTTGACGATCACGTTTCCCTTTTTCATTGACTTGAGCAGCTCGGCCCTGGCGTCAGGAGAAACTTGCCCACTCGGCTTTGAAACCTGCTTGAATGCATCGAGATAAAGTTTTTTTGTATCGAGCTGAGAGTCTTCAGTTTCAATCTTTTGAGCCAGTTTGTCCGCATCACTCTGATGAAGATTAAAATCACCATCATCAGCAACGAATAGTATTTCTTTTCTCCAAAACCCCATTGCTTTAGGGTTGTTGTCATAAGCGATGAGTTTGTCAACTATGTTGGCTGCCTCTTCTATGGACTTCACGGGTAGGCGTCCAACACCAATATCAAGAGAATGGCCTATTGCGGGACTCTCGCTCCACTCACCCTCGTCACTTTCCAGGAAACCGAAATAATCATCAGAGGAATAGGTTTCCAACGGAGAGAGTGAATTACGAGACTCGTAGGTGGGGACGAGGTTGGTGTTTTTATTTACTCGGTTTTTATAATCGTACGAGCTTCTTCCAAAAAGCAAAAGATTTTTTAGTCCGCTTAAATATTGTTGTGCCGCGAAATCTCTGATGGCAGTCGGGTCTTGTTTGCCTCCGGAAAAATCGTTGAAAATTTCCTCAGTGGTAACGACCATGGTTGAAATTCCGTTTTTGTTTTCACGATGACTTGCAAGGCGTTGTGCTTCGGCTCGCAGATCGCTGTTGGTTACAATAACAAATGAAGGAGATCCGCCAAAGAGATTTTGATTGGCGACTTCTTTTTCAAAAACTGGTACTTTAGATTTCGACACATCAAAAACAATGAATTGTTTCAGGTTGATCGTTTCGGTTGAAAAGATTCCTTTTGAAGAATTCGATTGATACGTTTGGTTGAGTGAGTTGAATGGATCGGTAATATCCCAGATGAATACGTTTTGATTGATTCCATTGACTTCAAATCGGCTCACTGGATTATTTAAACTTTCGCCTGAGGTGAAAATGGTCTGGTCACCATACAAAGAAAGCTCGCGGACAATATTTACAATTAGAAAATCGAGATATCCGATTGACCTGCCAGAACTTCCCTTCGTGTACTGATATCGAAATCGTTGGGAGTTGGTCCCTTGCATTCCAACATCGTTCGATAGAACTGAAACAGTGTCTACGACTGTTTGCCCTTTGGCTCCGTACTGCGTATTTAATATTGTTGGGATTGGTTGGTTAATTACCAGATTGCCATTTACAGACAAACTAAACGAGGCGGGATTGAAGGTTTGCCCCATTGCTCCAGACACAATTTTCACTTCCGATCCATTTAGTATTCCTGCTTTGTCGAACGTTAGTTCAAGGGAGGTAGAAATATCAAACTGTTCTCCAAACCATTGCCTGCCAGAATTCAACTCATTGTGATTATCAAGCTCATGATAAATGAAGTCGTTGAAAGAAGCAATAGCCGGAAAATTACCGGATAGGTTTTCTGAATTAGCGACTCTTTTTCCGGTCTGCTCACCGACAGTTACGAAATAGAAGTTCTTATCGTCATACAGGTTATTCTCATAGCTGAAGATATCCTTTTGGACATCGTAAAAATATTTGTCAGGACCTTCTCCGTAAAAGAGGATAAAGTCACCGCTATTGAACACACCATCGCTTTCTCCATTAACCTGAATAGCGATTTCCTGAAGCATGTTAATTCTCGCTTCGCTTCGTGCCTGTGGCAGCATGCCGCTTCCGTTTCCATAAATCTGGATATTCCTGGGGTCAAGTGATTCTACATTAAAGCCCGCATTTTTCAGCAGATTGAAATCGATTCTATAGACCCCGTTTTCCGTTATTGAAAACTTAGCCCACTTTCCAGAGCTTAAAGGAGAGTTGAAAGCTTGTGCGCTGGCATCGGCCGCGAAAAGCAGAAAAGAGCAGAGATATATTAATCTTGCGGTTCTCACGGCACAAAAATGATGTTTTGGGTCTATCTTTTTGAAAGTATTCCTTCTCCTAACGACAATACTACATACAGTAGTATTGCAAGTGGTATTCCTGCCGCCTGTTTCCAACCCACTAATAATACAGACAGTACAACAAAGGTAAACCTTAACTTATTGTCAGCCCAAGTGAAATTCTTGAATTTAAGTGCGAAGAGGCCAAGCGGTGAAACCATTAGCAGTGCTATGCCGATTGAAATTATTAACAATCCATAATGCGATTCTGTGATAGTGGTAAAGGGCGCTCCAAGAAATACAAGACCTGTTATGAATAGTGCGCTTGCTGGAGTCGGTACGCCAATAAAACTGTCTGTTTGATTTTCATCAATATTGAATTTTGCCAAGCGCAGGGCAGAGCAAGCCGCAATAGCGAAAGCGCTATAATTAAGAAGGCTACCCGGATTGATCTTTTCCATTACGGTAAACATTGTTATCGAAGGGAGAACGCCAAAGCTCACCATATCCGCAAGTGAGTCGAGTTCCTTGCCAATAGGTGAAGTTTGCTTTAGCGCTCGGGCAGCAAAGCCGTCAAAAAAATCAAACACGCATGCGATCCATACAAGATATGCTCCGTAAGTTATGTCTTGTCTGATCAACAGAATTCCAATGCAACCCGATATTAAGTTACCAAGCGTGAGTGCATTTGGAATATGTCGGGTTAGTGTCATCAGCGTTTGATTGCACAAAAAGGATTCGAGCGCATTTCTTCTCCCAAAGTTGTGGTCGGGCCATGACCGGGATACACAACCACATCCTCGGGTAACACAAAGAGTTTTTCTTTTATGCTTTTTAGAAGTGTGTCCGTATCGCCACCAGGAAGGTCAGTTCTGCCGATGCTATTTTGAAACAACACATCCCCACTTAGAAGAATACCCTGATCTTGATTATAAAGTCCAACGTGACCTGGAGAATGACCAGGTAGAAAAATGATATTGAATTTGCTGTTGCCAAAAGTGATTTCGTCTCGGTCATCAATTAGTTTATCCGGCTGCACCTCACGGTAACTAAAAAAACCGTAGTTGCCTGCATAGGTATTTACGGCTCGGAGCATTTGTTCCTCTCTCTTATGAATAAGAAACGGAACTTTATATTTTGATTTGATGTGATCATTGCCCAACACGTGATCAATATGGCAATGCGTGTTCACAAGAAGCACTACATTCAATTGATTCTTTTTGATGAATTCATCAAGCTCTTCCTTTTCCTCCGGCTCGTAGCATCCCGGGTCTACTACGATGGTTTCACCAGTTTCATCGTAAGCCACGTACGTGTTCTCTTCGAAGGGATTGAAAGTAAAGTCTTGTATCTGAATCATGATTTCGAACGCCAAAGTTATCACCCTGCCGTGAATAATCTGAAAAAACCCTTCTTAAGTTGATGTTATTTAAAGCCACTGAGGGTCGAATGAATAACTTGCAGCCTCATTAATAAATGAAGAAAGTCGACTACATCATCGTGGGCATGGGACTTGCGGGTTGTTGCCTCGCGGCTCAACTGCTGAGACGGGGTAAAAGGATTCTGGTCTATGATCAGCCAGGGCGCAACCGAGCGACTGCCGTTGCAGCTGGACTGTTCAATCCGGTCACCGGACAAAGAGTAGTTAGGAGTTGGAAAGCTGATCTGATTTTTCCTTATCTGCATGAGTTCTATTCGGGTATTGAAAAGGAGTATGGAATTAATTTTTATAATGTTAGCCCTTTGTATACACCATTTAGATCAGTGGGAGAGCAAAATGATTGGATGGCCAGGACAAGTGACGGTTCTTTCGAAAAGTATGGACTTAAAATTCTTCCATCGGACACATATAGCGATCAAGTAAAAGATCCTCTGGGAGGAATCGAAGTAGAGCGAGCTGGATATATTTCAACGACTATCATGTTAGATGCAGTAAGAAAAGATCTAATTCAGCGTGAAAGCTACCGAGAGGAGCCATTCGATGAGACAAAAATTAAAAGTTCGGATTCGGCCTTGTTATACGATGACGTTGCAGCTGAGAAAATAATTTTCTGTGTTGGCGTCCACGGTTTAAACAGTAAATACTTTGGCTCTCTTAACCTTAAACCATTGAAGGGTGAGGTGCTGACGGTATTGTTAAAGGAAAAACTAAAGAAGATTTATAATCGGGGTGCTTATTTGATTCAAACGAAAGACAATGAATATAAAGTTGGCTCAACGTATGACCTAAAGAAAGTGAGTGAAGGAGTGACGGAGCAGGCCAGGGAAGAATTGGAAATGAAGTTAGGTGACCTGTTAAAAATTCCTTTCGAAATCGCTCACCAAGATTGGGGTATCAGACCCGCAACTGGAGACAGGCGTCCCCTACTTGGCGTGAGTCCGTTGAATGAAAATATTTTGATATTTAATGGACTAGGCACTAAAGGTGTGAGCCTGGCTCCTTATTTTTCGGGACAACTTGCTGATTACCTTACGGGGCACGGCAAATTGGATCAAGAGGCAAATATTAGTCGCCTCAAATCGTTATATTCGATGTTCCGATAGGGCAATTATCTTCAGATTAAGTCCCTGAGGCACAGATTGGTAAAGGGATGACAGCAAAGCAGCGTAAAGGAAATAGCACAGACAACATTCAGGAAAAAAGACAGGTGTGGCTTGGTGTCGTAGCTATGCTTGGTTTCGTCTTTTTGTGCCAGTTCGGGTTTGCCCAGCAGGCCCGCGAAACTTTTGGTAAGAACAGGATTCAGTACAAGCAATTTGAATGGCAATACCTGACGTCAGAAAACTTTGATGTGTACTACTATGACAATCGAAGAAAAGTAGCCACCGAGGCAATCCAATACCTTGAGGGCGAATTCGACCGCATTACAGACCTGATTGGTTATCCGCCTTATCTCAAAACAAAAGTCTTCCTCTACAATTCTGTAACCGACTTACAGCAAAGCAACGTTGGCCTTAATCATACTGAGTTCAACGTTGGGGGAGAGACGGAGTTCATAAAACCATACGTTGAGATTGCTCATCCTGGAACTGTCGATCAGTTTAAGGAACAGCTCATTTACAAAATGACTGAGCTGATGGTGAACGAGATGATGTTTGGTGGCAGCCTTAAAGATATGTTTCAGAATGCCGTGCTGCTCAACTTGCCAGAGTGGTTCATTCGGGGTGCATCGAGCTACGTATCGAAAGGTTGGAATGCGGAGATGGACGACTACATCAGACAACTGGTGCGAACTAAAAAAATCAACAAGTCACTTAAGCTGACCGGTATGGAAGCTGAGTTGGTCGGTCAATCGATGTGGAACTACATCGTGGAAAAATATGGTAAAAGCAGCATTTCCAATATTCTGAATTACACTCGTGTTATTCGAAACGAGCAGAAGAGTGTTCTCATCACGCTAGGTATCAGCTTCAAACAACTTGTCAATGATTGGAAAGCTTACTACTCACAGATGGAGGAGAAGGCAAGTCAGAGTTACATTGCTCCACAAGATTCTTCAAAGGTGAGTGGACGACACAGAAAGTCTGTGATTTTTACCACTGTAAAATTGAGCCCCGATGGAAATAATATTGCCTATGCGGAAAATGATCGGGGAAGGTTTGTTGTAAAGATAAAGTCTCTAAAAAATGGAAAGGAAATTACGATCCTGACAAGTGGTAATAAGGTATTCAGGCAGGATGTAGATCACAATGTGCCGCTGATAAGCTGGGCGGACGAAAATACGCTCGGTGTGATCGGTGTGAAACAGGGCGAGTATGTATTCTGGCTCTATGATTTGACCACGCGAAGCAAGCTGCCAAGAGAGTTGGATCGTTTTAGTAACATCAGGAGCTTTGACTTTTCAGGAAATGGAAGACTGGCGATTTTAAGTGCAGACTATGAGGGGCAAAATGATTTGTTCCTGATCAGCAGCAGGCGCGACCGTACACGAAGACTTACCAACGACCTTTACGATGATTTCGATCCATCATTTATTCCGAATTCCAATACGGTGGTCTTCAGTTCCAACAGGACAACCGACACCACCAACACAATTATTAAAGGCATAAAGGATATTCCGAATAACTACAACCTTTATGCGTATGATCTGGATACAACTACCAATGTAGTACACAGACTTACCAACACGCTCAGCAAAGACTACTATCCTTTGGCGCTGGACAATCAGAATATATATTATCTAAGCGATCAAAGAGGTATAGTCAACATATTCAAATACGACAGAAGTACTGGAATCTATTCACAGGTAACAAATTATAACTCCAGCATAAAAGAGTATGATTTGAATTTTGATACCCAGTCGCTAGCACTGGTGATGGATAAAAATTTGAAAGAGGATATTTTCCTGGTTGACCCATTTAATCTGGATAGGCAGGTGTTTACACCACCTACCAGACGCAAGGAGGTACAACAAGCCAAGGCAATAACTGAAAGACGAAAACATGAGGCGCCACAGAAAGGCATTTCAATTAAAGAGCTGATCAATTCACGCTTAAGAGAAAGAGCCGATACTATTCCGAAAGAAGAACCAGGTCCTGTAAAGGCAGATACGCTACAACCACGCATGTCCGCTGATTCAGTTGATACTGATAATTATGTGTTCGAGGATGAGGTGGTGCAGACTCCGCAACTACAGGCTGATTCACTAAGTGCGAAAAGCGAGGAGGTAGAAGTGGAAATAAAGGTAGATGATACTGTTAATACAGAAGACTATGTTTTTGAAGACGAGGCAGCAAAAGTTAGCCAGCCTTCAGAGACGTTCCTTAATCGCTATATGAAGGCGCGCGAGACCACTCGTGTCAAAGGGCCATTCCCTTACGAACCAAAATTCACGTATGAAAATTTGATTACAAACTTTGTTGTCGATCCATTAAGAGGATTTAGTGTGCGACTCGAGACTCAGATGAATGACATGCTTGAAAACTACCGATTCTTTGGTGGAATTCAGACAGCGTTTGATTGGAAAAGTGGAGACATCTATGGAGAGATTCAATATCTGCCTCATCGGGTAGACTATAGTGCAAGGATTGATCGGAGAGTGATTTTTTGGGATGGACTTACGAATCAACAGAAGTATACTTGGCAAAAGGTTGAGCTGGGGGCCTCGCTGCCACTCACAGTTCGTACTCGTGTTACACTGAAACCCTTCCTCGGCTACACTCGATTCATCGATCGCGGCAGCGACATTAATCCATCAGCTCCTCCGGTTTTTCTGGAGCCCGAAGAGCAATTCTATGCAGGTACCCGAGCTGAGATTGTGTACGACAATAGTTTGACCACCGGACTTAATATTATTGAGGGTACGAGAGGAAAAATCAACTTCGTTCACTTTGAGGGAATGGGCAATAAGCAAGCTAGTTTCTCGCAGGCGTCTCTGGATATTCGCCACTATCAAAAACTTTACAAAGAGATTGTGTTCGCTGTTCGCGGCTTCACCGGTACTTTCTTCGGTAACTCACCGAAGTTTTATGCACTAGGCGGAATGGACAACTGGTTTGGTAACAGGATCAACAACGAAGGTACCGGCAATCCACTGGCTAATCGTGAGGCCTTTAACAGTAATCTTATATTCACTGAATTCGCAACAAGCCTCAGAGGATTTAATTATTCCACTCAGTACGGAAGTAGTGTAGCCCTTGCCAATGCTGAACTCAGGATTCCACTGATCAGAGCATTGTCCGGTGGACCGATTACCTCTAATTTCTTCAGAAACATGCAGCTTACTGCTTTCTATGATATCGGCACAAGCTGGACAGGAAAGCCTCCGATCAATACCAACACAAGTATTCAGACACGGGTGCAAGAAGAGGGACCATTCCGTGCTGAGCTTCAAGATTTTCTCAATCCATGGTTGTATAGCTATGGGTTCGGTTTCCGTAGCATGATGTTGGGCTACTATATGAAACTGGATCTCGCGTGGCCTGTAGAGAACTACCAGGTGAAAGACCCACGCATATTTGTTACCTTGGGGTTTGATTTCTAAAACTCCGCAAGAGCACTGGTATGATTAAATCGATGACTGGCTTTGGGCAAGCCGCTGCCACTTTTGGTGATGTAAAAATTTCCGCGGAAGTGAAGAGCCTCAACTCAAAATTCATGGATCTCGGCATCAGACTTCCCAGAAATTATTCTGAAAAAGAAATTGAGGTAAGAAATCTGGTGACTGAAAAACTTGAGCGCGGGAAGGTAAGCGTGTCAATCGAGTGTGAAAGGGCCGGATCGATACCTACGCAGCAGTACAATGAAGAACTGTTTGTATCACACTATAGCGCTTTGAAGAGGCTTGCGGATCGAGTGATGGCGCCTTATGATAACTTATTTGAGCTGGCGTTGAATTCTCCTGATGTTTTGGAGAGCAATGGAAGTGATGAAATTGATGCTGAAGAGTGGCAGCAGGTTGTAAACTGCATTGAAGAGGCTACAAAAAAGTGCGAGGATTTCAGACAGGCCGAAGGCAAAGCACTGCAGAAAAAACTTGAGTCTTATTGTGAATCAATCGAGTCGGGATTGGCAATCATCGAAACTTTAGACCCAAAGCGGGTTGAAAAGATACGCTCGCGTATCAAAGGCAGAGTTGAGGATTTTTTTGGTGAGGAAGGATTTGATGAGAACCGACTAGAGCAAGAGATAATTTTTTACATCGAAAAGCTTGACATTCATGAGGAACGTGTAAGGCTGAAAACACATCTTGATTACTTTCAGCAAGTTTTGAAAAGTAACGTTTCTAACGGAAAGAAGTTAGGTTTTATTTCCCAGGAGATTGGACGGGAGATCAACACCATAGGCAGCAAGGCTAACGATGCTGAGATTCAAAAACACGTGGTGATGATGAAGGAGGAGTTGGAGAAAATCAAGGAGCAATTGGGCAACGTGCTTTAAGTTACTCGACCACTACGTTCTCAGTTTCAATCCTACTGAGCTCAATCAACTTACCATCTTTGAACAATTCCTCTGCCTGCTCAAGTTTTAGAGAATTGTTTTCGGGTTTGTAGTTAATGTAGTCTTGAACCCTGATTCCATTTACAACTCGCGGGTTATAACCTACACGAAATCTGAAACTCACCTCATCCGATTCTTCGAACGAGTACGCCAGGTAATCCATCTCAAAGGTTTCTTGATTGATCCAATACAGGAATTCATCTTCAAAGTCTTCACCTCCACCATTTGCGCTGAAGGTTACTTTGATTTTGTAATACTTCTTTCCTTCAATTTCTGTCTCACCTAGAAAAGCCTTGTTCACTGCCGCGTCATTAAGGCCGTAAGGAAGCAGCGCAAAATAATTAACTGAATTAGTAGATGAGGTGTACTTCGTGGACATAGAATCTGGAACAACAACTTCTTCTCCATTAATTTCCCTGCGAAATCCATCATTTGTAACATAGTCATGAACGGTTCCAGTGGTGTCTTCGAATACCCGTTCATATGAAAACGTGCCTCCGTCTCTGCGCGCGATGTAATGCCGATCCCTGAAATCAAATTCAACCACCGACTTCTGATATTTGGCGCCTCCTGAAACCTCGATGGTTTTGTCAATGATCTTTTGTGGATCAGAAAGTTTTTTGTCACAGGAGATCAGAAGGGTAAAAAGCAGAGATGAGAACAGGTATTTTTTCATAACTCAATTAACGAGGGAAATGCTTGATGATTTGTCTAACCTATGACAAACTAAATTAGTTTCGATAATGTAGAAATATATCGTTCGGGTACATCGCCACCAGTTGCCGTTTGATAGTCTTTATAGCTGCAAGGCACAATACTCGCTCTTGCATATCGGTCATTCGTTCGATGATGATTTACTTCCATCCACCACTTTTCAGTAAACTTACTTTTGTAAAAGGTGAGAATCTCTGGCTCTACCGGCATTGACACGGTGTACTTCAAAAAGTCGTTGCTCTTAAAGTTTTGTTCGCTCTTACGGTGGTAGAATCCCTCAATAAAATACCAGATCATCGTTGCAATCACCGAAGCTGTTTTCTTGTGCACATCATCCAACGAAGGATTGTATTCGTAGAATCCGATTGAGCTGAGCTTTTCGGTCGTACCAGCATACCAACAAATCTGACATGCCTCTTCTCCAGTCAACCCAAAAGGTTGAGCGTTTGCGTTGCCCGGTGCATCCGCTGACTTGATGGCGGTAATATCGAGTGATGCCATGTCCGCATTGCGGATGGCGGGTTCCATTTCAGCCAGGTTACTTCTAAGATGCCCTACACGATAGGCCTCGAAGTACAACTTCTCAAGGATCGCCACTGAGGTTGGATCAATCAAATAAGTTTGATGAGCCAGGTGCGTGTATCCAAACAAGTAGTTGGGCTCATGCAGAAGGATTTTATTAATGTGTTTGGTGTTGGCGTCCGCCTTTTCTGAGTCATCCAGATCCAGGTATGCATCGACATTAAGCAGGTTCACCAATTTGTCCATCTCCTCATAACCCTTGTATTGTCCGTAGTCAAGGTCGTGAGAGCCACCAAGAAGAAGGGGGAGGACATTTTTTTCCAGAAGGATGCGACAAACTTCGCTGATCCGGACATACGTCTCATCCAGGTCGATGCCGGGGTTAAGATTACCCAGGTCAACAATATTGTTTTTGCCTGTGCCTCTCTTCAGGCGATAGAGCTTTTTTCGAATTTCATCGGCACCATGTTCGCATCCTTTGTTTGAGGTAGTGCCTCGCGCCTCCTTGATTCCAAAAATGGCAATTTGAGCATTGTTGTAGTCAGGCATCTTGTCACCAAAAATCCGGATGCTTTTAAAAAGTGCGGATGAATCTTCGATGTCTTGGTAAATGGATTCGTCAATAGGAGAGAAGAGTATGGTTAAATCCATTTTGATTCGGCTTTAAACAAATCTATTTGTTTAAAGAGGAACCGCCAACTCATATTTATTCAAATTTGATGAAGCCTGCCCCGCGAAAGAACGGGGCAGGATTGCATCTACTTAACAACAACTAAAACACTTTCTTTGATAACTTAAATGCATAGGTCAGCGACAGAAGGTAGTCCGCGAAAGCAGCGTCACCATGTCTTGGGTTGCCGGTCGCGATTTCTGTCTCCCTGTCGGTCACCGATTGCTGCCTGTTGCGCACCAGTGCAAACGGGACATTCACATTGAACGAGTGCGGACCATGCTGATAAGTAACCCCTGGTTCTACAGATACGATATATCCAGGCCGTCTGAACCCATCACTTTTTCCAATCGCATCACGAACAGGGATTCCTTCAATTCTACCTCCTAGCGAAAGACCCAATTTTCCTTTGACAGAGAACTGAGCGCCCAACCTCACCATGTATTGATCCGGTACAGACATGATTGCTTCATTTGCCAGAATAGGATTAAGTGTTTCACGAAATGTCCGAGTTCCGTTGGTGTTTCTGGAATTGAACATATAAAGCGCATTGGCATACAGTGCCCATTGTTCTGACAAGTGGTGTGCTAGATTGATCTCGGTCACCACACCCAGTCCGCCATCTCCCGGCTGAATGGATTGATCTACCGGCCTTGTCTCGATTCCATTTACGGTGTGAAAATCATCTTTGAAATTATAGTTACCAGTTGGGAGCTTGAATCCCAGGCCATACATCACGCTTGATTTGCCATTGAACAAACGAGATGAATAATATCCCATGAGACGGATGTCGCCAAGTCCATGTGAGCCGGAGTGGTATCGATTAATTCTGTCGTGTTCATACAACGATGATCTATCAATATATAGAAAGGGAACTGAAGCGGAGACTGTCCATCGATTGTTGATGGTGTAGGTTCCGCCAAGGATCAATGAATTGTCATTATTAATTACTTCGGTATTATTCGAGACGCGATCAGGATGCTCTTCAGTTCCTGAAAAGTGACGGTAAGATCGAAAGTACCGATAGTTGGCAGTGAATTGCCAGGTCTTTGGAGTGTTGTCCAAAGATGAAATTCCGCAACTCATATTTTTTATGGCTATACACCCCTGCGAGAGAGCACATTGGCTTATGGAAGCAAATAATATTGCTAATAGTGAATTACGTTTCATAGTTAAGATTTTGATCGTGTTGAAATATTTAACGAGGGTAAGACAGTCGCATACACGATGCCTTACACCAATTAATGTCTATTGAAAAATGCGATGGTAGAGAATTATGTTAGCCCTGAGGCGGGGGAGTGGGTACATCCCTCAGTAGCGTGACTTGTTTTGCTGAATTGGCAAAAACGTATTTGGCGGTTGAAACAACCCAACGATCATTGGGGAGTTGGATGCCATTGCCAAAATAATCTTTAATGATCTGCTTGCTTGATGTGTTGGATTCCTTTTTTGAATTTGATCCAGTGTCTTGTGCTTTTTGAGCGTACTCTTTGAACTCGTTGATCAACTGTTTCTCCTCATGGTCTTTGATACACACAACATAAAGCGTATCATTTTGCAGCTTTTGCTTCACCAGTTTGTATACATCACCTTCATATTCAAAACGTCCATTTACCCTTTTGAATTCCGATGATGGCGCAGTGTAGTAAGGGAGTGCCAGAGGCACTTTCAGTTCAACAGTCAGTTCTTCGTTGTATTCCTCGTTATTGATTTTCTCAATCAAATCCCGATGGGCAGTTACCTGCAATGCCTTAAAGGCCAGATAATAGCCTCCGATGTTGAAGGCAAAAACTGTCAGAAGTAGTATCGAGATGAGCTTTTTCATAGCCAAAGCAATACGATATTACTAAAACAGAGTAGGTTGATACAACAGAAGCGGCAAGAAATAATGCCTGAAAAGGCATACTTTTTTCCGCAAACGTTTGAAAAGAAGCCTTGCGTTTAGAGAATCTGAGCGTTTTGTTCCTTAGCCTCCGAAATCATCGAATCGGATGTTCTCCTTAGGGATGCCTAGGTCATCCAACATTTTGAGTACAGCGGCATTCATCAGAGGAGGACCACACAAGTAGTACTCAACATCTTCAGGTGCCGGATGATTTTTCAGATAGTTGTCGTAGAGACAGGAATGAATGAAACCGACATATCCATCACCGTCTCTGTCATCGAGTGATTTTTTCACTTTCCAGTTGTCTTCAGGAAGCGGCTCCGAGAGACCGATGTGGAAATTAAAATTCGGGAAGTCTTTTTCTATGTTTCTAAAATGGTCAGTGTAGAAGAGTTCTTTCTTGGAACGTCCACCATACCAGTATGAAACCTTACGATTGGTTTTCTCTGTGTGGAACAGGTGGAATATTTGTGCGCGCAACGGAGCCATACCTGCGCCACCACCTATGTAGATCATCTCTCGTTGTGTTGGGTTGATATGGAATTCACCGTAAGGACCGGAGATGGTTACTTTATCACCTGGTTTCCTTGAGAAGATATAAGATGAACAAATTCCGGGATTCACATCCATCCAGCGATTGTTAGCTCTATCAAATGGAGGAGTAGCAACACGAATGTTCAACATCACGATATTTCCTTCGGCAGGGTGGTTAGCCATGGAGTAGGCGCGGAAGATGGGTTCATCGTTCTTCATCTTCAGATCCCACAACTTGAACTTGTCCCAATCGCCCTGGAACACATCACCTTTATGTCCTAGCTCTGGGTGAGGTGTGATATCGATTGTCTTGTAGTCAACCTCTATGGGAGGCACGTCAATCTGAATATATCCACCGGCTTCAAATTTCAACGTTTCGCCTGGAGGAAGCTTCACTACAAACTCCTTAATAAAGGTGGAAACATTGTAGTTGGATACAACTTCGCATTCCCACTTCTTGATTCCAAAAATCTCATCTGGAATGCGGATATTCAGGTCTTGTTTCACTTTCACCTGGCAGCCAAGACGCACATTTTCTTTCCTTTCTTTTCTATTTAAGTGACCTACTTCAGTGGGCAATACATCTCCGGCTCCGGATTCAACCACGCATTTGCACATGGCGCAGGTTCCGCCACCGCCACAGGCTGATGGTAAAAAGATTTTTTCGTTGGCTAGGGTTGAAAGGAGTGTACCTCCGGCACTTACCGTTAATGTCTTTTCACCGTTAATGAGAATTTTTACTGGTCCTGACTGTACGAGTCGTTTTTGAGCAAAAAGAAGCACAAAAACCAGTATGAGAATAACAATGGTAAAAGCCGTGATGGAGGTAAATATCAACATGAAAACCCTGTTTTTAGTCAGTCACAAATATATTGAGAGAACCCTAAAAAAGGGTGCAGCCCAAATAAAATTTGCACTACAGATATAACCCCGTGTTAGCGACTTAGTTCACTAAACGAGCGCCAATTCCTGCTTTTTTTCGGACCGAACCGGCTTATAGTTGGTGCCGGAATTGAGAATGATGGACAAGCCCTCGCGATCAGACCAATTTTTCAGTTTGTTCAGGCTTACCCAGCCATTCAATGAATGGTACTCGCCTGCCTGATAGCCGCCATTGAATTCAATAAAGTCGGCAGGCTTAACCCCATCCCCTTCGCGGAAGCTCACGCAGACATTAATCAGGCCTTCAACGAAAAATGAAAGATCATCCGCGTGACTGACTTTCCAGTAGGGATATGACTCACCCTGTGATATAGCAACTACATCGCTCAATACGACCAGTCCCGTTGGCAAACTACCCGCTCCTTTTCCCGCTAGAAGCTGTAGGCCTGTGGATGCCCCAGTCACATTGACCGCATTAAATTCATTTTTGATGTTGGCGATAGAGCTGTCCAGTGGGACAAATTGTGGTGCTACCAACCCAACGATTTCATCTCCGATTCGTTCTGCTTTCGCAATTAACTTGATGGTGCACCCCTGCTGGCGTGCATATCGGATGTCATGCTCTGTGATTTTGTCAATACCAATGTTCAGTATTTGCTTTGGGTGAACAAAAAGACCGAACGCATGAGCCGTAGTAATCGCCAGTTTAAACTTTGGATCAAAACCCTTTACATCTAAGGATGGATCTGATTCAGCAAAACCCAAACGCTGCGCTTCCACCAAAACTGATGAGAAATCTTTTTTCTCTTCGATCATCTTGGTGAGAATGTAGTTGGTGGATCCGTTGAATATTCCTTCCACCCGATGAAGCTGGTCAAAAGCATAGTGTTTTTCCAGGTTGCGAATAATCGGGATACTTCCGCAGACAGCACCTTCGTACAGAACAGGAGTGTTGTATTTCTTTTGAAGCCAAAATATCTCCTCGAGGTTCTCCGCAAGCATCTTTTTGTTTGCAGTGACCAGTGGCTTTTTCTTTTCTAAAGCCTTTTTCAGAAGCTCAAACGCAAATTTTGAGTCATCAATCAGTTCTACGACAATATCGATTTCAGGATCATTGAGAATGTCTTCGGGTGACACACTTAGAAGAGATTGATCAACAGGTCTCTGCTTGTTGGGATTTTTGACAACTATTTTCGTGATCTCAAGATTTGAGTTCCCTTGTTTTAGTAAACCATAAAATCCTTGCCCTACGCAACCGAGGCCGAACAAACCGACTTTTTTCTTTTCACTCATTGTAAAATATATTTTGACTGTTCAATTAAAAATTCACGAATGATCACGTTTAACTTTTTGGTTTCAATCAAAAAACCATCGTGACCAAATGGTGAGGACACAATCTCCAGTTGAGACCCCGGTATCAGACGGCTGATCTCTTGTTGTTCCGAAATTGGAAATAGCACATCACTATCTATACCTATAACCAAAGTCGCTGATTGAATTCTTGAGAGTGCTGCCTCAATTCCATTTCGATTGCGACCTACATTGTGATTGTCCATCATCTTTGACAAAGTCCAAAAACTAAACGCATTGAACCTGTTTACTAGCTTCTCACCTTGATACTGTTGATAGGAGGAAGCACTGTAGTGGTCAAGTCTTTGCAAATCTTCATCATCCTGCGACTTGTACGCATCGTAGGAGCGGAAACTTACCATCGCTGTAGCCCGGGCAGCGGCAAGACCTGCGGCTCCCGCATCTGCATCTCTATTTTTCCAGGTAGCATCAGCTTCAATTGCCATCCTTTGCGATTCGTTGATCGCGATTCCCCAGGAGGAATGCTTCGCATTACACGCGACAGGAATCAGAAATTGAAAGACTGCCGGATTAAAGACAGCCCACTCGAGCGTTTGTTGACCTCCCAATGATCCACCGATCAACGTATGGATTTTTTCAAATCCAAGATGCTGTCGCAAAAGATCAAGGGCTCGCACAGCATCGCTATTGGTAAGCAGTGGAAAATCATGAAAGTAAGATTGATCAGTCGAGCGGTTGATATCCAGAGGCCCCGTTGATCCATAGCAACCACCCAATGTATTTGCGCAAATGATGAAATATTCATCTGGGCTGAATACACCCTGATCAGAAAAAAGTTCACCCCACCAATCAAAGTCCGAACTACCGGTAAGTGCATGGCACACCCACACTACATTTGATTTGTCCTCGTTGAGTTTGCCCAACGTAGAGTACTGCAACCGGAAGCCGGGCAGTACTCCGCCCGCCTCCAGATTGAAGTTTTGATTGTAATGAAAGGTGTGTTGCTGCACTTTCATTTATGCTGTGGTTAACTCTTTCTTGAACACTTTATCGATCGCTTGTTGGAAGTCAGACTTAATGTCATCAAGATGTTCGATGCCAACCGAAACCCGAAGCAAGTTGGGCAGCACACCTGTCGCCAATTGTTCTTCTTCAGAAAGTTGTTGATGTGTAGTGGCTGCCGGTTGGATGATCAGCGTTTTCGCATCTCCCACATTGGCCAAATGGCTCACCAGCTCCAGGCTGTCCACCAGTTTGGTCACCTGTTCTTTCGAACCTTTCAACGTGAATGACAACACGGCTCCGTAGCCATTTCGCAAATATTTCTTCGCAAGCTTGTGATAAGTGCTGCTTTGCAAGCCAGGATAGTTTACGCTTTCCACATTAGGATTTTGTTCAAGCCATTGAGCCAGTGCAAGTGCGTTGTCAACAGACCTTTGTACTCTCAATGAAAGAGTTTCTAGTCCCTGCAAAAACAAGAAGGAATTGAATGGACTTAAAGCAGGACCGTAGTCGCGAAGACCTTCGACCCGTGCACGAATTGCAAATGCGATGTTTGGCAACCCAAGTGGATTGTTTTCACCGAATACATCCCAAAACTTCAATCCGTGATAACCTTCTGACGGTTCAGTGAACTGAGGGAATTTTCCGTTGCCCCAATTGTAGTTTCCACCATCCACGATTACACCACCGATGGAAGTGCCATGACCGCCAATCCATTTGGTTGCGGAAGCGACTACTACGTTTGCTCCGTGTTCAATAGGTCTGAACAAATAACCTGCAGCTCCGAAAGTATTGTCAACAATCAGCGGGAGATCATACTTGCGAGCCAGCGCAGCGATTGCTTCGAAATCTGGAATGTTGAAACCAGGATTTCCGATGGTCTCGAGATAGATGGCTTTAGTACTATCGTCAATCAGTTTCTCAAATGCTTCTGCTTTGTCTCCTTCTGCGAAACGTACGTCAATGCCAAGTCGCTTGAAGGCAACTTTAAATTGGTTGTAAGTTCCGCCATAGAGGAAAGATGTTGAGACAAAACTATCTCCGGCCTGAAGAATATTATTCAATGCAATGAATTGCGCGGCCTGGCCGGAGCCAACAGCCAGGGCCGCCACCCCTCCTTCGAGAGCTGCAATTCTTTTTTCAAAAACATCTGTGGTCGGATTCATGATCCGCGTGTAGATGTTTCCAAATTCCTTCAGCGCAAAGAGATTGGCACCGTGCTCTGAGTTTTTGAAAGTGTAAGAACTGGTTTGATACAAAGGCACAGCCCTTGACCTTGTTGTAGGATCAACTTCTTGTCCTGCGTGGAGTTGTAAAGTTTCGAATCGATAGTTTGACATGGTTACAAAAATTAATGGTTATAAATTTTTTTTGGAAAAATGGAACTGGGGAATACAGCAGTGACAGGACTTGTCAGAGCCTTGGTGTTACTGCGTAAATGGTCTTGAGTTCCTTAACAGCAGCAACAACACGCCCACGTACAACAAATACATGCTGCGCAGGCTTGTGCAAACTGAATGAAAGAAGTGGATGTACGAGCTACAAGAGAAACTGATTTTTCTCCTCTGAGTGTGTTGGTGTTTGAAATTTGGTTTTTCATTTTACCTATCGTTTTATATTCTCCTCGGCATTTGCCGGGATCAGGAATTAGCACCTTGTTCTTCTGAACAGGTTGCTAGCGCTTCATAGAGCCTGTCTCTCAGCGCTTCTTTATAAATCGATTAAGCAGACACTGCTTGCTCGACTATGATGACACAAACGTATACTAACTTAGTAGAGTTTCCAAAATTTTGTTAAAAAATTTTTAACCACGCAATCTGTGGTAGGGAAAAACGAAGTGACTAATAAACGTTAGGATGGACTCAGAACTGTTTGGTAATCATCACAATCTGACCCAAATGATATAGGTCGTGATCGACTATACCATGGAGCAATTTTCTAAAGGTGTATTTTCTACCCGCAACCGTTTGATCTAGTTTCTGAGCTCCAAATTTTTCAATTGCCTCAATCAAATTACTTTGACTTTGAGATAGAATTTTCAGCGTGTCTGACCATTTTCCGGGCTTGGGGAAATTTTCTTCATCCGACACATCGTAACTATCATTACCCGCTAGTTTTTGAATCACAAAGTTTCTCCAGGCTGTCATGTGAAGCACCAATTCTGCAATCGAATGGCCCGATCCAATGCGAGACCCGGACTGATTTTCCGGGATTTTATCAAGAATGGACATGATATTGGGTCCGTGCCAAGCCGGACCATCGTAGCTGTCTTTTACCGACTGAATGATAAAATCAACTTCACTCATCACCCTTAGGTCAGCATTCCACCATCCACCTGAAGTACTTGCCCGGTCATGTAAGATGATAACTCCGATCCCAGAAATACGCATGCATTAGCTACATCATCGGGTTGGCCACCACGCTTTAGTGGAATGGCATCTCTCCAACTTTGAACAGTTTTTTCATCAAGCTTTGCGGTCATCTCAGTTTCAATGAATCCGGGAGCAATGGCGTTTGATCGAATCCCTCGGGAGCCAAGTTCAAGAGCAATGGACTTGGTAAATCCAATGATTCCTGCTTTCGAAGCAGCGTAGTTGGCCTGACCTGCGTTGCCCTTTAGGCCAACAACGGAAGTCATATTGATTATCGAACCTCCTTTTTGTTTCATCATCGGGCGGGCCGCAGCCTTCACTGTATTGAAGCACGATTTCAAATTCACCTGCATGATCTTATCCCACATTTCTTCCGTCATGCGAAGCAAAAGATTGTCCATTGTAATGCCCGCGTTATTGATTAGGATGTCCAGGGTTCCGAAGTCTGCTACTACATCATTGATTAATTTATCCGCTTGTGCAAAGTCAGAAGCATCCGAACGATAGCCCTTTGCTTTCACACCTTTATCCTGAAGTTCTTTTTCCAGGGCCTGACCTTGTTCCACACTGGAGAGATAAGTGAATGCAACATTGGCACCATGGGCTGCATACTGCAACGCGATGGCCCTTCCGATTCCTTTTGAAGCACCTGTAATGAGTGCATTTTTTCCTTCCAGTAGTTTCATTGTCAGTGGGTTGAATTGTTCGGTATTCGATCAAAAATAGCCATTTCTTTCAAAAAATAGCATTTTGAACCGGAGCATACCAATTAGCCTATAGTCTTTTCAATTGGGTGCTGAGCCTTTATCTTTGAGCCGAATTTTAAAATGCATGCTGTATGTCGAAATATGATGTGATTGTTATTGGTAGCGGTCCCGGTGGTTATGTTGCCGCTATTCGTGCTTCTCAGTTGGGAATGAAAGTAGGCGTTGTGGAGAAGGCTGAACTCGGTGGTATCTGTTTGAACTGGGGTTGTATACCAACCAAAGCGTTGCTGAAGAGTGCGAATGTATTCGAATATATGCAGCATGCAGAGGATTATGGTATTACAGTGAAAGGTGCAGAAGCAGATCTGAAAGCCATGGTGAAAAGAAGTCGCAGCGTTGCTGATAGCAATAGCAAAGGCATTCAGTTTTTATTTAAAAAAAATAAGATCGATCACATAGCAGGGTTTGGTAAGCTTAAGAAAGGCAGCAAAGTGGAGGTGACCGATGACAAGGGTAAGAAGGTGGATTATGAAGCGAAGCATATTATTGTGGCCACAGGTGGTCGATCACGCGAGTTGCCTAATCTTAAAATTGATGGTAAGAAAATAATTGGATACCGCGAAGCCATGGTGCTTCAGGAGAAGCCAAAGAGACTTTTGGTAGTGGGCTCAGGTGCTATTGGAGTTGAGTTTGCCTATTTCTACAATGCGATAGGTTCTGAAGTGACCATCGTAGAGTTCTTGCCAAGAATTGTTCCCGTGGAGGATGAAGAGGTTTCTAAAGCGTTAGAAAAATCATTCAAGAAATCCGGAATGAAGATTCATACCAGTTCGGAAGTAACAGGTGTGGATACCAAAGGGAAATCTTGTGTAGCGACAGTGAAAACGCCATCCGGTGAAATTAAGATCGAGTGTGATGTGGTGTTGTCTGCTGTTGGAGTTTCCACCAATCTGGAGGGAATAGGATTGGAGGAAGTTGGCGTGAAAACCGAGAAGGGACGTGTAATCGTAGATGACTATTATAAAACCAACGTATCAGGCGTTTATGCTATTGGTGACATTGTGAAAGGCCCAGCGTTAGCTCACGTAGCTTCTGCTGAAGGAATTACCTGCGTTGAAAAAATTGCTGGACTGAATCCAGATCCAATTGATTATAACAACTTGCCAGGCTGTACTTATTGCTCACCAGAAATTGCATCAGTGGGATACACTGAAGAAGCAGCCAAGAAAGCAGGATACCAGATCAAAGTGGGTAAGTTTCCTTTCAGCGCGTCTGGTAAAGCAAAGGCAGCTGGAGCGACTGAAGGTTTTGTGAAGGTGATCTTTGACGCGAAATATGGCGAGTGGCTTGGTGCGCACTTTATTGGTGCCAATGTCACAGAGATGATTGCGGAGGTGGTTGCAGCTCGCAAGCTTGAGACTACAGGCCATGAAATTATCAAGTCAGTGCATCCTCATCCTACTATGAGTGAGGCAATAATGGAAGCATCAGCAGCTGCCTACGATGAAGTAATTCACTTGTAATGTTGACCGGTCTATTCCGGTCTTTTTATTCTAAACTCCAATAGGTGCCAAACATTACCGAATCGGAACTGGTAATGAAACTGAAGGCTAGAGATAAGTCATCACTGGCATACTTATACGATAATTATTCGGCAGCCCTGTTTGGGGTTATCAGCCGCATCATTCGCAATGAAGAAATTGCGGAAGAGGTCCTGCAGGATGTTTTTTTGAAAATCTGGGACCGGATTTCGTTTTATGATCCTGAGAAAGGTCGCCTTTTTACCTGGATGCTAAATGTGGCCAGAAACCAGGCTATAGATCGTACCCGCTCACGCGAAATAAGCAATGACAAAAAAACCAGTGAACTGGAAAGCCTCGTATCTGTAGTAGAAGCTCAGGGCGGTGAAGAATTGGCCACGGATGCCATCGGGCTGGCCGAGGTTCTCAAAAAATTACCGGAGGAGCAACAGTTTGTAATCAGTCAATTATACCTCAAAGGATACACCCATAGAGAGTTAGCAGATGAATTTGACATTCCGTTAGGTACGGTTAAGACACGTTTGAGGCTGGCGATGATGGAGTTGAGAAAACAGTTAGACATCAAGTGAACGTAGAAGAATACATATCGACCGGAGTTCTTGAAGCTTATGTGCTTGGTGAATTGACACCAACGCAGCGGCTTGA
Organism: Cyclobacteriaceae bacterium; assembly: GCA_050185175.1. Classification (GTDB taxonomy): domain Bacteria; phylum Bacteroidota; class Bacteroidia; order Cytophagales; family Cyclobacteriaceae; genus ELB16-189. The sequence goes on from JBFWZR010000032.1 coordinate 25,719, forward strand.
CGTTGAGTCGAAGCTTCGACAAGAGCCCGCGCTGATGGAAGAGTTGAGGGTGATTGAGCTAACGCTTGAAGCATTTGTGCAAAGAGGAGCCATCAAACCCGGAGAAGGAGTGCGTTCGGGTTTATTGAGTAAGCTTGATGTTCAAAAAAAAGCAAAGGTTGTCCCGATTAGTAGCCAGGGTACGAAACTGGCCATCGCAGCATCGGTTGCAATTGCTTTATTGACTTCCTATTTGTCTTATTACTATTACGGTCAATATCAACAGACATCTCAAACACTTGGCAACCTGGTGGCGCAAAGCCAGCAATTAGCTCAAGATTATTCGGTAGTGAATGATCGGCTGGATAAAATGCAGAATGATTTGTCGATTATGGGCAGCGCGGCCTTCTCGAGAATTATCATGAAGGGCACTGAAAATGCACCCAATGCGATGGCTTCTGTATACTGGAATTCTGCGACCGAAGAAGTGTATCTCAGTATTCACCAGATGAAAGCCCTCACCCAGGAGAGTCAGTACCAGCTATGGGCCATCGTGGAAGGCAAGCCGGTAAACGCGGGTGTTTTTGATATGAATCCGGGTGGTCTGCTCGCCATGAAATCTGTGAGTGGGGCTTCCGCCTTTGCTGTGACAGTAGAGCCCCGTGGAGGCATGCCTACGCCCAACATGGCCACCATGCAGGTGATTGGCACCATGCCGAAGACCTGATAGATTCCACGAACGGTGGTCACCTTTGCCAGATAGAAGTGATAAAATTTCAAAGGCCAAAACGTAAGCCTGACCTGTCTATCTGTTGATTTAACCTGATTTTAATCTTTTTTCAACTTTTTCTTCGTATATAGAGGTTTAATTGGTTAAAATTCATGCAGTTATGAAAATGTTTCCGATGAAATTCTACATGCACAGAGCGAGGGTACTCGGTTTGATGCTGGGGTTTTGCATGGTTATTTACCTGGTGGTGAGGTTTTTCGTGGAGTCTGGTAGCTAAATGTCTACAAGCGACCGCCATAAAGACGCACTGTCAACCAAGGGATATTTCAGGAGAGCCAAGATTTTTGGCTATCTGATGCTCCTTGTTGCCCTTGGGTACCTGATCTATTACCTCTACTCAATGTTTGTAGGCTGATCTGGCCCTGTTGTTCCGTTTTGTTCTCGCTTTTTACTTTCCATAGTTTTGTCGTATGTATCGACAAGTGACTATGAGGCTCGGATTCGTTTTACTTTTTTTTCTTTCCTGTTACCATCTTTCAGCTCAAGTCACCAACTCCGCGCAACTCGATTTTGATGCCGCGATCAAAATTCTCAAAAGGGGTGCCTATCAGGAGGCTTTAGATAAATTCAATAAGCTGGAGCGAACTGGTTTTAATGACAAAAAGCTTTATCGCTTTAGAGGTGAGGCTAAATTTGGGTTAAGCGATTTTCAAGGCGCGGCAGAAGATCTTGACAAAGTCAGACTTGCTTCTGAGGATCCCGAAGTTTTTGGTATGCTAGGTATTTGTAAATACCAGCAACATGAGTGGGAGGCCGCCAAATATTTTTTACTACAAGCAATTCCCAACGGATTCAATAATAGCAAGGGGCATTTATATCTGGGCTACCTGTATCACGAAGGTTATGAATATCCTAAATCGGTTGAGCAGCTGAATGCTGCCGAGAAGGGAGGAGAGAAAGAATTACAACTTTATCAACGCAGGGGAGTTGGTGCCTACTATGCTGGCGAGAATCAAGTCGCAATTTCGGATCTCACGAAGGTAATTAAAGCAGGTAAGGCAGAATTGAAAACCTACGAAGTGCTAGGTCTGGCCTATGCGGCTGCTGACAAAAAATCTTCGGCTTTGTCTTTTCTTAACAAGGCAGATTCTCTGAAGAGCAGAGACAGCAAGGTTTACTTTGAACTGGGAAAGTGTTTGGACGCTGATAAAAAATTTGATCTTGCGATAGATGCCTACACTCACGCAATTGATTTGAATTATCCGGGCTCGTCAGCTTATACTGCGCGGGGCAAATCCAAAATCCAAGCCGGAAAAGTAAAAGAGTCGCTTATCGACTTTGATCAGGTTGTGAAACTGAAGCCAGAGAGCCCTGACGCTTATCGCGATAGGGTGGAGGCGTCCATCAGATTAAAAGATTGGGCAAAGGTGGTTACAGACCTTGTATTGACACAGGCGCTCGGTTCACCAAGCACTGATGATTACGCATTGCTGGCAATTGCAAAGTTCAATTTGAAAAATTTTCAAGGCTCATTGGAAGATGTTAACAACGCTATTTCAAAAGGAGCAGAAAGCTATTCTGTTAATGGGAAGAAGCATTCAATTTACTTTCTTCAGGGGCAGTGTCTGGTAGCCAATAAACAATTTGATGCAGCTGCTACAGCATTAGAGAAAGCTGCGGCGCAAGGCGAGCAGTCCGATGACTTGTACCTGGAACGTGCGCGGGCTTATGTGGGAATGAGAAAATACGAAAAAGCCATCAGCGATTTGGAGATTGCCCAGAAGAACAACAGCAAGGACGCAAACCTCTTTTATAATAGTGCAGTGATCAAAGAAGAAATCGGTGACGTAGGTGCAGCCGTACTGGATTATTCACAGGCCATCAAGTTAAATCCGAAGGACGCGCTGGCATATTATGGTCGGGGAAATGGCAAAGCCAAAAAAGGCAATTTGTCAGAGGCGCTGGCTGATTTGGATGAGGCAATTTCAATTGATGGCACCAATTCATCGTTTTTCAAGGCACGCGGGAATATTTACTATCAATTAAAAAATAAAGACAAGGCCTGTTTCGATTGGCGTAAAGCGGTCGAGTATGGGGACGAGAAAGCGCGATTCTCCATTGATCAGTACTGCAAAAACTAGCCAGCCTTCGTAGGGCATAAAAATTCCCGTAAGTACAGAATATTAGAGACCTCAGCCCGTTGTAGTGTACAATGAATCGCTTGGGATTTCTATTAGGCTCTTTGTTGGCTTTTTTTGCATCAGCCTCGTTGGCGCAGACCAGTCTCGACCCGGGCACAAGTCAACGAAAAGAACCCGTAAAGCATCACTATGCTCCAAAGCGTGCAACCAAACTCAAAAAACCAAACGTCAAACACACGGCACAGTACGAGTTCTACAAGCGCGTGGAGATGGCGGCTAAGGAAAAACAAAGAATTCTCAAAAGGCTCGCGAAACCCCAGTTCTCTGATCCTTCATATTTCGGTCACAAAAGGAAGCCGAGGAGACGAGCTCCTCACAAAATGAAGTACTGCCACGAGTGCAGTATAAGGCATTAGGGCACGCAACAATCAACTATTTTACTGAATTGTCCCCCAAAAAGGGTATGCCTATCTTTGCCACATGGTTGGCCGATTGATTTTGTTCCTTCTTGTTTTTTCAGCAAGTACATCTGTTCTGGCTCAAAAGAAGAAATCCGAAAAAAGTGAGCCTAATTCACTGGACAACGAGCGGATGGAAGAAAGGTACGTTCCCAAAGCAGCCAAAAGCAAGAAGAAAAAATCCGGTCCCAGTTACGAGGCACGAAATGATTTTGAGGAGCGGATGGAAAAAAACTGGAAGGAGAGAGAGCGTGAGGAAAAGAACTTCAGTGGAGAACGAAAGGCCGACAAATCACAGCCTCCTTATTTTGGTCACAAGCGACCGCCAAAGATTCGCCCAATGGGCAAACGTAAGGTGTGCAAAGTGTGTGGGATAAAACATTAGGTTTCCAGTAGATTATTTTTGCTATCACTGTTACCGATTGCACGACCTCTTTAATCGCCTTTTGGTTGTGTTGGGCGTCTAATCATTTCCTTGTTCAAAAAATTATAAACAATCGTTTTTAAAAACTGTGTAACTTTCAACAGTTACTGTTCCCTTTTTAAATCTTCAAATGATGGATATAAAGAAAATATTTCCAGTGGAGAGTGAAATCCCTCCTCAATTTGCGATTGCAAACCCAATCGAACAACGAGAATATCTGATCAACGGAGAGATGAGAACGTGGGAAGGTAAATTGAATCCTGTTCTCAGCCCGGTCTTTATAAGGAGTGATGAAGAATTAACTCAGGCTGTAATTGGAAGCACTCCACTGTTAACGGAGAAAGAAGCCCTGCAAGCGCTTGATGCAGCTGTGACAGCTTATGATCAAGGTCACGGACATTGGCCTACTTTAGGGGTGGAGGGAAGAATCGAACACGTTGAAAGGTTTCTTGTCGAAATGCGTAAGCAACGCGAGGAGGTGGTCAAGTTGCTGATGTGGGAAATTGGCAAACCTTTAAAAGATTCTCAGAAAGAATTTGATCGCACATGCGATTATATAGAAGATACGATCAAATCATTGAAAGAACTTGATCGCAACTCGGCCAAGTTGGTGGAAGAGCAAGGGTTCATGGCGCAGATAAGGAGAGTGCCATTGGGAGTTGCACTTTGCATGGGGCCGTTCAACTATCCTCTTAACGAGACTTTCTCCACGCTGATACCAGCGCTAATCATGGGTAACACAGTTGTGTTCAAGCCAGCTAAATATGGCGTACTTCTCATTCGCCCGTTGCTAAATGCATTTCGTGAAAGTTTTCCGCCTGGCGTTATAAACATCATTTATGGTCGTGGCCGGGAAACGGTTGGTGCCTTGATGGAAACAGGCAGAATAGACGTGTTCGCATTCATTGGCACAAATAAGGGAGCGAATGATTTGAAAAAGCTTCATCCAAAGCTCCATCGACTGAAGGCAATACTTGGCCTTGACGCGAAGAATCCCGCGATCGTGCTGCCTGATGCTGATCTTAATAATGCAGTGAATGAATGTGTGGCTGGTTCCTTGTCATTCAATGGTCAGCGTTGTACGGCTTTGAAAATACTACTAGTGCACAAATCTGTGTTAGAAGAATTTATTTCAAAATTCAAATCAGAATTGACAAAGCTAAAACCCGGCATGCCTTGGACTGATGGTGTGAGTTTAACGCCCTTGCCCGAGCCGGGAAAGGTAGATTATCTGAGAGAACTAGTTGCCGATGCACAGAAGCACGGTGCTGAAATCATCAATGAAGGCGGTGGGCAATTTTTGGAATCGTTCTTTTCCCCTGCAATACTTTACCCTGTAAATGACAAGATGAGAATTTATTATGAGGAGCAATTTGGGCCTGTGATACCCATTATGCCATTTGATCAGGTGCAGGAAGCAATCAACTATGTAGTGAATTCAAACTTTGGCCAACAGGTGAGCATTTTTGGAAGTGAGTCCAAAGAATTGGCAAAGCTGATGGATGCATTTTGCAATCAGGTCGGCCGCATTAATGTAAATGCACAATGTCAACGTGGACCTGATACTTTTCCTTTCAATGGAAGAAAGGATTCTGCAGAAGGCACCTTGTCAGTGGCGGACGCATTACGTGTATTTTCGATTAGAACATTGGTAGCGACCAAGAGTACAGATGCCAACAAGCAAATCATTGGATCAATTATTCGGAATCGTGAGTCCGCTTTCTTAAGCACAGACTATATTGTTTAGGCAATGCATCTGTCGATCAGAGTCTCGGGAAAAGTACAGGGCGTGTTTTACCGTGCATCCACCAAAGACAAAGCGCGATCGCTAGGCCTCTGTGGCTTTGTAAAAAATGAATCGGACGGCAGCGTTTATATTGAAGCCGAGGGCGACAAAGAGAAGTTGGATCAACTGGTAACCTGGTGCAGGCAAGGTCCTCCAAATGCCCGAGTGGAGAATGTGGAGACGGTTGAGGGCGAACCAAAAAATTTCAGCCGATTCGATATCAAAAGAGACTTTTTCTAAAAAATTTTCAAATCACGTAGGGGTAAACTAGGAGGTGACTGTCTTGAAGGCGTAAAAGCAATAACAAGACAGAATCATGAAAAATTTAGCAGTTTTCGCCTTTTCCCTAACCTTATCTTTAAGCTCGATTGCCCAGGATGTCGAAGATTGGGATACCAATCGCATCCATACCTTGTTCAACACCAACCCTGTTCGGTCTTCGGGCGGTTATGGAGCGGTCACCAATAAGTTTACGTCCATCAATGGTCAGTATGCAAACCTTGTGGAAATGTATGGCGGTTGGTTTATCAATCATCGCTTCTTGCTTGGTCTTAGTGGTGCAGCGGTTACAAACGACCTGCCGGTGCCTGCAGAGTATGCAGCTATCCCCGGAGAAAATCTTAGCTACATGTACGGTCAGTTTGGTTTGAAAACCGAATACGTGTTGGGATCAAACAGGACTTTCCATGTGGTATTCGATCTGATGACTGGTGCAGGCTTCACCACACAATATGACAGATACTACTATAGAGAGTACAATGGTAGCCATCGCAATATGCCTTACAACGATGATTGGTTCTTTGTTGCCGAGCCAGGTGTGCAATTGGAAGTGAACGTGTTCAAATGGATGAGATTCGCTCCCGGTTATTCTTACCGTGCAGTGTATGGAAGCAACGCGGATGGGTTGAGTGACAGCAAATTGAGTGGCAACAATTTCAACCTCACCTTAAAATTTGGTAAGTTCTAAGTAGCGACCGAGACCTTCGTTGTCGGCATGGAGGTAGAATTTATCGAACTCCATGTAATAACCTTCAGGGTCAAATCCGACAAAAGCGCGGTATTTTGTTTCGGGCCCTGTGTTAACCTCTTCAGAGCGTAACTCAAATGAGTTATGCTCTTTTGCATAATGAAACCATCCATCGATGTCGTTAATCAAAAATGAAAGATTGACAGCTTTTGTTTCTGTAAACGAATGCATGCCTCTTCGCTCATCTACAAGTCCGACATAACCTGTTTGCGAAGCGTGATAAATTTTTGCCCAACCCTGATCAACCACTTGCTCAAGACCAAGTTTTTCTTCGTAGAACTGTTGCATGCCAACCATGTCTTTGTAATAGAGCCAGGTGATGGTTGCTTTAAAGCCAAGACCAGCAGGCACGCTGGATGATTGTGATACGATGAGAGGGCTTTGTTTCAACGAAGGAATAAACTTTTCATTCTCCCGATGATTTTTGAAAAGTTCGAATTCCAATAGGTAACCCTCTGGATCTACTACGACAAAGCCATCATGAGGCCCTCCATTCTTTGGTTTGTAATCGTATTTGATCTTTACATTTTGGCTCTTGAGGTAGTCGTACCATTCTTGAAGTTGTTCTGTAAGCAAAGCAACGGCCACAGTCTTGGGTTCGTCAGCGGTGTGCATGCCCTTGGTAGCATCTACCAGTATGAGATACGAATCGGCAGTGAGTCTGAGTATCTTCGCCATCTGGTAATCGGCCAATAACTCAAACCCAAGAGTGGAAGTGTAGAATTGAGTTGCCTTATCAAGATCCTTGTAATATAGGAACAGGTTAGTGGCATCGATGCCAAAATCTTTCATCGTTCGGAACGAAGTATTCTCTCTCAACAGTCGGTTGATTTTGTCCGTTGGGTAGCTGAGCAGTCGTCCGAATTTTCTCGCGATCTCTTCGCGGATTTTACCACTGTATTGTCCAGAAGCTTCCAGTTCGGCCTTTTCTTTTTTCAATTGAAGGTATTGGTCTTTTGCGTTTCCCTTATAGATTACTAAGACCTCCTTGTCCAGCGCAACATCTGACGGGAAAAGGTCTGTCACAATCAGGTTGGATTCCCTGTAAAGTTCAACGTTGTTTTTCCTGGCAATTTTCTCCGCCTCCGGAAGGAATGAATCCATTTCCTCCTTTGACATCACTGAACTCAGCGCAAGTTGCTTTACGCCTGCATCCACCATTTCACCAAAGGCTCCGATAGCACCCAGTCGGTAGTGCTGTTCGTTGGAGGAGTTGTCACTAGAGCTGCATGCAGTTAGCATTAATAAAACGATGTGCCACAGCCTCATACTTAGTTAAGGATGTTGATAATGTGCGTATACTTCACCGTAAAGCTTCTGTTAAGGACGGAGCTCTTTTCCCAAATCTCATTATACACTACAAATAATCCAGTGTTGGCTTGTTCTAACAAGTTGAACCTGATGTTGGCGGAAAAAATATCTGCAGCGCTGTTATACTGCAAGAAGCTCTGAAGGATTAACCGCGGCTTGAAGGCATAGGAAAGCCGTGCACCAAAAACGTCTGTAGCAAAATATCTATCCGTTCCCTCAATTATTAAATGCAAGTCATTATGATTAAATGTGTATTCCGAGTTAAATCTATCGCCAAGCCTGAATCCGATAGTTCCACTATGTGCTGACCTGGATCCAGAAAAGTAGCCACCCATTACGTGTCGTGTATTAAAGTAAATATTCTTGCTTGGATTTGTGATCACAACGATTTGAGCTTCACTGTTTTTGTAGGTTCCCGCAGCGTGTGTAACGCCAAGTCCAGGAATATCAAAGTCAGCGATTGAACCCTCGGTGGTAAAGTTGATGCCTGTGTGGATCTCAAATCCTTGTCTCCAAACCCAATGATTATCTATGTGTAAGAAACCTGTTTCCTGGAAATCCTGGAAATTCCAAAATCCGCGATATGAAACGTGCGGTCGGATTTCCATCAGACTACCGAGTCGTCCATTCATACGTACCTGTTTCAATACAAGGAATTCTGGTTTGCGAAATGCCTTTCTAAAAAGAAATCCTGACTGAGGATCAAAGTTTTCATCTACCTGCGTGTAGGCAAGGTTCATATCCAATCCATTCCACTGGTACTGACCTTGCACCTTGAACGAATTGCCTTCAGATGTTTCTACTGGAGAGTTTGAATGAGCATAGAACCCGGAGATTTGTGCTTTCTTGCCGATACCCCATTTTCCATCCATTGCAAACACGCGGTTGTAGTCACTTGCGATGTCACCTCTTCCTTCACGGCTTACAAATGTTCCTCCTATTGTAGATCGCTGTCCCACTTGCTGATTTACCCTGGCCACATTGAAACTGTTTCGCTCAACTATTGTGGTGTCGGTTGAAGTAGTAAAGGTGGCATCATCAGTGAACATGGATAGAACACCAACGTTGGTTTTATTTACGCGGCCCGAAACCCTTGCGCCACCAAGTATTGGCACGATCTGGCCGGAGTTTGCAATACCAATCCTTCTGCTGAAGAAAAGATCAACTTCACCCGGACTACCAACTGTAAAGAAGCCGGCATTCTCTAAAAAGAAAGGTCGCTTTTCAGGAAAAAATAAATTAAAACGATCGAGGTTGATTTGTTGTTGATCCACTTCTACCTGGGCAAAGTCGGTGTTATAAGTGAGATCAAGTGTAAGTGATGGTGTGATGCTGTATTTTACATCTGCGCCTGCGTCCACTCTGTTTTTTGCTTTGCTAGGATCCGTATTGAAATCGCGATTGATATTGTCAAGCACATAAGGAATCAACTTTAAGTTGCCAGGGTTTCTCAGGTTTAGTCCTTTCAGTTCGCCAGCAAGAGAAAGCCGTTTGATATCAAATTGAATAGGAAGCGGTGCCCAGTAAGCTACTTCATTGGTCTTACGAATATTTCTTTGAATGTTCAGACCCCAGGTTCGATCACTGCCCGATGCAAATCTTATCGTTCGCAGTGGAATGGCGAACTCAGCGCTCCACCCATAGTCACCCGTTTTGGCTTTTACTTCCCACGAGGCATCCCAGTTGAGATTAAAACCTCCGATGGTTCCGCCTTGCTGCCGGTTGTTGTTTTGATTGCCCTGACCTTCATTATCTACTTGTCCGTCATACTCTATCCCCAAAGAGTTGGTGCCAAACACAAAACCATTTTGTTTGTCATGATAGGTATCGATGATGAAAAGAAAGCTATCCGTCCCATCTAGTGAGGCATCTCTTCTTGCGTCAGACACCACCAGTTTATCCGGTTGCGAATCATAACAAACGACTGCGACATACAGCATGGTTTCGGTATAGCCAATTCTGATATCCGTTTTTTCTGATGCGGGCTGCCCGGCATACGGCCGGATTTGCTTTAGTCCATCGAATGCTGGCACTGCTTTCCAGAAGTCCTCATTGATGATTTCACCGTCAATTACGGGGTCACCATTTAGCTGGACAGCATTGGCAACCGGTCGTTCGTTTACATCGGGCATGGTGCCATTGGTTTGCGCACGCGCGTTAAGCGCAAAAAAGGTGCAGGTCACCAGTAAAACAGATCGAAAAAAGGTCATAGTAGGTTGGGGTATTAAAGGCGGGCCGAATATAATATTTATCAATTCTTTGCAATGCGTCTTTTATACGCGTGGTCGCAGTCTTAGATATGCATCAGTATCGGGAGGATTCACTTGATATCACGATATTGTAATTCAAATTAACTCGAGTTTGAATTCCAGTAATCAGGCACAATTTGAAAAACTGTTTCGCGAGCTTTTTGCTCCCCTTTGCGGATTTTCAAAGAAGTACGTTCATGACCTTGATGAGGCAAAGAACCTAGTACATGAGGCTTTCATTGCCCTTTGGGAAAAATTTGAGTCGCTACCTGCGGACACGAACTATCGCAGTTACCTATATACTTCGGTTAGGAACAAAAGCCTTAATTACCTAAGGGATCGAAAAATTCATCTTTCGGTAGAGGCCGTAGCGGATCAGACGGTGGACAATGGAAGCGATAAACTCGTTTCCAATGAACTAGAAAGGGAGATTACGATGGCCATCAATTCCCTTCCTGAGAAGTGCAGAATTATTTTTGAAATGAGTCGGTTTGAAGAACTGAAATACGCGGAGATCGCTGACAAGCTGGGGCTTTCAGTAAAAACGGTGGAGGCACAAATGAGTAAAGCATTGAGTATCTTGAGAAAGCACCTGGCGGACTTTCTCT
>JBFWZR010000033.1:0-36394 GCA_050185175.1 Cyclobacteriaceae bacterium
CCGACAGCTGGATCAGGTTAAGCAGCCTGTCTTTTATGTTTGGGAAGTAGCGGCCAATCATTTGCGCACTTTCCTCCTCTCCCAATCCCTTTTTATATACCCACCACGAGAGTGGTTCTTTTAAAAAGCGGTAAATGCAGAATCCGACCAGCAAGAAAAATGAAAGCAGAATGGTAAATCGAGCCCAGCCTCCTAACCAAAGATTGTATTCCAAAAGTGAGATGATCAGGTAGTAGAGGAGAACCAACGACAATGTCAAAATGGATCCCTTAATAAACAGGTTGAGATAATATCTCTTCCTGAAGGAATTCATTCTTAGATCGATCGCCTTAATCCCGTCCTTCATACAATCGCTTTAGCAATGAAAACGAAGTTGCAGTCTTGTTAGTTTTATGAATTTACTAAGATAAGCTTCGGGCGAAGCGAATTCAAAACCACTGATCAGTTTATCCGTTGTCTTATCCTCCAACTTGCGGCATGGAGGTATCGCACATCATTCCTCTTTCCAGCTCCAATTGAATTCTGACTCAAAGTATTCAAGCACATGCAGCTTGAGCAGCTTTTCTTGTTCGAGTAAGTCGAAGCGGGGAAGTTTTTTGATCAGTTTCCAATGGGGCCACCCGTCCTGGTCTACTCCTTCCAGTTCGTAATATCCGGACAGGCTCAACACTTTACAGATGGCGATGTGCATCAGATCTTGTTTTTCTTCCTTCGAGAATCGACCACTTCCCTTACCCAGCTCCTGAACTCCAATAAGGAATAGGACCCCATTCAGGTCCTTGGGCTTTTTTCCCAGTTGTTTACCCATTTCCCCAAGGAGCCACCCCCACTTCCTGTCAAGTTCGAGATCGCGTTTATACATTCTGAAGTTCCTCCCAATATTCGTATGCCCTTCGAAGGTGCGGGATCACAATAGTTCCTCCCACCAACGTAGCCACACCCATTGCCTCGTGCACTTCTTGAGTAGAAAAGCCGATTTCCTTGCACTTGCCCAGATGGTACTTGACACAGTCATCGCATCGCAGAACCAGAGAGCAAGTCAAACCAATGAGCTCTTTTGATTTTACATCAAGGGCACCCTCTGCGTAAGCGTTGGTGTCGAGGTTGAAAATTCGTTTGATGATCAGGCTGTCCGAAGCCAGAATCTTTTCATTCATCTTGCTTCGGTAATCATTAAATTGCTCTACCAGGCTCATAACAATCGAGGTTAGGTTGCAAATATGACTGCATTCACGTTGAAATCAAATGTGTGAAACATGAGCATCGCGGCTGACTTTGTTTCCTTGTTTTTCCCGCGCTACTGCCTGGCATGCAGCAATTCATTGGTAGGCGGTGAGGAGACACTATGCACCAGGTGTATTATTGACTTGCCAAAAACCAACTATCCTCCTGATGACAATCCAGTAATTGATAAGCTTGCGGGAAGATTGCAACTAGCATACGGTACTGCATTTCTAAAATTGAAAAAGGAAGGCGTGGTTCAGAGGATGTTGCATCAACTGAAATACAATCAACATCCAGAGATAGGAGTGAAGCTCGGGAAGGTATTTGGGCAAGAGCTAAAAACTTTTGGCCTCGGGGAAGCCTTTGACGTTATCGTACCAGTGCCGCTTCACGCTTCGAGGAAGAGAAAACGTGGCTACAATCAAAGCGCAAAATTCGCAGAAGGGCTTAGCTATTCGCTGGGCGTTCCCTGGGATGAATCAATCTCCTATCGCAAGTCAAGCACCAAAACACAAACCCGAAAGTCGAAGGCCGAGCGTTGGGAGAACGTGAAAGACGTTTTTTCAATTGCCAATACGGACGCGCTTAAGGGCAAACGTATTCTGCTCGTTGATGATGTAATTACAACCGGTGCAACGCTGGAGGCTTGCGGACGGCACTTGCAGGAGGACGAAGGGTGCAATTCGCTGAGCGTGGCTTGTATTGCAGAAGCGCAGCGTTTGTAACTATTACCAAATAAAAAACCCTGCCGTTGTTCGACAGGGTTCTCATCGTCAGATAATTTTTTTCTAGTAGTTGGATCCTGCGCGAATCATTGCACAACGGAAACCGATAGTTGCCGTAGCTGAATCCTGATCCAAATATCTTCTGGTACCGGGCGACATCCAGTAAGCAACGTCTTTCCATGAACCACCCTTGTATACACGAGCCTTGTCAGTGATCAATGATGTAAAGCCTTGAGGATTTTGTTCTGAGTTACTGTTGTAGCCTCGTACGTCATCAAGGAATCCATCTCTTCTGATAGGGTTAAGGTCATCAAAATCCTGATAAGACATCGGGCGATACACATCCATTACCCACTCGCTCACGTTTCCGGCCATGTTATACAATCCGTAATCGTTGGGAGGAAACTCATAGATATATGAGGTAATCAATGCTCCATCATTCAAGCGACCAGCGATACCCGCATAGTCACCACGACCACGCTTGAAGTTAGCAAGGAAGAAACCCATTTGCTTTCCGTAAGGATTACGCAAGGCATGACCGTCCCAAGGATAGATACGCTGATGTGTTTGCATTTCTTCCAACCATTGAGTTCCGATCAGAGCTTGTGCAGCATATTCCCATTCAGCCTCTGTAGGAAGTCTGTAAGCAGGGATAACGATACCGGATTCCAATGGAATGCGACCATCTGTTTCAGCATACTCTTCGCCAGATTCTGATGCCAGCTGAACGTTTACCGCTCTGGTTCTCCAAACGGCATAATTATTTGCCTGAGTCCAGCTTACACCCACAACAGGGAAGTAACGGAAGCCAGGATATCTCAAATAGTGATCAACATATGGATCGTTGAATGCCAACTTTCCAACCCAAACTGTAGTGTCAGGGAGGGCTGCTGAATAAACTTCTTGAGTAGAGTCTTTTGCTAAATAGTGAAGGTATTCCAGCCAGTGAATATTCGCGATTTCAGTCTCATCCATGTAAAATGAGGCCACAGAAACAGTTCTTTCGATGTTGTCGCGATACGACATCACATCCTCCTCAAAGGAACCCATAATGGCCCTTCCACCCTCAATAAAAACTGTGTTTGGAGCGTCCGGTTGGCCTTCGAAAGGACTTACCTCGAACCCACCAGCATCCTCATCATTGTAAGCCAGGCCTGTAGCTGTACTCAATTGCCCTGGATTGGTTGCTGTTGGTTTTCCGCCTCCTCCGCCTATTCCAAGCAACGAGCAAGATGAGATAACCACAGAGCCGCCAACTAAAAAAATAAGACCCCAGAAATACTTCATTTTATTCATAATAATAGTCAAAGCAACCGCTAATATATGTAGATAATTAGATGTTTTCCAAAGAGAAAGGATTTTATTGATGAATCCATGGTCTAAGTGAATCGGCCTCTCTTTAGGCTACTAAAACGCAAAAATGTTGATCCGTATTGCTCAACATGAGATTCTCTATTTGGGAACAACCCTCCCGTTTTGAATCACACAAACAATCCAAAACCACCTAAATCGATTAGAAATGGACTTTGGTACGGCTGGCACCTTTATGGATAAAGAGGCAGTATATAAAAGTGCAAAAATGAAAGTGCTAACCATTAAGGATTTTAAGGAGTTTTCGTTCGACAAAAAGTGTGATGTCGTAACGATCTACTCAAACTATATCACTTATAGGGATTTGCCTCAAGGTAAGGCCTACCTCTACCATACGGGTTCATTCTACATTGAAGTGATATACTCCTCTGTTCAGAAGAAAATTCTTTTGATCAATGCATTCAACGATCAAAAGCAATTGGAACCTTACGCAGAGACAATCTCGCTTGCTGATTTGAACGTCTGACTGGACAAGGGCTGGAGTATCACCAGCGCTTCGTCCACAGAGGAAATGTCTTCTATGGTCAAAATCAGTTTGCCAGACATATCCTTGAGCTTACACTTTCTTGGATGTTTTTGAACGAACTCCAGGACCTTCCCAAACACTTCTGACTTAAAGTATTCATCTTTTCCTGAAATGAAGTAAGCCTTCAGCTTACCGGATTTCATCACAATTTTTTCGAAGCCTAACTCTTCACCGAGCCATCTCATCTGCACAGAATGGATGAGCTGACCTACCGCATCCGGTATTGGGCCGAAGCGATCCTTTAATGAGTCGCTGAATTTGAATAGAGATTTTTCGTCTTTGATATTATCAAGGCTTGCGTAAAGTTGAAGGCGTTCACTTGTGTTTGAAACATAGGTATCGGGGATCAGAATTTCCAAGTCAGTCTCTATTGTACAATCCTGCACGAGCACTTTTACTTTCTCAGCAAGCTCTTGCGAGAACAGCTCCTTGAATTCCGTCTCTTTCAGTTCCTGAATGGCGTCATCCAGAATCTTATGGTACGTTTCGAAGCCGAGATCATTGATGAACCCTGTTTGTTCCGCGCCAAGCAAATTACCAGCACCTCGAATATCAAGATCTCGCATCGCGACTTTAAACCCATCACCCAAATCTGAGAACTCTTCCAACGCTGAAAGTCTTTTTCGTGAATCAGATGAAAGAACAGAAGTCGGAGGCGTGAGCAAATAGCAATAGGCTTTCTTATTCGATCGCCCCACGCGACCGCGCATCTGATGCAGGTCACTTAGTCCGAACATATGAGCCTGATTGATGATGATGGTGTTGGCGTTGGGGATGTCAAGACCCGATTCGATGATGTTGGTTGAAACCAGCACATCATATTCTCCATCGATAAACTTCACCATTACCTTCTCAAGTTTGTTGCCTTCCATCTGCCCATGGGCAATTCCGATTCGACTGTCAGGCACCAACTTGAAAATAACGTTGGCCACTTGTTCAATATCACTCACTCGATTGTGAACGAAAAACACCTGTCCACCCCTGTTGAGCTCGTGACTTACTGCATCTCTTATTATCTTTTCGTCATAGGTATTGAGTACTGTCGTCACCGGTTGACGATTGGGAGGAGGAGTTGCTATAATGCTCAAGTCACGCGCACCCATTAATGAAAAATGAAGCGTTCTGGGTATAGGTGTGGCGGTTAACGTGAGTACATCTACACTTACTTTTAATTCCTTGAGTTTGTCTTTCACTTTAACTCCGAACTTTTGCTCTTCATCGATGACAAGCAAACCCAGGTTATTGAACTTAATGTCCTTGCTGACCAGCCGATGGGTTCCGATCACAATATTGACTTTGCCCTCACCCACCTCCTTCACAATCGACTTTATCTCTTTGTCGGTTTTGAACCTGGACAGGTATTCAATCTTCACCGGAAAATTTGCCAGACGCTCTGAGAACGTACGATGATGTTGCATTGCGAGAATGGTGGTTGGAACCAGCACTGCTACCTGTTTTCCCTCAGTGACGGCCTTGAATGCCGCGCGAACAGCAACTTCTGTTTTTCCAAAACCGACATCTCCACAAACCAATCGGTCCATCGGGTGGGGTGTTTCCATGTCCTTCTTTACATCTTCCGTAGCGCTTGCCTGGTCGGGCGTATCTTCATAGATGAAAGACGACTCAAGTTCAGCCTGCATGAATCCGTCAGGCGCGAACTCATACCCAGGAGCTTGTTTTCGCTTGGCGTAGAGATCAATAAGTTCCTTCGCTATGTCTTTTACTTTCTTCTTGACCTTTGCCTTCTTGTTCTCCCACTCTCCACTGCCGAGTTTGCTGATAACAGGAGGTGTACCTTCCTTGCCCGAGTATTTAGAAATTTTGTGAAGGGAATGAATACTGACATATAGCATGTCGTCATCACGAAATACAAGTCGAATGGCCTCTTGTTCCTTGCCGTTTACTTCTTTCTTTTCCAGACCTGCAAACTTTCCGATACCGTAATCAATGTGCGTGATAAAGTCTCCGGGTTGCAAAGTCTGCAGCTCGCGAAAAGTCATTGATTTTGACTTCGAAAATTTTTCTTTTGAGCGATAGCGATGAAAGCGCTCGAATATCTGGTGATCCGTGTAGCAACCAATCTTTGTATTGTGATCCACAAAGCCCTGGCGAAGTGGAAACTCTAGCGGACGAAATTCAAGATCGGGATTGATCTCTTCAAAAATTTCTTGCAGGCGTTCCAATTGCTTTGGCTGCTCGGCCGCGATAAAGTTGGTGTAGCCTTGTGCCTGCGCATCGATCAACGAGCTGGCCATCAACTCGAAATTCTTATTGAAAGATGCCTGGGCCGAAGAACTAAACTCGATGGTATGATCAGAATCGCTTCTGAATCTGCTTCCAAATTCTATTCGAACAAATCGGGCAAGCTTTTCTTCGAAAGAGTCAGCAGTTTCAAAAAGTTGCTCCGGTTGTAAGCCCAGCTTAGCGTTGCCACTATCTTTTAAAATTTTATCAAAACGTTGTGAAACCTTTTCAAAATTTTTGTTCAAAAGATCACCGATCAACTCCAGATCTTTAATCCAAATGCGAGTGGAGGGAGAAATAAATTCAAGTAGTGATTGTCTTTCTTCCTGGATGAGCCTAGTCTGCACGTTAGGCATCAAGCTGACCTGATCCAAAATCTCCACAGAAAGTTGTGAGCCAGGATCAAAGCTGCGGATGCTTTCCACTTCATCGCCAAAGAGTTCGATCCGGTAAGGGAGGTCGTGGGCAAACGAAAAAACATCAATGATACCCCCTCGAACAGCAAATTGACCAGCTTCATAAACAAAATCAGCCTTTTCAAAATCGTAGGTGTGAAAAAATTCTTCGAGAAATTGATTGTCGAGCTTTTCTCCTTTCTTGATTAAAAAGGTATTTGATGAAAGTGACTTTTTGTTGATCACTTTTTCAATCAAAGCCTCCGGATAAGTTACGATTACTTGAGAATCAGGATGATTGCTCAGCAAGGTGAGCACTTCAGAGCGCATCAGTATGTTTGCATTCTCTGTCTCGTCATACTCATACGGTCTCTTGTAAGACATGGGGAAGAAGAGAATTTCCTTTTGTCCGATCAGATTCTGTAAGTCGTTAAGGAAATAGGCCGCTTCCTCTTTGTCGTGGAGAATGATGAGGTGGCTGGAACGTGTGGCTTTGCGAACAGCAGAGAAAGTGACAGCATCGAGACTGCCGCTAAGGTTTTTTAGATGGATAATTTCAGGCCTGGACGTACGAATCCTCTCAGCTAGCGTTTGCACCAGCCCATCCGATGAATAAATAGACAGAAAATCGTTCGCCCTCAAGCCTTCTCGAAATCAGGGACGCAAAGGTATCTGAATTGCTACTAACCGGCAATATCAACACATTACCCGAGCCCGTTGAATTTTATATTATTAATAAGGAATTTTGACGCGCATGAGTTCTGTCCGTTTGTTCTGTCTTTTGTTGAGCTGCGCGTGTCTTATATCAATGATCATTGGGTTGTTTAAACCCTGGTTGTTATTATGGTGGGAGGATGTTCAGAACAGGAAGAAAATTATTTTGGTATACGGTTCTTTGTCCGTGATTTTTTATCTGGCATACATCGTAATTGGATTGCTTACTTAATCCGCTCTGCGACTACAAGCCACTTCTTTTTCTCGCCTGAGAACCCGATTACATATTGAGTTCCTCCGTCTTTTAAGCCCAATTTCTTTTTCAACGCCATCGGAGTCATGGGATAATTGCGTGTGGTAACATTGGCCTGACCAGAAGTAATATAATTTGCGGCTTCACGCTTATCGGGCTTGATCATGTGTGTGATCTTAAAAATTTTACCCGGAAAATCTTCCCGTAAGGAGTTTGAGGTATACAAATGTGTACTTGGTGCCAACTTTTTTACGCCAAATCGTGAGCACAATAACCTAAAAGCGCCCGCCTTGAGCAACGCTGCGCTCGGTTCGTAAAGAAAAGACTGAGGATCACTGAAAGAGACGCTCGCCTCGTTTTCTTCAACTCGGGTAAATGCAACTTCATTTAGCGGCTCTCCTGACTTGTCAAGTTCGATTGCGTGGATAGTTGGTGTCAGTTCCTTGCCTTCAGAGATTTTGAATAA
This sequence comes from Cyclobacteriaceae bacterium, assembly GCA_050185175.1. GTDB lineage: Bacteria > Bacteroidota > Bacteroidia > Cytophagales > Cyclobacteriaceae > ELB16-189. The sequence goes on from JBFWZR010000033.1 coordinate 7,919, forward strand.
CAACTCTTTGCATTCATTATCAATGGAGATTATACGAACCTGTGAAACGTTTTTCAGTTCACTAAGCGCCAGCGTAATGTCTAGAAGTGGAGCTGCCTTTATAAGGATTGTTTTGAAATGCTTTTTTAGCGTTGGGAGTAGAGCAACCACATTCGGCTGACAGTCTTGAAAACGGAAGACTTTACGTTGTTGCTCATCTCTGCGTGAAGGATCGATAAAACAGGCATCAAAGCCTTTATCAAATGATTTTAAAAATTCTTCAGCTGATTGATGCACATGTTCAATATTCGATGCACCAAGCTGCCGATGATTATGAGAGGCCAACTCCATGAGTTCCTTGTTGGGCTCCAGATAAATGACTTCGCGAAATTTCTTACTAAGAAAGAAGCTGTCCACACCGAAGCCTCCGGTAAGGTCTGCCAATGTATCACCAGCGATAAGTTTTGCCTTAAATAATGCAGTGGCCTCTGAGGAGGATTGTTCAATATTTATTGCTGGTGGAAAAATGATGTTTTGGCACTGAAAGAACAGCGGAATTTTGTTTTTGACTTTTCGTCTTCCAATTATCTGTTGTACAATTTCCCGAATTGCTACTCCAGCGATAGACTTCTGTGACAGAAGTAATTCCTCAACCTCATCAAGCTCGTGTATATTTATATATGATTGAACTTCCGGTTGGAGCAGAGGATTCAATAGATTGATGTTTCGATTCGCTCCCTTAAAAATAGTATACTTGTATTAGCTACCTATGTGCCCTTTCAGAATTTGTACGTTTTTGTTGTGCGTCATGCTGCTAGCCTCATGTGGCACGTTGAATGAGACTCCGAGATATCAATTCACTGATGACGAATATCAATATCGGCAGAAAAAGGATGCCTACCAGGTTGTTTTTGTTGACAACCAGTTGGAGGAGGAGGACACGGTCCTAATTTACCCGGCACGAAAGGCGTTTTCACCTGTATTCCCTACCATCTCACCTGGAGTTGATCAGTATTTTTTGAGAAGATCATTTCATCTCAACTTATTAACTATCCCATTCAAGTTTCGACCAAGTGTAGAAGGTTTTCCCAGTCAGTTAAATTCATCATTTAACGGTGCTCTCTTTTTCGGGTATCGATTGGACAAGTTTCGATTACATTACAAGTCAACACCTGCAGGAATGAAAAATGAGATGTTGCATTGGGGATTGAGTGCGGGCGTCTTTGGTGGATTTGGCTCAACCCCGGTGACACCATGGACAACTTCAAACAGGACAATGGATGAGTACAATGGATTTGTGCTCAGTCGTGGTGTGGCTGTCATGGGTTCTATCAACCGGTTAACAGTGGGCCTGGGTGTTGGCACGGATTACCTAACGGATAGAGACAAAGACATTTGGATCCACCAGAACAAAGCATGGTATGGGTTGACCATCGGAATCAATCTCAATTAGCCCTACTCTTCTTCTTTGTTTTTCAGGTAACTTAATAAGTCGTACGAGCCGTGAGTCACAATCTCGGAGGACGCATCAGAACCATTTGGCAGAGTCACTTCGCAATAGCCCGACTCGCACATACCTTTAGAGATCTCGATCATTTCATACTCACGCTTGACGGCATCGCGTGCAATGAAAATGTATTCCTTTCCTTCGAAGGTGACGATCGCGTCTTCAGGCAGCGATGGCACTTCGTTTTCGCCCGATTCGAAAAGTGCGCTGAAGTACATGCCTGGAAGAAGACTGTCGTCTTCCTTTTCGAGATGGCCGTGAACGCTGACAGTTCTTTCGGAGCTTATCTCCCTTCCAATCAAATAGACGTTTGCGATTCGCTCATTAGATTCATTCGCTAGTTGAAGACGAATCTTCTGTCCGATTTTTATTTTGAGCACATCCTTTTCGAACACAAAAACTTCTGCATGGAGGTGCTTGGTGTCAACAATTTTGAAAAGCACGTCCGCTGGATTGACATACATGCCAATGTTCACATGTACTTGGGTGACATATCCGTCTATCGGTGCATAGATATTGATAGTATTTCGGATACTGCCTTTCTCCAGGTCGTCAGCATTGATATTGATCAACTTCAGCTTTGATTGCAGCCCATCGACTTTCGCTTTGGTACCCTGAAAATTGGATTGCGCTTCTTGCAAGGTTTTAGTCGCGTTGATATTTTCTTTTGCCAGCTCTTCCTGGCGCGTCAACTCTGCTTTATAGAAATCCAGTTTGCTCTTACTTTCAAGATAGTCCTGTTGAAGCTGGATATAATCGGGATGCTCCATCGTGGCAATGACCTGACCTTTTTTCACATGCATGCCTTGCAGCAAACTGGTTTGTTTTACAAAGCCCCCTAACGTTGCCGAAACGGTAACCATATTTTGAGGGGGTACATCAAGTTGTCCGTTCGCTTTAATGGTGTTGCTTAATGTCCTTGGTTCAATCTTACCGAGTTGTAGGTTAACGGTTTTTGCTTGTGCTTCGGTAAGCCGAACATTATTTGTATCAAGCACTGTATCAGTTTGCTGGTTAGATGTTTCGCTCACTTTATCTGAGCAAGCACCTAATGCGACAGACGCGATTGCGATTATTATTTTATAATTCATGAGTTATCGATTTATGGATTTGCCTGTGAGGTAGTCCAGTTGAATGGCTGATTGGTTGTACTGATTTAAAATTTCCAGATATCTGAACCTGATGTTTCTCGCCTGGTTAACTGCCTGCAAGAACTCCAGATATCCTATTTCTCCTTCAGTGAAAGCTCGCTGAGCTTGTTTCAATATGAGAGAAGCATTTTCATTGGCGTTGGTTTGATAAAATGCAAGGCTATTTCGGTTTTTTGATAATTCCAGTTGCGCGCGCTGCAAGTCACCCTCGATTTGATTTTGATAGAATCTGTATTTGTTTTCTGAAGCTTCCTGGTTTAAAGCAGCAGCTTTGGCTCGGCTTTGCTGAGGTAGGAACCAAAGTGGAAAAGACAATCCTAGTTCAAAACCAGTGAACCGCTTGTTCTTATCAAAGAAGACGTTTTGATTATCTATTTCCTGAAATCCAATTAGCGATTGTGTGAAGTAGCCCAATGTGATGTCTGGCAGCAATTTATTTCTGGCGACCCGCTTGGTTCTGTCGGCAATAGTCACTTCTTGTTGAATAAGACGAAGATGAGGATTAAGGTCGACTGCCGGAGAAGCCTCAGCAGGATCGATTCGCATTAGCGAATCAGCAGGTACAATTTCAGTTTGACTATTCAATAGCGTTTGCAGCTGGCGTTGATAGATCGCGATGTCCGATTCATTTTGCGCAAGCTGATTCTTTATTTCCATGGCTTGTGTTTCTGCTGTTGTCTTTTCCAGAAGAGTTCCTTCTCCCACCCGGTAACGCACCTGGGTAGCCGTGGCAAAACGCGAAAACACACTATCCTGCAAAGTCAACTCCTTGTTCAATGCCTTCAGGTAGGTGAGCTGGGTGTAAACAGACCGTACTTGCCTGACCAGATCGTTTTGAGTGATTGTGAGTTGTATTTCCGAGCCTTCGATGTTTGCCTGAGCGAGTTTGGCTTCACTTGACATTACCGTTGGGAAGGGAATGGTTTGGCTCAGTGTGTAGTTGTTGTCTTTCAGGATTGAATTGAATTGACCATGCATCCACATTAGGTTGGTTTTTCCTAAATCGAAAGCGGTATTCTTTAACTGCCTTTGAGCTGCCAATTGATATTCACCTGACTTTACCATCAAGTTGTTTTTTAATGCTTCGTTAATAGCTTGCTGTTGCGTTAGGGCTTGCTGAGCAAAACTTTGCGACCAGCACGCCACAAAAAGGAGGAGGGAATGACGTATTTTCATTTTCATCATCATTTTCTTTTTTCAAAATAAGTGTACAACACAGGGAGCACGACCAGGGTAAGGAGAGTGGCGGTAATCAATCCGCCAATAACCACAGTTGCCAGTGGACGCTGTACCTCCGCACCAGAAGATTGGGATAAGGCCATTGGCAAAAATCCCAATGATGCTACGAGAGCAGTCATAATTACAGGTCGCAGCCGCACTCTTGTTCCCTGCAGAACGATTTCCTTAAGGTCGGTGAGACCACTTGCTTTCAACCGGTTGAACTCTGAAATGAGCACAATTCCATTGAGCACAGCTACACCGAACAGAGCAATGAAGCCCACACCAGCAGAAATACTAAATGGCATATCGCGCAGCCATAGTGCCACGATACCCCCAATGGCAGATAGCGGAATGGCTGTATAAATCAGCAACCCGTGTCTGATTGAGTGGAATGTGAAGAACAGCATGAAGAAGATGAGGATGAGGGCAATGGGAACGGCAATACTTAATCTTTGGTTTGCTTCCTGCAGATTTTTAAAAGAGCCTCCATATGTGATATAATACCCCGGCTCAAAACGAACCTCTGTTTCAATTTTTTGACTGATATTTTCTACTACTGTTTGCACATCGGCACCTCGCACATTGAAACCAATGATAACTCTTCGCTGTGCGTCATCACGTTGAATTTGATTCGGGCCAATTTCAAGTTTTACCTCTGCCACTTGTTCCAGGGGAATTTGCAGTCCTTGTGGAGTCGTTACGTACAGATTTCTCAGATCGTCAATGGATTTCCTTCTTGACTCGACCATTCGAATCACCAGGTCAAAGCGTCTTTCATTCTCAAACACCAGCCCTACATTCTCTCCAGAGAAACCTGTACGGATCACCCGATTAACCTCTTCAACGTTTAAACCAAATTGTGCAAGTCTGACTCTGTTTAATCGAACGACAATCTGAGCCAGACCATTGATCGGTTCTACAAAAATATCTTCGGCCCCGGGAACTGTTTGAGCGATTTTTCCTACTTCATTTGCATAGCGCTCGAGTATATCAAGGTTTTCTCCATAAATTTTCATCACCACATCCTGACGGGCACCTGTCATCAACTCATTAAATCTCATTTGAATGGGTTGTTGAAAGCCGAAAGTTGCACTTGGAATACTATGGCGAAGCTTTGCTCCGATTTTCTCAGCCATTTCCTCTCTTGAAGATGCATTGACCCACTCACTTTTATCTTTCAACACAACGATTACATCAATTACATCCATAGTCATTGGATCAATTGGGATCTCGGAGGATCCAATTTTTCCAACTACTTTTTCCACTTCGGGGAAATTATCGAGGACGACACGAGCAGATTGTTGTGCTACCTCTATACTTTTTGAAAGAGAGCTACCTGTCAGTAATCTGGTTTCCACCGCGAAGTCTCCTTCGTCTAGCTGTGGAATGAACTCACCCCCGAGTCGAAAGAAGATTCCAAGACTTATTACAAACATCAATGCCGAGCCGACCACGATAATCAGGCGCTGACGCAATGCAAAACGAATGACTGGTGAATAGGCTCTTTGGAAAAAATGGATAATACGGTCAGCTATATTTTCTTTTTGCTTTACGTTTTTACTCAGCATCAAAGAGGAAATCATTGGAATGTAGGTGACTGAAAGGATAAGCGCTCCGATAATGGCGAAGGATACCGTTTGTGCCATCGGACGGAACATCTTCCCTTCAATACCTACCAGCGTGAGGATAGGCAGATATACAATTAAAATTATAATCTGTCCGAAGGCTGCCGATCTCATCATCTTGGATGCGGATGATTTCACTTCCTCGTTCATCTCGTCTTGCGTAAGCCTTCGGGGAATGACTGAAATTCCCAGATGGTGCATAGTGGCTTCGATTATGATGACCGCACCATCCACAATCAATCCGAAATCAATCGCACCCAGGCTCATGAGATTGCCAGACACGCCAAAAAGGTTCATCATGATCACAGCAAAGAGCATTGACAGAGGAATCACTGATGCGACAATTAGACCTGCTCTCAGGTTTCCAAGCAACAGCACCAAAACGAAAATTACGATTAACGCTCCTTCAGCCAGGTTTTTAGTTACAGTGTTAATGGCGTTATTAACAAGTTTGGTTCGATCCAGAAAAGGCTCGATCACTACTCCTTCGGGTAGTGTGGTTTGAATTTTTGCGATGCGCTCTTTTATCCTCTGAATCACTGCTGAAGAATTGGCTCCTTTGAGCATCATCACGATAGCGCCCGCTACTTCTCCCTGGTCTGAGTATGTCATTGCACCATATCGATTGGCATGACCAAATTGAACGGTAGCCACATCGCGAATTTGAACTGGCAAACCATCGGATTTCATTCTGATGGGAATGGCCAGTATGTCCTCGAAGTCAGTTGCTAAACCCTCACTTCTGATAAAAAATGCGTTAGGGTTTTTATCAATGTATGAACCTCCGGTATTCTGATTGTTTTTGTCGAGCGCATCGAAAATTTCGGAGATGCTAACATTCATGCTTCTTAGTTTTTCCGGATCGACCGCTATCTCATATTGTTTCACAAACCCTCCGAAGCTACTAACATCCGCTACCCCTTCCGTGCCAAGAAGTTGCCTTCGCACGATCCAGTCCTGTATAGTGCGCAAATCGTTACCATCGAATTTGTCTTCATATCCTTTTTTCGGACGTATGATGTACTGGTAGATTTCACCCAGGCCAGTGGTGAGAGGAGCGAGCTCCGGACTTCCGGCCCCGGCAGGAATTTGACTTTTCGCCTGATTTAATCGCTCATTGACTTGTTGCCGTGCCCAATAAACGTCAATGTCATCATTGAAAACGATGGTCACGATTGACAGCCCGAAACGCGAAAAGGATCGTATCTCAGTGATGCCGGGAATGGTAGCCATGGTTTGTTCTACTGGAAAAGTGACCAGCCGCTCAATATCCGGTGCCGCTAATGAAGGCGACACCGTAATAACCTGCACCTGGTTATTAGTGATGTCAGGCACTGCATCAATTGGGAGTTGCGTGAGTGAATATCCGCCCCAAACAATGAGTCCGAATGTGAGAACGCCAATCAGAAATTTATTCCTGATGGAAAAAGAAATGATGCCGTTGAGCATGTAGAAAGAATAATGAGTAGAACAATCAATCAGTGACAATCACGAGTTGTACTCATGTCATCTGATTGGAATTAAAGAATAGTGCTTACTGATTATCCGTTTCGAGGTGGCTGAAAGATGGACTGGTGAAACTCCGAAGAGAAGATCGGATGGTAAAAGTTTGTATAGCTTACCGTTGTCTCGCTAAGTTCAATAGCAGGATTTTGTCTTTCAGTCAGGAATATGGTTGAGTGAATCGAGGTATGGTCCGGAGCTTTAAAGGGCAACCCTTTATGTTGTTCGTGCTCCTCTTTGTCGTGTTCTTCGGCCAGGGTGCCATAGTGTAGATCAAAAAATTCGCTTGCAGAAAATTTTGAATCCTTTGATTTGTGCTGATTGTAGTGCTGAAGCAGGTACGGTACTTTCACCAGGTCATGAAGATCTGTGAGGCTTCCGACAGCCACCACGATAATTAGCAGTATGGATACTAGTTTTTGCAAGGCTTCAAAAATAGCCGACTTAAATACAATATTTACTCAAAAATTGTTCAGGCGGCTGTAATTTCTATTTGGATCAATTCTAACTAAAAAGGTTCAGGTTGCCGCCTTTGCGGAACCTGGTCAGATCCATTGGCGGCATCGCCTTTCCGGTGAAGTATTTCTTCTTAGCGATTCGATAAAGTTGGTGAATTGCAGAAGCGATATTTCCTTCACCGGCCATACGCCTTCCAAAAACTGAGTCGTTTACATTTCCCCCATGTAAATCGCTGATTTGGTTCCAAACTTTCTCGAACCGATCCGGAAAATTCTTTCGAAGCCAGTCTTCAAAGATTTTACCAATTGATCCGTTTAGCCTAACTACAGTCATGCCACATGCCACTGCTCCATGGTCCGCAGCCATTTTGTAGATGTCGGGAATCTCGTGATGATTGATTCCGGGAATAATGGGCGCGCTCATTACTCCGGTAGGTATCCCCGATTTTGTAAGTGCTTCTATTGTTTGCATTCTTTTTATAGCACTTGCTGTCCTCGGCTCCATCATTCGTCTCAAGTTTTCATCAAGGGTAGTCACCGAGATCATGACGTTAACCAGCTTTTCACTAGCCAACTCTTTCAGGATGTCGATATCTCTTTGAATTAGTGCATTTTTTGTGATCATACCCACGGGGTGTCGATACTTTAAAAGCACTTCAAGCATTCGCCTCGTGATTTTAAGCTTTTGCTCTTGCGGTTGGTAACAATCTGTATTACCTGACAACATGATTGGTACAGCATTCCATCCAGGTTGGAGCAGGTGTTTTTCGAGAAGTTCCGGTGCGTTTTCCTTAACGATAATTTTGGTCTCAAAATCAAGGCCAGCACTAAACCCATAATACTCGTGTGTGTTGCGGGCGTAGCAATAAATGCAGCCGTGTTCACAACCTTGATATGGATTCATCGAATAGCCAAATCCAAGGTCGGGGCTGGTTATCTTGTTGACAATCTTTTTTGGATTCTCATGGAAGACCTGAGTTTGTGGAACCTCTTGTAGCGGCTCGTCAAGACCTTCAATATGGTCGGTCGTATATTGGCTGGCTAGAAACCTGTTTGCTGTCTTAATTTGAGCCCCGCGACCTTTTAGATATCCGTCATCCATGCCACAAATTACTAAAAATATTAGTATATAACTTGAAAAAAGCGTTAGAATACAAGGTTCCCGAGATAGTGAGGCTAAATCTGGTAGCACACCCCAGCCAGACGGTTTTCATCCTGAGAGAGGATCAGAACCATGCCCTCGTTTCCGGAAACAAGTGGTGGAAATTGAAATATAATCTGGCGGCTGCTGTTAAAGAAGGTCACGATACTTTGTTGACTTTCGGTGGAGCATATTCAAATCACCTGTATGCAACCGCTGCAGCGGCTCGAGAGATGGGTTTCAAAAGCATCGGGATAGTAAGAGGTGAAAGAACTTTGCCTCTTAATCCAACTTTATCATTTGCAGAAAAACAAGGAATGCATTTGGCGTATATCGATCGTGAACAGTATCGTCAGAAAGCAGAAGAAAGTTTTATTGAATCACTGAAGGAACGATTCGGAGATTTCTATTTAATACCTGAAGGCGGCACCAATGAACTGGCCATCAAAGGTGTGGAGGAATGGGGATCTTTGCTGGTAAAAAATTATAACTTTGACTATTTGGTTTTGCCTGTTGGCACGGGTGGTACAATGGCAGGCTTGGTCAAAGCATTGCCAAATAAGAAAATAGTAGGGTTTTCGTCTTTGAAAGGAGGATCTTTTCTGGTGAGCGATGTTCAAAAGTGGTTGAAGAAGGATTCGAATAACTGGCGCATTGAAACTTCATTTCACTTCGGTGGATACGGAAAAGTAAAGGATCAATTGATTGACTTCATTCACCACTTTGAATCTCATCATAAAGTTCCCCTTGATCCCATTTACACCGCGAAGATGATGTTTGGTGTAGTTGAGTTGTTGAAGGATGGCGCCTTCGAAGACAATTCAAAAATTCTAGTTCTGCATACAGGCGGGCTTCAAGGGCGAGCTAGCTTTAATTTCTGATTACGCCCTTCATCCTTGAAATAAAAGGCAACCGTCCCGCTGGTTCTGGAAGAGTCCCGCTTTCGCGCGCAGCCTTCACGCCTTCAACGGTATAAAATGCTGTCGGTAACGTTTTCTTGAGATGCAGTAAGAGATCATCAAGTCTTTCACGATCGAGTACGCTAAAGGTCACGCTTTCTTCCCCGTCAGGCCCAAAGGCTTCAATTTTGGTGTATCGAATCTTTTGCGCATTGAGGTAGCTTAGAAATTCAGATGTATCTTTTCTGGTGATTATTCTGACTACCACTTTTCCGTAGGCGATTTTTTCTTCTATGATCATTCCCATGAAAATTCCGCTCGCGAATCCCGCAGGATACGCGATGTAGCAAAGCCAGTTATCGAGATGAGCAAAAATTTGCCGGATAGCCATTAGCCATATAAATGCTTCGAAAAATCCAAGCAACGTTGAGGTGAGCCTGCGACCACCGAGCATGTAGATAATTCTTACGGTATTAATCGACACATCGCAAATACGCGCCAGAAAGATCAGAAGTGGCAAAATGAGAAAACTGAAAATAGCGTCTGAAAAACCGAGCGTTTCAACGAAGAATGAATCCATGAAGCGAAATTATTATTTAAATGCTTCTGATAACAGGGATATGATGTGGGCAGTGACTATCTTTTCATAACGGGCCGGATAACCCACTGCCTGGCTGAACAAATAACCCGACTATGAGATCAATCCTGACCATTTTTTCAATGATTGTGTTGACCACTTTTTGCCTGGCGCAGGAAGACGGACTGAAGCCGACCGCCAAGAAGATAACAGCAGAAATGAATTTCGATCCATTTTCCGGAAATGCGTTGAGCATTAACTATCTGCGGTTCCGGATGTTTGCATCCGACCGAACTGCTTATCGCATGGGTTTCGCTGCTTCCGTTCGATCAGAGGAACCGCAATCAGATTTGAAGAGAAGTTATTTTGAACTCAATATTCGACCGGGTTATGAGAAGCATTTTGCCGGTACTGAGCGACTCTCACCGTATGTTGCGGCAGAACTGGACATAGCCATTAAAAAATCGAAGGTCACAAATGATGCAGGTGGTACATTTACGGAAATCAACGGGGCCTGGTCCGACAACGGATTAGAAAGAGGATTTACCCGAATTGGATTCAACGTAATAGCTGGAGCTGATTTCTACTTCGCGAAACATTTTTATGTTGGAACTGAATTCGGATTTGGATTGCAGAGTGTCTCCAGCAGCGATATCGAAATTACACTGGCGGGTGGGGGCACTGTTCAGAACAATGGTGGCAGAACGCTACAGATTGGTCCAAACTTCAATAGCTCTATTCGACTTGGTTTTGTCTTTTAGTGTAATGAGAAGTCTTATCATTTTTACAATATTTATTTCCGGCTGCTCGGTTGGCGGAGGCGGATTGGTTGATCCACCATCACCCAACACGTTTTCACGAGTGACCGAACAAAGTTTGGTAGAGCTATTTCAGTCTGCTGAGCGAACTTTCTCACCAATTGACGGTGGAACAAATTTTTCTACGAGTCAGGAATGTGCGAGCAGGAATTATCTCCTGATCAACAATGAAGAGATCAGATTAACCCGGTTCAATACACAAGTCGAAGAGTTTGGCACCAATTTTTTTGCTTTCGATAATGAAGGGCGATATGCTGTGGTTGTGTCGGTGGCAGAGCGAGGTTCTAGCCAGTATCCGGTGTCGGAGTTTGTTTTGTTTGGAAATGATATTCTGATTTATCGCCTCAGGCCTGTTGGCCAGGACTCATTTAGAATTTTTACTATCCACAGTCTAGTCAACACGCCTCGGTTTATCCAAGTCTGTGAAAGCTCTAAAGGTCCAGTATTTTCTGGTAATGATTTAAGCTTTAACAGATTAGCGTCAAGCGTTTCGCTTAGCTTCCGAGGAAAGCAAACTAACTAAACAAATCGGCAATCACATCGGTGAGCTTACTGAATGACTTGATTGCGATTTTGGACTTCTTCAAGTCTATCGACTTCTGATTATATTTTGAAATATAGATTTCTTCGAATCCCAGCTTTTCCGCCTCTGATATTCTTTGATCAATTCGATTAACAGCTCTCAGTTCTCCACCCAGTCCAACTTCAGCTGCAAAAGCGGTTTTATCAGAAACAGGAATCTCTTCCATCGAGCTGATTATTGAAATACAAACCGCCAGATCTATCGCAGGATCTTCCACCTTTATTCCGCCTGCCATATTCACAAACACATCTTGTGTGCCCATTCTAAATCCGCATCGCTTCTCCAAAACGGCAAGCAGCATATTCAGCCTTTTGTGATCAAATCCAGTTGGTGTTCGTTGTGGTGTTCCGTAAGATGCCGTGCTTACCAGTGACTGAATCTCAATCAATAATGGCCTGTTTCCCTCAATCGTAGCGCCTATTGTAGCACCCGATACCTGGCCATCTTTCTGTGAAATCAAAATTTCAGATGGATTCGATACTTCACGCAAGCCGGATCCCAGCATTTCATAAATACCGATCTCTGAAGTAGAGCCAAATCTGTTTTTGGTAGTTCGAAGAATTCGATAAGCAAGATGACGATCGCCCTCAAACTGTAGAACTGTGTCCACCATGTGCTCCAGCACTTTTGGTCCCGCCAGCATTCCATCTTTTGTGATGTGCCCTACAAGAAACACAGGTGTACTGGTTTCTTTGGCGAACTTCATAAGTTCTGCTGTGCATTGCCTTACTTGTCCGATGCTACCCGCAGCTGATTCGAGGTTGTGTGAGTGCAATGTTTGAATTGAGTCGATGATGACTAACTGAGGTTGTAGTTCCTCAACAGAGGAGAAAATACTTTTAGTGTTGGTCTCGGTAAGCGTGAAAAAACTATCTGCCTCTTTTTGATTTGGAAAAAGCCTTTCCGCACGCATCTTTATCTGTTGTTCACTTTCCTCCCCTGACACGTAAAGTACTTTCAGGGTTTTTAGCGTCAATGCTATTTGTAGCATTAGTGTGGATTTCCCAATTCCAGGTTCTCCTCCGATTAATATCAACGAACCGGGGATAATTCCTCCACCGAGTACCCTGTTTAGTTCATTGTCTGGAGTTGCTATTCTAATCCCGGAAGTAGGTTCTATTTCATCCAGCTTTTTGGGTTTGGGTACCCTCGCCCGACTTGATTCGTGCCGCCACTCCGTTCTTCCCTTTTCAAGTTTTTCTACGATTTCTTCAGCAAAGGTATTCCACGAATTACAGGATGGGCATTTTCCAAGCCACTTGGAGGATTCATAGCCACAGTTCTGGCAGTAAAAAACGGATTTGGATTTTGCCAATATTGATACGATTAAGATAAATCTGTTTTCTTGATCAAAATATTAATATATTCCTTACAAATTTTATTGATATGAAACCATTGTTTCCCTTATTCGGGATTTTTCTGTCCTTTCAAATAGTGGCCCAAAAAGCACCCTTAAAATTTGGTGATGGTTCATTGGACGAATTGAAGATGGAGGTCTATGACCGTGACCCAGCGGCTTCGGCAGTAGTATTGGCTGACTTCGGGGAATCAACAATTTCATACAATCAAAGTAATGGATTTGAATTGCGTTTTAAGAGAATATGTAGAATAAAAATTTTGAAAAAGGATGGTTATGATTGGGCCACTCAATTGATACCAGTTTATAAGCAAGACAACGTTGATGAAAAAGTGAGCGGACTCAAAGGCGTGACTTTTAATCTCGAGAACGGCAAAGTAGTCGAATCGAAACTCGAAAAATCGGCCATCTTTACAGAAAACGTCAACGAAAATTGGGACAATGTTAAGTTTACCATGCCCAATGTCAGAGAAGGTTCGGTAATTGATTTTACTTACCAGGTAACGTCACCCTATGTTTTTAATTTTCAAGACTGGAGTTTTCAAACGACCATTCCAACCATTGTAAGTGAGTACAATGCATACATCCCTGAATATTTTGAATACCAAAAGTATGCACAGGGATATGTCGGTTTGAAGGTGAGTGACGTGAAATCGGGCAGGAAGACTATTACCTTCAATAGTAAAGAAAGAGGCAGTGGTTTTAGCTCTGCTCCTACCTCATTTAGCAGTCATCAAATTGAATATGACGAAATGGCTTACAAATGGGTAGCAACGGATGTGCCCGCGTTCAAGGAAGAACCTCACATGACCACCTACAAGGATTACATCTCCAAACTCAATTTTGAATTGGCTGCCATCAAAATGCCCAATAAACCGGTTCAAACAGTAATGGGCACATGGGAAAATATCAGTAAAGAGCTAATGGACTCACCACGATTTGGAGATGTGATAAATAAGCCAAATTATCTTAATAAAATGATTGAAGGGATGACACTCGACAAAAGTGATCCCAATAAGACCATTGCATCGATCTATTCATTGGTAAGAAACACCATAGAGTGGAATGGTTATTATAGGTTTTTAGCCGATGATAATCTCAAGAAAATGCTGGAGGAGAAAAGAGGTTCATCCGCTGACATTAATCTTACACTGGTGGCTCTGCTTAGAAAGGCTGGTCTCACATCGTATCCCATCGTTATTAGTACGCGCGACCATGGGGTAATAAGAAAACAATTTCCATTGTCAAGCCAATTCAACTATGTGCTCGCATCCGTGGAACACGAGGGCCGCCTTGTTCTATTGGATGCAACTGATCGTTCGCTTCCAATTGAATTGATCCCCAAACGCTGCCTTAATGGAACAGGATTATTGATTGATGGTAGTAGTCCCCGATGGGTTGACCTATCCGCCAACATTAAGACAAGATCAATTACAGAATCGAACTTGGAGTTTGATCAGAATGGAAGTCTAAAAGGGAAGGTTGTTTTTACCAAAGAGGGATATGAAGGCCATGAAATGAGAGCTTCAATTTTTCAACAGGGGGAGGAGAAGTTCAATGGAAAGATTTCGGACATGAATAATTGGACAATTCACTCAAGCTCCTTTGAGAACAAAGAAAGCTCTTCATTACCTTTAAAAGCTACTTATGAAGTTTCGTTCAACGAACACTCTTCTGCCGACAGTCAGGTAATTTATTTGGATCTTCTATCCGGCAGTAGAATAACCGACAACCCTTTTAAAACGGAGAAAAGAGAATATCCGGTTGATTTTGGTAACGCCTTTGAAAGCATCACCGTTGCAAAATTGAAATTGCCGGAGGGATATATTGTTGATGAAATGCCACAGCCTGCAGCGGTGGCTTTGCCAGGAAATGCAGGAAAGTATATTCACAGCATAAGCAATTCGGCAGGTGTGTTGTCACTTACCTCGCAATTTGTTATTAATAAGCCGTTATTTACTCAGTTGGAGTATCCCTATCTCAGAGAGTTCTATTCAAAAGTAATAGCTAAGCAGCAAGAACAAATAGTTCTAAAGAAAGTAGAATAGCTTACCTGTATTTATTTGAAAGGAGAGTTTTCCTCTTTGGCCATGGTGTTGTACACGATTTTGTCCATTGCGCCAGACATCCAGCGATTAAGAAACACGGTAAGTTTACCTTGACTTGTAAGCACAAGTGTTTTCTTGCGTTTAGCCGTTGCATTATAAATGTGCATCGCGCACTCTTCTGCGGTCATCATTTTTTCTTCCGCTCGGGGAGATTCACCCTGCGATGTGCCATCACGGGTTAGTGAACGTTTGCGAATGTTGGAGGCAGTAAAGCCGGGACAAGCTGTAAGTACATGAACTCCAGACTTCAGTAATTCAGTTCGAAGCGCCTCCAAAAATCCATTCAAGGCAAACTTGGAAGCTGAATAACCCGTTCTGCCAGGAAGTCCACGATAGCCCGCAATTGAGGAAATTCCAACAATAGATCCTTTTGTCTTCAATATATGGGGTAACGCTGCATGCGTGGCATTGACCGATCCAAAGAAATTGATATTCATCACCTGATGAATCACTTTCAGGTCAACTTCTTGAAAAAGTGAGCGCATCGAAATCCCAGCGTTGTTAACTAGAATATCAATCTGACCAAACTCCTTGATGGCCATCTCAACCATTTTTGCATTGTCTTCTTCAACCGTTACGTCAGCTTGACAACCAACGACTTTAATTCCCTTTGAAGCAATTTCTGATACAGCCTGATCCAGATCTTCTTTTTTTCGTCCGGTAATAAGGATGTGTGAACCTCTCGAACCAAAATGGAGGGCCAGTGCTTTGCCAATACCTGATGAGCCACCCGTTATGATTACCACCTTGTCTTTCATGAGCTGAGATTGGATTCAAATCTAGCAATACTTGCTTAACTTGCCCCACGTAAAATACCCGGAATGTTTTTTCTCAAGGTACTGGCGCGTCTTCCTCTCCCTGTTCTTTATTTGTTCTCTGACTTTCTTTTTGCAGTTGCATTCTACCTGGTGAAGTACCGCAGAAAGATTGTGGTGAAAAATCTTAAAAATTCATTTCCTGAAAAAGGGGGCGAGGAAATCGGCAAAATAGAAAGGAAATTCTATCACAATTTGTGCGACTATGTGGTAGAAACACTTAAGCTGCTAACAATTTCAGAAGAGGAACTAAAGCGGAGGATCAAATTCACGAATCCAGAAGTAATGCAGCCATATAAAGACAAGGGTCAGTCTTTGCTTTACCTGGCGTCACATCAATTTAATTGGGAGTGGCTTATCTCTGCAGCCAATTTGTGGCTTCCGATTCCTGTGGATTATGTCTATCAACCGCAAAGGAGTGAGATGGTCAATCGGTTTTCGTTGATGACTCGAGGAAGGTTTGGAGCTTATGCCGTGAAGCGCGCTGAAGTGGTGCGAGAGATGATAAAACGGAGGGATATCATCAGGGGAATTTCAATTGTTGCAGATCAGTTTCCTGGCCACGGTAATGACAAGCGATATTGGACCGAATTTCTTCATCAGGACACAGCTTTCTTTGAAGGTGTGAATAATCTGGCGACTATGATGCAGTACCCGGTTTTTTATGGCAAGGTGAAAAAGGTAAACCGGGGTTTCTATGAAATGGAATTTGTGAAGCTCGGTGATCCTCCATTTGAAAATGGATCAGTGACGGTAATTGAAAATTACATTAAGGAAACGGAACAGGTGATTCAGAATGATCCCGCAGGTTGGCTGTGGTCACATAACAGATGGAAAAAATCAAGGAACGATCCCTGATTAATTCATCAGCATTTCAATTTCTTCTTTTGTAAGCGTTTTGATCACGCTTTCCTCCGTGCTTATAAGATTTTCTGAAAGTTTCAGTTTGTGCTTTTGCAGTGTGAGGATCTTTTCCTCAACAGAGTTGCGGGTGATGAATTTGTAAGTAAATACTTTCTTCTTCTGGCCGATACGATGCGCTCTGTCTACTGCTTGCGCCTCCACCGCAGGGTTCCACCACGGGTCAAGAATAAAGACGTAATCAGCTTCAGTAAGGTTGAGTCCCAGTCCGCCAGCCTTTATCGAGATCAAAAAGATTTTTACTTTTTTATCATGATTAAACATAGCGACCTGATCTTTCCTGTCAGTACTAGATCCATCCATGTAGGCAAAGGGAACTTTGTTTTTCTGCAACTGTTCCTTCACGATTTCAAGATGCTTGACAAACTGACTAAAGATAAGAAGCTTATGCCCCTCCTGAATGGCGTTGTCAATCATGTAGAATACGTCATTGATTTTGCCCGAGTCTCCTTTGTAATTTGGATCAACCATCCGGGGATGGTTGGACAATTGCCTGAGTTTCGTAAGACCCTCTAAAATGGTAAACCGCGAGCTGTTGATACCCTCCTTTTCGATGAGATCAAGAATCTTGTGGCGATAATATGATTTTGCTTCTTCGTATTTTTCTTCCTGCTCCGGAGTCATGTCTGTGTAGTGGACATTCTCCACTTTCTCTGGAAGATCAGTCGCTACCTGTGACTTAAGTCTTCTAAGAATGAAAGGCTTAATAATTGCATTGAGTTTTTTAGTTTTTAATTCATCACCTTTCTTTTCAATAGGTGTGAGATATTCATTTTTAAAAAATGTTTGACCGCCAAGCAATCCCGGATTGATGAAGGTCATCTGTGACCAAATATCCAGGGTGGTGTTTTCTAATGGAGTACCCGTAAGTGTTAGCCTATGTCGAGACTTGAGCTTCATCACTGACTTAGCAATATTGGAAGTCGGGTTTTTGATAACTTGCGACTCGTCAAGAATAATATAGTTGAAGAAAAAGTTTTGAAGTTGATCAATATCCAGTCTTGTAATACCATAAGAGGTAAGGATCAAATCATAATTGCTAAACCTTGACACATCTTTGTTGCGGTGCGTTCCTGTATAGCTTAGGATTTTTAAGTTGGGTGTGAACTTGGCAGCCTCCATCTCCCAGTTGTAGACCAATGAAGTTGGCATGATCAAAAGCGAAGTGCCGGATTCGCCTTTTTCTTTTTCTGCCTGTAGCATAGCCAACGTCTGTACCGTTTTTCCCAAACCCATATCGTCCGCTAGACAGCCGCCCAATCTGAATTCATTGAGAAAGCACAGCCAATTGTACCCTGCCTTCTGATATCGTCTTAATGTTCCTTGAAACTTCTCCGGTAGCGGATAGTCTTTAATTCCATTGAATGTGTCAAGGTTGCGCAGTTTTTCACTCATGTGAACCTTGGCAAGATTGTTTTCTTGCAGTTCTTTCAGGAGTGTGATGTGATGCTTTTTCAGTACTGGCTTCTCGTTCTTGCCGCGCGTTTCGCTCAACGCAAACAAATCACCAAACTTCACAAGCCAAGCCTCGGGAATAATTGCAATCTCTCCGTTCGGCAATTTGAACTCTACCTTTTTTCTCAGAATGAGTTTTCGAAGTTCCTTGAAGGAGATTTCGTACTCGCCAAAAAATATTTTTGCGTGAATGTCAAACCAGTCAATGCTTTCTTTTACATCCAGTTCAATCACTGCCTTTCCGACAAAATACTTTTTGTCTTTGTTGTCTGGCTGACTTACCTCAAATCCCAGGTTAAGAAGATTCACCCGGTTTTCATTGAGCCATGAGAATGCATGCGCCTTCTCAACGGCAGTTCTAAATCCACCGCGCAGTGGAAGACCGAGCTTTGTTAATGTCTGAGCGTACTTCTTTTCGTCATCGAGGTTGCGCGTAAAGCGATGAAACACATAATCGTTTTCATGTTTCTCCAGCTTCACACTTACTGGCCCGGGAGAGTCTCCCCTAAATCGATGCTTTCCATACTTGAACGAAAGATCGAATATGATTTTACCTGACTCGTCATCACTCGGTCCCTGATGCCCATTATCCCCATCAAAAAGTTTGGGGTTTGTTTTTGTACTTACCGGAGGCAGTTCCGAAAGCGTGAGCAATGGATGTGGGATAAAGTCATGCCGAGCGATCTCAAAGCCATTAACTTCAACATTATCAAACGAAGCTATTAGTGGCGCAACGAATCGGTTGTAGTAAGTCTCCTCAAGATTTTTTGGGATCACAACAAATTTCTTGCTTAGAAAAGGAAGCAGCTTTCGGCCATCAACCGGAACATCAAATCCATAAAGCTTTCCATCTACTACTAACCATGCAGGGTCTTTGCACACCAGATATGCTCCAGCGTTCGGCAAGTCTATTTTTTTTCCGTCATAGGAAAGAGTGGGATAGTAGTTGGTACTATCATCACTTCGTCTAAAATGAAATTGAATAGACGCTCGGTGTGGCATCACCTCAAGTTTTCGCCAGGTGGGCTCGCCATCGTTGCCCATTTCAAAGACCATCTTCCCGGAGAGCTTCTCCATCACATTCGATCTTCGCTTTTCCATGTACGCTTCGATCTGCTCCTGCACCAACTCATCGCCCTTATCTTTTTTATAAATTTTAGAAAAGAACTCGTTGGGCTTCATCATCTTCTTTGAGAAGTGCTTCAGGATAGCGTCCTGGCTCATGCTATCCATGAGTTCAATCAACTCAAAGTCGCGGTCATCCAATCCTTTTGAAAACTCGCGCGCATTTTTCGAGGAAATATTCTGATGCTGGTAGGTGAGCTTGCCCTTGTCATCCAGATGGACGATAAAGGACTCAAAAATGAACCCCAGGAACTCGTGCTGATACAGCGAGTAGATGATCTGAAATGGCTGTGTTGCCGATACTTTCATGGGGTTAGCACCAATTCTCTTTCGAAATTCAAACACCAACTGCCGTCAAAAAGAGCCCAAACTGTTACAAAAATGGACTTTTTGGAATAAGCAGAATTGCAAAATACGCAATTGAAGGCAAAAAAAACTGACAATTTAACCGGTTTTCCTACATGGCAGCCTCTAGAGAAACTGCGTGGAATATGATCGGGAAGCCAATCTCGCGGGGTAAAATGACACCAAAACGGTGACGGCTATGATGACTAAAGTTGTTAGGACAAAGTCGGTCCAAACCATGGTGACAGGGTAGTTGGCGATCACCGCGTTTTCCATCCCCATCCCCACCAGTCCGTATTGATCCTGAAGCCAGCAGATAATTCCACCGAGTAGAAGACCCGTTCCCGCGCCAATGAAGGAGATAATAGCACCCTCTGAGAAGAAAATTCTTTGAATAAGATTTTGACCAGCACCCATGGCGGATAGAATAGTAATGTCTTTCTTTTTATCGATGGCCAGCATCATCAATGAAAAAAAGATGTTGATAGAACCAACAGTGATAAGAAGAGAGAGCGCGAGAAAGGTGAAAAGCTTCTCAATTTTAAGGAGTCGGTAAAGATCTTTTTGTTGTTCCTCGTTAGTCAGGACTTGAAAACTTTCTCCAAGTTGTTCTTTAACGCGATCACGCACTTTTTCCAAATCAGCGCCAGCGGCAGTTTTTATTTCAAGCGATGTTCGCTTGTCTCCGTAGTCGAGTAACTCCCTAACAAAGTTGAGCGGAAGAAAGATGTAGTTCTCATCATAATTCTTTTCGATGGAAAACACACCACCAGGCCTGATCGTTTTGCGGGAGTACATTTGGGAAACGTCAAGTGAACGCCTGAGGTCTTTGATGTAGAAAATTTGAAGCGCATACATCTCTTCATCGATCGCTACTGACAAAGCGTATTGTATTCCCCGGCCTATGATCGCAAAGTCAATGCCGCCCTCGTGCAGCTTAAGGTCGCCTTGCACAATCCTGTCGTCAAGCCGATGCTGATCAACAAAGTTGTCGCTCACACCCTTGATAGAGGCGACTACGTCTGCATCACGGTAGCGGACGTAAGCAAAGTCTTCGATTACTTCGGTGACAACTTCAACACCCTGAACATTTTTAATTCGGGCAAGAAGAGAGTCTGAAACTTCAAACGATTTTCCCTGCGTGGCTTCAATTTTGAGTTCAGGATCGAATGACGTGTAAAGTGATCGAAGCAAGCCCTCCAGACCATTGAAAACTGAAAGCACAATGATCAATGCAGCAGTAGAAAAAGCTACTCCGACCATTGAAAGAATGGAAATGATGTTAATGAAATTTTGCTTTCGCTTGGAAACGAAATAACGTCTGGCGATAAACAAAGGAAGATTCACAGCGACAGATTACTCGTTGTTAGTTTTGTCGCCTTCAGCAGGAGGGATGTGAAGACTATTGATAAGTGATTCGATTCGAATGGCATTTTCTTCCACCTCATCAATATAGAATATTAATTCAGGGATAATCCGCACTTGCTTTCTAATCTGATTACCAAGCGCTTTCCTTATTTCACTCTTGTGCGTATTGAGCCTTTCCAGTGTCTGCTTTTTGTGTTTTGCCAGCATCATGCTGATATACACCTTTGCCACTCCTAAATCAGGGCTCATCTTAACTTCCGCTATGGTGACAAACTCATTGTCCAGAATTCCACGCTTGTCGCGCTGGAAAATATCGCTCAACTCCTTCTGGATAAGCTTGCCGAATTTCTGTTGTCTCACACTTCCACTCATGCTGCAAAGATAATCAAAGTGGCGTAAGGGTTGTGGCAACTCAATTGAGGGAGAAGACACAGAAATGCGTATTTTCTGTCAATAATGGTTTAATTGCGTGCAAATTAAGATGCAGTGCTTCTTCGCTTTTTCCGGATAAATGACCCTTACCGTTTGCTTGGTTTGCTCATCATCGCTACAGCGATAAGCGTTCCGCTATTCGTGTCTCCGTCCGGGATGCTATTGACTGAAATAAAGAATTCTGTGCTGGGTCAGGCGATTGCCGATGGACAACTAATGTACGTTCAGGTATTTGACGACACCCCTCCTCTTGCAGCAGCCCTATTTGGTTTTGTTGATCTGATATTCGGCCGGTCTATAGTGGCGCAACATATTTTGGCATTACTGCTCATTATTTTTCAAGCATCGTATTTTGCAGTCTTGTTGATCAACAATAAGGCGTATGCAGAAAATACTTATCTGCCGTGCTTGGTTTTTGGGCTCCTCTGTTTCTTTTCGTTTGACCTGTTGTCGTTTTCCCCGGAGTTGATTGCATCCACTTTGTTGTTGTTTGCGTTGAATCAACTTTTTCATGAGATCGAATTCAAGATTCAACGTGATGATATCGTGTTAAAACTTGGCACGTATCTGGGGTTGGCCACATTTGTGATTTTCTCGTATTGGATCTTTTTGTTGGTCGCGATAATCATTCTTATCGTTTTCACCCGAGCCGGGTTTCGAAAGATTGCGTTAGTTGTATTTGGCTTTTTGCTACCGCACCTGCTGTTATTGACTTTCTATTTTTATAAAAGTGATTTGCCGCTGCTGTGGACTAATTTTTATAAAAGCAACCTGACGTTTTCAGGTGAGATGCTGGTATCGGCTAAAGGAATTGTAATTCTTGCGTCAGTGCCGTTGGCGTACTTTGTCTTTTCCATTTTTATGATGAACAGAGAGGCTAGATTTACGAAGTATCAATCTCAATTGATGCAGGTAATGTTTCTCTGGCTGATCACCTCACTGGTGCAAATATTTATGGCCCAAGAAGTTTCACCAGCGAGCTTTTTTACGTTCGTTCCCCCGCTTGCTTACTTTATTAGCCACTATCTTTTATTAATAAGAAGAAAGTGGAGGGCTGAGTTGATGCTCTGGTTATTTGTTATTGGAACGGTCGGATTTAGTTACTACACTCGTGCAGGTAAGGTCGAATCAGTTGACTACTCTAAACTGTTTTCGCAAAATGAGATTCCACAGCTTATAGGTAAGAAGGTGATGCACCTTGGCAATGGTTATGGAATCTACCAGGGCAATGAGCTTGGAGGATACTTTTTGAATTGGAATCTATCCAGACCGATACTGGAAAATGCTGAACGTTATAGAAATGTGGAGATAGTTGCCTCGTGCTTCAATGAATATCCTCCTGACGTGGTTGTGGATGAGGAGAATTCACTGGATGATTTTTTCGAAAGGATTCCTTCGCTTCAATCAAATTATCGAAGAGAGGGCAATTTGTACTATCGGATCAGCAACTGATTTTGTTTACTCTTCGCTCGTGTCTTCCACCCTCGAAGCTGCTGTGTAAAAAGCGATCTACTATTTTCTCAGCTAGGGATAGGTCAATAAAACGTGCAGGAAGACAAAGAATGTTTGCGTTGTTGTGCTGCCTTGCTAATGATGCCAATTCCTCGTTCCAGCAAATGGCTGCCCTTATTCCTTGGTGTTTGTTGGCAGTCATTGCCACGCCATTGGCCGATCCACAAATTAGAATGCCAAGATCGAACTCTGATTTTTCAACGGCACTCGCAACAGGATGAGCAAAGTCTGGATAGTCGGCCGACTCTGCGCTATTGGCGCCAAAGTCTTTCACATCATACCCTTGTCGTTGCAAAAGATCTCTTACCTTTTCTTTCAACTCGAAACCTGCATGATCGCTTCCTATCGCCAGTTTTTGCATCATATGCTTGCCTGATCTTCTTCTAGTTCTTCTCTCTTTTTTCGCCTCAATACCATCGCTGATATCAAGATACTGAATTCATAAAGTAAGTACAATGGCAGTGAAATAAGGGATTGACTCAAAGGATCGGGAGGAGTAATGATGGCTCCCAAAATCAAAATTCCGACAATTGCGTGTTTTCTGTATTGCCGCATCAAGGAAGGGGTAACTATTCCGATCTGAGAAAGAAAATAAACTACGACAGGCAATTGAAAAAGCAGCCCACTTCCAAACACAAGAGCCGTAATGGTGGAAACGTAAGATGTGATGTCAAACTCATTGGAGATCATGTCACTGATCGAATAGGAGGAGAGGAACCACACGGCCAGTGGACTCATGATGAAGTAGCCAAACGCTATGCCCAATAAGAACAGAAAAGAAACCGATGTAACGGCCCACTTCGAATTTTTCTTTTCTCTAATGTGAAGCCCAGGCGTAATAAAACTCCAGAGTTCCCAAAAGACATATGGAAACGCGAGAATAAATCCCAAAACAAAAGCAGCCGTCAGGTGCATTGTAAACTGCCCTGTCATGAATCGACTCTGCACTTTGAAAGGGATGATTTCCACGCAAAGTGATTCGACCATATTCAATGCGTGGCCGACCTTACAGAGGTATTGGAAGGTAATGAAGTCGATACGAGCCGGTGCAAAGACGATGTTATCAAAAATCCATTGACCTGCCAGGAAGGCAACAATCATAAAAACGAAGATGGCAACAATCGACCTTACAACATGCCATCTGAGTTCCTCGAGATGATCGAGGAACGACATTTCCTTTTCGTCCGTCATCCTTCCCTCAAATTATATTAGCTGTATAATGGAAATTTCTGAACAAACTTGTTCACTTTCTTTTTCACCGATGCCAGGTGCTTTGTATCCTCAGGTTTAGTAAGCGCTTCGTCAATCAGATCTACCACCTTCACAATATCTTTTTCTTTCATGCCTCGTGTAGTTACTGCTGGCGTACCCACGCGCATGCCCGAAGTCACGAACGGAGATTGCGTATCAAAAGGAACCATGTTCTTATTAATAGTAATGTCTGCTTTGATCAAAGCTTCTTCTGCTAGCTTGCCGGTTAATTTTTTGGAACGTAGGTCGATCAGGATGAGGTGATTGTCGGTGCCTCCCGAAATCACGTGGTAACCTCGCTTTACAAATTCCTGCGACATCGCCTTTGCGTTTTTAGCCACCTGAACGATATAGTCAAAATACTCTTCTGACAAAGCCTCAGCAAACGACACCGCTTTGGCTGCAATTACATGCTCCAGTGGACCGCCTTGTGTTCCAGGGAAAACACCTGAATCCAGGATTGAAGAGATTTTCCGCAACTCTCCTTTTGGGGTTTTCAATCCCCATGGGTTATCGAAATTCTTTCCGATCATGATCATGCCACCGCGAGGACCGCGAAGTGTTTTGTGGGTTGTTGTCGTTACCACATGGCAATGCTCAATCGGGTCATTCAGTAATCCACGGGCAATCAGTCCGGCTGGGTGCGAAATGTCTGCAAGTAGAATGGCGCCAACTGCATCAGCGGCTTCCCGCAGTTTTACATAATCCCAATCTCTGCTATAGGCCGATGCCCCACAGATGATCATCTTGGGTTTTTCCTTCTTTGCGATTTTGATCACGTTGTCAAAGTCGATCATCCCGGTTTCCTTTTCGACACCATAAAATACAGGTTGGTAAAGTTTGCCTGAAAAGTTTACTGGAGAACCATGTGTAAGGTGTCCACCGTGAGAAAGATCGAATCCTAAAATTTTATCTCCGGGCTTCAAGCAAGCGAGCATTACTGCAGCATTGGCTTGTGCCCCTGAATGCGGTTGAACATTAGCCCAACTTGCACCAAAAAGTTCTTTTGCCCGTTCTATCGCGATCTCTTCAATCTCATCAACAACCTCACAGCCTCCATAGTATCTTTTGCCCGGAAGGCCTTCAGCATATTTGTTGGTTAAGACTGTTCCCATGGCTTTCATCACCTGCACGGAGGTGAAGTTTTCAGAGGCGATCAGTTCTATTCCGTCTTGCTGGCGTTTTTTTTCTTTTTCGATGAGGTCAAAAATGATCTTGTCGCGCTTCATTTGTCAGAATTTGGCCCCAAAAATAGGGGTTAATCAATAGATATAACAATTGAAGAAGACCATTGATGTAAGTGTAGGTAAATAGAACTTTGGACTACCAGGAGCCGCTGCTGCCGCCTCCGCCAAAGCTTCCACCACCACCAGAAAAGCCTCCACCACCTGAAGACCACCCTCCACCCGATGACCAGCCTCCGCCTCCGCTCCAGCCTGATCCGCCAGAACCACCTGAAGACATGTTTTTGGCCATCTTTTTGCCCCAGGCTGTACTCCCGATAATTAGTTTAAGAATAGGAAAGGCAATAAGATAAGTGTAAAGGATATTAATGCTGCCACCCAACGCGAAAGTTGGAAACACAGCCCAGAAAGGAATAAGAAAGAAATATAAAAACCAGCCCGTCTTACCCGCTATCAATCCAATATAGGTGAAGATGCCTAAGATGCCGTAAACGAATAAGCCAACCATCCATAACTCATCACCGCTGAGTTCGGTCGTGTCATCGGTATCATCCGCTACGTATTCGCCTCCGATGGCTAAGATGATTCCATCTATCCCTGCCCTTACACCTTCGTCATAGTCTTCTCTGCGAAAAGCCGGGGCAATTTCATTTCTGATAATTCGATTACTTGTTGCGTCAGTGAGCACACCTTCCAGGCCTTGGCCAACTTCAATTCTCATTTTTCGATCATTAATGGCGATCAAAAGAAGGACGCCATTGTCTTTGTCCTTTTGTCCCAGTTTCCAGGCTTCAGCTACACGTAATGCATACTCCTCAAGGATGTCACCATCAAGTGAAGGCACAATCAAAACTGCAATTTGATTGGAAGTAGAATCTTCATATGCTTTCAATTGTGCTTCCATTGCTTCCACAACCCCTTGACTGAGCACTTTCGCCTCATCGTGCATGCGCATGCCCCATAGTTCGGGCACAGCCTTTTGTGCAGAAACATTGAATAAGGAAAAACCAAAGAGGAGTAAAAGAAGAGAAACTTGTTTCATCGTAGGTCAATCTTCAAGACGCAGGTCGTCACGCAATTCATTTACATCGTCACTTGTCCTTACAAATCCATTTTCAAGAAGAACTTCGGAGCACCTTTGTATGGCGGCAATCATTCCTTCAGTGACTTTACCTCTGCGAATGTTGTCGATGATGTTCACCACCATTTTATCCCATTCTTTTTGAGCAACTACTTTGCTGATACCTCTGTCAGCCATTACGATAACCTCATGCTCGAAAAAAGAAACGAAGATCATAATGCCGGTTCGGTGTCGTGTGTTAAAAACTTCTTCTTCCAGGAAGGCGTTCTCTGCTCGCTTGCGTGTAGATTGATCGAGATGAAATTGACTTAACAACCAAAATTTTATGGGGGCGATATAGTGAGTTAATACTGCTCCAATGACACCACCCAGAACGACCAACACAAAAATGAGTAGTGGATCATAAACGGCTAGAGTGGGCACGTACCGATCGATGAATACGATCAAAGCAAACGTAAAAGCAGCCAACACCATGGCGCCTCGGTAGTTGGCGATCGTGTAATACCCGCTTTTTTCCACAAACACAGGCACGATTTCACCGGAAATCTTGCTTTCGGCTTCCTTCACTGCAGCTTTGATGCGTTCGAGGTCTTTTTCTGAGAATCTTTTGGCCAGCGACATGCTCGATGGGGTTTGAAATCAAATATACATCTTATCAATTTCTTGCTCTGTCGACCTTTCGGATAATTATTTCCATGGGTCAGGGAGCTGAGGTTTGATGATGGTGCCAGATTGACTAACATCAATGGACAAATATCAAACCGATGATTAAAAGATTACATATTCTATTACTGCTGCTTGCACTTTCACCGATCGTAATACTCGCGCAGGCCCCGCCTTCCTCACAGGTAATCAAGAAAATGCAATGGAGAGCCGTAGGCCCCGCTAACATGGGTGGTCGAGTGACCGACATCGTAGGAGTGCCAGGAGATGCAAGTACATTCTATTTCGCTGGAGCTGATGGTGGCGTTTTTAAAACTACCAACGGAGGCGTGACGTTCGAGCCGCAATTCACCGATCAAAAATCATACTCTGTTGGGGCACTTGCCCTTGCACCCTCAAACACAGAAGTGGTGTGGTTAGGATCGGGAGAAGGTGACCCGCGAAACAGCGTTGGATATGGTCACGGTGTTTATCGCTCCGTTGATGGCGGTAAAACATGGAAACACCTCGGGTTGGAAAAAACTGAACGAATAAAAAGAATTGTCGTTGATCCTAACGATCCGGATGTAGCCTGCGTCTGTGCGCTTGGCCGAGAGTGGGGACCAAATACTGATCGAGGGGTATTCCTCACACGGGATGCTGGTAAGAATTGGGAGAAGGTATTGTATATCGATGAGAATACAGGTTGCTCTGATGTGGCAATGGAGTGGTCGAATCCAAAAGTACTGTATGCAGGCATGTGGACATTCAGAAGAAAGCCATGGAGATTTGACGATGGTGGAGGAAACTCCGGAGTGTACCGTTCAATGGATGGCGGAAAGACCTGGGAGAAAATTATGAAAGGGTTGCCCAACAAACCAATGGCAAGGATGGGTCTGTCGGTTGCGCAAAGCCAACCCAACATTGTGTATTTAATTACTGAATTTAAGGACCTAAGTGGCACACTTTTTAGATCAGAAGACCGAGGGAGCAACTGGAAAATGATCAATGCAGATCCAAATCTTAACTTCCGACCCTTCTATTATAGTGATGTGCGTGTTGATCCGAGCAACCCAGATCATTTGTATACACTATCAGGCAGACTGAGCAAGTCAACAGATGGAGGAAGAACATTTAAGTTTATTGCAGGGGATGTGCATGGCGATCACCAGGCATTGTGGATTGATCCTGCAAATGGCAAACATGTTTTAAGTGGAAGTGACGGTGGCTATCAGGTTTCGTACGATGCTGGAGAAACCTGGGATATCATTAATAATGTCGAGTTATCGCAGTTCTACCAAATGTTAGTTGACAACAAAGATCCATACAATCTGTATGGTGGGTTGCAAGACAAAGGAACGTGGGTCGGCCCAAGCAATTCGATGATAGAGGCAGGAATAATGAAACGCCATTGGACT
>JBFWZR010000034.1:0-36228 GCA_050185175.1 Cyclobacteriaceae bacterium
GCCGAATCAAAATGTGTCGATTGGTGATGCGAGAGATGTGCTGGAGTTTATGCGACAAAACGATGGAGAAAAATAGACAACACTAAAACCTAATTTATATGACAAAAGCACTTAAGTACTTATACAGTTTATGTGCCGTGTGTGCTGTGCTGTTACTATATAACTGCAAGCCTTCCGGACCAAAAGAAGCTTTGTTGGGTGATGCTGCTGCTAAAGCATATGTTGCTCCCGGCCAATATGATGAGTTTTACAATTTTGTTTCTGGAGGATTCAATGGCCAGATGGCGGTATATGGAATCCCCTCAGGACGCTTGCTGAAGATTCTTCCCGTATTTTCGGTATTTCCAGAAAACGGATACGGATATAGCGAAGAGACGAAGCCGATGCTCAACACTTCGCATGGTTTTGTTCCCTGGGATGATTTGCACCACATCGCGCTATCGACCACCAAAGGTGAGCATGACGGCAGGTGGGCCTTCGGTAATGGTAATAACACACCTCGGGTGGCACGCGTAGACCTATCGAACTTCCGCACCATGGAGATTTTGGAAATACCTAACAGTGGAGGTAATCACTCTTCTCCTTTTATTACCGAAAACACCGAGTACTTGGTGGCTGGAACTCGTTTTAGTGTGCCACTTGGTGAAAACAAGGACGTGCCAATCAATTCCTACAAAAAGAATTTTAAAGGATCGATTAGTTTCATCAAGGTCAATCCGGAAAATGGCCACATGAATATTGAGTTTCAGTTGAGAACTCCTGGATTTAACTATGACCTGAGTAGAGCAGGAAAAGGCCCATCACACGGCTGGTTTTTCTTCTCAACATACAATACAGAACAGGCCCACACCTTGTTGGAGGTAAATGCTTCACAAAATGACAAGGACTTCATTATGGCGGTGAACTGGAAGAAGGCCGAAGAGTATCTGGCGCAGGGAAAGGGGCAAAAGGTGAAATCGAGATATGCTCATAACCTTTATGATGAATCTACTCATTCTGCCACCAGCACAATGATGGAAGAAGTAACAGTGCTCGATGTTACTGAGTTAAAGGATATTGTTTATTTCATTCCGTGTCCTAAGTCCCCCCACGGATGCGATGTGGATCCAACTGGTGAGTACATCGTGGGTAGCGGAAAGTTGGCAGCTATGATGCCGGTGTTTTCTTTCACCAAACTTCAAAAAGCAATTGCTGACAAGGACTTTGAAGGTGAGTTTGAAGGTATTCCTGTAATCAGGTATGAAGCAGCACTGCATGGTGAAGTCCAAAAGCCGGGGCTTGGACCGTTGCATACAGAGTTTGACGGCAACGGTAACGCTTATACTTCTATGTTTGTTTCTTCGGAGATTGTGAAATGGAATGTGAAGACATTGGAGGTTTTGGACAGGGTGCCAACCTATTACTCTATCGGTCACTTAAGCGTTCCCGGTGGACCAACTGTAAAACCTCACGGAAAATATGTAATTGCTTACAATAAAATTACCAAGGATAGGTATTTGCCTACTGGTCCTGAATTAGCACAAAGCGCACAGCTCTATTCCATCGATGGTGACAAAATGCAACTTCTGCTCGATTTTCCAACAGTAGGCGAGCCGCACTATGCGGAAGCTTTACCGGCCAGCCTGATAAAGGACAAGTCGGTAAAGATCAACAGGATCGAGGAAAACAAGCATCCGTTTGCGGCATTGGGCGAGGCAAAGGCGCGAGTGGAGCGGAAGGGTAATGAGGTGCATGTGTACATGACTGCTATACGTTCTCACCTTACTCCAGACAACATTGAGGGTGTGCGTGTAGGTGATGATGTATATTTCCATGTTACCAACCTTGAACAAGACTGGGATGTACCCCACGGATTTGCCATCAGAGGTGCGGCTAATGCAGAAATTTTGGTGATGCCAGGCGAAACGCAAACATTGAAGTGGAAGCCTTTGGTTGCAGGTGTTGTTCCCTTCTATTGTACAGATTTTTGTTCAGCACTGCATCAGGAGATGTCCGGCTACATGCGCGTGTCTCCAGCAGGAAGCAATACACCATTGAAGTTCTCAACAGGAGAAGTTGAAGAATCAACACCTTCTGGTGAGTAAACCTGTTTTCATAGTTTACAGGTTAGAAGATCGGGTGGCTTCCCACTATCTGTGGGAAGCCCCTGTTCTCAAAATCAAAAAATTTATTTTGAGATGAAGTCGTTAAAACCAATATCGAGACTTGCGGTTGCTATTTGTGCGCTGGCACTGGTGTCTGTTTACTTCGTTCCTCTGTGGCAGATATTGATGTGGGCACCACAATACCCGGAGGGATTGGAGATGAAGATTTGGATCGATGACCTTTCAGGGGATGTACGCACCATTAGTGCGTTGAACCATTACATTGGAATGAAGCACATTGAGGTGGAGATGTTTCCCGAATTTGGCTACATGATCTACATCGTGGCATTTATTATCGGCTTTGGGCTGCTTTCTACCATTATCAACAAACGCTTTATGCTAATTGGGTTTGTGTTGGTCATTTGCGCAGCTGGAGTCGGAGCGTTGGTTGACTTTTACCTTTGGGGATACGACTACGGACACAATCTCAATCCAGAAGCACCTATCGTGATCCCGGGGATGGCCTACCAACCTCCGCTGATTGGTACCAAAGTGCTTTTGAACTTCACAGCTTTTTCAGGACCGGATATTGGTGGATGGATATTCATTTTAGTAGCAATCATTTTGATTGCGATCCTGGTATATGAAGTAAAATTTAGCAGCAAAGTTGCTTCGTTGATTACATTACCCATCGCTCTGGCCCTTGTGTCATGCTCCACTGAACCCGTACCATTGGAGTATGGTAAGGATACCTGTCACCACTGCAAAATGACATTGATGGATTCAAAATTTGGCGCAGAACTAGTTACCAAAAAAGGAAAGGTCCTCAAATTTGATGACCTAAATTGCTTTTTAAATTTCTACAATGGCACCGAGATTAGTCAGGAGGAGTATGCGCATAAACTGGTCATTGATTTCGCGAGACCAGGTACGCTCATTCAAGCCAATAATGCGCACTATATAAAATCAGAACTTATTAAAAGCCCAATGGCAAGTCAGTTGGCTGCCTTTGAAAACTATGAGGAAATGACCGCCTTGAAAGAAGGATGGAAGGGCATCTATCTATCCTGGGGTGAGGTAGTAACACAATTCAAATGAGATACACTGTTATAGCATGTCTTTTTCTGATTGCTGTAGCTGCGCAAGGCAAAACTATCGAGGTTGGCTCTGGTAAATTTAATTCCATCCGGGAAGCCTTACAGATTGCAGAGAACGGAGATTCTATTTTGGTTCAGCCGGGCACTTATAAGGAGGGAAATATTGTCGTCAAAAAATCTGTGGCGCTGATTGGCGTTGACTATCCGATTGTTGATGGGGAATTAAAATACGAGGTTTTCACAGTAAACGCGGATAAGGTGAGTATTCAGTATTTCCGGATTATCAATGTTGGAATATCAAGTTTGAACGATCTTGCCGCTATCGGAGGGAATAATTCAAGAGACCTGTTGTTAGCCAACAATATTATTGAAAACGCTTTTTTTGGCATTCATTTAGCCAATTGCAAAGACAGCCGTATTGAGAAGAACGTTTTAACATCTGAAGGTAAAGATGAACTACACGCTGGTAATGGCATTCACCTTTGGAAGAGTGATCGAATCACAGTCTTAAACAACACGGTAAAAGGTCATAGGGATGGTATTTATTTTGAATTTGTTACCAATTCGCTAATTGAGGGTAATGTAAGTCAAAACAATTTACGATATGGGCTTCATTTTATGTTTTCGCACGAGGATGAATACAGCGACAACATATTTAAGAATAATGGCGCAGGAATAGCGGTGATGTATTCCAAAAAGGTAACAATGACTGGCAATAGATTTGAAGAAAATTGGGGTGCGTCCGCGTATGGGCTTTTGCTGAAAGAAATAAGCGACAGTAATATCAGTAACAATATATTTTTTAAGAATACAGTTGCGATTTATATGGAAGGATGCAGTCGGAGTAAATTTCATTCCAATGAATTCAGAGAAAATGGTTGGGGAATAAAACTACAGGCCAGTTGCGATGATAATGACTTTAATACAAACAACTTCATTGCAAACTCATTTGATTTGGGAACGAATGGCTCCATGACCTTAAATTCGATCACCAATAATTATTGGGATAAATACACAGGCTATGATCTTGACAAGGATGGGGTTGGGGATGTGCCTTTTCATCCGGCAAGTTTGTATGCTATGATGGTGGAGAAAATGCCAACCTCGGTTATGCTTTGGAGGAGCTTTTTGGTTTTTTTACTTGACAAAGCAGAGAAAGTGATACCGGTAGTCACTCCCGAAAACTTGAAAGACGATAACCCAGCGATGCAGGCGTATGATATCGGTAACTGACTTAGGAAAAAAATTTGGAGCACTTGAGGTGCTGAAGGAGATCAACCTGGATTTCGTAAGTGGCAATACGTATGCGTTGATTGGACCCAATGGATCCGGTAAAACAACGCTGATAAAGTGTATTCTTGGGATGGTCGTGCCTGATAAAGGATCCATAGCTGTGAATGGCGAATCGATCTTTGGTCATTGGCATTACAGGCAAGCTATCGGATATATGCCTCAAATTGGACGCTATCCTGACAACATGACTATTGGGCAGTTGTTTTCAATGATCATGGACTTAAGGAAGGAATCCTCTGTTGTCGATCAGGAACTCATTGGCGCTTTTGGCCTGGACAAGATGTTGAATAAAAGAATGCATACACTGTCCGGTGGAACACGACAAAAAGTAAGTGCGGCTCTTGCCTTTATGTTCAATCCTTCAATCATGATTCTGGATGAGCCAACTGCCGGCCTTGATCCAATTGCTGTTGAGATAATAAAGGAGAAGATTGTAAGTGAGATGGACAAAGGCAAACTTTTTATTATCACCTCGCATATTATGAGCGACCTTGATGAGCTTTCTTCCCATGTCGTTTATTTGGACAATGGCACATTAATTTATAACGATACCATCAGTGCACTCAAAGACATTACAGGAGAGATAAAATTGGGAAAAGCCATCGCAACAGTAATGAGAAGAAACCTGAAGAGACAGATGGTATGATGAAGATTACAAAGTACGTGCTTATCGATATCGCGAGAAATAGATTTGTCGTTTTCTATACGGTCTTTCTCTTCCTTGTTTCCTTTTGCATGTTCAACCTTGAGGGTAACTCGGAGAAGGCAATCCTAAGTCTCCTAAATATCATGCTGATGGTGGTTCCGCTGGTAAGCATCATATTCACGACTATTCACTTCTTCAACAGTTATGAATTTATCGAGCTTCTTCTTTCGCAGCCCATTAACAGAAAATCGATATTCCTATCAGAATATCTTGCCGTTTCATCAGCGCTTACCCTGGCTTTTTGCATTGGCGTTGGTTTGCCTGTAACAATTTTTAATGCTGGGAGCAGCAGTCTGGTACTTGTTTTATGTGGAGTTGTTTTGACGCTGGTCTTTGTGTCAATAGCTTTTTGTGCAGCTGTCCTTACCCGCGACAAGGCAAAGGGAATAGGAATGGCCCTGTTGTTTTGGATATACTTCACGTTGATTTATGATGGAATAGTTCTTTACGTGATTTATGCATTTAGTGACTACCCTATGGAAAAACTTACTCTAACACTTATTTCCCTCAATCCGGTAGACCTAGCGCGTATTATTATCCTTCTCAAGCTGGACATCTCAGCCCTCATGGGATATACAGGTGCCTTTTATAAGCAATTTTTCGGAAGCCCACTTGGTATGGTCTATTCATTTTCGCTTTTGCTGGTATGGGCGGTTTTCCCTCTACTGTTGTCACTGAGAAGATTTTTAAGAAAGGACATCTGACTGGCAGTTTATGATTTCGATCATAATGCTTTCATAATATCATTTCAATCTTCCATGAGGAATGTCATTGCCGATTGACATTCAAGAGATGAATTTCAAACACCAAATCAAATGACTCACTATGAAAAGTAATACCATTCTTTTGCTCGTCATCAGCGTATTGATGATGGCATGCAATCAAAATCCCCAATCGTTAGCAACAAATACTACACCTGCGCCAGTGGATGGTGGTCAGGCGACTGTACAGGATGATATTTCACAACAGAATATCGTTCAGGTTGCGGGAGGTTCTGCTGACCATACAACACTGGTAGCTGCGTTAAAGGCCGCTGAATATGTTGATGCACTAGCCAATGCCGGACCATTCACTGTGTTTGCCCCCACCAATGAGGCGTTTGACCAACTACCTCCAGGTACGTTGGATGACCTCGTGAAACCCAAGAATCAATCAAAACTCCGTGACATACTTGAGTACCATGTTTACATCGGAGTAATAAGAGAGAATATGATGAAGGATGGTATGAAGCTTAACCAGGCGAATACCAAAAATGTAACCCTGACAAAGAATGGCGATCGCTTCACAGTTAATGACGCTAGCATCGTAGCAACGATTTCGTGTTCTAATGGAATTATCTACGTGGTTGACAAGGTGTTGATCCCTGGTTAATGTAAACTGTGAATTTGGTTATGTTAGTTTTGTTTTAAAAAAAGGATTGCAAAAGTAGCAGATAGTTTCGCATAAAATCTTCGAACGGGCTGAGCGGTCTGTTAGCAGCCCTATAGGCTGTTGAAATTAATTTTTCTTGATTTTTAAACCTTTGGCTGCGAAAGCCGTCTAAGTAATTGTCTTGGTGTTGGCAATCCAAAAGAACGGCTTCGGCCGACTTTTTGCTAACTAACAATCATAACCAATTATTTATTTCACTATGCGAAAAACGTTATTTCTCAGTACCTGTCTTTTTTTAGTCACCAGTGCACTCTTTGCGCAAGCGCCTTTGGGAAAAGGTGGTGCGCAAATCAACGCTGGGTTGGGATTCTCAACCTGGGGAGTACCTGTCTACGTTGGTGCTGACTTTGGTGTTCATCCTGCAATTACTATCGGTCCTAAGCTCTCGTATAGGAATTACAACGATAATTTTCTTGGCGGCAAGTATAGTCAGTCTCTTACGGTGATTTCTTTTAACGGTAATTACCATTTTAACGAGCTGCTTAATCTCACAAGTCAATGGAATCTTTATGCTGGGCTTTCTCTCGGATATTATATATGGTCCGATGTGAAGTGGGATGGGAATTCAAATGCCACTTTCGGTGGTGAAGCCACGGGCCTCGGGCTGGATCTTCAGGTTGGAGGTCGCTATTTCTTCAATGAGAAATGGGGGCTCAACCTTGAACTAGGAGGAGGCACAGGATCAGGAGGAAGTTTTGGAGTGACCTATAAGTTACAGAAGTAGATTGTTTTGAAACTTTAGAAGGCGTTGTTCCGCAATGATCGGGGCAGCGCTTTTTTATGCAACAAGCATGTAAGTGTTTCGATTTTTGGTTTGTTTTCTGGTGACTCAAAATCCTTTAACTTGAAAACAAAAAGCCATGAGAAAATTGATTGTGCCGATACTGCTCTCAATTGGATTTAGTTCTTTCGGCCAAAGTTCTGATTGCCAGAGAATTGGTTTTGCTGATACGGATTATATCCTGAAAGTTCTACCAGAATTTAATAAAGCTCAGAATGAACTTCAAGTTGACATCAGTCAATATGAGAAGCAGTTTCAAGCCAAAGTAGCTGAATATGAGAGTAAGCTGAAATTGTATCAGCAAGGCGCGTCCGCGATGGTAGAAATTGTCAGGCTTGACAAAGAAGCGGAGCTTCGGAGAATTCAGGAATCAATAGAAAGATTCCAGGGTGATGTGCAGGTGGCATTGAGGAAGAGGGAAAGCGAGCTACTGCAACCGATACTGAATAAAGTGGGCCGTGCTATAGACGCTGTCGCTCTAGAAAATGGATTTGACTTTATCTTAAATTCGAAAGTTGGGTCAACAGAGATCGTCCAATTTGCTGACCAGAAATTTGATGTTTCAGTTCTGGTGTTGGACAAACTTGGAGTCGCCAAAGATTAGCTCGGGGTTTAATCAAACTGTGACATTGTGACGATCGCTGACGCTCGACAACTAATTGAAGCCTCCATTCAGGGATCGCCTGTGGAACATTGGGCTGACCTGGGATGTGGGTCAGGAACTTTTACTTATGCTGTGGCTGAATTGCTTGGAAAGAGCAGTCGAATTTTAGCCATCGATAAACTGACTCAGTACCTGGCCAAAGAGCGCGCTCAGGTTGAGATTACATTTTCGCAAGCTGATGTAGAACACATGATTCGCGACAAAGGGGAATTTGACGGGGTGATTATGGCCAATACGCTTCATTATATCAAGGACCAATCTGTGTTCCTTCAAAAGCTTCATCCTTGGTTAAAACCACATGGTAAAATTGTGCTGGTGGAATACAACACTGATCGAAGTAATCAGTGGGTTCCATATCCAGTCACTTTCGAGAAGGCAGAGTCTATGTTGACACAGGCGGGATTCAAGGGTGTTATTAAAATTGGGGAAAGACCTTCGCAGTACCGGACTGAAAATATGTTTGCTTGCGTGGCCAGCGCTTAGGTGCCAACCTATAACACCGCTTCAAGATTTACGATTACCACCCTCGGTTTCATAGTGACTTTGGCGGTCACTGAATTCGTAATGAGGCATGCTGCCTCAGCCTTTTCAAGAACGCGTAGAGCTTTGGACTCGTCTTTCGCATCAACTATTGTAACAACGGGTTCAAGGATAACCTCTGTCATCCGATACCGGCCTTCCACTTGATCCAGTTTTCCTGTAGCAGGACATGTGAAGCTTTCGAAATCAAGCTTAAAATTTTCAGCGATGGCTAGAAAAGTTGTCATCAGACAACTGCTGATCGCGGCAGTGAACAGATGCTCCGGTGACCAAACTCGTTCGACTCCTTTTGGAAATGGGGGAGGAGTTGCTACCTCTAGTTGCTGATCCAGGTCATTACTTGCAAGTAATCCCTGACGATCATGTTGCCAGGATAGATTTATTGTGTAGGAATGTGTATAACCCATAACTGTAAATGTTTACACAAAGAAAAGAGGTCTGCCTTTGCTGGTCTATGATATAAGTCACACAACAGGGTGAGTTTTAATAAATACTTACTTTTGCGCTCAATCGAACCTGCGCTTTGAAAAAGCAATTACTCAATCAGCTCGTTAATATTTTTTGGACGGTGCTTGCATTTGCACCGGTGATGGCGTTCTGGCTGGCAATTGGAATGAATATCCATTTCTATCTTCTGATAATTCCCAGTATTTGTCTGCTCTTCCTTCCCAACGAAGTTTACCAACGGTTTCAACTCAGTGATCGCCCTGAATATTACCAGAGATTGGGATTAAAATTCTTTCGCAGGTACACTCAGGATGGCGATATCGTACGACAAATCCTGAGAAAGGATAATTCAATTAAAGTGAGACGAACAAAAAAGGAGTTCGTGAACTACCATCGAACCATTGAGGTATACGAGCGATACCACCTGGTTTGCTTTGCTTTTTTTCTGCTTACTGGATTCTATGCTATTGCTTTGGCCAACTTTGCGATTTTCATCCTGATCACTATGGCCAACATTTTATACAATGTTATTCCTTTGTTGCTTCAGCAATACAACAAGCTACGGATCAAGAGATTGCTAAATAACTAGTTTAGTCTGCGGATCTTAATGTTGGCCGCGCCAAGGATGATATTCTTGTTGATGTGCGCTGGGCCATCAAGCCTTATCTCAGGTTCTCCAAATGCGCTAATCTTGAGCTCATCCTGCGCATTGAGTGTCAAAGTGCCCTCACCATAAAGCTTCGACACAGCAGTATTGCTTGACAACTTTTGTGTGTCGATCTGATTTTCACCAAATAAACGATACACCTGATGTTCCACGGAACCACCATTGATTTTTACATGGTTCGATCCAAAAATGGAAGCCTTAAACTTTTGAGTTTGTAATGAGGCGAGAGACACCTCGTTTTCACCATATACTTTAAGCTTAAACTTGTCGCTCACAATTGCACTTTCACAATCCACACCTTTTTCACCACGTATCTCTATACCACGCAGGTTTTTGTAAGTGACATATGCTGTGATGTAGCGATGTCCGTATCTGCTCACTGAATGCTTTTGACCGTTGTAGTAATATTTTTGTCTCTTTTCTACCAGGCGCGCGTCATCGAGGTAGATCAATAACCTCTTGCGTTTAACTTTCACGTTCACAACAGCCGGATCGATGTCGCTATAGTCAAAACGGATTGATTCTTTTTCACCCTGCTGAAGTACAACCTTTACAAATTGAGAGGCCATTATTCGATCAAAGTGTTCAAGAGATTGCGCTTCAGCCTGGGCAAAGGATTTGGCAAAAGGGGCGAGAAGCAGTGCCGTAAGTAAAGTCAATGAGACGCGTTTCATAATGATAAATTTAGCGATAGTAACCCATAGATGCGCGCGCATCCCCGGAAGTTGCATCATTTCTAAAATTATTCAGAACGCAGGGATTTGACCGGATTGTCCACAGCGGCCCTTAGGGCCTGCATACTTACTATTCCGATAGCCAGAATGAAGGCAAGGCCTCCGGCCAACGGGAACGTCCACCATGGAATATCGACCCGATAGGGATAGCGTTCCAGGAAACTATCCATAGCATACCATGCAATCGGAGCAGAAATTATGAATGCCATAATCACCAGACGACTGAAATCGCGGGATATCATGACCACTACTGCAGTGACCGTTGCGCCCAATACCTTTCTGATGCCTATTTCTTTTGTACGTTGCTCTGCTGTAAATGCAGCAAGTCCAAACAATCCAAGACCGGTAATAAACAACGCGAGGAACGCGAAAAGATTTGCAAGCTTACCGATCAGGTCTATCGTGGTGAATTTTTTCTTGAACTCCACATCTGCAAAACTGTATTCAAATGGATAAGCAGGATTCAATTGGGCAAATATGTTGCTGACTTTTTCAAGTGACTCTTGCAAGTCATCAGTTTTCGATAGTCGAATAGTAACTGATGAGATCCAGTCTCGATCCATTATCATAAATAGCGGCCCAACGGCACGAAAGGGAGATCCCATCAAAGTATTGTCCACCACACCAATCAACTCTCTCTTGCCGCCCCAAAGATCAAGTTGTTGCCCGATAGGGTCTTCAAGACCCATGATATCAAGCGCTGCCTGATTAACCATGATAGCTGCAGTGTCACTTTTGAAGTCCTCCGAAAAATCTCTACCGTGAAGTACTTTGATTCCCATAGTTTTCGTGTAGTCGTATTCCGTGGCAACGGTGGCGAATATTACCCTGAGGTCTTCTGGCTTACCTGGCCAGCCCAAAAAGTTATTTGACCATATTTCTGTGATGGGGCTGTTACTTCGTGTCACTGACTCAACAACTCCTGTACGTAGCAACTCTTGTTTTATGGTATTATAATTCTCTCGGAGCTCGTTATTGTATTGAACCGTAATCAAATTCTCCTGATTATAACCAAGATCTCGGTTTTTGACCTGTTGAATTTGATAATAGACCACGATGGTCCCCACGATCAAAATGATCGAAAACCCGAACTGCAGCGTGACTAAAATTTTACGAGGTAGACTTGCGCTCTTCCCCACTTGAATTTTCCCTTTCAAAACCTTCACTACATTAAATGAGGAGAGGTAAAGGGCTGGATAACTTCCTGACACCAGACCGGTTATTAAAATAACTGCCAAAGTGAAAATCCAGAATTGCGAGGACAGATAAGGTACATACAGCTGCTTTTCTACCAGGTCGTTATAAAAAGGCAATACACCTTCCACTAAAAAAATTGCCAGGACATACGCGATGAACGTAATGAGAAGAGACTCTCCCAAAAACTGAGCAACCAGTTCCTGACGCTTTGATCCAACAGATTTGCGAATGCCCACTTCACGTGCGCGTCTCTCTGACCTCGCGGTTGCGAGATTCATGAAGTTGATACAGGCGATGACTATAATAAAAATAGCAATGACGCTGAACATATTCACATAGTCAATCATTCCACCTGCTTCCTGGCCATTCTCAAAATCTGAATGAAGTCTCCAGCGACTAAGGGAATGAAGGAATAACTCTTTCTTCACTTTGTCATCCTTTTGTTTCACCATGAGCAAGTCTCGGATTTGCGACTCCACATCATCGGGATTTGTTCCCGTAGGAAGCTCCACGAAAGTTTGGAACGAACTATTGCCCCAGTTGTGCTCTGCGTTCTTCGCCCATTCTTGGGTGGCAACCATCAGCGCGAAAGGAGTGAGGTAATCAAATTCGAAGGAAGAGTTGGATGGAATGTCTTTAAGTATTCCCGTCACCTTCATATCCGAACTATTGTCCATTTTTATGATCTTATTAATCGGATCTTCGTCACCAAACAAACTTCTCGCAGCAGACTCGGTGAGTACGATGGAGTAAGTATCATCAAGAACGTTTTCGGCAGATCCGGTAACAAGTGGAAACTGGAACATTTCCAGGAACTCAGGGCTCACATAGTATCCTCGTTTATTCAACTTTTTGTCACCGACTGTGAGCAAGTGGGTTCCACCCCAATCAGAAATGGCAGTGTTTTTAATGTCGCTGAACTCATCCTTCAGTGCTGTCTTTAGTGGTTGTGGTGTAGAAATCCATGAATTGATCTTCCCGTCAAAATGGGCGTTCGTCCAAACCTGATAGAGTTCGTTGACCTTTGGATGAAAACGATCGTACGAAGTCTCGTCTTTCACCCAGAGTACGATCAAAATGGTGCAGGCAATTCCAACTGCAAGACCTGTGATGTTGATAAATGAGTAGACAGAGTTTTTCATCAAACTCCGTATGGCAACTTTAAAATAGTTCTTTAGCATATCTTTTTCAGTCTGGCAGTTAGGTCTCTGACTATTCGCTTCTCAGTGATTTCACCGGATCTCCGGTCGCAGCCTTAATGGATTCAAAACCTACAGTGAGCAGCGCGATCGTAATGGCACCTAATCCGGCAACGAAGAATATTATTAAGTCAATTTCAATTCTGTAAGCAAAGTCTGACAACCATTGGTCCATTACATACCAGGACAAGGGCATAGCGATCGCAAAAGCAATAACGATGAGTTTGATAAACTCTCTTGACATCAGGTTCACAATCTGGCTCACGTTCGCACCCAGCACTTTGCGAATACCAATTTCTTTGACTCTCCGCTCTGCCATATAAGACGACAAACCATACAATCCGAGACAGCTGATAATCATCGCAATAACAGTGAAGGTGGTGATTATGGTAGATACTTTCTTGTCCTCTTCATACTGCTTGCGAATATTGTCATCGAGAAACGTGTATTCAAAAGGTGTATCCGTGATCACTTTGTTCCAGGTGGTTTCGATTGTGGATAGCGCTTCTGAAAGGTTTTCCGTTTTTATATTCAAGACACCATAGTCAAACGTTCTTCCCTCACTATTCATCCTGAAAAGAGTTGGTTTGATTTCTTCTTTCAAAGAAAGCTGGTGGTAGTCTTCCATCACTCCAATGATTTCGTGCGATATCTTCTCGCCTTGCCATTCTGTAAACACATGCTGGCCAATTGCTTCTTCAGGTGTAAATCCAAGCTCTGTTGCACCAATTCGGTTGACGACTAATTTGTGGCGCCCATCCACTTCATTTTCATTAAAAGTTCTTCCTGCCAACATCTTAATGCCCATAAGCTCTATGTAGCCGGCATCGACTGTGTTACTAAAATGTAGTTTTGCCAGATCCATGTTTCCTCCTTGAGGATACAAGGCAAAGTCGCTCCAGATATTCGACCCCGGCATATAGTCAGCTGCCGAAACGCCCACTATTCCTGATTCACGGCTTACCTCAGTCTTAAAAGATTCAAATCCTTTTTGAGCATACTCGGTGCGAAGTGGCAGTACAATTTTAGCCTCTGGATTAAATCCCAGACTTTGGTTTTGCATGTATCGAAGTTGTTTGCCAATGATCAGCATACCGCAAACCAGTGCAATACCTATCACGAATTGAAACACCACCAAACCTTGGCGTAGTGTGCCAGATGAGTTGCCGAGGTTTACTTTCCCCTTCAGCACTTCTGCTGGTTGAAAGGAAGAAAGATAGAACGCTGGGTAGCTTCCTGCTACAAGACCCGTAATGAGTGTGATGGCAACCAAAGCTGATCCAAAGTATAAAATGTTGTCTGTGTCGAAAGAAATTTGCTTGCTGGTAAGCTCATTGAAATAGGGCAGCGCAATGTAGATCAAACCAATGCTGATAACGATAGACACTGCGACAAGCAACATTGCTTCTCCCAACAATTGCCTGA
Organism: Cyclobacteriaceae bacterium; assembly: GCA_050185175.1. Taxonomy (GTDB): domain Bacteria; phylum Bacteroidota; class Bacteroidia; order Cytophagales; family Cyclobacteriaceae; genus ELB16-189. Next base: position 14,266 of record JBFWZR010000034.1, read on the forward strand.
TCAATGAACTTCTGAAAGCACCCATCACTTTTCGTACGCCAATTTCACTTGCACGCTTGGTCGCCTTTGCGGTAGAAAGATTCATGAAATTGATGCAAGCAATGAGCAGGATGAAAATGGCAATGGATGAGATGACATAGACGTAGGTGATTCTTGGGTTTCTCCCAATATCTGATTTAAGATAGATGTCTTCCACGGGCTCGAGATCAAGTGTTTTCGTCATACCCAAGGCTTTCATGTCTTCAGCTCCATACTTCACGAGCACTTGATTCATTTTGTCAACCACTGCTCTGCTGTTATGACCTGGCATCAGTCTAACGTATGAAGGAACAAAATTCTGGCCGCCCCATTCACCCTGAGCATCTTCTGACCTCATGTAGGCTGCCCATCCACCACTCGTCATGGAAACGAAAAAATTAGCTTCAATATGACTTTTGCCTGGCTGCCGAAATACGCCTGTCACTTTAAAATCTCCAGACGGACCACCTTGGCTTATGTTTATCAATTTGTTCAGTGCCGATTCATCCCCGAACAGTTTTTTGGCCATCTGCTGAGAGATTACCACCGAGTTGGCTTCAACCAACGCATGATCCGGGTTGCCTTCCAATAGTTCGTAGTTGAGAACTTTGAACAAAGTCGAATCGGCAATCAATCCATTTTCTTCATAGAAGATATTGTCTTCATACTTGATGAGATTCAGTTGCACCCCTGGAGGATTTAATGCGCGAGTAGCGAATATCACGTCCTCGATCTCTTCCTGCATCGCCATCGCAATAGGGGGGGAACAAGTTCTTAACTTATCAAGCCCCTTAGTTCCCTCGAACTTGGTGACTATCCGGTAAAGATTTTCTCCTTCTTTATGATGTTTATCGTAGCTGAACTCATCTTGTATGTAGAGCGCCAGCAACAAACAGCAGGCTATTCCGATCGATAGCCCAAAGATGTTGATGGATGAGAAAATCTTGTTTTTAGAGAGATTACGCAATGCGATCTTGAAGTAGTTCTGAAGCATACGATGAGGTTTTGAAAGTTATTACCCAAAAAAGTGCCAATGGTTACATACCCCAATAGACTCTGGAATGGGACAAAGGATGCTCGAACGGGTACATTAATGAACGATACCCTGTTCAGATTTGATCACTGAAATCGGTTATTGTAGTACTTGAGCTCCTTTTCTCGCTCAATTTCAGAACGTTCTCGCTTGATCCGGACTTTGGCTGGTGGGCCTACCATGATTGGAACGCGTTCAACTTCCACGTTTGCCAACTCAAGTCCATACATCGCTTCAGTGGACAAGCTGAAACGTTTCACAAATCGATAGCCTTGAATAATAAGATTATCAAAAGTTGATATTTCACTATCGATTGAAGCCAACGAATGAAGTATGATAAACTTAAAGTCAGCTGGCATGCTATGTTTCTTTAGTGAGTCGTAGTGACTTACCAAATCGATCTCAGCATTTTCGGCCATGTCATGCAGAATGCGGTTGAATAGGATATTCACCCGATGGTCGGATTTGAACCCAAGTTTGATACGAATGAAGAAAGCTTTCTTCGGAATTATCGTATCGACCGAATATTTGCTGGTATACGGACTGTCAACCGTATCTACGTGGATGAACCAGTATACATCGGCACGTTTCGGTCGTTTCTTAAAGATAGAATAGACGATATTCGAGTCAATCGATCGTTTGCTGTCAGCCACAGCCATGTAAACGAGGTTCGTAGCTTCTTTTGGTATAGTTGTGTCAGCCTGAAGATCCTGAATCATCGGAACGTAATGTTTGATCTCTACAAATTCGGTGTGGCGATCACGCAATCCTCTTGCTTTCACCAGGATGAACATCAGCATGAAGAAGAAGAAGGCGATAATAAATGTAAACCACCCACCATGTTGAAACTTACTGAGGTTGGAAACCAGGAACATTCCCTCGATTGAGAAGAACACGAGTGCGAGAACTGTTGACCTGAGCCGCGATTTTTTGTTTGTAGTAAAAAAGTAAACCAACAAAGTAGTTGTCATCAGCATGTCGAATGTGATGGCAAGACCATAAGCTCCTTCCATCGCAGAAGACTCGCGGAAAATGAGCACTACGAGAATGGTACCTCCCAACAAGATCCAGTTCATCGCTGGTAGATAAATCTGACCCTTCATCTGGCTCGGATAACGCACACGGGTACTGGGCCATAGTTTCAGTTTCATGGCCTCGTTCACCAAAGTAAATGTACCAGAGATCAATGCCTGGCTGGCGATGATGGCCGCCATCGTGGCGATGATGATGCTGAATATTAGAAAGCCATCTGGAACGATCGCATAAAATGGAATTTGCCCGTTTAATGTTGATCCCTCAAGTGTGAGCAACCAAGCGGCCTGCCCAAAGTAGTTGATCAAAAGGCAAACTTTAACAAACCCCCAACCAAGTCGAATGTTGCCCTTACCGCAGTGGCCAAGGTCGGAGTACAATGCTTCAGCCCCGGTAGTACACAGGAATACTGCGCCTAACAACCAAAATCCCCCCGGATAATTCATCAGCAGGTTGATCGCATACGTTGGGTTAATGGCCTTGAGAACGGATAGATTCTGAGAAAGATGGATCAGGCCCAGAACCCCAAGTGTGAGGAACCAAACCAGCATAATGGGCCCAAAAGTCTTTCCGACCACACTAGTACCAAACTGCTGGAAGAAGAAAAGCAGAATTAGAATAACAATGACGATAGGTACCGTTGGGATATTTGGATTGTCAATGGTAAGGCCCTCAATTGCAGATGAGATACTAATGGCTGGAGTGATAAAGCCGTCAGAGATGAGTGTGGCGCAACCGATGATGGCGAGATATACCACCCATTTGGCTTTGTACTTTCTTACGAGTGCATAAAGCGCAAATATCCCGCCTTCACCTTTATTGTCAGCGTTGAGTGCGAGATAAACATATTTAATACTCGTGATCAATGTCAGCGTCCAGAAGACGCACGAAACTCCACCTAGGACAAGGTCTTCTGTGATGATACTGTCATTAATAATTGCTTTGAATACATACAATGGTGATGTTCCGATGTCACCATAGATGATTCCTAACGAAACCAGTACGCCTGCTGCAGAGAGTTTGTGTTTTACTGAACCGCTGTCCATTTATATTTCTTCTTTCGGTCGACCAATAATCAACCGATTGCTTCTGTCGTAGGAGAAATAGCTCCATACCCAGCTGAAAAAGGTAAAAACTTTATTCCGAAATCCCATAATGGAAATGAGATGAATAAACATCCAAATGTACCAGGCAAAGAACCCTTGTGTTCTAAACTTGTTTAAGTCTACCACCGCCCGGTTGCGCCCCACGGTAGCCATGCTGCCCAGATCCTTGTATTTAAAGGGTTTCATCTGCTTTTTGGCGATTGATTTTTTCAAGTTCTTCGCCAGCAATCGACCCTGTTGAATGGCGGGTTGTGCCATCATGGGATGGCCTTGTGGAAATCTTACAGCACCTTCCATCAGCGCAACATCACCGATGGCAAAAATATTATCATACCCCTTTACCCTGTTGTACTCATCAACTTTGAGGCGATTCCCTTTGGCTATGCTCTGCTCATTTAAACCTTGTATTGGATTCCCTTTTACACCTGCTGCCCAAATCAACGAACGTGAGATCAGTTTTTCGCCATTATTAAATTCTACCGAGTAGCCGTCATACGATTTCACTGCAAGGTTGAGATGAACCTTTACGCCCATCTGGTTGAGGTATTTCAAAGCTTTCTCGGAAGCAACTTCACTCATGCCATTCAGCAATCGAGGCCCTGCCTCTACCAGGTGAATGTCCATGTGCTTTAGGTCAAGCTCTTTATAGTCCTTTGGGAATACGTTGTGCTTTAGTTCAGACAGTGCTCCGGCAAGTTCAACACCTGTAGGACCACCACCAACGATCACATAGTCCATCAGGCTGTTCATCACCTCATTGTCATCAGTAAGCAACGCGAACTCCATGTTTCGGATAATTCGGTTTCTCAGCTTAATAGCATCGGTGATGTTTTTCATTGCCATGGCATTTTTTTCCAATTCAGAATTGCCATAAAAATTAGTGGCTGCACCGGTCGCAATAACAAGATAGTCGTACTTAACTCCACCGATCGAAGTCTCGATATAGTTTTCTTCAGGTTTGATTTGATTCACCTCACCGAGGCGGAAATAAAACTCTGTTTGATCAGAGAACCGTTTCCGAAAGGGGAAGACAATGGAGCTCGTTTCCAATCCGGAAGTGGCTACCTGATACAAAAGAGGTTGAAACGTGTGGTGATTGTATTTGTCAAAAAGGACGACCTGGGCTTTCAGATTCTTGAGGCCTCTTACGAGTTCTATGCCTCCAAAACCGCCTCCGATTACAATGATTCTGGGGTCTCCCAGATCCGCGATTCGGGTGCGCGCGGTTATCAAATCGGGGTTCAAAATGCTGTTTTCTTAAAACTGGCTGCGAAGTTACACCAACTGATTAGAATTAGGGCACCTACAAAAAATAAATTTGGAGCTGCTATTTATATGACTCATAATCAACGGTATTTTTGCGTCATAAATGCAATTGTTATGATTAAAAAGCTTGTTTTCGTTGTATTAGTGGGACTTGTGATGATGAATTGTGGAGGTGGTCAAAATGAAAAACTTCAAATGGCCGTTGATAGCCTTACGCAGGCACTCAACCAAAGTCAGCAAGTGGCTAACACGCTTCAGGAAGTTGGTGTTCTGATGGATTCAATCGATGCCAATAGGCAATTGCTTCGGGTGAACATGGTTGAGGGAACAACCTACACGGATTATACCGCCCGTATGAAAGACATTAACGACTACGTTAAGGAGAGTCAGAAGAAAATAGAGGATCTGGAAACCGCGTTGAAGAAATCAAGAGGCACTTCCAATGCTTTTTCCAATACCATAAAGAAACTGAAGGCAGACCTGGAGGCCAGAAACAAGGAGGTTCTTGAGTTGCAAGAGCAGGTGGACAAGTATAGAAACGAAAATCAGAACCTGATCCAGACTGTGACTCTACAGGAGGCTGAGTTGACCGATAAAGAGGCTCAAATTCTGGCGAAAGAACAGGAGCTTGCACTAATCGAAGCGCGTATTCAGGAGCTTATGATTCAGAGCAAAATGAGTGAAGGCGATTCTTACTATGCGCGAGGAGAAGCGATAGAAGAGGCTGCGAATCGTACCAAACTAGCTCCTCGTAAGAAGAAAGAAACTTACGCAGAGGCCTTGGAGATGTACAAGAAGGCACTTTCTCTGGGTGTGGCAAAAGCTCAGGCTAAGATCACGGAACTGGAAGGTAAAGTCAACTAGACTGTTCCGCTCTCCGTACCGATGAGATAAACGGTATAAGTGATGTATCCCACGAAAAGAATAATAGCTTCCCATCGGTCCAGTTTGCGCTGATTCAGTGTGAACATAAAGATGAGGAGGACTACGCTGGCGACAATCACCACGAATATGTCAAAGTTCAACACGCTGTCGTAGGCCATCGGCTTGACGAGACCCGTTGCCCCCAGAATCAGGCATAGGTTAAAGATATTGGAGCCTACCACATTGCCGATCGCTATATCAGTGTTCTTTCGGTAAGCAGCTACAGCTGAGGTAGCGAGTTCAGGTAAAGAAGTTCCTGCTGCCAGTATCGTCAATCCAATCAATCGTTCGCTAAGGCCATAACGCTCTGCAATCAGCACGGCATTTGTCACTGCCAGTTCGCCACCTCCCAGTAACATGGCAAGCCCAATCAGGATCATGCCCGTGGAGATTGAGGTACGATAGACTTTTATTGGCGTACCTTCACCATAGTCGCTGGCGGATGTCATGGTGCGATAAACGTAAAGCATGAATATGCCAAAGAAGCCAAGAAGGATAAATGCATCTGTACGAGTGAGGGTATCAGTAGCCAACCCCCAGATCATTCTGTCATTTACCAGGATGAAAAGTAAAAGGATTGCTCCGATTGAAATCGGCACTTCATACTGAACAGTTTTCCGCTGAACAACAAGAGGAAAAATGATTCCGGATACTCCCAAGATGAGCATCAAATTAAAATTATTGCTACCCAGAATGTTACCGAATGCGGCCGTACTGTAACCTTTAGTGGCAGACATTAAATTTACCAGTAGTTCAGGTGCAGAGGTGCCGAATGAGACCACCGTAAGGCCAATGGCCAGATTTGAAATATTAAATTTTTTGGCAACGGAGGATGCACCTCCAACGAGGAAATCAGCCCCTTTTACAAGGACGACAAAACCCGTGATAAGCAGAGCCAACTCTAGTAGCATAGACAAGGTTAAGGTATAAATATAGATTCAAATTCTGTAAAAACGACCAACTGTTGTCTGATAAAATATGAGGGTATGGGTCGTGTTTGGTAGCGAAAAATGTTGGAAGGAAAAGCCGTTTCGGACTGCCCAATAAGGCCCGAAATTCAACTAATTTATCCTATTACGCTCCTACAAACTAATCAGGCAATGCGTATTATTGCACTTCATGGCTTTGAAGCTCGAGGATATCAAAACTCCCATTGCGAAGGAAATGGACGAGTTCGAAATAAAGTTTCGAGCCTCAATGAAGACCAATGTTTTTTTGCTTGACAAGATCATGAGCTACATCGTCAAGCGGAAAGGAAAGCAAATGCGCCCAATGTTTGTCTTCCTGAGTGCTGGCGCCACGGGGCAAATTTCTGAGTCAACTTACCATGGTGCGTCTTTGATCGAGCTGTTACATACGGCCTCGCTGGTTCACGATGATGTGGTGGACAATGCCAATTACCGGAGAGGCTTTTTTTCTATTAATGCACTTTGGAAAAATAAAATAGCGGTGCTCGTTGGTGATTTTTTGCTTTCACGCGGTTTACTTCTCTCCATTGAGCACAATGAAATTGAATTGCTTCGTATTGTTTCCCATGCCGTCAAGGAAATGAGTGAAGGGGAACTCCTGCAATTTGAGAAAGCGCGTAAGCTCGATATCACTGAGGATGTTTACTATGATGTCATTCGTCAGAAGACGGCTTCCTTGATTGCCTCATGTTGTGCGGTGGGCGCAAGCTCTGCGGGAAGTAATTCTGAAGTTGTTTCTCAAATGCGTCAGTTTGGAGAATGCGTGGGCATGGCATTCCAGATCAAAGACGACCTGTTTGACTACGGTGATGATGAAATCGGCAAGCCTTTGGGTATCGATATAAAAGAAAAGAAGATGACGTTGCCATTGATTCACGCGTTGTCAAAATCAAGTTGGCTGGAGAAGCGAAGGATTATTGGAATCATTCGTAGTGATACCGACAAACCCAGAAAGGTGAAAGAGGTGATCGATTACGTCAAGGACAAAGGTGGAATTGAGTATGCCAAACAGAAAATGACAGAATACCATCAGCGAGCCAATGAACTTCTCGCAACCTTCCCAGAATCGGTTTATAAAAACTCACTCACTCAATTGGTGCAATTCACCATTGACAGGAAGAGCTGATCAAAAGAATTGGAGAATTCGCTGAGTCTTAGTTAACGCGATTGCGTCCGGCCTCTTGAATCGCGTAGGTCTTAAACTTTTCGAAAGTCGGGTTGTCAAGGACTTCAGTCGCAGGACCGGTTTCTGCAGGCTCGAAATTGCCTTCGTTGTCCCACCACTTGCGAGCATCTTCACGTGCTTTTGACTTGTCAACATCAAAGTAGTTGATAATAGAGTCAGAGACGATCCACGGTTTGTCGATGGTGGCGTACTTTTCGAAAATCATTGACCGCATCTGCGTGCCCATGGCATCATTTTGAAAATGCGATACAGTGTATGACATCGTTTCGGGCTCAGTCATAATCATATCCCAATATTTCTTTGACGAAACTACCTGAGCTGTTGTGAGCAGGTAGCCAAATCCTTTTTCAATGGGTTCTTTTGTGATCAGACAAGATGCGCGAAATGCCTTCTTTTTCTTTCCAAACAGGGTGTCAAACAATGCCATAATTCTCTTTATCGGTCAATTACGTTATTAGATACTCAGATTGGGGTAAATAGTTGCACCTGAAATGCATTTTTTTACCTGAAATGCGGATTTATTGTCGTGAACAGTGAATCTGACTCGGAATCGACTAGCTCCCGGCTCTCTTTTTTAAGTTCCGCTCGTGATTTTGTAAAAAATCAGCAAGGCTCTCAATCGGTGGCTTCTTCGCAATGATCTTCTTTTTATCGTCTAGTATATAGAGCGTGGGTGTGGAGAATGCATCATACAGGTTTTGGTAGTTTCCCACTGCGCTGCGTGGACCGTTTACTGTGATCCATGGCATCTTCATGTCCTTGATATAGTTCTTCATCTTCATGATGGAGGTGTCAGCGCTTACGGCATAGACTTCAAGGTTGAATCGATCTTTGTTTGTGTTATAGAACTCAACTAGTTTTGGTGTTTCAGTCTTGCAGTGACCGCAATCTGGATCGAAGAAGAATAGAATAGTATATTTTTTCTTGATGTCGTACATCGATCTTAATTGGAGATTTTGATCCTGCATGATCAGATTCTTTGCTGTTTGTCCGATCAGGCTCAATCGTAGTTTATCAGCATAGTCTTTCATGCTCTTCTTCATGGAGCTGGCGGCCCAATAGTCCATCTCACCTGATTCAAAGTATTTGTCGTACAGCCTCACATACACTTCATCAAGTCCCATGATTTTTGGATTCTGGTAGTTGATGATAGAATTGAATACCACCATCTTATAGGTTTCCTGGTTGCCCTTAGTTTTTTTAACCAGGGCATCAATTGCATTCATGATTGTATCAGGATGTGGCACGAGAAGCTTTTCGAGGTAGTCCTTTATCTTTTCTGCAAACAGGGGTCTCGGTAAACGCAATAGTGCATCATCCGATAGGTCAAAGTTGTCGAAGTAGTGTGCACGGTAATATCGGTATTGAAAGGTTGAATCAATCGTTCCGTCCGCACGCACCGGAGCATCCGGAACGTCAATGGGCTTGGTGGCTTTCAGCATTCGGGCGGTCATGGTTTTTGGATACTTCTCAATGATATCGGACTGATAAGCGATCACTTTTTCATTCACCTTTTGGAGTGACTCTCTTGCAGATTTTTTTTCAGCTTCACTGGCAGTGCTGTCCTTGGCTACAGTAAAATATGGTGTAGCCTCCTGGTTGCGTGCCATGTTGAACTTCATGTTTTCGAAGAACAGGCGATTGTCATCGTCACCTGTCACTTTCATATTCTGAATGTAATCATCAGTAGAGGTTTCAAGCATGAACTGCTGATCTTGGCTGACTGTCAGCTCAAATATTCTTGTCTTGCCCAACACAAGGAAATATATGCCCTGGGCCAGTGGTGACGACCCGCTGAATTGAAACGCCCCTGAGGAGTTGACCTTCGCTGTATCCTTTACATAGGTTTGCTCTCCATAATAATAGCCGAGGTAGGCCGTTGTGTCCTTCAGTCCCTTCACCTTGAAGTCAATTTTATAGCCTTGTTGTGCCAGCAGAGGTGATGCGAACAGGATGCAGAAGAATACGATACTTAGTCTCATGTGTCTGGTGCTATTTGATAAGGGCAAATTTCAAAATTTATGCTGCGTTATACAACGGCAATTAATGGGCCAGGGTATAAATTGGTGACCTGATTATAGATTTTTTAACAACTGAGCGGGCAAGTGTGGGCAAACCCAATTGATTAGGCTACTTTTGAGATTGTTTTTTTAGCCAATGTCTCTCACAGTCAGTCATCTAACCAAGATTTACGATAGTCAACGAGCGGTTGATGATATCTCTTTTTCGATTGGGCCTGGTGAGATTGTGGGCTTTCTTGGACCAAATGGTGCGGGAAAATCTACCACGATGAAAATTGCGACCGGCTTTCTGCCGCCAACAGAAGGTAGTGTGATGGTGGGTGGTTTTGATGTAGTCGAAGACCCGATTTCAGTTAAGAAAATTATCGGTTATCTCCCGGAACACAATCCACTATACCTCGAAATGTATGTGCATGAGTATTTGCGTTTTGTGGGAAAGCTCAGTGGACTGAAAGGCGATTCACTCAGATCGAGAGTGGATGAAATGATTGCGTTATGCGGGTTAACGAAGGAACAAAACAAAAAAATAGAGTCGTTATCAAAAGGATATAGACAACGGGTTGGTCTTGCGCAAGCTTTGCTTCATGATCCACAAATTCTGATCCTGGATGAACCGACTTCCGGACTTGATCCCAATCAGATTTTGGAGATTCGAAAAGTGATTAAAGAAATCAGTCAAAATAAGACTGTGCTTTTCTCTTCTCACATTATGCAAGAAGTTCAGGCCCTTTGTGATCGGGTCATAATTGTTAATAAGGGAAAAATCGTGGCTGACGATCAACTCACCAACCTGCTGAAGGGAGATCACTCGCCTGCATTAGTTGTAGAGTTTAAGGAGGAGGTTGAGATGGATAGAATGAAGCAAATTCCTGGAGTTAGTGATGTGATCGAATTGAGCACTCGTAAATATAAGGTGATACCGAGTCAAGGTATTGATGTCCGCAACGAGGTGTTTAAGTTTGCTACAGAGCAAAATATTTCACTTATGGAGATGAAGGTGGAGGAGGGATCAATGGAATCGATATTCAGGGAGCTAACGGAGAAGGGACAATGATTCAGGTCTTCTCAAAGGAATTCAATAGTTTTCTCAATTCGCTCATCGCGTACATTGTCATCGCGGTATTCCTTGTTGGCATTGGTCTGCTCATTTGGGTGTTTCCGGAGACTTCTGTTCTCGACTATGGCTATGCCGACCTTGATACTCTGTTTTCTCTGGGTCCCTATGTTTTTGTGTTTCTGATTCCCGCGATTACCATGAAGAGTTTTGCAGAGGAAAGAAAAATCGGAACGCTTGAGCTTTTGCTCACTAAACCATTGACCGATTGGGATGTGGTGATTGGAAAATTTTTGGCAAGTTTTTTATTGATGATTGTGGCGATTGTACCAACTGTCGTCTACTACTTTTCAATATATCAGTTGGGTGAACCTGTGGGCAACATTGACACACCCGGAGTCATAGGCTCATACATCGGGCTGATTTTATTGGGAGGTGTTTTTTGTGCAGTTGGAATTTTTGCCAGCTCTATCACCAACAATCAAATTGTTTCCTTTGTGTTGGCTGCATTTCTTTGCATCACGATCTATTCAGGCTTCGATTCACTTTCCTCACTTGCGTCAACGGGAACGGTAGCCTTAAGTCTCAAGGAATTTGGGATTCTATATCATTATGAGTCGCTCAGCCGTGGACTTATTGATAGCAGAGATCTCATTTATTTTATCTCGGTGACTGGCATCATGATCGTTGGCACCAAAACAGTATTAAGCAGCAGGCAGTGGTGAGTTGGAAGAGCAGAAAACTGGGAGATCTGTTGATGGTGGCCAATGCGTTGGCACTGGCTTGGGTGGTTAACCTCGCTTCACAGTATTATTTTTTCAGACTTGACCTCACGGAAGAAAAGAGATACAGCATCAAGACTCCGACACAAAATCTTTTGGAGTCGCTTGATGACGATGTGTTTATTGAAGTTTTTTTGGCAGGGGATCTAAATGCGGGGTTCAAGCGATTGCAGAAAGCGATTGAAGAAACACTCACGGAATTCCGACTCACTTCCAACAACAAAGTGCATTTCACCTTTACTGATCCTGCCACAGCCATGGGAGAGAAGGCGCAGCGCGAGTTCATGAATGAACTTGTGTCCAAAGGTGTGAATCCAACCAATGTAATTGACACGAAAGGCGGACAACGTGTCGAGAAACTTGTGTTCCCGGGAGTGGTGGTTTCCTATGGTGGATTTGAGAAAGGAGTGACGCTTCTCAAGGGAAACCGAGCGTTGACATCAGATCAGGTATTGAATCAATCAATAGAAGGACTTGAGTATGAATTGGCAAACACCATCAGCCAACTTACAACATTAGATCGTAAACGCGTGGGTTTGTTGTTGGGCCACGGAGAATTGGATAGCCTTGAAATTGCAAGTCTTAATAATGCGCTTTTAGATCAGTATGATGTTTTTAAAGTGGACATCACCAGAAAGCAGGATATTGGTGACTATGATCTGATTGTGGTCAGCAAGCCAACGAAAGCTTTTTCAGAAGTTGATAAGTTGAAGCTTGATCAGTATGTAATGCGTGGAGGAAAATTACTGTTGCTCCTTGATAGAATGGACGCGATCATAGATAGTGCTTCGAGAGAGGACTACCTGGCCTTTCCTTATCAATTGAATCTGGACGATTTGCTATTTAAATATGGTGTTCGAATCAACCCCGATTTGGTTCAGGATCTCATGTCCGCCCGTTATCCGATTGTCACAGGACAGGTAGGGGGCAGACCTCAGATGACTCAGTTGGAATGGCCATTCTTTCCATTGATCAATCAATATGCTGATCATCCGGTGGGAAGAAATCTGGATGCCACGATTTTGAAATTTGCGAGCAGCATTGACACGGTAAAAGCTGTTGGAGTTAGGAAGACACCACTTATGTTTACTTCTCCAGCATCTCGTAAGTTGGGTGCGCCTGTTCAGGTGAGTGTAAATGAGTTGCGCCAACAACTGGATCCCACCCGGTTTCAATCGGGCCCAATTCCAGTGGCTTATCTCCTGGAGGGTAGATTCACCTCATTATATAAGGACCGTTTCCTTCCCGAAGGTTTGGACTCAGTTCAATTTGTTGACCAAAGTGTTGATACCAAAATAATCGTTGTGGCTGACGGAGATATCGTGCGAAATGATATCAATCCTCGGACGCGTCAGCCTCAGCAGTTGGGATTTGATGCAGTGTCGTCTTATACTTTTGCTAACCAGGATTTGTTGCTCAACATGGTGTCATTTCTGGTTGAAGAAAATGGGCTGATTACTACAAGGAATAAGGAAGTAAAAATCCGACCCCTTAATAGAACCAAAATAGCCGAAGAGAGAACATACTTGCAAGTGATGAATCTGGTGGTGCCAGTGGTTCTACTAGTTCTTTATGGTTTGGTCAGAGCTTATTTGCGAAAGAGAAAATATACACTGCATTGAATCAGGAGAGAAGAAATAAAATCTTGACGATCACATTCACTGTCTTTGTAGCAGTTGGGATCGGTTTGCTCTTGGCTGGAAGAGATAGGGGTGAGATTGACAAAGCCTTATTCAAAGTAGAAGACCTTCAGTCGGTTAATAGAATAACATTCACATCACCTCAAGGAAGTTTTGATTTGTCTTATGACGGTGTTCGTTGGAAGGTTGGACAATATGACGCTGACGATCAATTGGTGACAGTTTTGTTTGCTACACTTCAACAGGTTGAGCCAAAGAGAATGGTGTCGACCAACCAGCGGGATGAGATAGCAGATTTAGCTGAAAAGCAAGGAACTACTTTACAGTTGTTTAATGACGCGGGACTGGTGAAGCAACTAACGGTGGTCGGCAACGAAAGAAAGAATGAGACTTATTTTTTTGATTCGAAAACAGAGCCCTATGTGATGGTGATACCGGGCTATCGGGTTTATGTAGGTGGAGTATTTGAAGTGGGAGCGCTGGGGTGGAGGGAGAAAAGGATATTCAATTTCAACTGGCGTAATTTTAAAAAATTGGAGGCGCGCTACCCGGGACAACCTGAGAACGGTTTTGTGATCGAGGACAGCGGTTCAGGGTTTGATATTGTCGGAGCCGTTGAAACGGACACCACAAGGTTGAACGACTATTTGGATGCTGTGTCGCTCCTGGTGGCCAAAGAGATCCTACCAAAAGACAATGCATCGTATGATACCCTCAGTGAGACGCCACCTACGGCCTCTGTGCTTATTTATGATGTTGGTGACAACGTGAGGACACTCGACCTTTTCGCTCCAGCACGTGAAGCCAATGAAGTCGTGGGAAGAATGGGGGGAAATGAGTTCGTTTTGTTTGACAGAGCACAGATTTTACCCATCGTGAAGACCCGGGAATACTTCAAGGAAAAGTCGCGCTAAGTGCCTCAGCGCGTGCCTGAAAGTTGATTTCCAGAATTGGTTTTTCTTCATAACTTTACCGCCATTACAACCAAAAAAACCACTGACTTACGATGAAGTTTATTGTCAACTCGAGCTACCTTCTCAAGCAGCTCTCTAATATCAATGGCGTAATCACGACCAACCCTGTCGTTCCAATTCTTGAAAATTTCCTTTTTGAAATAGAAAAAAATACACTTACTGTAACGGCTTCTGACCTCCAAACTTCCATGATCACCGAGATCAATGTGGAATCAAAGGAAAAGGGGAGTATTGCAGTGCCTGCAAGAATTTTGTTGGATACGCTGAAGAACTTACCTGATCAGCCAGTCACTTTTTCCATCGATGAGTCGACCTACAGTGTTGAGATCAGTTCTGACAATGGACGTTATAAGTTGAGTGGTGAAAATGCAACGGACTTCCCCAAGGTTCCGTCAGTCTCCAACGATTTCTCAGCGATCATTTCATCTGATGTGTTGGCGCGTGCCGTAAACAACACAATTTTCGCTACCAGCAATGACGAGCTTCGCCCTGCCATGACCGGTGTGTATGTGAATCTTGGCGAGAAGAATACGACCTTTGTCGCCACTGACGGTCATCGCCTGGTGCGCTACCGTAGAACTGACATCAAGTCTGACAACGGAAATGCTATCATCATTCCACGCAAGGCGTTGAATCTGTTGAAAGCAACTTTACCGACTGAAAATACGGAAGTAAGCATCGATTTTAACATGTCGAATGCATTTTTCAAGTTCGGAAGCATTCGCATGATTTGCCGTTTGATCGATGAACGGTTCCCGGATTATGAAAATGTAATTCCATCTCAGAATCCAATCAAGATGACCATCAGCCGTACAGATTTGCTGGGGTCGTTGAAGCGTATTGCAATCTATGCCAATAAGACTACCCATCAGGTAAGATTGAAAATTACTGGCAGCGAACTGCAGGTGTCTGCGGAAGACCTTGACTTTTCAAATGAAGCCAACGAGCGTCTGTCTTGCGAGCATGAAGGAGAGGATATTGAAATTGGTTTTAATGCAAAGTTTCTCATTGAGATGCTCAGCAACCTTGACACTGATCAGATCAAACTCAACATGTCTGCACCTAACAAAGCGGGTGTGATATTGCCGGCAGAAAAGGACAAAGAGGAAGATATCCTCATGCTGGTGATGCCGGTGATGTTGAATCAATACGTGTAAGGACTTCTAAACAATTCGAATTCTCACGTTTCCTAGGGTAGCCTGGCTTATCATGTATTGCCTATTTTAGCTCTTCACTTGGACTACGATCGTTTTACTTCCTAATTGGTGAAACGATAATCGCCAGGTATGAAACGAACTAACTTGAGTAGCTTTTTACTTACAATTTGGTTAATAGCCAGCGTGGGCTGCGGTTCTGATGATGGTCCTGCAATTCCTGATTTTGAAATGTTTGTAAGCAGCCGGGCGACCAGTTCTGTAAAACGCTTTGATGGAAGTGATGGGAAATATTTTGATGACTTCGTAAAGCCTGGTAGTGGTGGCCTGAATCTCACGCAAGAGGTAGCCTTTGGTCCGGATGGACACTTGTATGTAAGCGGGCGGGGGACAACAGCGATTCTAAAATTTGATAAGACCTCTGGGGAATTTATTGAGCGATTCACGAAGGGTTACAACCTGGATGAGCCTACCAAAATGACCTTTGGTCGTGATGGTCTGCTTTATGTTAGTCAGTGGGGACAGACCAAAAATAAAGTTGCAAGATTCAATGCAGAGACGGGTGCGTTTGTAGATGAGGTGACTGACGGATTGAATCAAGGCATGGGACACGCCTGGGATGAAGAGGGGAATCTATATGTTGTAAGTTATGGTAGTCGGGATGTGAAGCGCTATACGAGCGCTGGAGTTTTCATCGATGTATTCTCAAAAGGAGGCAGCCTTCTAGGACCGGTTAACCTTTGGTTCGGTCAAGATGGTAATCTATTCGTAGTGGACTGGGAAAGCGGTACAGTTCAGATATTTGATGGCACTACTGGCAACTTCATCAGGAACTTCATCACCGGTCTTTCCAGGGTTGAAGGATTTGCCTTCGACAAAGAGGGTAACCTTTATCTCTGCGACTGGGTAAAGAACACGGTCAATCAGTACGATGCCGCAGGAAATTTTAAGGCCACCATTATCAAAAACAGTGGCCTCTCTCAGCCTAACAGCATCGCGATCAGGCAGAAATAATGTTGCTATTTCAACTGTGAGAAGTCGAAGTCAGTCTCCAGGAACTTTGTAGTGAATTTCCCTGAGCGGAAGATGGCATTGTCCATCAGTTTCAGGTGAAAAGGAATTGTTGTCTTAATCCCCTCGATCACAAACTCACTCAAAGCACGTTTCATCCGTGTAATCACTTCTTCGCGTGACTGACCACTTACAATCAGTTTGGCGATCATTGAATCATAGTTAGGAGGGATGGTATAGCCTGCGTACACGTGGCTGTCCACACGCACTCCGTGACCTCCAGGGAGGTGAAGATTTAGAATCTTACCAGGTGAAGGCCTGAATCCGTTTGCTGGGTCCTCAGCATTGATGCGGCATTCCATCGCAAAAAGATTGGGGAAGTAGTTCTTTCCTGAAATAGGAACACCGGCTGCCACCTTGATCTGTTCTTTGATAAGATCGTAGTCTGTCACTTCTTCCGTGATAGGATGTTCAACCTGAATTCGGGTATTCATTTCCATGAAATAGAAGTCCCCGTGTTTGTCAACAAGAAACTCGATCGTTCCAGCACCTTCGTAGTTGATGGCTTGTGCGCCCTTGATGGCGGCTTCACCCATTTTCTCACGTAGTTCTTGAGAAACAATAGGAGACGGAGTTTCTTCCACCAGTTTCTGATGACGTCTTTGTACCGAACAATCGCGCTCAGACAGGTGACATACCTTTCCGTATTGATCGCCTACCACTTGAATTTCAATATGACGTGGTTCCTCAACAAATTTCTCAAGGTAGAGGCCATCGTTGCCAAAGGCTGCTGCTGATTCCCTTTTAGCATCGTCCCACGCTTTTTTGAACTCGCTCTCATCATTGATGATACGCATCCCTTTTCCACCACCACCAGCGGTAGCCTTCACGATCACGGGGTACTTTATTTGCTTAGCAAGTTTGATTCCTTGCTCCATAGACTCAAGCAAGCCATCTGATCCAGGGATCGTTGGCACGCCTGCTTTTTTCATCGTGTCCTTCGCAGTTGATTTATCACCCATGAGGCGAATCATCTCTGGCGTAGGTCCGATAAATTTGATTCCATATTCATGACATACGGACGAGAACTCTTCATTCTCTGAAAGAAAACCATAGCCGGGATGAATAGCATCGGCATTCGTGATTTCCGCGGCTGAAATAATTCTTGGAATGTTGAGGTAGGAGTCTTTGCTGGGAGGTCCACCGATGCAAACGGCTTCGTCAGCAAAGCGAACATGCAAACTTTCGCGGTCGGCAGTTGAATAGACGGCCACCGTTTTGATGTCCATCTCTTTGCAAGTGCGAATAACGCGCAATGCAATCTCTCCTCTGTTAGCTATTAGTATTTTTTTAAACACGATCTTTCAATTAGTTATTCCTGAAAACCAGCAAGAAAGTTGTGATGCCTAGTCAGGCTCTACAAGGAAAAGAACCTGCTCGTATTCTACCGGTGATGAATTATCTACCATCACCTTCACCACTGTTCCTGAAACTTCTGACTCGATCTCGTTAAACAGTTTCATTGCCTCAATAATACAAACCGTTTGTCCTTTGGTGATCTTGTCTCCAACTGAAACAAATGGAGGCGTATCAGGATTAGAGGACCTATAAAATGTTCCGATCATCGGTGATTTGATTTCAACCGTCTTAGAGCTGGAAGATGAGGCCGCTGGTGCCGGACTTGCCGCTGGTGCTGCGCTAGGAGCAGCTACCGGTGACTGCTGTACCATTGGAGGCGCGGCCACGATTGGTGCCGCTGCTGACTTAAGAACCTTTTGATCTGGTTCTCTTTTTACGTGCAGCTTAAGTTCTTTTGTTTCGATATCTACTTCGTTGAGTCCAGAGTGGGCAATGAAGTCAATGAGATCTCTGATTTCTGAAGTTTTCATTTCTGAGGAGTTTTGAGCTGTAGTTTTTTTAGAAGCAACACTTGTTGCTTTCTTGGGTGCTTCTTTTTTGGTTGTCTTTGCCATAAGTTACTTAACTCGTTCCACGTATTCGCCATTAGCAGTGCTAATCTTGATATTGTCACCTGTATTAATGAAAAGCGGTACACGTACCTCTGCCCCAGTTTCAACAGTGGCGGGTTTCAAAGTTCTTGTTGCGGTATCGCCCGATAAGCCTGGTTCTGTATAAGTGACACTCAAATTAACATGTGCCGGAGGATCTGCCGTTATGGGTTCGGTTCCATTTTCGAATGCGATAATAAGTGTCACCCCTTCTTTCAAAAATTTGAATGTGTCACCTAATAGCACCTTGTCCAGATAAATTTGTTCAAAGGTCTGATTGTCCATACACACCAGACTTTCTCCCTCTTCATACAGATATTGGTATTCTTTAGTCTCTACGCGCAACAAGTCAACAGAGTCACCTGGGCGAAACCTGTTTTCAACGATCTTACCGGTTCTCACATTTCTCATCTTTACCTGATAAAATGCGCGAAGGTTTCCGGGTGTGCGGTGGATTAATTCTTCCACCTTTACCACTTCACCGTTGTATCGAATAAAATTCCCTTTACTTAAATCAGAAACGTTTGCCATAAAAAAATCAGCCTATAATTTACAAATCAATAGAATAATAACAAGGTTACTTATTTGGAGTCGTACGCCCACTTCACATAGATGGCGCCCCATGTGAATCCGCCTCCAAAGGCAGCGATCACAAGGTTATCTCCTTTTTTCAATTTCTTTTCATAATCCCATAGCAGCAATGGAATTGTTCCACCGGTGGTATTGCCATACCGCTCAATGTTCATCATCACTTTATCCTCAGTTATTCCCATTCTGGAGGCAGTGGCATCGATGATTCTCTTGTTAGCCTGATGTGGCGCCAACCAAGAGATGTCATCTGCTTTGAGTTTATTGCGGTCCATAATTTTAGCGGCAAAGTCCGCCATGTTGGTCACAGCAAACTTGAACACTGCGGAACCTTCCTGATAAACAAAGTGCTGTCTTGCATCCACCGACTCATGCGTAGCGGGGATGCGACTACCGCCTGCTTTCATATGCAGGAACTGCGCGCCAGTTCCATCACTTTTATGAATAGAATCTATAATGCCTACATCTTCCGTTGTTGGTTCTAGCAACACGCAACCAGCGCCATCACCAAAGATGATACAGGTCGTGCGGTCGGTGTAGTCAAGAATAGCCGACATCTTATCACCTCCGATCACCACCACTTTTTTGTAGGTACCCGATTCAATGAATTGAGCACCGGTAGTAAGAGCATAAATAAAACCTGAACATGCAGCGCCCACATCAAAGCTGAATGCGTTGACGGCACCAACCTCTGCAGCTACAAGGTTAGCAGCAGCAGGGAAGGGCATATCTGGTGTAATCGTAGCAAAGATGATCAGATCGATTTCCTTAGGATCGATGCCGGTCTTCTCAATCATGTTTTGCACAGCCTTTGCACCCATGTGGGAGACACCAAGGTTTTCACCTTTCAGTATTCTCCGTTCCTTGATTCCCGTGCGACTGGTGATCCACTCATCGCTGGTCTCCACCATCGTTTCGAGTTCCTGGTTGGTGAGGATGTAGTCTGGCACATATCCACCTACTCCGGTTATGGCTGCTCTAACTTTGCTCATGATTTGCTTTTTCTGGTGTGGTATTGTTTAAAAAACAAATGCCCGATTGAATCAATCGAGCATTCGATAAAATATTTCTCCTTTAGTTCTTGTTATGCTTCAACAAAAGGATCATGCTGTTTTTCTTTTCAGAAAGACTTTGCATGAATTAAGCCAAAACCTCTTTCTCCATTACTACATTTCCTCTGTAGTAAAGTTTCCCCTCCAGCCAAAAGGCGCGGTGGGGCAGGTGTTGCTCACCAGTGGTGGGGCAAACTGTAAATTGCTTGGGTTCTGCTTTATAGTGCGTTCTTCTTTTATCCCTTCTTGTCTTCGAGATTTTTCGTTTTGGATGTGCCATGCCTAAATTGTTTTACTTTAACTTCTTTAACTTATCCCATATCGGGTTTACTTCTTCTTCCTTATGTTCTTCGTCTGTGGAAGAACTATATACCATCTTACCTTCTTCCGATTCTTCTTCTTGCTGAAAGCGGGGGTGTAACCTTTTCATCGGAATCGCCAGGCCGATATATTCATACACGATTTGTCCCAAATCCAGGCTGGTGCGGTCTCTGCTGATTACTGTGATCTCATCAGTCAAATCCTCTTCTTCTTCGCCATACTTGAAGATCATCTTCCTATCCATGCTAATAGGATAGTCAAACTCTTCTAGGCTTCGATCACAGGTCAGCCGAACGCTACCTTCTATTTTAAGCTCAGTTTCGATGAACGTTTCATGCTTATCGAGCATGACATCTACCTCAAATTTGCCCCCAGGTAAGAACCCGTGCCCATATTCCTCCAAAAAACGGTCATCCAGCGAAAAACTGAAATGATGGGCCTTCAACTCCAGCCCCACGATATTAATGCTCAGTGGCTTCATGCTGGGGTACTCTTAAAATTAGCGGGCAAATTTATCACGATTTACCGGATTTTCCCCTAGGGACTGTGAAATTCTTGGCTTTTACCTAACCCTCGTTCGGGGTGATTACACATATTCAGCAAAAATGCGGTTCCTCAATTGCTCTTTGGGTAACGCATTGCGCTGATCGACCATGAAATCGACAACATTCTTCTTAAATCCGAGCTTTATGGCAATGCCGCGGCAGAATATCAATTCGCTTTCAAAAAGCTTGTGATCAGCAAAAATCAGTTCAATACAGGCACTTAGGTACTGGAATTTCTGGTCGTCAGACAAAGCGCCAAGCGATCCAATAGCCTCTGGGTTCCTGATGAGGTCATTTACCACCTCCTCTGGAAAATTACGGTCTTTGGCAATCTTGAAAATCATCTCCCTTTCCGCCTTCGCAAAATGCTTGTCTGCCTCTGCCAATTGAATGAGAATGTTGAGCTGCTTTTTAGTTACGATATCCATTTTGAACGCTTAGTCCAAAACTACTAATTATCACCCTCTAATTGAACTAAGGGAAGCTCACATCTTACATGGGAATGACTTTCTTACTTTTCAGCCAATTGCACCGCCCGATGCTGCGCAATATCTGATGCCAGGTAGATTGCCTGACGCATAGAGTTTTCATCTGCCAGGTTCTTTCCTGCAATATTGTAGGCCGTACCATGGTCTGGTGACGTTCGGATCACGGGAAGTCCTGCTGTAAAGTTTACTCCAGTATCGAAAGCAAGTGACTTAAACGGTACCAGGCCCTGATCGTGATACATGGCAATCACGCCATCGTATTTCCTGTGGAGGCCTGCAGCGAAGAAGCCATCGGCAGGGAACGGGCCAAAGATTAGCTTGCCTCTGTTTTTTAAGTCGCTGATGACAGGTTTAATAATTTGATTCTCCTCTTCACCGATAAGACCCTCATCTCCCGCATGTGGATTCAATCCGAGCACAGCAATTCGTGGCTTGCTTATGCTAAAGTCACTTTTGAGGGACATTTCGAGCAAACGGATTTTCAACTCTACCCTTTCCCTGGTGATCAGAGGGCTTACATCCTTTAATGGAACGTGCTCAGTGACGAGCCCCACTCTGAGGTCCTGACTTGCCATTAACATCAAACATTCCGTTTCACCAAATTCATTCATGAGGTATTCCGTATGGCCCCGGAACGGAAACTCATCTCCATGAATAGTGCTCTTGTCAATCGGTGCTGTGACCAACGCATCAATCACACCCTCCTTCAACTCTTCCACGCCTTTTTTTAATGAGAGCAATGCGCCTTTTGCGGATTCTTTCGAGGGCTTTCCCGGGTTGATTTCGATTAC
>JBFWZR010000035.1:0-35729 GCA_050185175.1 Cyclobacteriaceae bacterium
CCAACCAAAGCGTTTTGTTGGTGAGCGATGTCAGCTACTACTGAATTGGAGGGGTGAGGACTTGAGATCGCTGTGTTCGGATAAGTTGTATAGCCGGGCATGATGTAGTGATCTTTCAGTCCAAGTAATCCCATATGACCCCAATAGCTTGTGTGATGTTCTTGTGAATGAATAAGCAGCGCATCATCGGTCGAGACTGGATCTGGATCTACTGAGAAGTAGTCAATGTCTGGTATCCGCACTTCTTTGTTAACAACTGTGTTGAAAACAATGTCAAGATCTTCTGCCCGGGCTTGTTGTAACATTTTCTCAGGTCTGTTTCGATAAAGTCCACCATAATTCATGTGAACATGAACATCGGCACTCAGCCAATTCTTCCAATCGGAGGGAAAAGGCAAACGTTCCATCTTGATTGTCAAGGAGGTTTGATCCCCATTTACCTGAACAGTCTGTTTTTTGACTGAGTATTCTAAACCTCGCCATACAGTTACTGAAACATTTCCTTGAGGCACAGAGACAGTTGATTCACCATCGGTGTGAAAGTAATAGGTTTCGTATTTTTGTTTAGACCTGTTGAATGCATCATCTCCATGCATCCAAGTATTGCCTGGAGCATAACTTTTTCCATTTGCTGCTTTGACCGAAATACGGGCTGGTACTAACTGATCATTCTCATCAACAACTCTTAGTAAAACACTTCCCGAAGGACTCAAGTACCTCCTTTGGGTAATTTCAATTTTTTTCTTCTTTCCACTTACAACTTCAAAAGTCCAAAGTTCTGTGTTGCCGCTTTCATTCGAAATGTAAGCGATTTGTTTGCCATCAGGAGACCATCGTGGATTTGTCGTATCAAACTTTCCAAAAGTCAGCGCAAATGGATCGCCTCCACCTTTTGATGTTGTAGCCCACAGTTGGTGCCATTGTCTGCCAACGAAAGAGCCATAGACAAGCCGATGTCCATCGGGCGACCACTCGGGATGAGTACGCCATGCTGTCTCTTCCTTTTGAATCAAAATCAACTTATCGGGCTCATCAATATCAACTTTATATATCGAACCTGTTCCGTAAATCTGATCGGGGTTGCTGACCATAGCCAATTCAGTTCCATCGGGCGACCACGCTGGACTTAGTTGATGATCATATTCACTATAGTAATAGCGGGGGTTTGATTTCCTTTCTGGTGAGAGAGGTTTTGCATTTAGTACACCGTTTTGAATGTTACCAATCCAAATCCTGAAATGACCAGTATTTTGGGTTGTAACGTAAGCGATCGTTTTACCATCCGGTGCAAACCGCGGATCAAGGTTAACCTGACCACTGGTGGTGAGGGATTTTGTTTTACCTGTCGCGAGATCCAGGAGTTGTAATTCCAAGGCATCTCCTGTATACCTTGTGAAGATCACTTCGTTTCCATTGGGTGACCAATCCGGCTGGTAGTCATAACCATCTCCATCGGTAAGTTGCGTGGCAGTCGTTTCGGAAAGCTTTTGTCGCCACAGCGATCCTGCCATGCTGTAGATTACTTCTTCACTGTTGGGTGACCATGTCACGCTGCTTGGGCCTGTAGTTAGCTGCGGGAGGTACATTTCACGGAAGTAATAATCGTGCGGTACATCGATTTGCTTCAGCACTGCCTCACGTTGTGCTGACGCGAGGTGCGAAGCCAGGCAAAAAAGAAAGC
Organism: Cyclobacteriaceae bacterium; assembly: GCA_050185175.1. Lineage (GTDB taxonomy): Bacteria > Bacteroidota > Bacteroidia > Cytophagales > Cyclobacteriaceae > ELB16-189. Next base: position 1,682 of record JBFWZR010000035.1, read on the forward strand.
CGGGTAGATAAACGAATGACAGTTTCATAAATGGAGTTGTCTTACTTAAAAGGTAGAAAAAGAAACGCCAATTTACCAGCTAGTTGTTGTAGGTGGGATGTTGTGCGTTACAGTTTCTCTGTTAGCGTGGCTACCATGGTAGCAATGCCATCAATAAAGTTGCCTAGTCTGATATTTTCATTGGGGCTGTGGATGCTGTTATCTGGATTTGGAATACGCACAGAAACCGCTGGAATAGATAAGGTTTGAATGAAAGGTGCAATGGGTTGTGAGCCACCTGTGGTTCTTACTTTCACAAACTGATCGCCAAAGGCCCTTTGGTGCGAACGTGTTAGCCAATGACCCAACTCGGTGTCAATATCTGTACGAAATGGATCTGATCCCAGGTTGGAAGTGAAAGAAGCTAGCTTGGTGTATTGACTCCGCTCAGCATCAGTAGGTTCACCATTTACTAAATGAAAACCTTGCGATTCGACATAGTTCTTGAGAAGTGCGACCAACTTTTCTCCGGAAGATTCAGGCACCAGCCGCATGTCTATTTCAGCAACAGCATCCTGTGGAATGATGGTCCTTACTTCTTTGCCAACCCAGGCTGCACGCAAACCACGCACATTCAAACTTGGGTATTGCATTGCTTCCTGATAAGTGCTTCCGACTGACTCAGCTTTTGCAATACCTAGCGTGTTGTTAATTTCATTTTCATCCTCTGGAATTTTTTTTAAATCTGCTTTGTCTGATTCACTAAGAGCAATACCATCGTAGAAACCAGGGATGGTTACACGGCCTTGTTCATCTTTCATCCCAGCCAGAAGTCTTGAGAGAGCAAACACCGGATTCGGAGCGTAGTTACCATACTGTCCGCTATGGAGGGCATTTCTTGGTCCATATACTTTCAATGTGACGGTGGCGATACCACGTGCGCCAAAGCACAGTGTCGGAAGATTGGATACATGTCGCGTGCCGTCCATTATTAATACCATATCAGCCGCCAGAAGCTCTTGGTTGTTCTTCACGACCCACTCCAATTGAGGTGAACTCATCTCTTCCTGGAAGTCCATGATGACTTTAATATTGAAGTTGGGTTTGACTTTGTGTTTATCTAGAATTGATAAAGCGGAGAGAAAACACATAGCCGGACCTTTAGAGTCTGATGCAGAGCGGGCATAAATGCGCCAATCCGGATTGATGTTCGTATCTAGTTTTGCCCAATCAATGGTGGTCCATTTGCCATTGATATTTTCTTTCAGTGTAGCGTGGAATGGACTGGGCTGATCCCATGCTGAGCTATCAACTGGTTGGCCATCGATTTGGAGATAGAATAAGACAGTTTTTCCTTTTTTTGCGAACGTCCTTTCTGCGAATACATGAGGCGCACCTGGTGTCTTTATGATCTGCGAAGTAAATCCCCGTTTTGCAAAAGCATTGATAGCCCATTGCATGTTAGCCTCAATTTGCTCTGGGTATTGCCCATCGTTGGGGATAGCAAGACATTCCTTGAACTCCTGAAGCGCGGGTCGTATTTGACCGACTACAGCCTTATCGATTTCAGCTTTCGTCTGTAGTTGGGCCTGAGCGATAAGGTTTATAGAAATACAAAAGAGTAGAGTAAAGTATTTTGGCATGATGTGTCTGATTCAATTCATGTCTATCAAGGTAATCATAGAAGTGAACTGAAGCAATGAAAAAAAATTCGGTGCGTCTAACTGCTTATGAGCCAGTAGTAGATCGGCATTCCGAGTGTGATATTAAATGGAAAGGTAATGGCCAATGCCATAGGCAGAAACAATCCGGGGTTGGCTTTTGGTACTGCAATTTTCATGGCAGCTGGAACTGCGATGTAAGATGCACTGGCTGCGAGAATGGCAAATATAAATCTGTTCCCTATGTCTTCCGTCACCCATCCGCTGGTAACCGCCACGATGCACCCGTTAATTGCCGGAATTGCGATGGCAAAGATCAATGGGAACCAACCTGTGTTTATAAAGCTTCGAAGGTTTCGCCCGCTTGCGATTCCCATGTCGAGTAAGAAGATGGCGAGAAAACCTTTGAAGATGTCTGTGGTGAATGGCCGAATACCATCGGCTTGTTTGGCGCTCGCTAAAAATCCTATTACCAAGCTTCCAAGGATTGTCAATACACTGCCATTAGTAAAGGAATGACGCATAGCAGTCCTCTTCTTAATCTGACCGTCATCTCCATTTTGAAAAAGGCTTATCAACAAAAGACCAGCGATAATTGCTGGTGACTCCATCATTGCCATAATCGCTACCATATGCCCATGCACGATAAGCCCTTTCGTTTCCAGATAATTGACTGCAGTAACAAACGTAACTGCACTAATAGAACCATAAGCAGCGGCAATGGCTCCGGAATCGTAAACGTTGAGTTTTCGTTTAAGTACGAAGAAAGTATAAACCGGAATGGCGACTGATATTCCAATTCCGAAAATGAAAGATAATAAGACCTCTATCGAGAATCTTTCGTGGGAAAGCTCCTGGCCGCCATTGAATCCGATGCAAAATAAAAGGTAAAGCGTAATGAACTTGGACGATGAGGGTGGTATTTCCAGATCACTTTTTAGCAACACTGCTATAATACCCAGAACAAAAAAAAGTAAAGCAGGATTCGTAAGGTTTTCGATTAGCAGTGAGGTCGACATTATTTCATTAAGCGTTACTATGGTTACAATACATTGGGACTTCAACTTTCTATTTGTAGAAAACCGAACCACACACTTTATTGCAAATTTCCATCCCTGGAATAGGGGCGAGCACCAACTTCGTTTGATGTATGGTGGCGATTGTCAATGTTCGCCCCCCCCGGAAAAAAAGTTATCTATTTGGTCAGATGAATTTTAACTTTAGATTGAATCTCAATATTGAGCTTGTTCTGTTCTGCAAATTCGAGAACTGCAGACAGCCTTTCACGATCTTTGTTCAGCTCCTTTAGTCGCTTGCAAGAATGGTCATTTTCAACTCCGTATCTTTCTTTCCAACTAAAGTTTTTCAGTTCATGAAATTGAATTTTGTGATTGAGCAGACCGATAAGAGTCTCTTGTGCTTCAGTCACGTCAAAAGTGCCGTCAATCAATTGAAACATTTCCGTGGTTTCAACCTCTGACAACTTACCTGATGCCTCATTTGCTAATGGTTTGGTCATTGTGGTTATTGTTTAATTTTAATTGATTTCGCTATTGCCCCTGCCCTAGTGAAAATGCTGGTTTGCCTTCAAAAGCGTATAGGTTTTCGGTTTTAATGGTATCCACTCCGTTGGCTTCAGCTTGTGTGAGAAGGTGTATGATGTCTTTTTTTGTCATTACCTGTCCGTTGGATGTTTTGAAGCGACATCTCCAATGATCAGTGCAAAATGTCTCGCTAAATCCCTCGGGCCATACCTTGATGCCTCGATTTGTTATCATCGATAAGGCAACACCGTTGGTTTGTAGTGTTGTCAATTTTGAAGCAAGCTCATTCGGATTTTCCCCATTCCAGTGAACGAACACGTCAACGCCCAGAAGTTCTTTTTTGCCTGGCTTCCTTCTTTGATAAGTCGCGGGTTTTATCTTGCCACTTGAATTATATGTTACCGATTGTAATTGTTCAGGTTTGCGATCGAGGTTGGCTATTACTGCGTCAGCGAACTCACTGGTTCCTACCTTTTGGGAGCTTATTCCCTCTTTATAAATATCGTAGGTGTGTATGCCATTCTCGATTGTTTTGAGCCAAGCATTTTGAACTCTTTCGGCTACAGTTGTTTGGCCAATGTGGTTCAGCATCATGATGGCTCCCTGTAACAAACCTGAAGGGTTAGCCATATTTTGGCCAGCTCTTCGGGGCGCTGAGCCGTGTATGGCTTCGAACATCGCACAGGATTCACCAATGTTGGCAGAACCTGCCAGACCAACCGAGCCAGCGATCTGGGCTGCAACATCGGATAGCACGTCACCATAAAGATTCGGCATCACGATCACGTCAAAGGTTTCCGGTGTGTCAGCCATTTTGGCTGCACCGATATCAATAATCCAATGTTCATTTTGAATGTCTGGGTATTCTCTGGCGATTTCTTCGAACACATGGTGAAACAACCCATCCGTTTGCTTCATGATGTTGTCTTTTGTGAAGCAGGTGACTTTTTTCCTTCCGTAGTGACGTGCGTATTCGAATGCGTAGCGAACAATTTTCTCACAGCCTGGCCGGCTGATTAGCTTCAGACACTGAACTACCTCATCGGTTTGTTGATGTTCAATTCCAGCGTATAGATCCTCCTCATTTTCACGAATGATTACCACGTCCATTTTTGGATGCTTGGTATTTACAAATGGGTGAAGGCTTGTGCATGGTCGCACGTTGGCGTATAGCCCAAGAAATTTCCGGGTGGTGACGTTCAAACTTTTGTAGCCTCCGCCTTGAGGCGTGGTGATAGGTGCTTTCAGGAATATTTTATTCTTTCTTATGATATCCCAGGATTCTTTTGCGATACCCGAGCTGTTGCCCGATAGGTACACCTTTTCACCCACCTCAATTTCATCAATTTCAATTTGGGCTCCTGCCGCCTTAATCACTTTCAATGTGGCGTCCATTATCTCTGGACCTATACCATCTCCTTTTGCTACTGTTATTCTTGTCATGCTTGGTTGTTTTTTCGCGGGCAAAGATGGGCGAACCGTTGTATATATTTTTATTTATATTTATAATGAATATCATAAAGTATCCTTATGAACTATACACTCCATCAGCTCCAGATTTTCCTCAAGATTACCCAGACCCAAAGTGTGACGAAAGCGGCAGATGAGTTGCACCTCACTCAGCCAGCGGTCTCTATACAGTTGAAGAATTTTCAGGATCAGTTTGATATTCCAATTACTGAAGTAGTAGGTCGAAAGATTTATATCACTGACTTTGGTAAGGAGATAGCCAAGGCGGCCGAGCGAATTGTTTCTGAAGTTGACTCCATCAACCACCTTACATTATCGTACAAGGGCCAGCTTAGTGGCCGACTAAAAATCTCGGTCGTTTCTACAGGGAAGTATGTTATGCCCTACTTCCTCTCAGGTTTTCTGCGACAGCATGATGGTGTTGAGTTGCGAATGGATGTGACCAATAAACAGCAGGTGGTGCAAAGTTTGGAACGCAATGAGGTTGATTTTGGCTTAGTGTCTATTTTACCAGAGCACCTCAACCTGAACAAGGTTGACCTTTTGATAAATGAGCTATTCCTGGTGGGAAATGAAGACCTTGTCGAAAGTGGTGTTCATAAACCTAAGTCAATTCTTGAGAAACTACCTTTAATCTTTAGGGAGGAGGGATCAGGTACGCGTCAGGCCATGGAACGCTTTTTCCTGAAAAATAATTTGTCAGTTCGTAACAAGCTTGAACTCACTTCCAACGAAGCAGTGAAGCAGGCCGTGTTGGCGGGCTTAGGTTATTCGATCATGCCTCGAATCGGAATACGCAATGAGTTGCGAAGCAATGAGATAAAAATAATTCCTGTAAAAGGTCTTCCAATCAAAACATCATGGCAGCTTGTTTGGATAGAAGGAAAAAAACACTCACCAGCCGCAAGTGGGTTTCTCGATTATGTAGCACAACAAAAACATCACATCATCGCGAGACGCTTTTCCGAATAACAATGAGTTAAACTCACTGATCCAGCTGGCATTAACAATCATTATAATACCCATTAAATACATAAATATAAATTTATGAATGTGTAGCTCTATTTTTGTCGTCAGATCAAAGCAAACCCTTTACAGTAAACCTTTTAAATATGATGACGAGTGCTAAAATCTCCATACCAAGTCAACCGGCCATGTCTATCAACAGCAAGGAAAAACAACTTGGTATATGTCCGGATTGTCAGGAACGAGAATTGGTAAGGAGTGTTCACATGGAGTCTGAGGATGTCAACAGGATGAAAAAATCAATGATCTATACTTGCAGAAATTGTGGGTATCAAGATGAGCGATTCTAAAACGCTGGGTAATTTGGAATAGAGGAGGAACCCTAGTGTAGCTTAAGTGCTTCTGGTGACCGGCATTTATCCCAACTCTCTTTTTCATGAAAGATTGGCCTTCAAGTTTTCGGAGTAAGCCCGGGTAGTTCCTTTTATTAACATGTAGAGAGCAAGCTCAACTTCTCCGAGTGCAGCTGAAAGTCCTACTACCCAGGCGAGCCATTCTTCGTTGCCGGGGAAGAGAAAGTTTCCGAAAGTTTCCATCAGATATCCGCCAGCCGCCACCATCATCATCGATCCAAAAAAAACAGGAACCACCCTGGATCGGATCAGCAATAGGCCCAGGAAAAAGCAGTGAACACCAAAGAGCCCACCCGCAATCAGATAGCCATAGCGATGGGCATCCATAAATAGCAAACTCATCGACTCTAGTTGTTTGGGATCGAAAGCGGTAAGAAAATCAGCTCCACTCAAAACATGGTAAGCCATGTAGTGATTAAGTAGGTTCAATGCTCCAATGGCTGGATGAGCAAGCAATCGTAGGCTTGAAGAAATCATTGCCAGAGTTTTTCCAAACGGTTTTAGTAATAGATATAGCATAACAGAGATGATCGCATCCAAAATAAATGCGACTAAATCGGCAGCCAATCCAAACCGAAACAATTCGATGTTGGATAAGATGTTGGTTGCTGTTGTTAGCGCATCGCCTGATACCACCAGATTGGCACGAACATATCCTTGGCTAAAGCCAGCACAGATGATCACTGCCATGTAGAGAGCTCCGATGACTCTTACATAGCTTCGTTGCATCAAGGTCGATTCTGAGTTCTTCATGGTCAGTTTTTTTTGGATTTAGAATAGAATTTAAAGATGGATGAAGACAACCTATAATAGCCAATTCGGTGATTAATTCAAATGGAGATATTTTAAATGCGACATTGCCAATTTGAACATAATAGAGGTAGTAGTTGTTAATATTCCATCTTATCAAATTTTAACTATCAATGGAAACATTAAAAATAGGAGTGTTAGGATCGGGTCAGGTGGCCAAGGTTCTAGCCTCAGGATTTTTAAAACATGGACACCAGGTAAAAGTCGGCAGCCGCGATCCAAAAAAACTTGATGATTGGAAGTCAAAATCACCTGGTGGTCAGACTGGCACATTTGAAAAGGCTGCAGAATTTGGAGATGTACTTGTGTTGGCAGTGAAGGGTACTGCTGCTGAAAGTATCATAAGGTCACTTCGTGATCGCCTTACAAATAAGATTGTCATTGATGCTACCAACCCCATATCGGAAGTACCTCCGGTAAATGGAGTGCTTCAATTTTTTACATCGTTGAATGACTCGCTGATGGAAAGACTGCAGAAACTCGCTCCCGAGGCAAAATTTGTAAAGGCCTTCAATAGTGTGGGGAACTCGCTGATGATAAACCCCACATTGCCTTCTGGTAAACCCAGTATGTTTATTTGCGGAAATGACGATGCGGCCAAGCGCACGGTCACTGAAGTTCTAAATGAGTTTGGATGGGAGTCGCTTGACTTTGGCAAAGTGGAGTCTGCGCGAGCAATCGAACCGTTGTGTATGCTATGGTGCATCCCAGGCTTCTTGCGGAATGAATGGAATCATGCTTTTAAATTAGTTCGGCCATAAAAGCCCCGATGGTAAAAGCAAAATTTGCGTTGGTTACTGGTGCCAATCGGGGTATAGGGAAGGAAATCGCCCGCCAATTGATTGTTGAAGGCTTTGTTGTTTATGTCACGTCACGCGATGTTGACAAAGCGATGGAAGCAGCAAAATCTCTTGGTGATTCAGCGATTGCACTCGAACTGGACGTGGCGAATGAGACATCAGTAAAAAGTGCTGCCGAAAAGTTATCAGCGCGTACTGGTTATTTGGACGTTTTGGTTAACAACGCTGGAATAATGTTTGAGGACCGCATGCTTGATTTTGACATTGGCAAAATCAACAAGGTGATGCAGACAAATTTCATTGGACCTATCCTCACCAGCAAATACTTCCTTCCACTGTTGAATAAAAGCTCAAATGGAAAGATTATAAATATTTCAAGCGAGATGGGAGAACTTGCTTCCCTGGAATTGGGAGGGTTTGCTTCTTATCGACTTAGCAAGACTGCGCTCAACGCGTTTACGATCTTGTTGGGATCTGAGTTAAAGGGTACTTCAGTAAAAGTATTCTCTGTTTGTCCCGGTTGGGTGAAAACTGATATGGGAGGGAGTGGAGCATCGCTTCCTGTTGAGAAAGGTGCTGACACTGCTGTTTGGTTGGCAACAGAAGACAAGGGTGTTAGTGGACGTTTCTATAGTGGGAGGAAGGAAATCGATTGGTAATGTCAATCATCCTATGCCTGCATATCGCTGCATAGCAAATGACGCAAGGTCTGACGAATATTACTATAGACCTGAAGTGTTCACGAATCTGAAAGGCTCACCGGTCACAGATTTAATCTGTTTCTTGTGACCTAAGATGTAGCAACATCCTTTCTCCTTTTCTCGTCCAATGAAAATTTCCCTGCCCCAAAAACCATGAACACCACCAATCCAATTAGCGCAATCAGTGAAACTTCAAGTTCCATGTGATTGCCAATGGAAAGGAAACCTTTGGGATAATTGACAAAGATGACCGCGCCAATGAGCACCGGTAGTTGAATAGCGCTTGCTATCCGAGTGTAAAGGCCGACTACGATTAACGGTCCGCCAAGCGCATGCGCGAAGATGACGTAATGAGCCAGAGCTGCTCCACTAAACATCATCCCCATTCCTTCTGTAGTAATCTTGAGCGATTCGATGTTGAACATAAACTCGAATCCTTTGAAGGTGATAAAAACACCAAGAACAATTCTGAAAATATCAAGCCACCCCGGCCTGTGAGAGTTTCCCCAACCCTCAATTTTTGTAACTACGCTCATATATTAAGGTGTTTGGTACTAACAAAGTTTACCAAAAAATTAGCTGACTATCAACGGGATAGCCGTAGCGATCGGATGCGGACAGCCGGAACTGGCCCTAAATCGGGCTTTTGTAAAGCAGATTTTAAGTAAACAATCACCAGAAATGGACATAAATAATGATTTCATTACGTAACTACTTTATAATCAATCCATTTACCACCTTTCTTTGAGTAAATGCAGATTTTTGAATGGGTCGTTTCCGATTTAACGCAATGGTCTCGTGGAGGTAGGGGGCACTAAGTAGGAGGCGCTCAGACGTTTACCGATAGAAAGATGGATTAAGCGACCTATATGGTGTTTCGTGTCGAAGTATTATAAAGAGTATCAACTGAAAATTATGTTTGTTTTCCTCATGAAGAGTGAACATTTAAACCAAACCGATTAGACGATGAAGATTGTAACCGGCCTCGCCCTCATCCTTGCCAGCCTGATCGTTTCCGCTCAACCCGCAGCTGAACTGGCACTGGAAAAAGACTCAAAAACATTAAACCAGCGCTATGCGCTGATGAAAGAAAAATCGGAGACATTCAATGAATACAAGGTCATCAAAGAGTACATTCTTGATGGTATGTGGAAGATAACACGGGACTCAATTTCTGCGCTTGATGGAATGGTATTGGAGGCCAAGGCGGAGGCAAGCAGGTTGAAACAAGAGTTAAACACAGCACTCGCTGCAGTGAAGCACAAGGAAGAGTCTATGGCAGACGTACAGTTTGCAAGTACACATATCTCCGTACTCGGCATCGACTTTGGGAAGAATTTCTTCATAGGACTTGTAGGTGCAATATTTCTGGGACTGCTTCTTTTGTTAGGCTTGGCCACCGGTCGACTGAAAATGATGTACCAATCTTTAAAAGATAAGATTGACGCTGAGAACCTTGTCAGCTCGGAATTTGAAAACTACAAACGCAAGGCCTTGGAGAAGCAAATGCGACTTTCGCGCGAACTCCAGGACGAGCGTAACAAGCTTGCGGAATTGAAAAGCGTTTAGAACTACTGTAAACTACTCTATACTAAGGGTCGGCACAGCCGACCCTTTTTTTGACCAATTTGGCCCACGATCAGCCAATGAGATTGCCTAATTTTATTAGGCAGGGTGTAACCATTGCCAGATACTGAAGTTTCCCTGCCTGAACGATATCCTGATTTGGAACAGCTTTCCGACAATGCATTGATGATCAAAGTTCGGGATGGTGACCTGGGAAAGCTGGGCCTACTATTCGAGCGCTATAAAAAGCCCTTGTTTGGCTTTTTTGTGGGTATGAATCGCGACCAGGAGTTGAGCGAAGATTTGATCCAGAACACTTTTTATAGGGTGCTCAAATACCGTCATCTTTTTCGTGGGGATGGCGACTTCCGAACCTGGTTATTTCACATCGCACGAAATGTGAGGCATGACCAGTTTCGAAAGGAGAAGATCAAAGTCAAGGATTCAGTAGAAAACTGGGAGCACAAACTGGGGCACTCGGAGAACCGGTTCGAACAAATTCAAAATGATGAGGAACACATGATGTTGAATTTGGCCCTGGAAAAACTCCCACCGGAGAAGAGAGAGGTGATTCTGCTAAGCAAATACGAAGAGCGAAAGTACAAGGAAATAGGTGAGATGCTTGGATGTAGCGAAGGCGCAGTGAAAGTAAAAGTGTTTCGTGCTTTGCAGGAACTTAAAACAGTATACGAACAACTGGAAAAACAAATGTGATATGGAACAGAGCAGAGTGAAAGAATTAGTGGCGAAGTATAACGAAGGTTTGGCAGACCCGGGTGAAGTTGCGAGGTTGGAACGATTGATTGAAGAGGGTGAGGTTCCGCTTACTGCGCTGCATCATTTGACAAGGTTGGAGCAGAGCGTTTCTCAAATGCCCGATCCGCAACCATCAATGGACTTAGACAACAAGTTCTACTCGATGTTGGCCGATGAGTCGAAGAAATCTGGAAGATCATTTCTAAATATCAACTTCGCGATGGTCAATGATTGGCTTCCCAAATTGGCGCTTGCGGCTACACTGCTTATTGCTGGGTTTACAGGTGGCTATTTTGTCAACAAGCCATCTGCAACTGGGGATGTATCATCTCTCACGCAGGAGGTAAGTGATCTTAAAGAGATGGTGATGCTTTCTCTTCTGGAAAAGGAGTCAGCTACAGACCGGCTGCGTGCTGTAAGTCTCACCAGCGAGATGGACGGAGCAAGCCGCAAAGTGACGGAAGCATTGATTCAGACACTGAACCAGGATGGAAATGTGAACGTGAGGCTTGCAGCGCTTGATGCACTCCGCCCGTACGTTCGCGATAGTGGCGTTAGGGAAGAGTTGATTAAAGCTATTGCCAATCAAAACTCACCATTGGTACAGGTGGCGCTGGCTGACTTGATGGTGGAGCTACAGGAGAAGAAATCGGTAAAGGAACTTGAAAAGCTGCTGAAGGATAAAGGCACTCCTAAGGAAGTGAAAGATAGAATTCAGGAGAGTATTCAAACATTAATCTGATAAAAAATGAAAGAGATATTTTATGTGATCATGCTGTGGAGCTTGGCACTGCCGTCATTCGCACAGCAATTCAACGAAACGATCAAGAAGGAACTGCAATTTGAAAAACGAGGAACCAGCAACGCATTGATGATTGCCAATATTAATGGTCATGTTAGAGTGGAAGGATACAACGGTGATAAAATATTGTTGACGGTTGATAAGGAGATCATGGCTAAGACCAATGAAAGATTAGAAAAAGGGAAGACTGAAATTCAATTGGGTGTAATCGACCTTGTGGATACGCTGATTGTGTATGTGAAGATACCTTGCAGTGATTTTGGCCGAAGAAACCAACGATATCATCGTAACAAGAGAGATGGGAAGGGGTGGAATTACGACTGGTCTTCGTGGGGTAACGATTGCAAGGAGGAGTACCGGTATCTGATGAATTTTACAGTCAAGGTGCCCTCAAATATCAATCTGGCAGTAAGTACAATTAACGATGGTGACATTTCTGTTCACAATGTAAAGGGTGCAGTTTTCGCAGACAATATTAATGGAAGCGTGAAGCTCACAAGTATTGCAGGCGTCACCAGTGCATCAACAATTAATGGCGATGTTGATCTGGAGTATGATGCAAATCCAGTTGCGGCTTGTAGGTACTATTCCCTAAATGGCGATATCAACGCCAATTTCAAAAAAGGATTAGGTGCCAGCGTAAGCTTTGAAAGTTTTAACGGTGACTTGTATACCAATATTGACAGAATTGAATCAATGCCTGTTCAGTTGGAGAAAAAACCGAAGAAGGATGGAATCGAATTCAAGTTAAACGGGAACCGCTTCAAAGTAGGGAATGGTGGCATCGATCTTGATTTCGAAACATTCAATGGAAACGTTTATCTGAAAGAGATTTAAAGAAAATGGCAATGAAGAACTTTGATAAGATTGTAATAATGACAATGATGGTGCTGTGGCTCTCGATAACAGCCATCGCGCAGCAGACTGGAGAGTTTCCGGTGCCGTTGTCTGATCCTGCAAAACGCGGGTCACTGTATGCAAAATTAAATACGGGGTCAATAACTGTAAAAGGAACTGCACGCAAGGATGTGCTGGTGAAATATGTGCAGCGACCTGAACGTGAGCATGATCACGATGATGATGACGATGACGAAGATGACAATAGGAAAAGCGATAAGGGGGGATTACGGAGAATTAGTGCTGGAACAATGGATCTGGAGGTGAGTGAAAACAACAATAATGTAAGAATTGGATCGGAGTCTTGGAGCAATGCGGTGGATCTTACAATTGAAGTTCCGATGGGAATGGATATGAAAGTGAAAGCCTACAATGACGGAGACATTATTATAAATGATGTTGAAGGGGCAATCGAGATCACAAACTACAATGGAGAGATCACTGCTCGGGGTATTTCGGGGTCGGTTGTGGCTTCAACCTATAATGGAGATATCAAAGTTACCTTTAATAAAGTGATAGAGGGCACGCCTATGTCATTCTCAACCTACAATGGAGATATCGACCTTACGTTTCCATCTACGCTTAAGGCCACACTGAAAATGAAAACAGACCAAGGGGAGATATTTTCAGGTTTCGATGTTAATCTGATCAAAACAGGACCCATCCAAAAAAAGGAGGCGAAGTCGGGAAACTTCAAAATAGTTATTGATGATTGGGTGAAGGGGGACGTCAACGGTGGAGGTCCGGAGTTCACTATGAAGAATTATAATGGCGATATACTGATTCGCAAGAAGTAGACAAATTAGTCACCCACATTGCAGTAGCAACCTCAATTTTGAGGTTGCTTTTTTTATTATCCCTACACGGTTTGTCAACTTAAACACGGTTCGTGAAATCTGCGCCATCGGTTTTCGAGTTATTGCTGAAAAAAGATGAGTGTGAAATTATCGATAATTCTGTTCTGTGTTCTACTGTCTATCGTGGTACAAGCTCAAGACAATAAAGAAGAATGGTATGGTTTCTGGGTTGGCAAATGGGAGGTAAGTTGGGACGAAGGTGACGGGAAGATTGGATCAGGCACGAATCATGTTGTTAGGATTTTAGGCGGAAAAGTAATTCAGGAAAATTTTTCGGTTACGTCAGGCGTAAGTAAGGGCTACCTAGGGACAAGCCTGAGTGTCTACAATCCAGCCTCCAATCAATGGCATCAAGGCTACGCGGACAATCAAGGGGCCTATTTCAATTTTGTTGGCGAAAAGATAGGTGACAAGTATATGTTCAAAACAATACCGGTGGTGAAAGAAGACAAGGAGATTATTCAACGAATGGTGTTTTATGACATCACTCCTAAATCGCTAACGTGGGATTGGGAGTCAACACAAGATGGGGGAAAGACGTGGAATCTTAACTGGAGAGTCAACTATAGGAGGATTGATGGGTGATGGATATTCGTTTATTTTTTGTCTTGGGAATACTGCAATCCCTTTTTCTGTGCGTGGTAATCGGGATAAGTGGGAAACGACTAATGCGAAGCCAATGGATTTTGATTCTCTGGCTATGCACGCTTGTAATGAACTTTTATTTCTATTGGGTTAGTTTCTCTGATACCGTTTTTAGCTTTGATTTTCTTGTGGTTTGCTGGGGTATAGAAATCATACAAGGACCTCTGATCTATCTATACACGCGGTCAGTTTTGAACAATGAAACTAAGATCCGAGCAGCTGATGTAATCCACCTTATTCCATATGGTGCTGTAATGGCGGTGGTCTTCGGCTTTCATTATCTAACCGCGAATACGGTGTCCATATCCAATGGCTATATAATCTTTAAAGATGGCGCTCCGATAGTTTTGAAGGTGCTGGTTAACTTGATCAAAGTAATAACCGTGAGCTACATTGGCATCAGTGTGTACAAAGTTTATGTTCGCACAAAAAGCCTATCTCAGTACCACTCCAACCCGGAACGCATTAGTCTAATGTGGCTCCGCTTGTTTTTGATTGGCATTGGAATCGGGGATGTTATTCTCTACTTGGCTATTCCTAATGTTCTCGGCTTCTATGAGCTAAGTGATTTTCAAATTGCAGCGTTGAGTACAGCGATAGGTGTAGCATTTAGTTATTTCGCCAGCTTCGTTAACTATCGCCATCAGTTTGAGCTAAACGCCTTGGTTGTTACCGCATCCGAAGGCAGAGTGCAAAAAGCGCACCCGACACATGATGAGGTGATAGCTGAAGTGAAGTACAGGAATTCAGGCCTTACCGAAGCCAAGGCGTTGGAGTTTTCGTATTCACTAATGCGGTATATGAGTGACAAAAGGCCTTATCTGAACAAAAATTTGACGCTTCGGGATGTGGCTGACGAATTGAATTTAAGTCCCAATACAGTTTCCCAGGTTATCAACAACTGTATGAGAAAGAATTTCTTTGAATTCATTAATGAGTACCGGGTTCAGGAGTTCAAACAAAATATTAAGCGCGGTCAACACGATAATTATACCATCCTGGCTGTTGCGCAGGAGTGTGGTTTTGCATCCAAGTCGACATTTTATTCAACATTTAAAAAAATCACTGGGCAAACACCAGCAGACTTTGTGAAGAGTCACCAGGTCAACATGAGAGATGCAAAGTTGGTTGACGTAAGCTCTTGACGATTCAGTCACCCTTTGTGGGTTATTCCTCTTTTACCGAGATGTTTTTTTAGTCCGACCATGAAGGTCAGGACTTCTTAGGGAAGACAGAGTCATATTATTTGAAGTCGTGTCTCGTGATTTGTGAAAACTGATTGCGGGATGGAATGGCAAATCAACATCACGTAATCAGGGGTAACATTTTGTTAAACGACTAATTGAAGTGATATGAAAAAGAAAATTTTTTTGGTTGATGAGCCGCGAAGTGAATTCAGAGCTGCATTGTCTTTGGTTATTGCAGGAAGCTCAAAGTTTCGCGTGGTAGGCGAGTATGTCAGTGGTGAAGAGTGTTTTAAAGATATTCACAAACTTTCTCCTGACATCATTATTACGGGGCTTGATTTGGTTGGGCAAACAGGCATTGAGTTGACTCAAATGATCAGAGCTAAGTTTTCGCATATCGAAGTGCTAGTGATATCAGACTATGATGACAATCAAACTGTCTTTGCATCATTGAAAGCCGGTGCGAGTGGATATCTGCTGAGGACTGCGAACTATATCGAAATATTGATCGCACTTGAGGAATTGGTAGAGGGAGGTGCACCGCTGAGCCGGAAGATTGCAAGAATGTTGGTTGAAGAACTTCACACTAATCTGAATTCAGTTATTTCAAAAAGGGAGAGACAAGTCATGCAAATGATGGCCTCCGGGCTGACCTATTCTGAGATCTCGGATGAACTCAACATCTCAAAGCAAACTTCCAAAACTCATATTCGGAATATCTACGCCAAACTGAAAGTGAATTCTAAATCTGAGGCAATCTCTAAGGCTCGAGAAGAGCGCTTGATTTAGGAATAATTCAGTTTACCCATTCGGGGTAGTAGTGGTAACGACTACTACCTCTAAATCACAAACGCGGCACATTTCAAAAATATTTACGGCAGCAGTGCTGATACCCTTGGTGCAAATAGATCGTGAATTTTGAATAACTCCAAAAGTGGAGGAAACTCAAAAAAGTTAAATCAAACAAAAACCTATGAAGAAGTTTTTACTGTTATGCTTCTCATTTGCTTTTGTGCTTGGCGCATGGGCACAGGAGCGAGTGGTTTCAGGTAAGGTTACGGCCTCGGAAGATGGCTCAACATTGCCTGGTGTGAATGTGGTTCTGAAAGGAACTACTAACGGTACGGTTACCGATGTAGACGGTAACTTCCGTTTGAATGTACCGTCAAGTGGCGGGACATTAGTGTTTTCATTTATTGGTCTACAAACCCAGGAGATCACTATTGGAGAACGCTCTGTGATCGATGTATCGATGGGACTTGATGTACAGCAGTTGACAGAGGTTGTTGTAACAGCCCAGGGTATTGAGCGTGAGCGCAAGTCCATGGGATTTGCATCAACTCAGATTTCAGCTTCTGATATTGCCAACAAGCCAGAGACAGACCTGGGTCGTGCCCTTCAAGGTCGTACTCCTGGTCTTCAAATCCTGAACTCTTCAGGGCTTGCTGGTTCAGGTTCGAAGATTAACATCCGCGGTATTAGTTCAGTGTCAGGTAACACACAGCCATTGTGGGTTGTGGACGGAGTACCTATCAACACCGGATCAAACGATTCTAACCAGGACTTCCGTGACGGCCAGGTATCACCTACCCGTTTCCTTGACCTGGATCCTAACAACATTGCCAGCATCAACATCCTTAGGGGTTTGAGTGCGACAACGCTTTACGGATCACAAGGACGTAACGGTGTGATTCTGGTGACTACCAAAGCAGGAGCGAGCGGTAAACAAACCAGAATCTTTGAGGCATCGGTAAGCCAGTCACTATTTACAGTAGAGGCTATCATTCCAGAGTTCCAGAACAAGTGGTCAAATGGCTTTGATGGTGACTATGGAGAATTCTTCAGTAACTGGGGATATGTGTTTGATGGCAATGTACCACCAAACAATCCTCGCCACCCTTACTTTGAGCACGCTGCGCTTTTTCCAGAATTCCCTGAATTTGCGATGGCGAGTGGCTATGTACCAACAGCACAGCCAAACAACATCAGCGACTTCTTTCAAAAGGGTTCTTCTGCGAATACCTCATTTAACGTTGGAGCACGCAACGAGTTTGGAAGTATCAACTTCAATTACAGCCATCTTGATGAGAGTGGGTTTATCAAGAATAACAATTTGGAGCGTAACAACTTTTCGTTGGGAGGTACTGCGAAGCTAACCGATAAGTTCAGCGTAAACAGTGTTTTCAACTTTGTAAGAACAGAATTCCAAACACCACCAACTGGCGCTGGCCAGGGTAGCAATTCCGTTGGAGGTCCATCGGTGTTTGCAAATTTGTATTTTATCCCTCGCAACATTGATTTGAGTCACTGGCCATACCAAAATCCAGTCACAGGAGCGTCAGTTTACTATAGAAATGGAAATGACATAACGAATCCCTATTGGACACTCGACAACGCAAGACAAGGTTCGGTAACTAATCGTTTCTTTAGCAACATTAGTTTTAACTATGACTTTACCGATTGGTTTAAGTTAACCTACCGCTTGGGTTTTGATACATTTAGCGACAAACAAACCTTGTGGGTAAATAAAGGAGCTGTCGGATTTCCGGCCTCGGCAATTGCATTTGCAACCGGCTTGTATCGTTCTGTTGATATCACAAACACCATTATTGACCATTCTGTAATCGGAACAATTCAGAAGAAACTTAATGCAGATTTGGATTTGACCGCAATTGTGGGATTCAATGCCAGAACTGATGAACTCGTTCAAAATGGATTGGAGAGCTCTGGCCAGGTGGTGTATGGTTTGATTGAGCACAGAAACTTTGCCAACACACAGCCACGAGATTTTCGTAACAACTCTCTCTCTAACTTAAACAGAACGCAGCGACAAACCTGGGTTGGAGCTTACTTTGATGCAGGATTGGGTTACAAAAATTTCTTGTACTTAAATGTAACAGGGCGTAACGATTGGGTGTCTACACTCGAAAAGGAAAACCGCGCGTTGTTCTATCCAGGAGTAAGTGCATCGTTTATACCAACCGCGGCCTTCCCTGGTTTTGCTGCTGGAGTTCTTGACTTTCTGAAGTTGAGGGCCGGTTATGGCACATCTGCCAACTTCCCTGATCCTTACAATACACGACCCATTTTGAATACCAACTCGGTATACCAAGTTGATGCACAGGGAACAGTTTCTTCGCAGGGCCTGGATAGGACGCTTGCCAATCCTTTGTTGAAACCTGAGCGTCAGACAGAATTGGAATTTGGTATTGAAGCGCAGGCGCTCGATAATAGGGCTAAGCTAGATCTTTCATTCTACAATCGTTCTGCTAAAGATCAGATTTTGACGCAGACCCTAGATCCGGCAACAGGATATGAGCAGACACTGATTAATGCCGGAGAGATATCAAATAAAGGTATTGAGGCCGGTGTAACGATGACCCCTGTACGCAGTAATGCTGTAACCTGGAATGTGAGGGTGAACTGGACGCGCAACGTAAGTGAAGTAGTTAGCTTACCAGAAGGATCTAAGGAGATTCTGATCAGCGGATTCACCAACCTTGGAAACTTTGCGATTGAAGGCCAGCCGTTCAACGTAATCCAGGCTACTTATGGATTGAAGGATGCGAATGGTGTTTCTTTGATCACCAACAATGGTGACTATTCCATTTCACCAGAGATTGGTATCATCGGTAATCCAAATCCACAATGGTTAGGTTCATTAATGAACGATGTAACCTGGAAGGGACTTACCTTCAGTTTCCAATGGGATTATGTTCATGGTGGTGATACTTATTCATTCTCAGCCGCAACAACTGTAGCCCGAGGAGTAGCTAAGGAGTTGGAAGACTTTGACCCAAGATTACCTTTAATCATCCCAGGTGTGTTGGAGGCAGATGGAGTAACTCCTAACAACATTCCGATGCCCCCATCGCAGTTCTTTTTTGGTAACTCGATTATTGGATCCAATGCAAACGACACGGGTATTTTTGATTCATCAAGGATTCGTTTGAGAGAGGTCTCATTGAGCTACAACATTCCTCAGAGCATTATCTCCAAATTATCAATCCGCAGTGCCAATGTCTCGTTAGTTGGGAACAACATGTGGTTCCGTGCTATTAACGCGCCTAAATACTCTAAGGTAGATTTTGATCGAACAGCATTTGGGGTAAATAATGGAGCTGGCTTTGACTTTTTGGGTGGGCCCTCAGCGAGACGTTACGGGGTTAACCTCAGACTTACCTTCTAACAGCAAAATAGAGAACTATGAAAAAGACATATAAAATAGTGGGGTTGATCTTTGTCCTGTTCGCACTGTCGTGCGATCTGGATAAAGATTTGGACAATCCCAATGAAGTTGGATTGAGTACTGCTGATCCTACACTCTTAATGAATGGAATTCAACGCGACCTGGCATCCTTTTTTGAGAAGGCGCTTGGTGCGGATCGCGTTACTACTACTGGTGTGGATGAACTGATTCGACACAGAGTGATGGCTACCGGTTTTAACTATCAAACAGCATTCACGCCACAGAGTCAGGACGACACCTGGCAATGGGCATATCAGAAAGTGCTGGTAAATGTTGACGCCATGCTACCTCTCGCGGAAGAGGCCAACCTAACAACACATGTTGGGGTTGGAAAAATAATCAAGGCATACGTCTACCTTTCCTTGGTCGACATCTACGGTGACGTACCAGCAACGGAAGCTTTGAGAGGAACCGAGGGAATTTTAAATCCAAATGCGGATGCAAGTGCCGATGTATATACGATGGCTTTGGCCTTGCTTGACGAAGCACGTACTGAGCTAGCCAAAACTGGCGCTGATGCCGGGGCTGCATTAACTCGTGATATTTTTTATAACGGTAATCGAACGGACTGGATCGCATTTGCCAATTCCCTGGAACTCAAGGCAAGGCTGAATATGACAGCATCGGCTGACGCTTCGGTTGCGAATGCGGCTGCGACTAGAATAGCTACCCTTCTAACACTAAATTTGATAGATACGGATGCTGAGGAATTTACTTATAAGTATGGAACTGCAGCGGTTCCAGCCACATCTCGACACCCATATTATACGGACACCTATCGACCCGTAGCCGGTTCGGCAGCAGGATGGATCGGTACCATGTTTCTCAAAGAGATGTTCAATGGACTTGGTGTTCAAGACCCTCGATGGAGATATTACTTTTATCGGCAGGTGGGCAGTTTGAAGAAGGCATTAGCTACCGATCCTAAATCAATTACTTGTTTGAATGCCAATGCACAACCGACTGGGACACCGGCTCATTACATCACGTACTATAGTGATCTTGGAAAGCCGGTTCTGTTTTGCTCGTTTGATCCTGGGTTCTACGGAAGGGACCATGGTGATGCGACTGGTCGAAACCCAGATGCCCCTATTCTCACGGCTCCAGGTGTCTATCCGGTAGGAGGGCGCCTTGATACTAACCCAACAGGGGCTGCTGGAAATCCAGACTTTTTTGTAACGACACAATTAGGACAGGGTGCTAACGGTGCAGGAATCCTTCCATTGTACATGTCATTCTTCACTGATTTCATGAAAGCAGAAATTGCCATCAGCCTAAATGGTGATGTGGATGGAGCGAAGACGTCACTTCTTGCTGGAGTGAACAAATCGATCAATAGAGTGCGTTCATTTGCACAAGGCAAAGGTCAGACACTTCCTACAGGTCTTGAGCCGGAGCAGGTTATTTATACTGCTACTCTAAGTGCGCAGTGGGACGCCACAACTACAGATCTCGATCGTATGGCAATTGTGGGTAAGGAATATTGGAAAGCTTTGTGGGGCAATGGTCTCGAGGCTTACAATCTCTATCGAAGAACGAGTATGCCAAATGACATGCAGCCGGTTCTCAGGGCCACAACACCAGAACAAGCCGGAGTGTTTTGGAGGACGGTTGTTTATCCCGCGGTATATGTAAACCTCAATGCCAATGCTATCTCTAATGAAGAGAAAGCATCGAGAAAGGTATTTTGGGATGGAAACCCGGATGATCTTAAATAAATGATGATTAGAGTCGATCTTGCCAAGCCTGGGCTTTGATCGACTCTAATTTTACTCAATTAAATTGATATGAAAGCGACAATAAATAAGTTGACAATACTAATGATATTGGCAGTGGGCTTATCCTGTGCTGATGACTCGTTAGACCCATTCCGTATCGCTGAGTTGAAGAAAGGATCACTGCTTGCGTTGCGTGGTAACGATGGGAGTGCCGGAAGTTTGAATCCTCAGCAAAATTTTTTCTTTAAGGATAGTCCGCAATCAGATGATACTTTTAGTTACGTGGCCGATTTTATTTCGGAAGATCAAAGTCTGCTACAGAGTATTGAGGTATATGCGAGAGTGGGAACTGGTACTCGCCAATTGGTTAAAACTGTTGATGCATCCGGATGGACAATTCCAACCGGAGGGAATTCACGCCAAGGCACTGTTAGCGTTACTTTACAGGAGATACGCGACATCGCTGCCTTAGGTATTGGTACTGACGCAGCACTTGGCGCACTGGCTGAGACTGCACTTGTCATTGAATCTGACATAATTTTGACTGACGGCAGTATTGTGCCGTCCGCATCAATTGTTAATTCGGGACTGTTTGCTGCTGCAGCCTTCTTTCCGGCTCACTCTTTGATTTATTCAGCAGTGGAGACTGCGGATTTTGTTCCGATAGCGACTACAAAGTTGGCAGGAGAGTTTGTAGTATCATCGAGTGGTACAGTGACGCGTCCTGTTTTCCCGTTAAAGGCAGGTCAGAAGGACACGGTGTACATTTCTTTTGATCAAGACCTTCTGAATGTTCCGGATATTGCGTACAACAATGCGGCAATTACAGGAGCAGGGCTGGTGGCTGTGCAGGTGGAGAATGAAGATGGTGACCTTGAGGACTCGAAGACAGATTTCTATGATGTGATCACAGCTGGAGCCGGATTTACAGGAGCAGTTACAGCAACAGTATCAGGTGGCGAGGCGGACACATTCGGGCCGATTTTGGAGATGGATGATACTAAACAGACGATCAATGTAGACAACACCGCCCCACAGATTGTGAGCACAGTGACTGGAACTCGGGTAGGTCGGGGCCAATTGACTACAATCACGATTACCTTTAACGAGGCGATGAGTGTCAAATCAGCGAATGCGATCAAGATCACCATTGATGATCCAAATGACAAAATCAAGGATAAGGACATTTCCGATACTCCATTCCCGGCTAACATGACGTTGGCGTCAAATGGGCTGTCAGCGAGTTATGTGTTCCTGGTAGAGGAGTTGGCACCTAATACTGCGGTACACGGTCCGCTGGCCTTGACTTATACAGGAGGTGCTGACCTTGCGGGCAATACGATAGCTATTCCAGCAGGTTCATTGACATTGGATGTGGGTATACCGCCATCACCAACGATGACCTTGTCAGCAAGCCATGATTTGGGAACTCAGATCAAATGGTTTGGATTACAAGAGACGACAACTACCAAACCTCAGGCTGGAGCAAATAACCCTAGCGGAGCGATAGCCGGAACGATTTACTACGTTGCGGTAGATGCCGGATCAGCAGCACCTACCAAAGTTGAGTTTGATCAGGATGATAATGCGATATGGACGATGGCAACAGGTGTCTCTCTGAAGGCGTCTGGAAAGCTTACGACCAACTCGTCTGGTGAAGCTGGAACGGTATCTGCACCCGTATTTAGTTCGTTTACTGCCAATGGTAACTTTGATATCTATGCAGTGTTCAAAGGAACTACTGGCAATGTAAGTGCGATTGGTGTACCAGTGCTAACTGGTGTTGTAATGAACTAATCGTAATAAATTTGATTCACTTGAAAAGAGGCCGCGGGTATCTGCGGCCTTTTTACATTTGTCTGCCAATTCGGCTACAGGCTGAAAACTCAAGTTTATGATTGAGTCCATTGGGTTCGACTATTTCATTCACCCCTAGTGAGTGATTTTTTCTGTACATCATTCCTTTTTGGTTTTTCTCTACCTTGAAACTATTGATGTGAAACTTTTTTTTAATAACTAAGTATACAAGTAGGTAACAAACTAATTTATAGCTACTCCAAATAGTGGTAAAATATTTTGATAGAGTATAGGAAAGTCGAAATTGAACCAAGATGAGAGGCAATCAAAAACACCAAATGGAGTATAAACCAAGATCGGTATGAACAAAGTCAATCTCTCGTCACTCGGAAAAAAGAAAGTAGCGATTATTGAAGACAATAAAGAGCTAAGGGATGGTTTTGATTTTATCGTCAAGAGTTCAAATAGGTATAATGTTATTGGTTTGTACGATAGCTATGAAGATGCTATTCAGAAAATATCTAAGAACTTACCTGACGTTATCCTTATGGATATTGAACTTCCTGGGAAAAATGGAGTTGAGGCTACTGCGCTTATAAAAGAGAAATTTTCCCAGGTTGAGATTGTGGTGATTTCAGTTCATAATGATAATAATCTCGTGCTTGAGGCATTTAAGGCGGGCGCCTCCGGCTACCTGGTTAAGGATTTTAATTATGTGGAGTTAATTCAGGCAATTGACGATGTGCTTTCAGGTGGCTCGCCTATGAGTAGCAGTGTTGCGCGTTTGGTAGTGGATCAATTCCATGTCAATGTAAACTCTCCCCTTAGCCATAGGGAGATTCAGGTGTTGCAGATGATATCAAGGGGCATGACGTATTCACAAATTGCTGAGGATCTTAACATATCAAAGGAGACATCAAAAGTGCATATTAGAAATATTTATAAGAAGCTTCAGGTAAACTCAAAATCTGAAGCGATTGCACTTGCCCAAAAGGAGCGCTTTATCTAGCATTTCAGATTACACACTTCGAGCCATAATTAGGAGTAAATGGCTCCCTTATTTTATCTACTACATTGTGGTTGATGTCAGATACCCTATTTGAAGGGATAACGGGGATCATGGGTTAGTTACTTAACGTAATGACACTCTCAATACACGGTTTTTTTTAAAAAATACTAGCAATTGGCTTAGAACGACAGATTTCCGATTCCAGGAAATTTGAAATAAGCATTAGTCTCCAAATGTGCCGACTGATGTGAAAATGATTCTTTAACAAAAAAACAACCTATGAAGAAGTTTTTACTAGTATGCTTCTCATTTGTTTTTGTGCTCACTGCATGGGCTCAAGAGCGAGTGGTTTCAGGTAAGGTTACAGCCTCAGAAGATGGCTCGACTTTACCTGGTGTAAACGTAGTTCTTAAGGGGACTACAAATGGTACAGTTACCGATGTAGACGGCAATTTCCGTTTGAATGTACCATCAAGTGGTGGAACATTGGTATTTTCATTTATTGGTCTACAAACTCAAGAAATCACGATCGGAGAGCGCTCTGTGATTGACGTGTCGATGGGACTTGATGTACAGCAGTTGACTGAAGTTGTTGTGACCGCTCAGGGTATTGAGCGTGAACGCAAGTCCATGGGATTTGCATCCACTCAGATATCAGCTTCTGATATTGCCAACAAGCCAGAGACAGACCTGGGTCGTGCCCTTCAGGGTCGTACTCCTGGTCTTCAAATCCTGAACTCATCAGGACTTGCTGGTTCAGGTTCGAAGATTAACATTCGTGGTATCAGCTCGGTGTCAGGTAACACACAACCGTTGTGGGTTGTGGATGGAGTACCTATCAATACTGGATCCAACGATTCTAACCAGGACTTCCGTGACGGCCAAGTATCACCAACTAGATTTATAGATCTGGACCCTAACAACATTGCCAGCATCAACATCCTTCGTGGTTTGAGTGCTACAACATTGTATGGATCGCAAGGTCGTAACGGTGTGATTTTGGTGACTACCAAGGCAGGTGCAAGCGGCAAGCAGACCAGAAACTTCGAGGCTTCTGTAAGTCAGTCGCTATTTGCAGTTGAGGCCATCATTCCAGAATTCCAGAACAAATGGTCAAATGGATTTGACGGTGACTATGGGGAATTCTTCAGTACTTGGGGATATGTGTTTGACGGCAATGTGCCTCCAAACGATCCACGTCATCCTTATTTCGAGCATGCAGCGACATTCCCTGAATTCCCAGAGTTTGCGATGGCGAATGGATATGTTCCCGTGGCTCAACCCAATAATATAAGTGACTTCTTCCAAAAAGGTACCTCTTCGAATACATCATTCAACGTTGGAGCACGTAACGAATTTGGAAGCCTTAATTTTAACTATAGTCACCTGGACGAGACCGGATTTGTGAAGAATAATTCCATTGAGAGAAATAACTTTTCATTGGGAGGAACTGCGAAGCTAACTGACAAGTTCAGCATAAATAGCGTTTTCAATTTCGTAAAGACTGATTTTGAAACACCGCCTACTGGTGCTGGCACGGGTAGCAACTCTGCCGGAGCACCATCAATCTTTTCAAATCTCTATTTTATTCCTAGGAATATAGATCTGAGTCACTGGCCTTACCAAAACCCAGTAACTGGGGCGTCTGTTTATTATAGAAATGGAAACGACATAACCAACCCTTACTGGATTTTGGATAACGCGAGACAAACGTCAACAACAAATCGTTTCTTTAGCAACATCAGTTTCAACTATGATTTTACTGATTGGTTTAAGTTGACTTACCGTTTGGGACTCGATACCTATAGTGAAAAACAAACTTTGTGGGTTAACAAAGGTTCTGTTGGGTACCCAGCGTCAGCGATTGCATTCTCAACTGGATTGTTTCGCTCAGTAGATGTTAGCAATACGATTCTGGACCACTCAATAATCGGTACAATTCAGAAAAAAATAAACGCTGATCTTGACCTGACTGCGATTGTAGGTTTTAATGCGAGAACTGATGAGAGAATTCAAAGCGGCTTAGAAAGTTCAGGCCAGGTGGTGTACGGCTTGATTGAACACAGGAACTTTGCTAACGCACAACCTCGTGATTTTCGCAACAATTCACTTTCCAACCTTAACCGGTTTGAAAGAAGGACTTGGGTGGGCGCATATTTCGATGCTGGATTAGGTTATAAGAATTTCTTGTATTTGAACGTAACTGGTCGTAATGACTGGGTGTCGACCTTGGAAAAGGAGAACCGCACGTTGTTCTATCCAGGTGTGAGTGCATCGTTCATTCCTACTGCGGCCTTCCCTGGCTTTGCTGCCGGAGTACTTGACTTTTTGAAGTTGAGAGCAGGGTACGGAACATCGGCTAACTTCCCTGATCCCTACAACACTCGCCCTGTATTGAATACTAACTCAGTTTACCAGGTAGATGCATTGGGAACAGTTTCATCACAAGGATTGGATAGAACTTTGGCCAACCCTAGCTTGAAGCCTGAACGTCAAACTGAATTAGAATTTGGAGTTGAAGCTCAGGCACTTGACAATAGGGCCAAGATTGACTTATCATTCTATAATCGTTCCGCTAAGGATCAAATATTAAGTCGGACACTTGACCCTGCTACCGGATATCAACAAACATTGATTAACGCTGGAGAGATTTCCAATAAGGGTATTGAAGC
Organism: Cyclobacteriaceae bacterium; assembly: GCA_050185175.1. GTDB lineage: Bacteria > Bacteroidota > Bacteroidia > Cytophagales > Cyclobacteriaceae > ELB16-189. Next base: position 28,181 of record JBFWZR010000035.1, read on the forward strand.
TGGTGTAACTCTTACACCAGTACGCAGCAATGCAGTAACATGGAATGTGAGAGTGAACTGGACCCGCAACGTGAGCGAGGTCGTTAGTCTACCTGAAGGGTCTAAAGAGATCGTAGTTAGTGGATCAGTAACAAACGTTGGTGTCGCTAACTTTGCAATTGAAGGACAACCTTTCAACGTTATCCAAGGTACCTACGGATTAAAAGATGCCAATGGTGTATCTCTAATCACAGCAAACGGTGACTATGCAATCTCTCCAGAAATCGGAGTGATAGGTAACCCGAATCCTCAGTGGCTTGGATCATTGATCAATGATGTAACCTGGAAAGGAATCACTTTTGGCTTTCAGTGGGATTATGTGCATGGAGGAGATACTTACTCGTTCTCAGCAGCAACAACGGTTGCTCGTGGTACTGCTAAGGAATTGGAAGATTTCGATCCAAGATTACCATTGATTATCCCTGGCGTACTTCAGTCTGATGGTGTTACTCCTAACAACATTCCGATGCCTCCTTCACAGTTCTTCTTTGGAAACTCCATTATTGGGTCCAATGCGAATGACACTGGAATTTTTGATTCTTCAAGGATTCGTTTGAGAGAAGTTTCACTGAGCTACAACATACCTCAAAATATTATTTCGAAGTTGTCTATTCGTAGTGCGAACATATCACTTGTAGGAAACAACATGTGGTATCGTGCTATCAATGCGCCAAAGTATTCAAAAGTTGATTTTGACAGGACAGCTTTTGGAGTGGCCAACGGAGCAGGAATCGATTTTCTGGGAGGTCCGTCAGCCAGGCGTTATGGTGTGAACCTGAGACTTACTTTCTAATCCAAAAAAGAGATAGAAATGAAAAAGACATATAGAATATTAGGTTTGATCTGCGTTCTATTCGCGCTGTCGTGTGATCTGGACAAGGATCTGGATAACCCGAATGAGGTGGGATTAAGTACAGCCGACCCGACTTTGTTAATGAACGGAATACAGCGTGACTTTGCCTCATTCATGGAGAAAGTTTCTGGAGCTGATCGCGTCACAACTCGAGGTGTTGACGAGCTGATTCGTCATAGAGTGATGTCGGGAGGGTTTAATTACCAGACAGCCTACACGCCACAGAACCTGGATGACACCTGGCAATGGGCTTACCAGAAGGTGCTTGTGAACGTGGAGGCAATGCTGCCTCTTGCCGAAGAGGCAAACCTCACCACGCATGTGGCTGCAGCTAAGATCCTCAAGGCTTATACCTTGATGACATTGGTTGACATGTTTGGAGATGTTCCTGCAACTGAAGCGCTAAAAGGCAGTGAGGGGATACTGAATCCAATCGCTGACAGCGGGTCAGATGTTTATGCGATGGCCATTACTGCACTGAATGAGGCACGCACAGAACTTGCGAAGACTGGTGCCGATGCTGGTGCAGCATTGCCACGGGACATTTTCTACAATGGTAGTCGTGGAAATTGGACCGCGTTGGCTAACTCGCTGGAGCTGAAAGCACAGTTGAATTTGACAGCACAGCCTTCCTTAAAGGCGGCTGCGTTAACACGTATTGCGACCCTAGTTAGTTCGACTACTAACCTGATCGACACCGATGCTGAGGAATTTACTTACAAGTATGGAACGGCTGCAGTTCCAGCTACATCGCGTCACCCATATTATACTGATACCTATCGTCCTGTGGCAGGTTCTGCCAACGGATGGATCGGCACGCAGTTTATGAGAGAGATGTTTGATGGTTTAGGAGTACAAGATCCTCGCTGGCGATACTACATGTATCGTCAGGTGGGTAGTCTTCGTGAGGCTTTGGCCGTTGACCCTAACTCGATTACCTGCATTAATGACAATGCGCAATTGACAGGAACGCCAAATCACTACATCGAATACTATACCAATTTGGGTAGACCACTGCTGTATTGCGCCTTTGATCCAGGTTTCTACGGCCGTGATCATGGCAATGCGGAAGGACGTAACCCTGATGCTCAGGTGGTTGTAGCTCCCGGAGTGTATCCGGTGGGAGGTCGTGTAGACACCAACCCAACGGGTGCAGCAGGTAATCCTAACTACAGAGGTTTTACCCAATTGGGGCAGGGTGCTAACGGAGCTGGTATACTGCCATTGTACATGAGTTTCTTCACAGACTATATGAAGGCCGAGATCTCGATCTTGAATGGTGATGTTGATGGCGCGAAGACGAATTTGTTGAGTGCTGTGAACAAGTCTATCAATAGAGTTCGTTCATTTGCTTCATCGAAGGCACAGACGTTGCCAGCTGGTCTTGAACCGGCTCAGGTAATCTATGCTTCCACGCTAAGCGCGTTGTTTGACGGAGCAGCAAATGATGATGAGCGCATGCAGATTGTGGGCAAAGAATACTGGAAAGCTCTATGGGGTAACGGTTTGGAAGCATACAACCTATACAGAAGGACAGGTAAGCCAGACGACTTCCAGCCGATGCTGAGAGCGACCTCAGTCGATCCTGAATCAGCAGGGCCGTTCTGGCGTTCGGTAGTTTACCCATCGGTATACGTGAACCTGAATGCCAATGCTGCAAGCAATGAGGGTAAGGCGACCAGGAAAGTATTCTGGGATGGTAATCCAGTGGTATTAAGATAATTAAGGCATCATGGCGGGGCTGCGGAATTCCGCGGTCCTTGCCGTGATCTTAGAAAAAATATACTGACATGAAAAGAATAATGAATAAGATAAGTATACTGGCGATGTTGGCACTGGTGTTATCCTGTGCCGATGATTCGCTGGACCCTTTCCGTCTTGCGGAATTGAAGAAGGGATCGCTGCTGGCCTTGCGCGGTAACGATGGTAGTTCGGGGAGTTTAGATCCAGAGCAGAACTTTTTCTTCAAAGACAATCCCCAGACGGGAGACACATTCAGCTATGTGGCAGATTTTATTTCAGAAGATCAGAGTTTGTTACAAAGTATCGAAGTTTATGCGCGAGTAGGCGCTACCGGTGCTCGCCAATTGGTAAAGACCGTTGATGCGTCTGGCTGGACGATCCCTACAGGAGGAAACTCTCGTCAAGGCACAGTAAGTGTGACTTTGCAGGAGATTCGCAATATCAGTACTTTAGGTATAGGCACAGATCCTGCTTTGGCAGCATTAGCTGAAACTGCATTGGTGATCGAGTCTGATATCATCCTGACTGATGGTAGTGTGGTGCCGGCTGCCGCTATTGTCAACTCGGGCTTATTTGCTGCTGCAGCGTTCTTTCCGGCTCACTCACTAATCTACTTTGCAAAGGTGACTGCAGACTTTGTTCCGGTGGCAACTACGAGATTGGCAGGGGAGTTTGTGGTGTCATCGAGTGGAACAGTGACGCGTCCTGTTTTCCCGTTAAAGGCGGGTCAGAAGGACACGGTGTACATTTCTTTTGATCAAGACCTTCTGAATGTTCCGGATATTGCGTACAACAATGCGGCAATTACAGGAGCAGGGCTGGTGGCTGTTCAGGTGGAGAATGAAGATGGTGATCTTGAGGACTCGAAGACAGATTTCTATGATGTGATCACAGCCGGAGCCGGATTTACAGGAGCAGTTACAGCGACAGTATCAGGTGGTGAGGCGGACACATTCGGGCCGATTTTGGAGATGGATGATACTAAACAGACGATCAATGTAGACAACACCGCCCCACAGATTGTGAGCACAGTGACTGGAACTCGGGTAGGTAGAGGCCAATTGACTACAATCACGATTACCTTTAACGAGGCGATGAGTGCCAAATCAGCGAATGTGATCAAGATCACCATTGATGATCCAAATGACAAGATCAAAGACAAGGACATCACGGATTCAGCATTCCCAGCAACAATGACGTTGGCGTCAAATGGGTTGTCAGCGAGTTATGTGTTTCTGGTAGAGGAGTTGGCACCTAATACAGCGGTTCACGGTCCGCTGGCCTTGACTTATACAGGAGGTGCTGACCTTGCGGGCAATACGATAGCTATTCCAGCAGGTTCATTGACATTGGATGTGGGTATACCGCCATCACCAACGATGACCCTGTCAGCGAGCCATGATTTGGGAACTCAGATCAAATGGTTTGGATTACAAGAGACGACAACTACTAAACCTCAGGCTGGAGCAAATAACCCTAGCGGAGCGATAGCCGGAACGATTTACTATGTTGCGGTAGATGCCGGATCAGCAGCACCTACCAAGGTTGAGTTTGATCAGGATGATAATGCGATATGGACGATGGCAACAGATGTTTCTCAGAAGGCATCTGGTAAGCTGACGACTAACTCGTCCGGTGAAGCTGGAACGGTATCTGCACCAGTATTTAACTCATTTACTGCGAACGGTACATTTGATATCTACGCAGTGTTCAAGGGTAGTACTGGAAACGTAAGTGCGATTGGTGCGCCTGTACTTACTGGAGTCGCGATGAACTAGTGTGATACTGAATAAGTTCTTGAAAAGAGAACGAAATCAAAAAGGCTGCTCGAAAGAGCAGCCTTTCTTGTTTTATGATGAAAAATGATCGATAAATTTATCCTTCACAAGAAATTGAATAACGCAATGTGGATCACCCAACTTCTCTCAATAATTACCTTACTTCTGATCTCCTGCACAAGTAGCCACAATTCAATTATTCTTTCGAAGGTTCACATCGTTAGTATGAACAATGGAAATGTTGGGCCTCTAGTTGATATCTACGTATTGGATGGTGTGATTACTAAAATTGCAGAGCATGACCCAAACGTTTCTGGTAGCGATGTATATGGCCTTGACTCCGCCTTTGTAATTCCGGGTCTGTGGGATATGCATGCTCATCCGGATGATCCGGAAGTATGGAGAATGAATCCGACCCGCGAATCGCGCGACAAGATGATGCCGCAATTTGTGCTAAATGGCGTGCTGGGCATTAGAGATATGGGTGGAAGTCTTGATGAAATTAAGCGTTGGAGGGCAATGAGGCGAGAGGGACAACTTATTGTTCCGGAAATAGTCGCAGCGGGTCCTTTGTTAGATGGTCCCAACCCTATGTGGGATGGATCGGTTGGAATTGAAAGCCCTGATGTTGCAAAACAAGTGGTGGATTCATTGCTCAGCGAAGGGATAGATTTTTTAAAAATATATTCACTACTCCCCAGAGAGACTTATTTCGCCATCGCCAGATATGCCAACGATATTCATGTTCCGTTTGCTGGACATGTGCCCTACACGGTGACCCCTATGGAAGCAGCGCTGTCAGGAATGAAAAGCCAGGAACATTTATTAGAAATATTAAGGGAGTGTAGCAACTATGACTCTCTTGTGGCGGCTAAGGTTTTTGCTCCGACAAAATATAATGGGATTGAAAAATATGTGGCAATGAATGAATTTATGCTCTCTCGATTTGATACAACAAAATTCATCTCCCTGCTCGATACCTTTAAATCAACCGATACATGGATTTGCCCAACGATAAGTATGTGGCAGAAGAACGCCTGGTTTGAAAAGGAAAGAGATCGAGACGATAGTCTTTGGCAGTACCTTCCAGATTATCTTAAACGATATTGGACCACGGAGGAAAACGACCATCTGAAAAATCGCGATAACGTTGCATTTATTGAGGTGAAGAAAAAATTGGTGAACTTTTATGGATATTTTATAAGAGAGATGGCTCAGAGCGACATACCATTGTTATCAGGTACAGATACTGGTGCGAACCCTCTCTGTTGGCCCGGGATAGGTGTCGTGAATGAAGTAGTCATGCTCAATGAGATGGGTGTATCCAGGCTCAAGGCGCTACAATCCGCCACCATTAATCCAGTAGAATTTCTTGGTCTGGAGTCAATTGGTGATGTGAGTGTCGGAAAGAAGGCCAATATGTTGATACTTAGGAATAATCCCCTTGATGACTTAAATGCCCTTAGAGAGATACAAGGGATCTTTCACGGCAGCAAGTTCATTAATGCAGAAGAAAGGAGACGACTTCTGGAGCTTACCAAATCATTTTAAAACTATGAGTTCGCTTGCATAGAGCATGCTGGGAGGTATGCCAGTGATTGCTTTGAATTGCCTGCTAAATGAATGAATGTCTCTGTAACCTAAAACCTGCGACACTTCGCTTACAGATTTGTCTTTCAGCAAAGACTTTGATAACTCAATCTTTTCGTGAATAAAGTATTTCTGCGGGGTGATTTTATAAACTTCCTTGAAGCATCTTATTAGATGAAATTTTGACAACGCCACAGCCTCGGCAAGTTTCTCAAGATCGAATTTAGAGGTAAGAGACTGATCAAGATAGGTCTTTGCCATCTCGGCCCTATTTAGTATTTCTCTCTTTGTGCTTTGTCTTGATCTTTTAATACAATCGAGATGGGTGGTTTCCAATGACATAGTGCCGAACATTACTGATTCGACTATAATTTTATCAAAGAGTGTTTCCTATTGATAGTATAAATCGGACAGGTGTAGTTTGGTTTTTAATGTGATGATCGCAAATTCTAATTTCCTTCACTTAAGATGGGTGATCAAAAAGAGGATTGACCTTTAAAATATTGTAAATTGATTTTATGATTAATAAGCTGGTTGTAGAAGAACGTGCAAGTGATATTGGCAATTTTTTAGTAGGTCGCCTTCTGCCATTTCGACAAAAGAGACAAGTTGGACCGTTTACTTTTATTGACCATATGGGCCCAGCGACTGTAGGCCCAGGAAAGTACATGGATGTAGATCAGCATCCTCACATCGGCCTCTCTACTCTCACTTATTTGTTTGAAGGGCAAATTGAACATAAGGACAGCACAGGAGTAGTGCAAGTAATTCATCCAGGCGATGTAGGGTTTATGACTTCCGGATCGGGTGTGACTCACACTGAGAGAACTCCGTCTCTACTGCGGGATGGTAAAGAGTCTGTGATGCACGGGTATCAAATCTGGGTTGCTCTGCCAAAAGATATGGAAGAATCTAAGCCACATTTTCAATACCTCCCATCTAGCAAGCTGCCAAGATGGAAGCAAGGTGATCTTGAGTTGACGTTAGTTGCAGGGAAAACTTTTGAAAGGGAGTCACCACTTCTGGTTTACTCATCACTGTTTATGATGGATTTATATTCACCAGTTGAGCATGATCTGGATTTACATGGAAAGTTTGAGGGGGAAATTGCCTTCGTGGTGGTGAAGGGAGAGGTGAGTGATGGAGCTGATAAGATTGGCCAGGGGCAGATGCTGATTTCCAAATCGGAGGATCAATGTAAAATCAAACTTGCTGCAGGCACCAGGTTGATGATTTTTGGCGGGCAACCATTGCCTGAACCTCGCTATTTGTATTGGAATTTTGTTTCGTCAAGTAAAGAAAGATTGGAGCAGGCAAAACAAGATTGGAGGGACAGAAAATTTCCGAAAGTTCCCGGAGACAATACCTACGTACCGTTGCCCCAGTTTTGAATTAGTACACGAGCCCTTTGCGGGCACTGGTCATCATCGGCACGATCCGGTTCTCGGTAAAATGATCAAATGACTGGTTATTTTGGTTGTCTGGCCACAGCACTTCCACCTCCTTTTTGTCAAGCCTATATATTATAGTGTATAGGGTCCCAAAT
>JBFWZR010000036.1:0-35661 GCA_050185175.1 Cyclobacteriaceae bacterium
AACAAATAAAAAGTGTAATTCGGAAGCAAGACTGCTGCGCCAGTTACAATGGCATACACTGCAGCGGAGGCACCGACCATTCCTGAAAATCCAGACCGCTCAATGAAGTAAGGTATTGTGTTATAAACAAGAAGATAAATTATTCCACCAGCAACAGCCCCTAAAACATATAGAGCAACCAACTTATCATTACCGAGATATTCAATAAACAGTCTTCCAAACCAATAGAAGATCAACATGTTGAAAAGAATATGGAAAATATCGGTGAGGCTATGCGAAAACGCATAAGTGATAATAGTCCACGGTCGTAAAAGAAAATCCGCAAACTTGGGAGGTATGGTAAACTGGTTACTAACAACCGAGTATATCCATTCCGCACCACCAACAGTACTGAACACATAAATCACACCCATTGCAAGGAACACAGCAACATTGATCACGATCAACTGAACGTGTGCGTTGTTGGGTCTTTGAAATACGGATTTGAATTCGTCAAACACGATGTTCCTTTCTTGGTTAATATTCTAAATCAGGACCCCTGACTTCGCCAGGCGGTAATAATCAAAAAAGCCACAAATGCTCCGCCAAAGTGTGCCAGGTGCGCCACCGAGCCACTCCTATCCATGGCGTAGGTAATAAACCCAATCAAAAATACCATGTATTTTGCCTTGATCGGAATAGGCGGGAACAATAACATAATCTCTAGGTTGGGAAAAATCATTCCAAACGCCATCAATATTCCATACAAAGCACCAGACGCTCCCAGCATGATGCCACCATTGCCCGGAAACAGAAAATAATTTACGAGGGCATAAATAACAGCGGCTCCAATTCCTGTCGCCAAATAAAAAATCAAGAACTTCTTATCACCCCAATAGCTTTCCAGAATCGGAGCAAAAGAAGCCAGGGCAAACATGTTAAAAAAGATATGACCGAATCCACCATGCGCAAACATGTAGGTAAAGAACTGATAAGGGGCGAATGATCCAGAGCCGATCGGCCACAAGGACACGAATGGGGTGATTCCCAAAAACTGCTGCAACAAGAAGACGACAACATTGATGATAACAAGGTTGCGAACTAGTGGAGTAAGTCTAAACATGCGCTAAATTTATCTATTAAAGCAACCTTCAATTTTCGAAGTATCAAAAATAAAAAAGGTTGGAGTACCTTCAGGAGAAAAGTTAGGGTTATTGCAGGCAAACAATCCCTCCACCAAGGCGTCCATTTCCTCTTTCTTTAACTTCTGACCAGATTTTATGGATGCTCTTTTGGCAAGAGATCGAGCCAGATTCTCTTTTAACGGAACCGACAAATGGGATTGGTTATGTTTAAACTGCTCAATCAGCCCTTCAAACAATTCCTTCTCCCCCATTGCAATGCCTGCCGGAATCCCGGAAACTAACAGTGCATTCTTACCAAATACCTCAAAGCGAAAACCCAGTGCTTTGATCTCATTTTCTATTTCCATCACCAGCGCAAAGTCAGCCGGGCTAAGCTCCAATGTCTGAGGGAAGAGACTCTGCTGACTATTGCCAGTCGATCCCTTCATATTCAAAAGAAATTTTTCATACAGCACCCTCTCATGAACGGTCTGTTGATCCATAATCATCAAACCATTCTTCACACCCCGCACCAGGTATCTATTGTGAAGTTGAAAAACGAGACGTTCCTCAACTGGAGCATCAAACGACTGTTGGTTAAGTGAACTTTCAAATCGAATTGCAGCTCTTTGCGTTTCATCCGTTCGAGTGCCAGCAAGAGAGCTTTGATCAAAAAGTTTCTCCCAGTTGGCCAGGTTTGACTTTCCAAGTGAGTTACCAAACTGCTCTTCGTAATACGTCTCCTGAACTTTCCTTTCTCCAGCACTCAATTTTGAAATCACATTGACATCGGAAGAGAAGTCAATGGCAGGAGAAAGATTGTGAGCACCTAAAGCCTGGCGAACACTCGCACGCACAACAGCATAAACCGCACGCTCATCATCAAATTTTATTTCCGTCTTCGTAGGGTGAACGTTCACATCAATATGCTTCGGATCAATTGTGATAAACAAAACATAAAACGGAAACGTACCGTCCGGCAAAAGTCCTTCGAAAGCTGTAGTGACTGCGTGATTAAGATAGTTGCTTTTGATAAAGCGATTGTTGACAAATAAAAACTGTTCACCTCGTGTCTTCCGGGCTGACTCAGGTCTACCCACATACCCACTTACGCTCACCAGGTCAGTCTCCTCCTGGCAAGTGGCCAGTTGTTGTTGGTATGATTTGCCAAACAAGGCAACAATCCGTTGGCTTAGTTTCCCCGGCTGCACATCAAACACTACCTGATCATTCTGAATGATGCTCATGCTGCGGTCCGGATGGGCTAGTGCCAGTCGTTGAAACTCATCCAGAATGTGTTTCATCTCGACCGGGTTCGACTTTAGGAAATTTCTTCGGGCCGGAATATTATAAAATAAATTTTTAACACAAATGCTCGTGCCACGCTCCAGCGCAGCATGCTCTTGTCTCTTTACATCTGAGGCTTCGACAATCAACAACGTACCCAGATCTTTCGCCTCGAGTCGTGTCTTCATTTCCACCTGCGCTACCGCTGCAATCGAAGCAAGCGCTTCTCCCCTGAAGCCCATAGTGCGTAGCGTAAAAAGGTCTTCTGCTTTTTTAATTTTGGAAGTCGCGTGTCGTTCAAAGCTCAGTCGTGCATCGGTCTCACTCATTCCCGATCCATCATCAATCACCTGCACCAGAGTCTTACCGGCCTCTTTGACAATTACTTTAATATTCGTTGCGCCCGCGTCAATGGCATTCTCCATTAATTCTTTCACCACACTGGCGGGTCGTTGCACGACCTCCCCTGCAGCGATTTGATTTGCGATGGAATCAGGTAGAAGTTGAATAATATCAGCCATTGAATTGGAGTACTATCGCTTTTTGAATTTCAAATAGAAGTAAAATGGAACAAAAAGGATAATTCCATACAAAGCGATCTGCCCCCATTGGATGTAGGCGATAATAAAAAGAACAAGGAAGAGTAGGATACCCAACCTTAACAGTGAGGAGTTCAAATTATCTCCGGTTTTCTTTGACCTCTTTCTTGCTGCTTGAAATGATCCGGTAATACGTGATCTATAGTCTCCAAGATCAGCCTCTTTTTCCCTCTCCAGCTTCAACTCCCTTCTTATTCTCGCTTCACGTTCCGCCATCTCTTCCTTTTTGGGATCATAATAGCGAGGCGTATAGTTGAATCGCTGGTGGGTTGGCGTCTTAGTAAACAGGGAGAAAAATTTCATCCTTAGTTGGTTATCGAGTTAGTCGCTCACTTTCCCGAAATAGTTTCGGTTTTCGGTAATCTTTTTTGCGAAGTCAATTGGAGATAATCGCCAGGAGGCCATTTCCTCTTATTGCAGTAATTTTATGTTTACGGTGCAGCAGGGGAGCCTTGCCAGCCCTATCTTCATGACCTACAAAAATGAAGTTTCTGACTTTCAATTACAAAACCTAACGACAGTATGCTCAGAAAAGTTTTGGTGGTGTTCGCGGTGTTGTTGTCGTTTGTGTCGGTTAAAGCACAGGATAAAAAAAATCAATGGGTCGACAGTGTTTTTCAAACCCTAAGCACTGAGGAAAAGGTAGGGCAACTTTTTGTAATTCTTGTTTCGTCTTATTCTCCTGAAAATGATATAGATGACCTGCTGGATGACATTGAGGGCCATCAGCCCGGTGGACTGTTGGTAACTGGTGGTGGGCCGGTTGGAACAATCAATCTAATCAATGCCCTTCAGCAGAAATCTCGCTTACCACTTCTGGTGATGGCCGCTGCCGAAAGAGGTGCAGGTAGTCTACTCGACAGCGTTATTCAAATGCCACCTCCCCTGGCTATCGGTGCAATAAAAAACGATTCAATTGTACTTGAGACTGGAAAAGAAATTGCACGACAACTGAAAATTCTTGGCATCCATTTGAACCTTGCGCCAAATGCCGACCATGATCTACTACCTGGCAGACCAGAGCTTTATTTAAGCGACAACAAAACGGATGTTGCAGCGAAAGCGATCCTGCTTTCCAAAGCATTTCAAAGTCAGGGTATATTGGCAAGTGCCGTCCACTCAACTCCAATTCCAATCAATTCTTCAGAAGAGACACTACCATCAATCGACCTTGTCAATCTTCAACTGGACACATCAAGTTTCTCGCCTTATTATAAATTGATCAACGCAGGAGTGGATGGACTTTTGACGTCCAACCTTCACTTCTCAGTATTGGACAAACGCAAACAAGTCCCGGCATCGGTTTCACGGCTTTTTGTCAATGACATATTGAAAAATCAACTCCACTTTTCAGGACTGTCAATTGCCAACATTCCACACTTGCAGGAAGTGGTCGGAAAATCAAAAGGAGAAACAGACCGATTGGCATTCGAGATTGGCAATGATATGTTAATCGATCCGCACAATTTGGGTGGAGCCATTAAAAAAATTGTTAATAGCGTAAAGAAAAATAAAAATCTTCAGGCTCAGCTTGACGAAAGTGTGCGCAGAGTTCTTGCTGCAAAATATGATGCTGGTCTAAACGAATTACAATCGATAAACCGTGATAACGTCATTGCAAGGATAAACTCGGCTGAGGCAGAGGCACTCCAATATAAAATCGCTACCAATTCAATCACTATCACAAGCAACCTCAACGAGGCCATTCCCATCAGCAGTCTAGAAGGACTAAAAATCACAAGCGTTGCAATTGGATCAGGTAATGTTGATGAGTTCGTTGATTACCTGAACAAATATACTTCAGTGACAGATCATCGAATAATAAGCGGGGAGCAACTCGCTTCTTACAATAATAACCTGGAAAACGAGGACTTATTCATCGTCTCCTTGTTTGATCTTAAAGAACTTAACCGCTCCCAGATTATCAACTGGATCAGCGAGATCAATGCCTCGAAGAAATTAATAGTTGTTTCGTTTGGGAACCCATTTGATTTAAGAGAACTGTCATTACCTGAAGGTTCTCTTGTGTGCTACACGGACCTTTCTCCTGTTCCATCTGTAGCAGCACAAATAATTTTCGGAGCCAGGAAAGCAGAAGGATCACTGCCTCTTACCGTTAACAATTGGATGCATCGTGGTGTGGGGAATTTAAACTCCACAATAAATCGTTTTTCGTATGGCACTCCAGCACAAGTAGGAATGGCCGAAGCTACTCTTGGTAAAATCGAAGACATCGTGATGCAGGCCATTGACTCTGGAGCGACACCTGGCTGCAATATTCTAATCGCACGAAATGGGCAGGTTGTCTATCACAAAAATTTTGGATGGAAAACTTATGAGAAAATAAACTCAACCACAGAAGGAACCATCTATGATCTCGCTTCTATCACAAAAGTAGCTGCTACTCTACAGACCGTGATGTTCATGTATGATCGCAACCTGATCGACATCAATAAGAAAGTCTCTGTTTATCTGCCCGAGTTGAAAGATTCAAACAAAAAAGACTTCATTATAAAAGATATTCTTACGCACCAAGCTGGTTTGTGGCCGTACCTTCCTTTTTGGCAACAAACCATGAAAGACTCAACGCTTCTTCCCGAATACTATAGTCATGAAGAAACTGAGCGCTTTCCTTTTCCGGTATCTAAAGATTTGTTTTCTGCAAGCACAATGAAAGACAGCCTCTGGCACTGGATTATCAATGCTCGGATCAAGGAGAAGCAACCCAAAACTCCATTTGAATATACCTATAGTGATATGGGGTTTTATATTATGCAACACCTTGCAGAAAAACTTTTGAATCAGCCAATCGAAGATTTCCTACAACAAAACTTTTACGAACCACTTGGTGCTTACACTACCGGATTCCTTCCGCTCCAAAGATTTCCAGAATCTCAAATCGCTCCCACAGAAGTAGACTTGCAGTTTAGAAAAAGTAAACTAGTGGGCTATGTGCATGATCAGGGTGCAGCTATGCATGGGGGGATTGCAGGGCATGCAGGGTTGTTCAGCAATGCCAATGATCTGGCCAAACTTGGACAGATGTGGCTTCAGCAAGGAAGCTATGGAGGACAACAGTTTTTCAAGCCTGAAACGGTGTCATTGTTTACCCACAAGCAGTATGAGACCAGCAGACGCGGATTAGGTTGGGATAAGCCAACCGTTAGTGACTGGAATGGCCCGACTTCGCTTTTCGCAAGTCCAAAAACGTTTGGTCACACGGGATTCACCGGAACCGCAATCTGGGTGGACCCAGAGTTTGACCTTGTTTTTGTCTTTTTATCGAACAGGGTGTACCCGGACATGTTTAATACTAAACTATTAACCGGAAATATTCGTCCTAGAATACAGGATGTCATCTATCAGTCTATTTTCGACTACTGCAAAAGCGGAAAATAGGCCGTAGAGCGAAACTTATCCCCCAAAAAGGCGGTTTACAAGTGAAATAACGTTATGGCCAAAAAGATCAAAATTGGGATAGTATGTTACCCGACCTTCGGAGGTAGCGGAGTGGTAGCAACCGAACTCGGAAAGGCGCTTGCCCAGGACAACCACGAAATTCACTTTATCACCTACTCTCAACCCAGTCGGCTTGACTTTCTCAATGAAAACCTCTTCTACCACGAGGTAGATATACGCACCTATCCACTTTTTGAATACCCACCGTATGAATTGGCGCTGGCTAGTAAAATGGTGAGCGTGGTGAAGAACGAAAAACTGGATCTGCTTCACGTACATTATGCCATCCCGCACGCATCAGCTGCATATATGGCTAAACAGATATTGAAAACCCAGGGGATTGTGATCCCCGTGGTGACTACGCTACACGGAACGGATATCACGCTGGTGGGAAAAGACGCTTCTTATGAACCTGTAGTAACGTTTAGCATCAATGAATCTGATGGCGTAACAGCCGTATCAAAAGATTTGAGAGATCAAACCTACGAATTCTTTAACATCACCAAGGAGATTGAAGTGATTCCCAACTTCATTGATCTGGAGAAATTCAAAAAACAAAAGAAAGACCATTTCAAAAAAGCAATCTGCCCCAACGATGAGGCGTTAATTGTTCATATCTCCAACTTCAGAAAAGTAAAACGAATCAGTGATGTTGTCCAGATTTTTCAAAACATCAGAAAAGAGATTCCCGCCAAGTTGTTAATGATAGGTGACGGTCCGGAACGGTCTGCCGCTGAGGCGCAATGTCGAGAGTTGGGAATTTGTGACGACATCCGGTTTTTAGGAAAGTTGGAAGCAATCGAAGAAGTACTGTCGGTAGCAGATTTGTTTTTGATGCCTTCGGAGAAGGAGAGCTTTGGACTGGCTGCACTTGAAGCTATGGCGTGTGAGGTTCCAGTAATCTCCTCAAATGCTGGTGGCATACCAGAACTAAATATCAATGGCGTAACCGGCTTTTTAAGTCCGGTGGGTGACGTAGAGGCAATGACAAGAAATGCACTGTATGTGCTCGATAACGATAATCTGCCAACGTTTAAAGCCAATGCCTTAAAGCGGGCAAAAGAATTTGATATTTCTAAAATATTACCCCTATATGAAAATTATTATCATCGGGTGATGGAAAAAACATCCGTGAATGTAAGTCTGTAGTTAGCGCATAGAGATTTTCTGGACCTTGATTAACTTGAAGTTGAAGTTGAATTCCGTGAGCTATGAAACGAGAAATAAAACCACAAAACAAAGGGAGCAAACAGCTATTTACAAATCCGATACTTGAAAGGCTTTCTCGAACACACATTTCGATTCCCCTTATAATTTTCTTTACCTATTCGTCTGGATTACTCTACTGGAGTGTAACATATACATCCCTTTCACTCGGGTTGTCAGCACTGATGTTTGTTGTCGGCTTGCTTGCATTCACCTGGGTTGAATATCTGGTGCATCGTTATTTGTTTCACATGGAGACCTACACCCAGTTCAGAGCCAAGATGCAATATACCATGCATGGTGTTCATCATGAGTATCCCAAAGACAAAGAGAGATTGGCAATGCCTCCACTGTTGAGCATTACCGTTTCCACGATTCTGTTATTTCTATTTAGGTTAGTATTGGGTGATCTGGTGTTCTCTTTCTTGCCAGGCTTTTTGGTAGGATATGCTTTGTATCTGGCAATTCATTATATGGTCCATACTTACCAGCCACCAAAGAACTTTCTTAAGTACCTGTGGATCAATCATAGTATTCACCACTACAAAGATGGCGTGGGAGTTTACGGAGTGTCCTCTCCCCTTTGGGACTACATATATGGCACCATGAACAATGGTAAAGCAAAAGTGTCTGAGGAAACTTTGACAACACAGCCCTAGCCGACCTCAGATTTTCTTTTCGAAGGAGTCTTTTATGGAGATGTTCTTGCTGTAAGTTGGGCAGGTGTAGCTGCTGCAAGAGACCGAAGCCAAACCCGCTACTGCGATAATAAGCACAACTATTGATTTCATTTTCAAATTGTTAAATAGACGCGTAAAATTAACTGGCTCTGTCATTCGGATCTGACCACAAAATATCACAATCCTTACATGAGTTCCTTCAGCTGACAGATTTGACCAGAATAGAACAAAACAAATGCCACGCAGAACATAAAGCGCCAAATATTGGTTTAAATTGAAGTAATAATGATAAGCATCCTAAATGCTGGGTTACAGGTTTTCTAAATACACACCACCACCCGAGAACGAGAAGAGTGACTTTGAAAAATTGCTGAAGATTTTCATGCAATTGGTACTCATCACCTCAGGAAATGTGAGCGAAGCTTTGCAATGGCTGACGGAGGTAGACCGTCAATATGGGCTGACCAACGACAACTATGGAATGGGAGACTTTATTGATGATTTGAAGAAAAAAGGATTTATCAGTGAAGAAGGGCCGAATGGAGAATTTAAGTTGAATGCGAAGAGTGAACAGAGCCTGAGAAAGTCCGCGCTGGAGGAAATCTTCGGTAAACTCAAGAAATCAAAAGGTGGTGAGCACAAAACACACCACAGCGGTCGAGGCGATGAACCTACTACAGACAGGAGAGACTATGAATTTGGCGATACGTTGGAACAAATCTCCGTGACCGACTCGCTAAAAAATGCTCAAATCAATCACGGCCTCGACAACTTCTTGATGACAGAAGATGATCTTGAAGTGATGGAAAGTGAGTTCAAAACACAGACCTCAACGGTACTGATGATTGATATCTCTCACTCCATGATTCTTTATGGCGAAGACAGGATTACGCCAGCCAAGAAGGTAGCGATGGCATTAGCTGAGTTGATTACAAAAAAATATCCGAAAGACACGCTAGACATACTTGTGTTCGGAAACGATGCCTGGCAAATTGAAATCAAGGACCTTCCCTATCTGGAAGTTGGTCCTTACCACACCAACACAGTGGCTGGACTGGAATTGGCCATGGATATTCTGAGACGAAGGAAAAATTCCAACAAGCAGATATTCATGATCACGGATGGCAAACCAACATGCATAAAACAAGGCATCCGTTATTATAAGAACAGCTTTGGACTAGATCCGAAAATTTTAAAACAAACGCTGAACCTGGCCGGTCAACTGAGAAAAATTAAAATTCCAGTGACCACATTTATGATTGCTACTGATCCATACCTAAAAGCGTTTGTGCGTGAGTTTACGAAAGCAAATAATGGGAATGCTTACTACAGCAGTCTAAAAGGGTTAGGCAATCTGGTATTTGAAGACTTCAAGAAGAACAGACGGAAAAATTTATAGAAGAATATTAATGGCTCAGAAAGAAATAACAACATTAGGCGAACTCAAGAAATCGGGTTATCAAACCAAGTCGATAAAGGATGAGTTGCGTGATAATCTCATTGTGGCGCTTAAGTCAGGCAAAAATGTGTTTGAAGGAATTTGGGGATATGAAGAAACAGTAATCCCTGATATCGAACGCGCAATTCTTGCAGGGCATGATATTAATCTTTTGGGTTTACGCGGTCAGGCTAAGACTCGTATCGCCAGGTTAATGACCTCACTTCTGGATGAATACATTCCTGTGATCGATGGGTCCGAACTGAATGATGATCCTTTTGATCCGATTTCAAGATACGGTCGCGATAAAATTGATGACCTTGGCGATAGTACACCAATATCCTGGCTGCACCGCGATGAACGATACACTGAAAAACTTGCAACTCCAGATGTGACGATCGCTGATTTGATTGGTGACGTAGATCCGATCAAAGCCGCATCATTAAAGTTACCCTATTCAGACGAACGTGTGATTCATTTTGGACTTATTCCACGAAGCCACCGTTGCATATTTGTCATCAACGAACTTCCAGACTTACAAGCTAGAATTCAGGTCGCATTGTTTAATATCCTACAGGAAGGCGATATTCAAATTCGTGGTTTCAAGCTAAGGCTCCCGCTGGAAATTCAATTCGTTTTCACAGCCAACCCGGAAGATTATACAAACAGGGGAAGTATTGTTACACCTTTGAAAGATAGAATTGATAGTCAGATCATCACTCATTATCCCAAAACGATTGAAATTGGAAAGAAGATCACCCAACAGGAAGCGCGTATTAAAGAGGAACAAAGATCACTCGTTTCATCTACTGAGATCATCAAAGACCTTGTAGAGCAAATTGCGATAGAAGCAAGGAAGAGCGAATTTGTGGATGCGAAAAGTGGAGTGTCAGCCCGCTTAACTATCTCTGCTTATGAAAATTTGGTGGCTGCTGCCGAAAGGCGATCGATCATCAATGGAGACAAAGAAACAAACATCAGACTACTGGATTTCATCGGTGTCATTCCATCTATTACGGGTAAGGTTGAATTGGTCTATGAAGGAGAACAGGAAGGTCCGGGTATCGTAGCGCAGAATCTTATTGGAAAAGCAATACGTTCTCAATTTGTCAGCTTCTTTCCGGACCCTGACAAGTTCCGAAAGCAAAAAGAAAAAAGCCCGTATCGGAAAATCACAGAATGGTTTGGTGAAGGACACATGCTTGATCTTCTCCACGACATGACAAATGCTGACTATAAGAAATCATTGGAAAGTGTACCGGGCTTAAAGGAACTTGTCAATGAGTTGCACAAGGGACAGGAAACTACCAGCAAGTTGCTTCTGATGGAGTTTGCTCTTCATGGGCTTGCGGAATACAGTCAACTTAGTAAGAATAATCTCGTTAAAGGGCTTCAATTCAAAGACCTTCTTAGTGGTATGTTCTCGCTGCCTGCTGATGACGTGGATGAAGATGAAGAGGATGATGACAACTCTCTGGGCGGTATGATGAACTAATTCACCAAAGATTAACCACAGGCCATTGCTTTTTATCAACCCCTTTTATTAGATTTAGCTAACGATTTGAATTTGCGAAGGTACGTTTCATACTTACAAGGCATTTTTTAAAACCATTGTAAGAGACGTGTCTTCGCTATTTTTTTAGCTGGGGCATAACTTTTTAGCATGGCAAAAAGCAAAAAAGAGAACAAAGTCTTTATCCTTGATACCTCCGTCATTATTTACGAACACAACAGCATCCTCAACTTTGATGAACATGACATCGGAATTCCGATAACGGTATTAGAGGAACTCGACAACTTCAAAAAAGGAAACGACACCAAAAATTTCGAAGCCCGGGAATTCATCCGGTTGATTGACAAACTGGCCAAAGGCCAGATGCTCCACAACTGGAATCCGCTCAATGGCAAGGGCAAGGGAAAATTTAAAGTGCTGATGGACACTGGATCCAACGGTACTATTGACGCGAACAAGGTATTTAACGAAGACAAAGCTGATCATCGCATTTTGAATTCAGCGCTTCTTCTACAAAAGGAGCAAAAAGACAAAAAAATAATTCTTGTCTCTAAGGATGTTAATCTTCGACTGAAGGCCAAAGCACTTGGATTGCAAGCCGAGGACTACACAACCGGTAAAGTTCAAAACATCAGTTCGCTCTATACCGGCAAAACGATAGTGGAAGATGTTGATCCGGATATGATCAATTTCCTATATGACAAAGGATATTGCCCTCCGGAGGATGTACTAGGCAAAGACATACCGATGAAAAACCACTACTACATTTTGAAGAGTGGAAAGAAGTCTGTCCTGGCATTTTTCAATTCTGCTAATGGAATGATAGAGCATGTGGAGAAGAGAAACGCCTACGGCATTAAACCCAGGAATGCGGAACAAGCATTTGCAATCCACGCAGTCCTGAAACCAGAAATAAAGCTCGTGTCAATACAAGGAGTTGCTGGTACTGGAAAGACGCTGATTGCATTAGCTGCTGCATTAGAACAAAAAAGAGAATTCAAGCAGATTTATCTCGCTCGCCCAATTGTACCACTGAGCAACAAGGACATTGGCTTTCTACCCGGAGACATCAAATCAAAGATCAATCCGTACATGGAGCCCCTGTGGGACAATCTCAAGTTCATTCAAAATCAATATGGTGAGAGTGACAAGGAGTATAGCAAGATTTCTGAAATGATCAATTTGGAAAAGCTTGTGATTACGCCCCTGGCCTACATCCGCGGACGAAGCCTTTCAAACATTTGCTTTATCGTGGACGAAGCACAGAACCTGACTCCCCACGAGGTAAAAACGATTATTACCCGAGCTGGTGAAAACACAAAAATTATTTTCACAGGCGATATCTATCAGATCGACACACCTTATTTGGATTCGCAAAGTAATGGTTTATCGAACTTGATAGACAGGCTAAAGGATCACGAGCTGTACGCTCATATTACACTTGAAAAAGGGGAAAGATCTGAGTTGGCTAATTTAGCCAACGATTTATTATAGGATTATTTTCCCAAAGCTTTGGCGATAGTCTCGCCAATCATGGCCGGTGAATCCACCACATGGATGCCACACTCTTTCATGATTTTCATTTTAGCCGCTGCAGTATCCTCCGCACCACCGATGATTGCACCCGCGTGCCCCATTCTTCTTCCGGGAGGCGCAGTCTGCCCTGCTATGAATCCCACAACTGGCTTCTTGATTCCGCTGTCACGAACCCATCTTGCCGCAACCGCTTCATAATTTCCGCCAATCTCACCTATCATCACCACCCCGTCAGTCTCAGGATCATTCATCAACATTTCGACAGCGTCTTTGGTTGGAGTACCAATAATCGGATCTCCACCAATTCCTATTGCCGTAGAAATACCCAGGCCTGCTTTTACGATTTGATCTGCAGCTTCATAAGTAAGCGTTCCCGATTTTGATACCACTCCCACTCTTCCTTTCTTAAACACGAAACCAGGCATAATACCCACCTTTGCCTCACCCGGTGTAATTACTCCCGGGCAGTTTGGACCAACCAAAGTAACGCCTTTCTCCTTCACATACTTTTTCACATTCATCATGTCTTTGACAGGGATACCCTCCGTAATAGCTACGATTACTTTAATCCCAGCTTCGGCAGCTTCCAAAATAGAGTCAGCTGCGAATGCCGGAGGCACGAATATGATCGAGACATCAGCGCCAGTCTTATCAACAGCTTCTTTCACGGTATTGAACACAGGTCTGCCTAAGTGCTCCTGACCTCCCTTGCCGGGTGTCACTCCCCCCACCACATTGGTGCCGTACTCTATCATCTGACCAGCATGGAAAGTACCTTCCGATCCGGTGAAACCCTGCACAATGATTCTGGAGTTCTTGTTGACGAGTACGCTCATAGTATTTGACTTAGGTGGAACACAAAATTAGGATATTAATCAAGCCAGACAAGTGCGAATATTTGTGCGTCTACAAAAAAGAAAACCCCACCCGTAGTGTTCCGGGTGGGGCTTTGTAATTGGCTTTCGCCTTATTTCTACTCTTGAGTTTTGAGCTTGTTTCTTAACAGAAATTCATCATATGCCTCTTTGTATGTAGCTACATCAGGAGCCATTTTTATCGCTTCCTCGTATGCTGTTATGGCATCAATGTAAAGCTTGTTTTCCTCATAGAACCCAGCCATGATAAACCTGTTCAAGGCTGTTTCCTCAGTTACCTGTCCTTGAATCTCTCCAAGTGCTTTGGTCACTTTCTCCTTCTCAGCAGCTGACAACTTCTTGATCAGGTGCTGCTCAGATTTCACTTTAGGATCAGCCTTTGACTTCACCTCTATCAGGATAGCAGATTCATTTGCAAACTTAGGATCAGTAAGATTCACTTCTACTGAATTTTCTGGAGTTTCAACTTTCATCAACTCATCGTCAAACATATTCTTGAAAGTCACCACATAAGGAGCTCCTCCTTTTTCAGCACTCCAATTGATGATTGCTTTCTGACTAAACACGCCTGAGTACTGATTCTCTGGCAGGTAAACCTTAATGTCCTCAAGTCCGCGGTGAACGGCCCCTGTGGCACTCAGTCTGTTCTTCTTCGCTTCAGCCGAGTTACTACTCAAAATAAAATCTGTGTATTTGTTCAACACGCTACTACCGCCACCCTGAACTTTAGCTGCCAAATCAGCAACTTTGTGTGGGCCCGCTTCTTTCACTTCGAGGGGCTTTCCACTTTTGTGGATCAGTCCCAAATAAGCATTTTCGGATAATCTGACTTCGTCCACAGACTGTAAACTCGCTCCAGTTTTAATTGCCTGCCAGCTGTCTCCACTTTTCACCTCGTTCGTTCCTTTATTGGCCAGCACCTTGAAAGCATAATCCTGTCCAAACGCTACAGAAATCATTGAAACAAAGCCTAAGACTAGAATTAACTTGCTGTTTTTCATGATGTTATAAGCTATTTTATGCGCTAAGTTAGTAATTATATCTATTAATCGGACGTTAATACCTCTGCCCTCCTTTTGGTAAACCACCGGCTATTTCGCACTACTTCAAAGGTTTTTACCACTACTCCCACGTATATCTCAAAACAAGTACCCACCAAGGCCAAAGCCGCCAGCGTAATGGTCAGGTTCAGCTTAAATCCATACCAGTTAAAGAAATAGATCATCAAAAATGACAATAAAATAATCTGCAATAACTGGAGCATTACCGTTATCCCATCAAACCAGTCCGGAATGCGGTGATGAATTAGCCAAAATAATGCCACGTTTAGGAAACAGACCAAAATGGCAATAGTCCACTCCTGCCACTTTGCCATCACTTCGATATAGTCTTCGGCAAGTATCATGGATACGATGTTGGCGTGTACGACCAGCCCATACATATCCGGGTTGGCCTTACCGGCATACTGTCGATTGAGAGGCGTAAAGAACTTATCATCCCATGATGTATCGGTGAAATCATCCCCCATATAGCCCATCATTACAATTTTATCGGTAATGAGTGTGGGCAAAAATTCCTCGTTCAATACCTGATACCAATCCAGCGCGAAGTACCTGCCTGAGAAAGAGGATGCACCATAAAAATCAACAATGTTTCCCCTGTAGTTAATCACTTCTTCCTCATTGCCTCTCGCTAAGAAGCGTTCAGTTTTTTCTGGCGCGTAAATTTTTGCAACCTCTATGGAAAAAGCATTTAACGTATCATCTGCAACCGGTAGCCGCGGAATGAACGTGCGGCAGGTTTTGAAAGACTCCTGGTTGTCTGCATCTGTTGGCAGGTTTGCATACCCCTCCAAGGCGCTTCCCCGAATATCAGCATCAGTCCTCTCTAGCGAGTCAAACCGAATCTCTTCATCTGTAGTAAGCTGTGCGTTGAACAGTGAATCCGTCTGTGTCACCCTGGTCACCAATACAAAATTTTTAGTTTCAGCGATCGCGTTGCCTAACATTGCATTACCCATCACATCTGCTAGCGGAGGGCAATTGATCGTGTCACGTAAACCCAAAGGACAATCAAAAAAACTATCCATTCCGATCACCTTGGGATTGTATTTGTTGAGAATACGAATCTGCTCTGCTACGCCTCCTCTCGAAAGCGCGCCAATATTTACAATAACTATATTGGTATCGATAGATGGATCAGCACGAAGTTGTGAAAAGGCGATGTCGGTCAACTCCATATCACCAAGTGCCTGACCAAGGGGATCAAATGCGCTAAAAACTTTTAGATCGGTGATTTTGACAATACCACCCAGCGTCACAAATACAAACGCGGTCGCAAGCAAACAGTCAATGAAGAATTTTCGCATGAAACGATTTAAACGTTATGGGCAATCAGTAAATTTAAAAATTAACCATGGGAAGTCCTACTCGCGATACGCCTCAATCCACTTCAAGACTCAGCGTTGATGCCTTTGTTAAAGGTGTTTTAGCGGGTGACAGAACGGTGTTGAGCCGTGCGATCACCCTTGTTGAAAGTCAACTTCCCTCCGATCGTCAACTGGCAGAACAACTAGTCGATGAGATTTTACCTCACACAGGCGGGTCGATCAGAATCGGGATCACGGGTATTCCGGGAGTAGGTAAGAGTACTTTTATTGAAGCGTTTGGTAAGCACCTCACAACGCTTGGGAAGCGACTTGCTGTGTTAGCCATTGATCCCAGCAGTCAAAAAACAAAGGGCAGTATACTGGGAGACAAAACTCGGATGACTGATTTATCGAAAGATGGAAATGCCTTCATTCGACCGACCTCAGCGGGTGAATCGCTCGGTGGTGTTGCCAACTATACTCGAGAAACCATACTACTTTGCGAAGCGGCAAGTTTTGATGTCATCATTGTAGAAACAGTTGGTGTTGGTCAATCCGAATCACAGGTGAGAAATATGGTTGATTTTTTTCTGTTGCTCATGCTCGGAGGTGCAGGTGATGAGCTGCAAGGAATAAAAAAAGGAATCATGGAAATGGCTGACGGGATAGTGATCACCAAAGCCGATGGAGACAATTTGAAACGATCAACACAGGCGCAATCGGATTTCAAACATGCATTGCACTTGTTTCAGCCCCCTGAATCAGGGTGGGCTCCAAAGGTTCTCATTTCCTCTGCAGTAGAGCATCGTGGTATTGATGAGACCTGGAGTATGATTGACGACTTCCTGTCATTCACTTTGAAAAATGGTTTTCTGGAAAGCCAGCGCAATGATCAAAACAAAACCTGGTTTCACTCGTCCATCAATAATATACTTCGAAGAGAGATACTCAACCACAAGTCTATACAACAAAAAATTAAAACCTTGGAACAGAAGATTGAATCCGGAGAAATTCACCCAGGCGCAGCTGCGCGCGCGGTGGTGAATGATTTTCTTAGGCTTATGACTTCTTGAATCTCTGTTTTTCTTTAAAGCCGTACGGGCAATGACGGCAACCACTTTCACAGCAGTATCCCCGTTTCAGGTGGTAGGCTGTAGTAAAAACCATCAAACCATTTTCGAAATAATAGTCATCAGGTGTTAACTCGATATTGGGCTTTTGATCAGGCTTCTTCACTTATCAATTCACTATAAAAGTAATTTATTTTGCGGTACTTGCCGAGCGATGACCAGACTCCTACTCATAGTTGTTTCATGCCTATTGTTTGCGTGCTCGCAAACACCAAAGAACGACTCATCGCGTTCAAATACTTTGAAGTATGCCAGGGGTTTTCGCATAACAGAAGAAAGGGGTTACACACTAGTTGAGGTCTCCAATCCTTATCCACAATCATCAATCTCATTAAAATATATCGTGGTAAAACGCGGAGACAACGTGCCCGCTCACAATAACGACACAGAAGTCATTTTTGCTCCTGTTGAAAAGATGGTCTGCACTTCTACGTCCCACGTAGGCTTGCTTGATCAACTCGGAGCTGAAAAGGCTTTGATTGGATTTCCAACGACTGATCTGATCAGCTCTAAAAAAATCAGAGCACGCGTTGATTCGGGACTGGTTGCAGATCTGGGAATTGATAGCGAGATGAATCTTGAACTGTTGTACTCACTGAAACCCGAATTGGTTATGGGTTATTCAATTTCTGGCGATATGGTTAAACTTTCCCGCGTTTCTGATCTTGGGATTCCGGTGGTCATCAATGCAGAATACCTGGAAGATCATCCGCTAGGTCGTGCAGAGTGGATAAAATTTATGGCAGTTTTTCTCGGGAAGGAAAAAAAAGCTGACTCAATTTTCGATGAGATAGAAAAGGAGTATTACAATGCGAGATCACTGGTAGGGAACAACGCCACAAAACCAACTGCGATCAGTGGCATCCTATACGGTGATGCCTGGTTTCTTCCGGGAGGACAAAACTATGCAGCAAAGATGCTTGCGGATGCTGGTTATCACTATTTATGGCAAGACGATTCGTCAAGTGATTTTCTCAAATTGGATTTTGAATCGGTGTATGCAAAGGGAGTTGAAGCAGAGTACTGGATCGGGGTCGGATCATTCAATTCACTCAATGAAATGAAAGCCGCTGAGCAACGATACGAACTCTTTACCGCCTTTAAGCAAGGTAATGTTTACACTTATGATGCCCGCAGAGGTCCAACTGGTGGCAGTGAGTATTTTGAACTTGGCTATGCCCGCCCAGATATTGTGCTAAAAGATTTGATTAAAATCGCCAACCCCGGATTACTCCCGAATTACGAGCTGTATTTTCACAAAAGACTCGAGTAAAACCAACTATATCCACTAAAAACAAAACCCTGTCTTTTAAGACAGGGTCTCGCACTTTAAACAAATTTTTTCTTCTATACCTTGATCTCTACGTCCACACCGCTTGGCAATTCAAGCTTCATCAAAGCATCCACGGTCTTTGCGCTGTTTGAGTAGATATCTACCAAACGCTTATATGTGCAAAGTTGAAACTGCTCGCGCGACTTCTTGTTTACGTGCGGAGATCTCAGCACTGTAAATTTCTCCTTGATCGTGGGAAGAGGAATGGGACCACTCACCACAGCGCCAGTAGCTTTTACTGCCCTAACAATCTTCTCAGAAGACTTGTCAACCAAACTGTGGTCGTAGGACTTAAGTTTTATTCTAATTTTTTGATTCATAGCTCCTCTTATTATTTAGCTACAACAGCTCCTTTTGTTTCTTCAATTACCTTGTCTGCAAGGTTCTTAGGAACCGGTGCATAGTGTGCGAATGTCAGTGATGCGGCAGCACGCCCTGAAGTGATCGTACGCAAATCAGTTACATATCCGAAAAGCTCAGACAATGGCACGTCAGCTTTGATTACTTGAGCACCTCCGCGAGTATCCATACCCTTCATGATTCCTCTTCTTCTGTTCAAGTCACCGGTCACAGATCCTGTAAATTCATCTGGTGTCAATACTTCAACAGCCATGATTGGCTCTAGAATCTGAGGGCTACACTTTCGCGCAGCTTCTTTGAATCCGATACGTGCAGCCAATTCGAAAGACAATGAGTCAGAGTCCACATCATGGTAAGATCCGTGGAACAGTCTCACTTTCATTGAATCGATAGGGTAGCCAGCCAAAGGTCCGTTAACCATTGCCTGATCAAAACCCTTTTGCACTGCGGGGATGAATTCGCGCGGAATCACACCACCCACGATGTCGTTCACAAACTCAAGGCCTTCTTTGCCATCTTCACGAGGTCCGATTTCAAACACGATGTCGGCAAACTTACCGCGACCACCCGTTTGCTTCTTGTAAACCTCTTTGTGCTCAACAGATGCAGTAAGTGCTTCCTTGTAGGCAA
The DNA here is from genome assembly GCA_050185175.1 of Cyclobacteriaceae bacterium. Lineage (GTDB taxonomy): Bacteria > Bacteroidota > Bacteroidia > Cytophagales > Cyclobacteriaceae > ELB16-189. Next base: position 19,518 of record JBFWZR010000036.1, read on the forward strand.
CCTGAGGTGCACCCTGATTAATTTCTACTTTGAACTCACGCTTCAAACGGTCGATGATGATCTCAAGGTGAAGTTCACCCATACCTCTCAGGATCGTTTGACCAGTCTCCTGATCAGTATTTACGCGAAGTGTTGGATCTTCTTCAACAAGCTTAGAAATCGCCATACCCAACTTATCCACGTCAGCTTGCTTCTTAGGTTCAATAGCGTATCCAATTACAGGCTCAGGGAATACCATTGACTCAAGCACAACTTTGCGTTTCTCATCACAAAGAGTATCTCCAGTTTTGATATCCTTAAAGCCCACAACTGCACCAATATCGCCTGCTAAAAGTCTTTCGATCTGATTTTGTTTGTTGGCGTGCATCTGGAACACACGAGAAATCCTCTCCTTGTTTCCAGAGCGGCTATTGTATACATAAGAACCTGACTCAAGAACTCCTGAGTAAGCTCTTACAAAGCAAAGACGGCCTACAAATGGGTCAGTTGCAATTTTGAAAGCCAATGCTGTAAAGGGCTCACTTTCACTTGGTTTGATAACCACATCGGCTTCAGTATCTGGGTTCTTACCAATGATGTTGTCCTTATCCATCGGTGAAGGAAGAAGTTCCATCACCAGGTCAAGCATAGTTTGAACACCTTTGTTTTTGAACGAAGAACCGCACACCATAGGCACGATCTTCATATCGATAGTCGCTCTTCGGAGCGCGCTCAAAATTTCAGCTTCAGTGATCGAGTTAGGATCTTCAAAGAATTTCTCCATCAACGACTCATCGTACTCTGCGACTGCCTCAAGAAGGTTTTCGCGGTACATGTGAGCCTCCTCAACCATATCATCAGGGATAGGCACCTCGGTGAAGGTCATCCCCTTATCTTCTTCATTCCAGATAATACCACGGTTGTTGATCAGGTCAACTACACCACGGAAATTTTCTTCAGCACCGATTGGCAATTGAAGAGGAACTGCCTTGCTACCCAACTTCTCTTTTACCTGCTTACAAACATTAATGAAGTCAGCACCGGCACGGTCCATCTTGTTCACGAAACCGATTCGCGCTACTTTGTAGTTGTCAGCAAGGCGCCAGTTAGTTTCTGACTGAGGCTCAACACCGTCCACAGCGCTGAACAAAAACACTAAGCCATCCAATACACGAAGAGAACGGTTTACCTCAACGGTAAAGTCAACGTGACCAGGTGTATCAATGATGTTAACGTGATATTTCTGACCTCTGTAGTTCCAGAATACTGTGGTTGCTGCTGAGGTAATAGTGATACCTCTTTCCTGCTCCTGCGCCATCCAGTCCATGGTAGCAGCACCATCATGCACCTCACCTATTTTGTGGTTCACACCAGCATAGTACAGGATACGCTCAGTAGTCGTAGTCTTTCCTGCATCAATATGCGCAGCAATACCAATATTTCTTGTGAATGTTAAGTCTCTTGCCATTTGATCGAACCCTGATTAGAATCTAAAGTGTGAAAAGGCCTTGTTTGCATCGGCCATTCTATGTGTATCGTCTTTCTTCTTGATCGCAGCTCCTTCACCTTTTGATGCGGCAATGATCTCAGCAGCCAACTTATCTACCATGGTTTTTTCACCACGGGCACGAGCATAATCAATCAACCATTTAATAGAAAGGTTGATCTTACGCTCAGGTCTGATTTCTACAGGAACCTGAAAGGTAGCTCCGCCCACTCTTCTACTTTTTACTTCGACTGCAGGGGTAACATTGCTCATCGCGCGTTTCCACACTTCCAGTCCATTCTCACCACCAGATTTTTTTTCTATCTGTTCGATAGCATCATAAAACACGTTGTACGCTACACTCTTCTTTCCTCTCTCCATCATGTAGTTTACAAACTTCGTTACGAGAGTATCCTGAAACTTAGGGTCAGGAAGAAGGTATCTCTTTTTAGGTTTTGATTTCCTCATAATGCTATCAAATTACTTTTTAGCTGGTGCGGCACCTGCTTTAGGTCTCTTAGCACCATATTTAGAGCGAGCTTGAATACGACCATTAACACCGGCTGTATCCAATGCACCGCGGATGATGTGATATCTAACACCTGGAAGGTCTTTTACCCTGCCACCTCTGATCAGCACGATAGAGTGTTCTTGCAGGTTGTGACCTTCGCCCGGAATGTATGCGTTCACCTCTTTGCTGTTGGTCAACCTCACACGAGCCACTTTACGAAGGGCTGAGTTAGGTTTCTTAGGAGTGGTGGTGTACACACGTGTACAAACTCCTCTTCTCTGCGGGCATGAATCAAGAGCTGGGGATTTTGACTTAAAAGTCAATTTTTTCCGCCCTTTTCTCACTAGCTGTTGAATGGTTGGCATTTATAATTCTACGTTTAAAAACCTCCAAAAAATTCGGACTGCAAAGGTATCTAAAGTAGAACAGGATACAAATGCTTGAATAAAGAATTTTATGGGGTAAAAAGGCCCAAATTGGCCTGTTTTAGGCTTCTCCAACGGTTCCACCAAAATTCATAGGGAACTTTGGCATCTCGTCTGTACGCTTGATTGGGCCGAAGGTAGCCTCGTACTTTTCGATGTTTTCCTTGAGGGCATGGAGGAGTCTCTTGGCATGCTCCGGGGTGATGATAATCCTTGATTTCACCCTGGCTTTGGGAACCCCAGGCATCAGACGGATAAAATCCACAACGAACTCGCTATTGGAGTGAGCGATCATCGCGAGGTTGGAATAGATCCCTTCTGCGATATCCTCCGATAGCTCAATGTTGATTTGGTTCTGGTTCTGTGGATTCTTCTTGTCTTCAGCCATATTTTATAAAACCAGCCCTCCGTAAGGAGGGCTGGGAGTTTTTATCTAATTAATCCTGAAGTTCGCGCTCGATCGGTTCTGACAGAGAGCGTTCCTGCATCATTCTGTCGTACTCCTCCTTAGAGCTCACGATCAGATCGTTGAATCTGCGCTGACCAGTACCGGCCGGAATCAGGTGACCGACAATCACGTTCTCTTTCAAGCCCATGAGTCTGTCAACCTTACCACGGATAGCTGCCTCACTCAACACCTTGGTTGTCTCCTGGAAGGATGCTGCTGACAGCCAGCTTTCCGTCTTTAATGAAGCTTGCGTGATACCCTGTAACGTAGGTCTTGATACAGCAGGCATTGCCTCACGCACTTCCACCAACCTAAGGTCTTTTCTCTTCAATGCAGAGTTTTCATCGCGCATCTCACGAGCGGTGATGATCTGACCTGGCTTGAATTTCTGTGAGTCGCCTGCTTCCACAACAAACTTCTTGTCGAGGATCAGGTCGTTTTCTTCGCGGAACTCAAATTTATCTACATACTCACCTACAAGGAAGCTTGTATCTCCTGAGTCGATAATCTCTACCTTCTGCATCATCTGGCTTACGATCGCTTCGATATGCTTGTCGTTGATCTTCACACCTTGTAGACGGTATACTTCCTGAATTTCATTCACGAGATATTCCTGAACTGCTGTAGGTCCTTTGATCGACAGGATGTCAGAAGGAGTAATTGCTCCATCGGACAACGGCTGTCCAGCTCTTACGAAGTCATTATCCTGAACCAGGATGTGCTTAGAGAGGGACACCAGATAACGTTTCTGAACGCCATCACGTGATTCAATAAAGATCTCACGATTTCCTCTCTTAATTCCTCCGTATGTAACCACTCCATCAATCTCGCTCACTACAGCTGGGTTCGAAGGATTTCTTGCTTCGAACAATTCAGTTACACGAGGAAGACCTCCGGTGATATCTCTTGACTTACCCATCGTGCGAGGAATCTTTGCAAGCACCTGACCTGCTTTGATCTTCTCGCCAGTCTCCACCGCCAAGTGAGCACCCACAGGAATGTTATATCCTTTGCTCTCAGTCTTCGCATTAACGATGATGGCGGGGTTCTTAGTCTTATCTCTTGTATCAGTGATCACTTTCTCTCTGTGACCTGTCTGCTCATCTGATTCTTCCTTGTAGGTGACACCTTCAATGATCGACTCAAATGAAACTTCTCCGTCAAATTCAGAAAGGATCACCGCGTTATATGGATCCCAGTAGCAAAGGGTATCACCTTTTTCTACTTTCTGTCCGTCTTTCACCAACAAGAATGCACCGTAAGGAACGTGATTGGAAATCAATGATCTACCTTTTTCCTTGTCGGCAATTTTGATTTCACCGGTTCTACCCATCACCACTTTCACCTTGTTACCATCCTTGTCAACTGTATCGACAGTACGCACACCTTCCAATTCAACTACCCCAGGAAACTTAGCCTTGATGTTGGCATCCACAGCAATGTTCGATGCTGTACCACCCACGTGGAAGGTACGAAGTGTAAGCTGAGTACCAGGTTCTCCGATAGACTGCGCTGCAATAACTCCCACAGCTTCACCTGTCTGCACCATCTTACCTGTTGCCAGGTTACGTCCGTAACATTTCGCACAGCCACCAACTTTGGTTTCACAAGTAAGTACTGAACGAATTTCAACTTCTTCGATGCTTGTTTCTTCAATTTGCTTAGCAATCTCCTCTGTAATCTCCTGATTAGCACCGCAGATCAACTCTTCAGTGAGAGGATCATATATATCATGAACAGTTACACGACCAAGGATACGCTCAGACAATGGCTCAACAATATCCTCATTGTCTTTCAACGCAGTTACTTTAAGACCTCTCAGAGTACCGCAATCCTCTTCTGTGACCACAAGGTCCTGAGCAACGTCAACCAACCTACGAGTCAGGTATCCCGCGTCCGCAGTCTTCAACGCTGTATCGGCAAGACCCTTACGTGCACCGTGAGTTGAGATAAAGTACTCCAATACGTCCAGTCCTTCCTTAAAGTTTGAAAGGATCGGGTTTTCAATGATTGATCCAACTGATCCCGCCAGGTTCTTCTGTGGCTTCGCCATCAGACCTCTCATTCCACCCAATTGACGAATCTGCTCGCGAGAACCACGGGCTCCCGAGTGCATCATCATGTAGATAGAGTTAAACCCCTGCTGATCATCCTCCAGTTGGCGCATCAATGTGTTGGTCAACATGGTATTAGTACGTGTCCAGATATCGATTACCTGATTGTAACGCTCGTTGTCGGTGATAAGACCCATCATGTAGTTGCTCCATACGGCATCAACTTCTGCCTGGGCATTCTCCACTAGTTTCTTCTTCTCCTCCGGAACTTTCACATCACCTAATCCCATTGACAGCCCACCTTTGTAAGCCATCTGGAATCCCAGTTCTTTGATGTCATCAAGGAACTTGGCAGCTTTCGCCTGGCCTGCCACCTTGTAAACATCAGAGATGATAGTCTGAAGTTTTTTCTTGGTAAGAAGCTCATCCACATATCCCACTTCTTCGGGCACATGCTGGTTGAAGATTACGCGACCTGTAACAGTTTCAATCACTTTGTTGGTAATCTTTTCTGTCTTTGAATCTTTTACTCCAACTTTTACTTTAATGATGGCGTGCTTCGAAAGTCTCCCCTCGTTGTGAGCGATGATTACTTCTTCTGCTGAGTAATAAAGTTTCCCTTCACCTTTCTCACCTTTTCTTCCCTTAGTCAGGTAATACAGACCCAAAACCATGTCCTGAGATGGTACAGTAATAGGTGCACCGTTAGCAGGGTTCAGGATGTTGTGAGAAGAAAGCATCAACATAGAAGCCTCCAGAATTGCCTCCTGACCTAGTGGCACGTGAACAGCCATCTGGTCACCGTCAAAGTCCGCGTTGAACGCAGTACACACCAGCGGGTGAAGCTGTATCGCCTTACCTTCTATTAGTTTTGGCTGGAAAGCCTGAATACCAAGTCTGTGAAGTGTAGGGGCACGGTTGAGAAGAACAGGGTGTCCTTTCAATACGTTTTCCAAAATATCCCACACGACAGGATCTTTACGATCCACAATTTTCTTAGCTGACTTTACAGTCTTTACGATACCCCTTTCGATGAGCTTGCGGATGATAAATGGCTTGAACAATTCAGCCGCCATATCTTTTGGCAAACCGCACTCATGCAATTTCAACTCCGGACCTACCACAATTACTGAACGACCCGAGTAGTCGACACGCTTACCCAAAAGGTTTTGACGGAAGCGCCCTTGCTTACCTTTTAGCATATCGCTCAAAGATTTCAATGCACGGTTTCCATCAGAGCGCACCGCATTTACTTTTCTCGAGTTATCGAAAAGTGAATCAACAGCCTCCTGAAGCATACGCTTCTCGTTACGAAGGATCACCTCAGGTGCTTTGATATCAATCAACCTCTTCAAGCGGTTGTTTCTGATAATTACTCTTCTGTAAAGGTCATTCAAATCCGAAGTAGCGAATCGACCACCATCCAAAGGCACAAGAGGCCTAAGTTCAGGCGGGATTACCGGAACCATTTTAATGGTCATCCACTCAGGACGGTTTTCAATACGTGAGTTAGCATCACGGAAAGCTTCAACCACTTTCAATCTCTTCAACGCCTCTGCCTTACGTTGCTGCGATGTATCTGTGGCAGCCTGATGACGCAAGTCGTACGACAGCGTGTCAAGATCTACTCTGTTGAGTAACATCTCAAGCGCATCAGCGCCCATCTTGGCAATGAACTTCTTAGGGTCATTGTCGTCAAGCATCTGGTTCTCACGAGGAAGTTTGTCCAGGATGTCCAGGTATTCTTCTTCAGTAAGGAAATCAAGCTTATTGATTCCATCCTCTTCTTTAATACCCGGCTGGATTACGGCATAACGCTCGTAATAAATGATCTGATCCAACTTCTTGGTCGGAAGACCGAGCAGGTATCCAATTTTATTAGGTAGCGATCTGAAATACCAGATGTGAGCAACGGGCACCACCAATTCGATGTGACCCATTCTCTCACGTCTTACTTTCTTCTCAGTTACCTCAACACCGCAACGGTCGCAAATGATTCCTTTATAACGAATCCTCTTGTACTTTCCGCAGTGACACTCCCAGTCCTTTACCGGACCGAAAATTCTCTCACAGAAGAGACCACCCATCTCAGGCTTATAAGTCCTGTAGTTGATGGTCTCCGGCTGAGTCACCTCACCGTTAGAGCTTTCCAGAATTGATTCCGGAGAAGCCAGACTGATGGTGATTTTGGAAAAGTCTGTGTTTATTTTCTTGTTTTTTCTGAACGACATATTCTCTCTTTAGTCTGTATCGAAAAACTAACTCCCTATTATTGATCAAGTGTGATTTCGAGTGCTAAGCCTCTGAGTTCATGCACCAATACGTTGAATGACTCAGGTATATTCGGCTTCCTCATGTTCTCGCCTTTCACAATTGATTCGTATGCTTTTGCACGACCAATCACGTCATCCGACTTGATCGTATCGATTTCCTGTAGAATGTGAGCTGCACCGAATGCCTCAAGTGCCCACATCTCCATCTCACCGAAACGCTGACCACCAAACTGCGCTTTACCACCCAATGGCTGCTGAGTGATAAGTGAATAAGGTCCGATTGAACGGGCGTGCATCTTATCATCAACAAGGTGACCCAGCTTCAACATATAAGCGATACCTACAGTTACCGGTTGATCGAACTTATCACCTGTCAATCCATCATATAAGTAAGTACGTCCGAATTCAGGCAATCCAGCTTCCTTCAGCTCAGCCGATACTTCATCCAATGAAGCACCATCGAAGATTGGAGTGGCATACTTTCTTCCCAGTCTCTTACCAGCCCAAGCCAATACGGTTTCGTAAATCTGGCCGAGGTTCATACGGGAAGGTACACCAAGCGGATTCAAACAGATATCAACAGGAGTTCCATCCTCAAGGAATGGCATGTCCTCCTCTCTTACGATTCTTGCTACCACACCTTTATTACCGTGGCGACCCGCCATCTTATCTCCCACTTTCAACTTTCTCTTCTTGGCTACATACACCTTCGCCAACTGAACAATACCTGCTGGTAACTCGTCTCCAACTTCAAGTGTAAAGCGCTCGCGCTTAAACTCACCCGCAATGACGTTTCTCCTATTGAGGTAATTCTTTACAACCTGAGAAACCAGCTCATTGGTATGATCTTCTGTTGTCCAGTTCTCAAGACTTATATCCGCAATCAAGTTCACTTCTTCAGCAACATTGTAGTTGCTCTCATCGCGGTAGATATTCTTATCCGGGAAAAGGTTGCTCTCAATTACCTTGGCACTGAACTTGACACCTTTGCTGATCAGTTCATCACCAAACTTGTGCTTTACACCCTGGCTCGACTTACCTGTTAGAATCGAGGTAAGCTTCTTAATCATATCATTGCGCAACTCAGTCAACTGCTTGCTATAGCGGTTCTTGAGTGCATCCAATTCTTTCTTAGACTTAGAGCGAAGATCTTTGTCGCGCTTAGGTCTTGAGAAGAGCTTAGTGTCAATTACCACACCACGCAATGAGGGAGGCGCCTTAAGCGATGCATCTTTCACATCACCAGCCTTATCACCAAAGATCGCTCTCAGCAGTTTTTCTTCAGGTGTAGGATCAGACTCTCCCTTAGGAGTGATCTTACCAATCAGAATATCTCCTTCTTTAACCTCTGCACCCATGCGAATGATTCCATTCTCATCCAGGTGTTTCACCGCTTCTTCACTTACGTTAGGAATCTCAGAAGTCAATTCCTCTTCACCGCGTTTTGTATCGCGTACCTCCAATTCAAATTCTTCAATGTGAATTGAAGTGTAAACGTCATCGCGAACCACGCGCTCAGAGATAACAATCGCATCCTCGAAGTTGTATCCTTGCCAAGGCATGTACGCCACCAACAAGTTTCTTCCAAGAGCAAGCTCACCGTTGGCAGTAGCATAACCCTGACATAAAGGTTGACCTTTCGCCACTTTTTCACCTTTCTTAACGAGAGGTGTCAGGTTGATACAAGTATCCTGGTTTGTTCTTCTAAACTTGATCAGGTTGTAAGTCTTGAATTCATCCTCAAAACGAACCAATCTTTGTTCCTCCGTTACATCGTATTTGATCACGATCTTGGTCGAATCCACATAGTCAACAACTCCAGATCCTTCAGCCAAGATCAATGCTCTTGAGTCGATAGCAATTTTCGCCTCCAATCCTGTTCCTACGATCGGTGCTTCAGGTCTTACCAGAGGTACAGCCTGACGTTGCATGTTCGATCCCATCAAAGCACGGTTTGCATCATCATGCTCAAGGAAAGGAATCATTGATGCAGCGATCGACACGATTTGGTTTGGAGCAATGTCCATATAGCGAACCTCAGTTGGCTCTACCACAGGAAAGTCTCCTTCGAAACGCGCCTTGATCTTCTCCTCCTGGATTTCACCACTTGACGACATTTTTACATTCGCCTGAGCAATGTTGTGTGTATCCTCCTCTTCTGCAGTCAGGAAAACAACATCATCTTTCAGTCTTACTTTCCCGTTTTCAACCTTGCGATAAGGTGTTTCAATGAATCCCATCTTATTCACTTTCGCGTGAACGCAAAGTGATGAGATCAATCCAATGTTTGGACCTTCAGGCGTTTCGATCGTACAAAGACGACCATAGTGAGTATAGTGTACGTCACGAACCTCGAAACCTGCGCGCTCTCTTGAGAGACCGCCTGGGCCGAGTGCCGACATCCTTCTCTTATGTGTGATCTCAGCCAGTGGATTGGTTTGATCCATGAACTGAGACAACTGATTCGTTCCAAAGAATGAATTGATTACAGAAGACAACGTTCTCGCGTTGATCAAATCAACAGGCTTGAAGTCTTCATTATCGCGAACGTTCATTCTTTCTTTGATGGTTCTTGCCATACGCGCAAGACCAACACCGAACTGTGAGTAGAGTTGCTCACCGACAGTTCTTACCCTTCTGTTGCTCAAGTGGTCGATATCGTCAACCACAGCTTTAGAGTTGATCAACCCGATGAGGTATTTCACAATGAGGATAATATCCTCAGTGGTCAACACGCGCTGGTCAAAGCTCAGGTCAAGTCCTAATTTCTTATTGATTCTGTAACGACCAACTTCTCCAAGGTCATAACGCTTTTCGCTGAAGAACAAGCTCTGGATAATATCACGAGCGGTTTGTTCGTCAGGAGCTTCAGTATTTCTCAATTGACGGTAGATCTGCTCAACGGCCTCTTTTTCAGAGTTTGAGTTATCCTTCGCCAGCGTATTAAAGATGATGTTGTAGTCTGTGATGTTCACATCATCTCTGTGCAAGATGATTGACTTCGCACCAGATTCTACGATGGTATCAACATCCTCGTCTTCGATCACGTGATCACGCTCCAACAGCACTTCGTTTCTATCGATAGAAACCACCTCACCAGTATCTTCGTCCACAAAGTCCTCTGTCCAAGTTTTCAAAACACGGGCAGCCAACTTACGGCCAGTTACTTTCTTGAGGGCGTTCTTAGTAGCCTCCACCTCTTCGGAAAGTCCGAACAGGTCAAGAATATCTTTATCAGTACCATATCCAATTGCGCGAAGCAAAGTGGTTACGGGGAATTTTTTCTTTCTGTCGATGTATGCATACATCACCGCATTCACATCGGTAGCAAACTCAATCCATGATCCTTTGAAAGGAATGATTCTGGCAGAGTAAAGCTTAGTACCATTAGTGTGCTTGCTCATAGCGAAGAACACCCCAGGTGATCTGTGAAGCTGTGATACAATCACGCGCTCGGCTCCGTTGATTACGAAAGAGCCTTTCTCAGTCATGTACGGTATGTTGCCAAGGAAAACTTCCTGCTCAATGGTTTCGAAGTCTTCGTTATCCTCATCGTTACAAGTGAGGCGAAGCTTTGCCTTCAGTGGAACGGAGTAGGTAAGACCGCGATCGATACACTCGTCCACTGAGTACTTCGGAGGATCGATTGTATAATCAACAAACTCCAACACGAAGTTTTCGCGGGAGTCTGAGATCGGAAAGTTTTCAGCGAATACTTTAAAGAGACCTTCGTTCTGACGTCTTTCGGCAGGAGTCTCGATTTGCAAAAAGTCTTTGAAAGACTGCAATTGTACATCGAGGAAGTCTGGGTATTCCAGCACTTTTTCGATCGATGAGAAGTCAATCCTGTCGTTGTTATTTTTCTTTGCCAAGGTACTTTGTGTTTAAATTTCCCGGACCAGATGATGAAAAAACCAATGGGTACAAATAGGAGTAGACCCCAAGTCCAATTTTTGGATTTGGGGTCTTTAAATCCTTTATAAGACGGTACCCTTCGTCTTCAAGAAAGATTACTTCAACTCAATTTCGGCACCAGCCTCGATGAGTTGCTTCTTGAGGTTTTCAGCTTCGTCTTTAGGTAAACCTTCTTTGATTGTTTTAGGAGCCGAGTCTACTACTTCTTTAGCTTCTTTCAAGCCAAGACCAGTAAGTTCCTTCACCAATTTCACGATTTGAAGCTTGTTTGCTCCAGGTGATTTCAATACTACATCGAAATTGGTTTTCTCAGCTGCACCTGCATCAGATCCGCCTGCTGCAGGACCTGCTGCTACTGCAACAGCAGCCGCTGCCGGCTCAATACCATATGTTTCTTTCAAGTAAGAAGCTAATTCATTTACCTCCTTCACGGTAAGTTCTACCAGTTGATCGCCTAACGTTTTGATGTCAGCCATTTTTGTAAGTGTTTAATTTCAGTTCAACAATTCTAATTTGCCCTCTCTTCCAAAGTCTTAACCAATCCAGCCAATGTGTTCTTTCCACTCAATAGAGCAGATACAACATTCTTGGCAGGTGATTGCAACAAGGAAATAATCTCCCCGATGAGTTCGTTTTTCGACTTCAACTCACTGAGTGTATTCAAGTTCTCCTCCCCAATAAACAGGGCGGAATCGATGGAAGCGGCCTTCAGAAGAGGTTTGCCTTCGGCACCCTTTTTTCTATAATCGCGAATGACTTTGGCAGGGGCATTGCCAGCCTCTTTCGAGAAAATAACTCCTGAGAAACCATGTAACACTTTGAATAAATCTTCATCTCCACTTCCGTTCTTTTCTAGGGCCTTGCGGATGAGTGTGTTTTTGTAAACACCATACTCTACGCCCGCGTGGAAGCAAAGCCTGCGAAAAGCGTTGACCTGCTCAACGGTAAGCCCGGAAGCGTCTGTAATATAGAAGTGGTCGTTCTGATTAAACTTCTCAGACAACTCTTCAATGATATTTGCCTTTTCTTCTCTGGTCATTGTCGTAATCTTTTATATCCCTTCGATAGAAGCCTTGTCAATTTGAATACCAGGGCTCATCGTAGAAGACATTGTAATACTCTGAAAGTATGTACCCTTCGCTGATGACGGCTTAAGTTTCGCAATCGTGTTGATCAACTCGGCCGCGTTATCTTTTATCTTATCCGGTGTGAATGACACCTTTCCAATGCTTGCATGGATAATTCCCTGCTTGTCAACTTTGAAGTCAACCTTACCTGCCTTCACTTCCTTCACTGCCTTACCTACTTCAAGTGTTACAGTTCCTGACTTAGGGTTTGGCATCAAGCCACGAGGACCAAGAACTTTACCTAGTCTTCCCACTTTCGCCATTACTGTAGGCATAGTGATGATCACATCGATATCGGTCCAGCCACCTTCAATCTTTTGAATGTATTCGTCCAATCCTACGTGATCCGCGCCTGCATCTTTCGCTTCTTGCTGCTTATCTGGTGTACACAGTACAAGCACTCTCACTGCCTTACCCAAACCGTGTGGAAGTGTTACCACTCCACGCACCATTTGGTCCGACTTCTTAGGGTCAACACCCAATCTCACGTCAATGTCTACTGAAGAATCAAACTTAGTGAAGGTGATTTCTTTCACCATACCGGCAGCATCCCCAAGGGAGTATTCCTTTTCCAAGTTGAATTTGGAGGTGGCGGCCTTTCTATTTTTGCTAATCCTTGCCATGATCTCTTTCCAATTAATTTTCCCAGGGTGGAGTTCCACTTACCGTTACACCCATGCTTCGGGCAGTACCTGCCACCATCTTCATGGCAGACTCTACTTTAAATGCGTTAAGGTCTGGCATCTTGGTTTCAGCAATTTTCTTTACCTGATCCCAGCTGATTGAACCAACCTTGTTACGGTTAGGCTCAGCCGACCCTTTTTGTTTTTTCATCGCTTCCAAAATCAAAACGGCTGCTGGAGGCGTCTTAATAACAAAGTCAAAAGACTTGTCATTATATATAGTGATCAACACGGGTAGTACCTGACCTTGCTTATCCTGGGTTCTTGCATTGAACTGCTTGCAAAAGTCCATGATGTTCAAACCCTTACTACCCAGGGCCGGACCGATCGGAGGAGCAGGGTTGGCCTGTCCGCCTTTCACTTGCAATTTCAAAAAACCACTAACTTCCTTTGCCATGATATTGTTAACTCAAAATCTTTAGTCCAACTTTTCCACCTGCATGTAGTTCAACTCTACAGGTGTGTTTCGTCCGAAAATCTTAACCATCACGTTAAGCTTCTTCTTTTCTTCAAATATCTCCTCCACAGTTCCGGTGAATCCGCTAAATGGTCCATCCATTACTTTCACAGACTCACCTTTAATAAATGGTGTCTCCAGCTTCTCCTCAAACTCATCGATCTCTCCTACCTTACCCAAAATCCGGTTCACTTCAGTTTGACGAAGCGCTACCGGTTCTTTTGAAGACGCATTAGAGCCATTGCCACCCAAAAAGCCTATCACACCCGGAATGCTATTTACCATATGGTAAGCCTCCCCGTTAGATAGGTCTGCTGAGATAAGTACATAGCCCGGGAAGAAGTTGCGTTCTCTTACGCGTTTCTTTCCATTGCGCATCTCATACACCTTCTCGGAAGGTATCAGCACTTGCGGGATGAATTCCGATAGTTTAGAGCGTTCAATCTCGGTCTCCAGGTAAGATTTAACTTTCTTTTCCTGGCCGCTGACGACGCGAAGCACAAACCATTTTAACTCACCCATCCCCCCAGATTAAAATTCTCTATAGAAAAATTCCAGGGCGTTTTTAAAACCCAGGTCAATCAATCCAATTACAAGGGCAAAAATCAAAGAAGCTACAAGCACCAAAATTGCACTGCTTTGCAGCTCGGCAAATTTTGGCCAAGACACCTTATTGCGAATCTCGTCTATCGAGTCAAGTACATAATTCCTTAACTTTTCCATCGCTTAACTTCTCTTTTTTTTAGCACGGGTGGAGAGACTCGAACTCCCAGCCAACGGTTTTGGAGACCGCTACTCTACCAATTGAGCTACACCCGTTTTTTATTATAAATCAGGGCTTATTGAACCTTATCCTTTAGCGGCACCCACTCAACCCTCTGAGCTGCACCCGTGTACTCAGCCCAAAAGGACTGCAAAGGTAGAACAAAAAGCAGGTAAAACAAAAACGTTCCTGAGAAATATCTCAGGAACGTTTCTATACTGATTATCAGCGAGTTAGTCTAAGATTTCAGTTACCTGTCCAGACCCAACTGTACGGCCTCCTTCGCGGATCGCAAAGCGCAGACCTTTCTCCATCGCAATCTTGTTGATCAACTCAACTTCGATTGACACGTTATCGCCAGGCATAACCATTTCTACACCTGCAGGCAATTTGATCTCGCCAGTAACGTCAGTCGTACGGAAGTAGAACTGAGGACGGTATTTGTTGAAGAATGGAGTGTGACGTCCACCTTCTTCCTTGCTCAATACGTACACTTCAGCCTTGAACTTAGCGTGAGGAGTTACAGATCCTGGCTTGCAAATAACCATACCGCGAGCGATTTGGTCTTTTTCAATACCACGAAGCAACAAACCTACGTTGTCACCAGCTTCACCTCTGTCGAGGATCTTGCGGAACATTTCCACACCAGTGATAGTAGAAGACAAACCTTCTGCTGCACCCATTCCAAGAATTTGAACAGGATCACCAGTTTTGATAATACCACGCTCGATACGGCCAGTAGCAACGGTACCACGACCAGTGATTGAGAACACGTCTTCAACAGGCATCAAGAAGTCTTTGTCAATCAGACGCTCAGGAAGAGGAATGTACTCATCCACCGCGCTCATCAACTCCTCAACTTTTTCAACCCACTTCGGCTCATCGTTTAAGGCGCCCAAAGCAGATCCCTGAATAACAGGAATGGTGTCGCCAGGGAAGCTGTAAGAAGAAAGGAGTTCCCTTACTTCCATTTCAACAAGCTCCAACAATTCTGGATCGTCAACCAAGTCAACTTTGTTCATGAATACTACAAGAGCAGGTACACCTACCTGACGAGCCAAAAGGATGTGCTCGCGAGTTTGAGGCATAGGTCCGTCAGTAGCAGCCACTACAAGGATAGCACCGTCCATCTGAGCAGCACCAGTAACCATGTTTTTCACATAGTCAGCGTGACCTGGACAGTCAACGTGTGCATAGTGACGCTTCTCAGTAGCGTACTCAACGTGTGAAGTATTAATGGTAATACCTCTTTCTTTTTCTTCAGGAGCATTGTCAATAGAAGAGAAGTCTCTCATTGAAGCGAGACCTTTTTTAGACAATACTTTTGTGATTGCAGCGGTCAATGTTGTCTTACCGTGGTCAACGTGACCAATGGTTCCGATATTGACGTGAGGTTTCGAACGATCGAATGTTTCTTTAGCCATATTTGAAAATCCCAGTTAAAATTTAAAGTTTATATTAGTTTAAAGTGTTACAAATCAAGTACTTCTCTCCCTGAGAAGTTGCACACCCTAAACATGATAAGCCTGTCGAATAAGGGTTATTCGCCCTAGCTGATTTTCAGATGTTCGCTACGCACCTACCAGCAAGGAAATCTTCAATATGTTTACTAAGTCTGACCGTCTGTCAAACCGAATTCTTTGAGCCGTTGATGAGAGTTGAACTCACGACCTCTTCCTTACCAAGGAAGTGCTCTACCCCTGAGCTACAACGGCCTAACAATTCTTGATTTCAAATTCAAAATTTGAAACCGGGGAATCATCAACACTCTCAGAGTCTCTACTCAAGACTTCAAAGTTTGAAATCTTGAATTTCGAATCTTTACGAGCGGGAGACGAGGTTCGAACCCGCGACCTGCAGCTTGGAAGGCTGCCGCTCTACCAACTGAGCTACTCCCGCAATTTTATCCTCCTTAGCCAAGGCTACAGAGGACACTGTGGGGAGAGCAGGATTCGAACCTGCGAAGACATAAGTCAACAGATTTACAGTCTGTCCTCGTTGGCCGCTTGAGTATCTCCCCTAC
>JBFWZR010000037.1:0-35082 GCA_050185175.1 Cyclobacteriaceae bacterium
CAGACCTGGGTCGTGCCCTTCAAGGCCGTACTCCTGGTCTTCAGATCCTGAACTCTTCAGGACTTGCTGGTTCAGGTTCGAAGATTAACATTCGTGGTATCAGCTCAGTGTCAGGTAACACACAGCCCTTGTGGGTTGTGGATGGAGTACCTATCAACACTGGATCCAATGATTCAAACCAGGACTTCCGTGACGGTCAGGTATCACCCACCCGTTTCCTTGATTTAGATCCCAACAACATTGCCAGCATCAACATCCTTAGGGGTTTGAGTGCGACAACGCTTTACGGATCACAAGGCCGCAATGGTGTTATCCTTGTAACTACCAAGGCAGGAGCGAGCGGTAAGCAAACCAGAAACTTTGAGGCTTCTGTAAGCCAGTCACTATTCACAGTTGAGGCCATTGTTCCTGAGTTCCAGAACAAGTGGTCAAATGGATTTGATGGAGACTATGGAGAATTTTTCAGTAACTGGGGATATGTGTTTGATGGCAATGTGCCTCCGAACAATCCACGCCACCCTTACTTTGAGAATGCAGCCACATTTCCTGAATTCCCTGAGTTTGCTCAGTCCAGCGGATATGTACCGACAGCTCAGCCCAACAACATTAGTGACTTCTTCGAGAAGGGAACTTCTGCGAACACATCATTCAACGTTGGAGCACGCAATGAGTTTGGAAGCATCAACTTCAACTACAGCCACCTTGATGAGAGTGGATTTATCAAAAACAACAACCTGGAGCGTAACAACTTCTCTTTGGGAGGTACTGCAAAACTGACCGATAAATTCAGTATCAATAGCGTGTTCAATTTTGTTAAGACTGATTTTGAGACCCCACCGTCTGGCGCAGGCACTGGAAGTAACTCTTCTGGTGGACCTTCTGTATTTGCCAATCTTTATTTCATCCCAAGAAACATCGATCTGTCTCACTGGCCTTACCAGAACCCGGTTACTGGGGCGTCTGTTTATTATAGAAATGGAAATGACATCACCAATCCCTACTGGACATTGGATAACGCAAGACAGGGTTCTTCAACGAACCGTTTCTTCAGCAACATCAGCTTTAACTATGACTTCACAGACTGGTTCAAGTTGACGTATCGTTTGGGCCTCGACACTTATGGTGAGAAGCAAACCTTGTGGGTAAATAAAGGATCTGTAGGATACCCAGCCTCTGCGATTGCGTTTTCTACAGGGTTATACCGTTCGGTTGATATTACCAACACTATAGTAGACCACTCAGTGATTGGTACAATCCAGAAGAAGCTCAATGCTGACCTGGATCTGACAGCCATTGTGGGTTTCAACGCCAGAACCGATGAGTATATCCAGAACGGATTGGAAAGCTCTGGTCAGGTTGTCTACGGTTTGATTGAGCACAGAAACTTTTCCAACACTCAACCTCGCGATTTTCGTAACAACTCATTGTCAAATTTGAATAGGACTCAACGCCAGACGTGGGTAGGAGCTTACTTTGACGCAGGATTGGGATATAAGAACTTCCTGTATTTGAACGTGACAGGTCGTAACGACTGGGTTTCTACTCTCGAGAAAGAGAACCGCGCATTGTTCTATCCTGGTGTAAGTGCATCCTTCATTCCTACGGCCGCATTCCCCGGATTTGCGGCAGGCGTACTTGACTTTTTGAAGTTGAGGGCCGGTTATGGAACCTCGGCCAACTTCCCTGATCCCTATAACACACGTCCAATTTTGAATACCAACTCGGTGTATCAGGTGGATGCGCTGGGTACAGTGTCTTCACAGGGATTGGACAGAACCCTAGCTAACCCTGCATTGAAGCCAGAACGTCAGACAGAATTGGAATTTGGAGTTGAAGCTCAGGTATTGGACAACAGAGGAAAGCTCGACTTGTCGTTCTACAACAGATCAGCGAAGGATCAGATATTGACCCGTACACTCGATCCTGCAACAGGATATGAGCAGACATTGATCAATGCAGGAGAGATATCCAACAAAGGTATCGAGGCTGGCGTTACAATCACTCCAGTGCGCAGCAATGCAGTAACCTGGAATGTGAGAGTGAACTGGACTCGCAACGTGAGTGAGGTGGTAACCTTGCCAGAGGGATCTAAGGAAATTTTGATCAGTGGTTTTACAAACACCGGAAACTTTGCCATAGAGGGCCAACCTTTTAATGTGATTCAGGCCACCTATGGTTTGAAAGACGCCAATGGTGTGTCTTTGATTACAAGCAATGGTGACTATGCGATTTCGCCAGAGATTGGGATCATTGGTAACCCCAACCCTCAGTGGCTGGGATCATTGATGAATGACGTAACCTGGAAAGGTTTGACGTTCAGCTTCCAGTGGGATTATGTCCACGGAGGCGATACGTATTCATTCTCAGCAGCCACTATGGTTGCCCGAGGTGTGGCTAAGGAATTGGAAGACTTTGACCCGAGATTACCTTTGATCATTCCTGGGGTACTTCAGTCTGATGGTGTTACGCCTAACAACATTCCGATGCCACCTTCACAGTTCTTCTTTGGTAACTCGATCATTGGATCCAACGCGAACGACACAGGTATTTTCGATTCTTCAAGAATTCGGTTGAGAGAAGTGTCACTGAGCTACAACATACCTCAGAGCATCATCTCTAAACTGTCGATCCGCAGTGCGAACATTTCACTGGTGGGTAACAACATGTGGTTCCGTGCAATCAATGCACCGAAGTACTCAAAAGTTGACTTTGACAGAACAGCCTTTGGTGTTCAAAATGGAGCAGGTTTTGACTTTTTGGGTGGACCATCAGCAAGACGTTATGGTGTAAACCTGAGACTGACCTTCTAAATCCAAAAATTATTAAACAATGAAAAAGACATTTAGAATATTAGGACTGATCTGCGTTCTGTTCGCACTGTCGTGTGACCTGGAAAAGGATTTGGATAACCCTAACGAAGTGGGCTTGAGTACTGCAGATCCAACTTTATTGATGAGCGGAGTTCAGCGTGACCTCGCATCTTTCTTCGAGAAAGTGTCAGGTGCTGACCGTGTGACAACGACTGGGGTTGATGAATTGATCCGTCACCGTGTAATGGCAGGAGGTTTTAACTATCAAACTGCGTACACACCTCAGTCCCAGGATGATACCTGGCAATGGGCTTATCAGAAAGTGTTGGTGAACATTGAAGCAATGCTACCTCTTGCCGAGGAGGCAAATCTCACGACTCACGTTGGCGCGGGTAAAGTTATTAAGGCTTACGTACTAATGACACTTGTAGATGTTTATGGTGATGTGCCAGCATCTGAAGCATTGAGAGGGACTGAAGGGATATTGAATCCAAATGTTGATGCTGGAGCGGACGTATATGCGATGGCAATTTCGCTGCTGAGTGAGGCGCGTACGGAATTAGCCAAGACAGGTACAGATGCCGGTCCAGCATTGTCACGTGATATTTTCTACAATGGTAATAGAGGAAACTGGATAGCATTGGCTAATTCATTGGAGTTGAAAGCACAGTTGAACATGACTGCTCAAACTTCCACGGCAGCTGCTGCAACAGCAAGGATTGCCGCATTACTCGGAGAAAATCTCATTGATACAGATGCTGAAGAGTTTACGTACAAGTATGGGACGGCCGCAGTACCAGCTACATCACGACATCCGTATTATTCAGATACCTACCGCCCTGTGGCAGGTTCAGCAAACGGTTGGATTGGAAACATGTTCCTGAAAGAAGTATTCAATGGCCTTGGAGTCCAAGATCCCCGTTGGAGATACTATTTCTATCGTCAGGTGGGCAGTTTGAGACAGGCACTGACGCTAGATCCCAAGTCCATAACTTGTTTAAACTCTAATGCGCAGTTAACAGGAATTCCCTCGCATTACTCTTCTTTTTACAGTAACCTGGGTCGTCCCGTACTGTATTGCGCTTTTGATCCGGGCTTTTATGGCCGAGATCATGGTAATGCAGAAGGGCGAAACCCTGATGCGCAGGTTGTAGTTACTCCAGGCGTTTATCCGGTTGGGGGAAGGGTAGACACCAATCCAACAGGTGCTGCCGGTAATCCCAACTATGCTGTGTTTACACAACTAGGTCAAGGAGCCAACGGAGCAGGTATTCTTCCTATTTACATGTCATTCTTCACCGACTTCATGAAGGCGGAGATCGCGTTGCGTCTCAACAATGATGCAGCTACTGCGAAGACAGCTCTTGATGCAGGTGTAAACAAGTCGATCAACAGGGTTCGCGCGTTTGCTGTGAGCAAAGCACAAACACTTCCTTCAGGACTCGAGCCTGAGCAGGTGATCTACCTCGCCACACTCGGTGCAACTTGGGATGCAACGACTACTAACTCACAGCGAATGGCAATTATCGGGAAGGAATACTGGAAGGCATTGTGGGGGAATGGATTAGAGGCTTACAACCTCTACCGGAGAACGAGCATGCCTAATGATATGCAGCTGGTAGTTCGCGCTACTCAGCCAGGACTCGCAGGCCCTTTCTGGAGGTCTATGGTGTACCCAGCTGTGTTTGCCAATCTGAATGCAAACGCTCCTTCGAATGAAGGCAAGGCCACCAGAACTGTATTTTGGGATGGTAACCCCGAGCAATTGAATTAACGGAGTTTTTAATGCACTCCCATTTTTCAAAGTAATCGGAGTCCTTTTAAACCCCTTAGATTAAACGGTAATGGCGGCTTCAAGGCCGCTAATAAGCAAAGTTCATATGAAAAAAATAATAAATAGATTGACCACACTAGCAATGCTAGTGATGGTAATTGCCTGTGCCGATGATTCGCTGGATCCTTTTCGCTTAAATGAGTTAAAGAAGGGATCGTTATTGGCATTGCGAGGTTCAGATGGCAGTGCCAGTAATCCAAATCCCGATGCTAACTTTTTCTTCCGGGACAATTTGACGGGCAACGAAACCTTCTCGTATGTGGCAGACTTTATCTCGGAAGATCAGAGTTTGCTATCCGGTGTGCAGATTTATGCCAGGCTGGCTATATCTAATGCTCCAGAAGGCGCACGTAAGCTGATCAAGACCATCCCAGGAAGTGCTTTTGTGGTACCCGCTGGGGCGACTAGTCGTCAAGGTACCGTCACTGTTGCTTTGAGTGAGATTCTTACCACAATGGGACTTGGTAGAGCAGATACCATCACCAGAACGAACCTCAAGATAGAGTCAGACATAGAGTTGACCGATGGGACTATCGTTCCTTCATCAGCAATTATAAACTCCGGCTTATTTGCAGCGTCAGCATTTTTCCCAGCACATCAGTTGAGTTACTATGCCGAGGAATCTGACGACTTTAGACCCACCGCAACGTCAAAATTGGCAGGTGAGTTTGTAAAAAATGGTTCAACAGTTACCAGGCCTGTATTTCCATTGAAGTCAGGAGCACGTGACACAGTTATGTTCACCTTTCCCGATGCAGTAGACGTAGCGCCAACGATATCATTCAATCCGGCTTCAGCGGTTACAATGATTGGAACGGTGGAACAGTTGGAAGACACTGACACCTACTACCAGATTATCGAGGCGACAGGCACAAACACCACAGCGGTGACAGCGACAGCATCAGGATCGACCTGGGATGTATTGGGAGTAACCTTAACGATGGTGAATAAGACCCAGACGGTCAATGTTGACAACACGGCACCTCAGTTGGTGAGCCTGACCACGGGCAATTTCCTGGGAGCTGGAAAATTGGCCACCATTACAGCGAAGTTCAACGAGAAGATGAGCAACAAGACAGCTAATCGTCTCAAGATCACCGTCAGTGGTCAGGGCCAGGAGGGTGTAGCTGCTCAGAACATGACGTTGTCATCGGATGGCCTTTCATTGAGCTTCGTGTATTTGTTCAAGGAGGCGACAGCCGGATCAGCAACTCATGGCCCGCTAACGATCACCTTCGCAGGTGGTGCAGATGAGGCGAGCAACGCATTGAATGTTGCACCGTTGAATGGCAGCGTGAGTTTGCTCAGCGATCTTGCAACTCCTCCGGAGCCTGTCCTTAATATTGATCAAGGAACGCCAGATTTTGACTACGGGACACAGATCAAGTGGTCAGCGAGCCAGGGTCAAACATCTGGGGGATCGAATACCGGTCGTGTTTACTGGATAGCGATTGAGTCAGGCGAAGATGCGCCAGAGGAGTTTGATTTGGATGCAGATGAGAACGGGTTGTGGACTTTTGGGACAGGCGATGATGCTACCACCACGACACAGCCTTTCGCAGCAGCTATCCCTGTTACGTCCGGTGCATCAGGTACTGTGTTCAGTCCGTTGACGACCAATGGAGATCTTGATATCTATGCTGTCTTTGTGAGCAACACAGGTAACAGAAGTGTCATACCGGCTACTCCGCAAGCAACGGTAACAATGATTCCTTAATTGAGGAGTTTTACTACTTAAAAAAGGCCCCTCGTTTGAGGGGCCTTTTTTATCAGGTGTTAGACCTATTACTCCACCGTCACAGACTTAGCCAAATTCCTTGGCTGATCTACGTTGCATCCACGCAATACTGCGATGTGATAAGAAAGCAACTGAAGAGGGATCACGGAGATTAGTGGCATTAAGGAATCCACTGTGGCTGGGATCTCTATGGTGTGCTCAGACATTTTGTTAATTAGAGTATCTCCCTCTGTCACCACTGAAATAACCTTTCCCTTGCGCGCTTTAACCTCCTGAATGTTAGAGACGATTTTTTCGTACGAGCTATCCTTTGTAGCAATAAACACAACAGGCATTTCCTCATCTATCAATGCTATCGGACCGTGTTTCATTTCAGCAGCCGGGTAGCCCTCAGCGTGGATATAGGAAATCTCCTTTAGCTTCAAAGCACCTTCGAGAGCCACAGGGAAATTATATCCTCTTCCCAAATAGAGAAAATTAGACGAGTCTTTGAAAGTTTCAGCGATGTGAAGGATTTGATCATTCAACTCGAGCACCTTCTCCACTTTTGATGGAATATTTTCCATTTCCACCAATAGCTCATGAAACTTCTGTTCTTTGATTGTGCCCTTCTTTTGAGCAACAATCAATGCAATCATATAAAGTACGGTGAGCTGTGCAGTGAACGCTTTGGTACTTGCCACCCCTATTTCAGGTCCAGCGTGGGTATAAGCTCCAGCATGAGTTGCTCTTGGTATTGAAGATCCAACAACATTACACACACCGAAGATGATTGCTCCTTTTGATTTGGCTAGCTCTATTGCGGCAAGCGTATCAGCTGTTTCACCTGATTGTGAAATTGCGATGACTACATCTCCTTCGCGAACGATTGGATTTCTGTACCTGAATTCAGATGCATATTCGACCTCGACCGGAATTCGGCAGGTTTCTTCAAAAAAGTATTCGGCAACCAATCCGGCATGCCAGGAAGTTCCACAGGCAATTATGACGATGCGATCTGCATTAACCAAAGTATTCACATATTCTCGGAGGCCACCCAAAACTAACCGACCCGTTGACGAATCAAGACGGCCTCTCATACAATCCATTATGGATCGGGGTTGCTCGAAAATTTCCTTTAGCATGAAGTGATCAAAACCACCCTTTTCAATGGCTTCTAATTCCATGTCCACTATCTGAACATATGGAGTGAGTGGCAAATTGGAGGTATCCTTGACAGTTAGTTTTCCGTCTTTAACTATCGCGATTTCCTGATCATTCAGATACACCACTTCGTTAGTATACTCAATTATTGGCGTGGCATCAGATGCCATAAAAAACTCATCCTTACCGACACCAACCACAAGTGGACTGCCTTTTCTTGCAGCTATCAATAAATTTGGATCCTCCAGAGACATGACCACAATGGCGTAAGCACCGACAACTTTAGTTAATGCAAGTCTAACGGCCTCATCAAGCGAGCAACCTTCATTCTCTTTAATGTCTTCAATGAAATGGATGAAGACCTCCGTATCGGTATCACTTTGAAAGGTGTGTCCTTTTCTGAGAAGGTCTTGCTTTAGTGCGCTGTAGTTTTCAATAATGCCATTATGAATAATGGCAAGCTTCTTTGTTGCAGAATAGTGTGGATGAGCATTGCCGTCATTGGGCTCGCCATGGGTAGCCCAGCGCGTGTGCCCCATACCTATGTTACTATTGAGGTCTTGCCCTTTTAGAGTGGCCTCTAATTCTGAGACCTTGCCTTTCTTTTTGTAAACATTGAGGCCACCATTCATGAGCGCAATTCCAGCACTATCATATCCTCTGTACTCAAGGCGCTTTAGACCTTTGATAATGACTTCCTGCGCTTGACGCGGACCTAAATAGGCAACGATTCCACACATAAGTTACTCCTTGTTATCGTTCACTACCGGAACGGTGTAAAAAACTTTTAGCTTGGCGTTTTCCGGCTTAAAAATAGTTCTATTGACAGAAATACCTGAGTGAGGGGTCTTGGCGTACAAGATGTAGTCAGTGTATCTGAGCTCATCGTCTTCCAGATCACGAAGGGTTTGAAAATAATCAGTAAGGTCTCCCCTATATTGTCTATTCTCCGGATCGTAGTTGATGTCGAATAGTGTTCCAACTGTAGCCGAATTCAATCGCTGGCCCATAATGTACCAACCCTCCTCGTCATAAGTCATGGACGCTGGGTAAACGGGAAATGCAATATCACTTTCCCGATTGCTATAGAAATTGATAAAGTGATTATTTTCATCCACATAGCGTAGTCGCAGTGTTGAAGGCGGAGGGAACGTTTCCGCATCATCTACGTCAATAGAGAATTCAACGGAATTGAAAATCACGTTGGGAATAGTGTCAGCAAACTCCAGGAACTTATCGAAGTAAACTTTGGTAGCCACTGGGTTTCCAGATTGACAATATCTGTTTCCGTCTAACTCAGATTCAACTCTTGGTGAGGTCAAAGACGCCAATGCGGTCCCGCTACGTTGGGCCGTAATTCGACTGAAGTTGAAAACCACACTTGAATTAGATATCTCGTAAATAGAATACTCCAGAACCTTACGCGTTTTTTCTCCATTGTTGGGATCAATTTCATCGTAATTGATGATAATTCTTGATTTTGTAAACTGGGTTGAGTCGATATCCTGATTGAAGCCCACTATTTTGGAATCGGTTCCACTTGGCCGAATCGCCAAACCTTTGAAAATTCTTCTAAAACGTCTTTGATTTTTATAGTCCTCAGATTGTCCACGTGCGAAATCAAACAGCCTAGTAGCGAAATCATCATTTAGTTGTATCGCGAGTGTATCTATTGTCTTGTGATCCAATTCTGATGGATTATTCCTCATGTCATCCAGCGTCTGATCAAATACTTCAGGATCTACCTGAAATGATGCACTTCCTATTGGTGTAGGGTCAAAAGGAACCGTGGAGTTGAAATAGTACGGTTGATAATTTGCAACCCTCTGAACCGAAGCCGGCAGTTCATTCGGATCGGTTGGGGGAATACTATCCAGAAGTTCATGCACCGTAAAGGTGTTGTTCCCGATTTCATTACCTCCATAGTGATAGAAATCAAAGCTAAGGATCAGATATGCTGCCGATACTTCCGCTGTCTCCGGGATTGTTACTGTCGGCTCCAACGGCCCAAATTGAGTAAAGGCTTCCGCAGAAACCTCTCCAAAAGCGTTATCAACATACCGACCTACCAAAAGCCGATGATCAAGCATCTGATTCGGGTCAGTAAATGTTCTTACTGAATCGTAAGTCATTACCGATGAAGGTAATGGTATTTCGATGTAAGATGCCTTGAATTTGTTCGCACCGCCCTTAAATCCGAGCGTGCTCACGTCATCCTCCCGGCAAGAAATAATAAAAATAAAAGCAAGGAATGCAGAGCCTGCAATCCTACCCCACAAGCTCATTATAGAGGTTGTAATACGATTCTGTGTAGTTATCGTCTTTCTCGATGGTCTCAATCTTCTTCTCTTTAATTTTCTTTACTAACCCTTCCAGTTTCTTATTGTCTCCGCCTACGGAAACGATATCAGAAAACTGAGCGCCAAGTTTAATAAATCCTTCGTAATCACCCGTCTTGAGGTGTCCCAACATATTATCTTCTATGTCCATCATTTTCACCTTACCCAATAGATCACCCTTGAACTTGTGGGTGAAGCTGTTATTATAGATGGTAAAGACCGTCTTTGTTGCCTTAAATAACGGATCGTTCTTGTAAGTAGTCTTCAAATACAAGGGAATAAAGCTGGTAATCCAGTCGTTGCAGTGAACGATGTCCGGGGCCCATCCTAATTTGCGCACGGTCTCTATTACACCTTTGCAGAAGAAGATAGCTCTCTCATCATTGTCCTCATAAAACTTGTTCTCCTTGTCGTGAAATACCGACTTGCGATGGAAATAGTCCTCGTTATCGATAAAATACACCTGGAGTTTTGCATTGGGAATAGAAGCCACCTTGATGATCAAGGGTTTCTCCTCGTCTCCAACGGCAATATTGATTCCTGAAAGTCGAACCACTTCGTGAAGTCTGTTCTTTCTTTCATTGATGAGGCCAAATCTTGGCACCAGTATTCTTATCTCCATTCCCTTCTCCTGCATGGCCTGAGGCAGCTTTCTTACGAAATCTGAAACCTCGCAGGTCTGTAGAAAAGGGTTGATCTCACTGGCTACGTAAAGAATACGGAGTTTTGACATATTTTTGAATTTTTTAAACGGAATGGAAAATCGAGCCACAAAAATACGCAAATTCCGCCCCTTATTCAACTTATCTCAATTCAAAGGCCCTACCTTGCCACCCGTTTCAAAATGGCTCTAAATGCAGATTTTTGAAGAAATTGGGCCCATTAGGGCCTATTTGGATGACCAGGGAAGAAAAGGAAAAAGTATAGGCCTTGTGCCTACCATGGGTGCACTCCACCAAGGGCATTTGTCACTTATTGGAGCCTCGAAGAGCGAAAATGACCTCACTGTTGGAACGATTTATGTCAACCCCACACAGTTTAACAACCCCACAGACCTGGCCAAGTATCCGCGCTCACTCGAGACCGATATTGAACAACTAACTAATGCGGGCTGCGATGTATTGTTCAAACCTTCTAACGAGGTTATGTATGGTGAAAAGAATTCATTAAAGTTTGATTTCGGGCAGTTGGACAAGGTGCTGGAGGGCAAATTCAGGCCCGGGCACTTTAGTGGAGTGGCACTAGTGGTCTCTAAGCTGTTCAATATCATCCAGCCACAGCGGGCGTATTTCGGCCAGAAGGACTATCAGCAATTTCTTGTTATTTCTCGCCTTGTGGAGGAATTAAAATTTCCACTTCAACTAAAAAGTATTCCAATCTCAAGAGAAGCCTCCGGGCTGGCATTATCGTCACGAAACCAACGTCTATCTGAAGAAGGTAAAGCAAAAGCACTTTTGCTGGTTCAATGCCTCAGGTCCACACGAGACGAACTTTTGAAGGGGAGAAATATTAGTGATGTAAGGAGAGAGGTTCAGGCGCGTTTTGATGAAACTCCCGGTGTGAAATTAGAGTATCTCGAATTGGCTGACAGTAGTACACTTGAATTTTTGGAGCGCGGAGAAAAAAATTCTGCTGTTATTTTAATCGCTGGTTTTGTAGATGATGTGCGCTTGATTGATAACATGTTGTTGTAGTGATGCAGATTGAAGTTCTAAAATCAAAAATCCATAGAGTAAAAATTACACAGGCTGAACTCCACTATGTTGGAAGTATTACAATTG
This sequence comes from Cyclobacteriaceae bacterium, assembly GCA_050185175.1. Lineage (GTDB taxonomy): Bacteria > Bacteroidota > Bacteroidia > Cytophagales > Cyclobacteriaceae > ELB16-189. The sequence goes on from JBFWZR010000037.1 coordinate 11,646, forward strand.
ATGAAGACTTGATGGACAAGGCCAATCTCATAGAAGGTGAGAAGGTGCAGGTAGTAAATATAAATAATGGAGAAAGGCTAGAGACCTATGTTATAAAAGGCGAGCGCAGTTCAGGCGTAATTTGCCTCAATGGACCAGCAGCACGCAAAGCAGTAGTTGGGGATGTGGTAATTATTATCTCTTACTGCTTGTTGCCTTTTGAAGAGGCGAAACTTTTCAAGCCTGCTATTATTTTTCCTGATCCTAATAACCAAGTGCCAAATTGAATCGGAAGCTAAAGTCAGTACTGCAATATCTGGGAATGGTGGTTTTGGCTGCCGCATTACTATGGCTGTCACTACGAACAATTCCGGATGTGGAAGGCACAACCCGTGGGCAGTTCATCTGGCAGACGTGGCTTCGAGCAAACAAATTAGACCTGCTCATCATGGCAGCTATATCGATGTTGAGCCATTTCATTCGAGCCTATCGATGGAAGATGTTACTTGCGCCAACAGGCAATAAAGTAGGCTTGGGAAATAGCTTCCTTTCGCTCATGATCGGCTATCTAGTTAACCTGGCGGTACCGAGAGGGGGAGAGATTTCAAGGTGTTACAATCTGTTAAAATTGGAAAAAACTCCCGTTGAAATTTCTTTTGGCACGGTCGTGGCCGAAAGGATGATAGATGTTTTATGTCTTTTGATCCTCATTGCGATTTCATTTTTCGTTGAGTGGGACAAGCTCATAGCATTTATTGAATCATTGCCTATTTCGACTGGTAATACAGATTATACCAAGGTTATAATCATCGGTCTCCTTGGTCTCTTGGTCGTAGCCGGTGCTATTTACTTTTTTCGAAAAAGTGAGCGACTGAAAAAAATCGTGGCTGGTTTCAAAGATGGGTTGCTATCCGTCTTTAAACTCGATCATCCCTGGCTTTTCATTGGTGCGTCTATTGCCATTTGGTTGCTGTATTTCGTCACGAGTTATTTTGTGATTGTCGCTTTTCCGGAGACTGAAGTTCTTGGAATGAGGGCGGTACTTACGCTCTTTGCAATTGGCGCTATCGCTATGGCTGCACCTTTGCCAGGAGGAGCAGGGTCATACCACACTTTAGTTCCGTTAGGACTGGTAATGTTGTACGGTATGCCCAAGGGCGATGCTGTAGCCTTTGTATTTATTTTCCATGCGTGGCAAACTTTTATTATGATAGCCGCAGGGGTGGTATCTTTGGCTATCAGCTACTGGATAATCAGGTGGAAGAAGTAAAAAATAAAATAACTAATTGGGTTGAAGCCAAAACTCAGGTCGATCGGTGGCGCAATGCCGGGGAGAAGATCGTCTTCACAAATGGCTGTTTTGACCTTCTACATCTTGGGCACGTTGATTACCTGGAGAAAGCACGAGCATTTGGAACCAAGCTGGTGATTGGGCTTAATACAGACGATTCTGTTAGTCGTTTCAAAGGACCGAATCGACCAATTCAGGATCAAACGTCAAGGGCTCGCGTACTTGCCGCCTTACAGTTCGTGGATTTAGTGGTTTTTTTTGATCAGGACACTCCCCTTGAGTTGATTTCAACCCTTGTCCCCGATGTTTTGGTTAAGGGCAGTGACTATTTGGCAGAAAATATCGTTGGCGCGGAAGTTGTGAAAAGGCATGGGGGATTGGTGAAAACCATCGAATTTGTATCTGGGTATTCAACTTCCCGTATAATAGAAAAGATTAAAAAGACTTAACTGTTAATGCATATGATGCTGTATTATGTAATTATTGGTGTAACAATGCTCATCAGTTGGATGGCCAGTTCCAGATTGAAGAACAAGTTCAAAAAGTACTCCCAAATTCAATTGGCGAAGGATTTGACTGGGGCTGATGTTGCACGCTTGATGCTGGCCGACAACGGAATTCACGATGTGAAAGTGACCTGCGTGAGTGGCGAGCTTACCGACCATTACAATCCTGCGAATAAAACTGTGAATCTCAGCGAACCGGTTTATCACGGGAGAAATGCTGCAGCTACGGCAGTGGCAGCTCACGAATGTGGCCACGCGGTTCAACATGCCAAAGCATATAGCATGTTGCAGTTCCGTTCTGCAATGGTGCCTATCCAAAGCATAAGTGGAACAATTCAGCAAGTGGTGATGATGGCGATGTTTTTTGGAGGTGCATTTATCTATAACTCAATGCCAACTGCAATCCTTTTGATTGTAGGTTGTAACCTGGTATTTACCCTGTTCGCATTTATCACGCTTCCTGTTGAGTATGATGCGAGCAATCGCGCGCTGGCCTGGATTGAGACGAGGGGTATTGTAAACTCTTCTGAACACGCAATGGCAAAGGATGCGCTTAATGCCGCTGCCAGAACCTACCTGGTGGCAGCAATTGGTGCGCTGGCCAGTTTGCTGTTCTGGGTCATGATGTTTTTGGGCGGAAGCAGAGACTAAAAGAGTCACCTCAAATATTTAAATTGCGGGCCTGAGATTGTTCTCAGGCCTTATTTTTTTTGTCTCAACCCTAACACCATCCTGATGAACTTTCAGTTGACTGAAGAACAAATAGCCGTAAGAGAAGCTGCCCGCGAATTTGCCAGAACCGAGCTATTGCCCGGGGTAATCGATCGGGACTCTGAAGCAAAATTCCCTGCAGAGCAAGTGAAGAAAATGGGAGAGTTAGGTTTCATGGGTATGATGGTGGATCCCAAATACAATGGTGGAGGTATGGATACCGTATCCTACACGTTGGCGATGGAGGAGATCTCTAAAGTTGATGCTTCTGCGTCAGTTTGCATGTCGGTAAACAACTCATTGGTATGTTGGGGGCTTGAACAATTTGGCAACGAGGAGCAAAAAGAAAAATACTTAAAGAAGCTCGCGACTGGCGAAAAGATCGGAGCCTTTTGCCTGTCAGAGCCCGAAGCAGGTTCAGATGCTACCAGTCAAAGAACCACGGCTGAGGACAAGGGTGATTATTATTTATTAAACGGCACGAAGAACTGGATTACAAACGGCAATAGCGCAGGTGTTTATATCGTAATTGCGCAAACAGATCCACAGAAAAAACATAAAGGCATTAATGCCTTGATTGTAGAAAAAGGAATGGATGGTTTTGTTGTTGGGAAGAAGGAAGATAAGATGGGTATCCGCGGTTCTGATACTCACTCTCTGATGTTTTCAGATGTTAAGATTCCAAAGGCCAATCGAATTGGCGAGGAAGGTTTTGGATTTACCTTTGCCATGACTACGCTTAATGGCGGGCGGATCGGAATTGCATCACAAGCTTTGGGCATTGCCTCGGGTGCCTACGAGTTGGCACTTAAATATTCAAAAGAGAGAAAGGCGTTCAACAAGCTTCTATCGGAACACCAGGCTATACAATTTAAGTTGGCAGACATGGCCACAAAAATTGATGCAGCAAGACTTCTGATTTGGCAGGCTGCTTCATTAAAAGACAAAAAACAAAACTTTGTGAAGGCTGCCGCCATGGCCAAGCTGTTTGCTTCTCAAATTGCGCAGGAAGTAACCACAGAGGCGGTGCAAATTCACGGTGGCTATGGATACGTAAAGGAATTCCATGTAGAACGCTTGATGCGTGATGCGAAAATCACTCAGATTTACGAAGGCACTTCAGAAATTCAACGAATGGTGATTTCCAGAGAATTGCTCCGATAACTATTTGCTTGCTTCTACTGACTGGTTCCAGTCGTAGACTTTGTCAGAGATTTCGATCAGCAGGTTTGGATTTTTTTCCAGTGCATTGCCTATTACAATCATATCGGCACCTGCTTCCAATGCGGTAATAGCCTTTCTGGCAGAATCAATTCCACCTCCGACTACAAGTGGTGTTTTGATTGACTTGCGAACAGTGGAGATCATTCTTGCATTAATCTCTTTCTCCGCACCACTACCAGCATCCAAATACATCATTTTAAGGCCCAACATTTCTCCGGCCATCGCGGTGCAGGCCGCCAGTGAATATTTGTCATCAGGGATCGGTGTTGTATTGCTGATGTACGCGACAGAAGTCGTACGCCCTGAGTTGATCAGCATATATCCTGTGGGTATGACCTCAAGATTTGTATTTTTTAATATCGGTGCAGCCACCACGTGTTGACCAATTAGCAAGTCAGGGTTCCTCCCAGAAATCAGAGACAGAAACAAAATAGCATCAGCCCCCGGATCAATTTGAATTGAGCTGCCCGGAAAGATTACTACGGGAATAGTAACAGCTTCCTTTATGGTTGAAACCACGTCTGAAAGATTTGTGGAGGTGATCAGGCTACCGCCAACTAAAAAATAATCAACACAATTCTCGTTGGCCAGGTTAATAAGAGGTGTGAGCTTACTGGTGTCCTCAATCTTATCCGGATCGATGAGAACGGCTACCGATTTTTTGCCTGCCCTGCTTTTTACAGCCAGAGAATCAAGAATTGTCATCCGCAGATTGTCTTTTTTGGAGATAGTCGCTCAGCCGATCTTTTGCAAGCTCAAGCAAAGTCATCGTTGCCTGGGTCACAATGATCTCACCCACATGCGATAAAAACGAGGGAGACGAATCATGATGTTCTGATTCCTGATCTTCATGACCATCCTGTTTTTTTTTCTTCTTGCGCGCTTTTGATCCTGACACTTGTGAAACCACAAGATACGTTAGTGCGAGTGCGCCTCCGATAAAGAGCGCGTTGGTTAAGACTTTTTCAGCACTTTTTGAAATCGATTTTACCTCGCTTTCTATTTCTTGCCGATGACGCTCAGAAGTTTGTAGAAGCCTTCTCTTCTCAGGGTTCGATGTTTCCATAAGTTCCATAGCTTAATCTTCGTTCTGGTTGATCAGGTCCGAGAAGTAGCGCTCAAAACGTCTATCAAAACTTTTTCTGAACAATAAGAACAAAATGAATAGCACGAAGTAGATTCCCGCCACAATAAAGAAGCCTTGAAAGTCGCTGTCCAGCACGTCATTTAAGTAGTGGGCAAAACCTATACTGATAAAGATCAAAAACAGAAAGGCAAACACGATGATAGCGAGGTGTACCAGTCCCTTTGAAAGAACCTTGGCTATGTCCTCCTTGATCTCAAGCTTGAGAAGCTTTACACGCGTTTCAACGTAGCCAGATAGGTTGTCAACCAGGCTATCTAGCTTCAAAAACCGCAGAATTGTGTCCTTAACGCTGTCCATAACTAGTTAGCAATATACTAATTTAGATATGCAAAGAAGGAGGGGAAAATAGAACTATTTATCGTTCAGGGTGGTCAATTGTTCTGTTTCAAAAAGTGCCCCTTTTTTATCCAGCCTTTCCCGTTTTAGAAACAAACTTTTTTCCTTACAAACAAATACCCGCACTGTGGTCGAGTCCCGTTGTTCATATTGAACCGGTGATTTGGAAAACACAAAAACCGAATCATATTGTTGTCCTCCGACTTCGAATGACCCTAGAATCTCTTCAATACAAAGCTGGTAGGGTCTCCCGTTTAGTTCATTGGATCGGCAGTAACCAACCCGGTTGAATTCGAAGAGTTCATTTTCAATCAGCATTACATTTTTTCGCTTCAATACGGATTGAATTTTGGTGGGTTCTGACTTACGCGTAGTATCTCCGTAGATGATCCATGTGTATTCTGTCATCCGTCTCGCTTCTTGTATGATTACGGAATACCATTCTCTTTTTCCTGTTTCAAGACTTCTCTTTTCATACACTGCTTCCTGGTATTTGGATTGGTCGCGGTGAATGTAGATCAAAGAAAATGGCAGGAAGAAGAAGACAACAAGAATGTAAAGGAATCCCACTAACCTGTATTTGCGAGTTAACTGACCAAAACGAGTGGCTAGTTTCAGTGGAATCGTTTTGAAGAATGGAATGATTAGGAATATGAGTGTTCCAACCACGTTGAACATCAAATGCGCAATCGCAATGCTGATCGCACTGTTTGAATTGAAGGCAGCGGCTATAAATGCGGTAACTGTCGTTCCAATATTTGCTCCGAGTATAAATGGCGCGGCCTCTCTCAACTTAACTACCTTATGAGCCACCAGTGGAACTACCAGCGAGGTGGTGATCGTGCTCGAACGAATCGCTGCGGTCGTGACCAACCCCCAACCGAAAGATTTCAGTGGGCTTTTGAAGAAGAACTTTTGAAATGTGTTTTCGCTTCCGATACCTAGCAGATTGGTAATGATTCTTCTGAAAAAAAGTATGGACCCAAAAAGAAGAGCGAAGGATAAGATGGCAAGGAGCAATCCACTATCGATGTTGGTGATCAAAAATTTTGTGAGTGGTGTGAATCCATCACCAAACATTGATTGCTGTGGGGAAACAATATTTATGGGTTCGTTAAAAAAAGAAACGGCAATTTGATGTGACAATCCGGAGAGCAGCCCGTAGAAATATTCAAAAGGAAAAAGAATAAGGACGGTTAGAATATTGAAGAAGTCGTGGTATGTGCCGGCAGCAACGGCCCGTATGAATTCCTTTTTCTTTGCGATGAAGCCGAGCGAAACGATGGTGCTTGTAATTGTAGTGCCCACATTTGCCCCCATGATTATCGGAATGGCGCCTTCTAACGTCAATGATCCTGAGGCAACAAGCGCAACAACCATGGACGTAGTGGCTGAGCTACTTTGAATAATTGCTGTAATGAGCAGTCCGATAAATAGTGCAGTGAAAGGATTTGATGTGGCAAGAAGAATTGTTTCGGCTGCAGCTTTACCAAGTTGTTGAAACGAGGTGATCATCAAATCCAGGGCAAACAAGAACGCCAGCAAAGCTGCCAGAATCAGCAAAGTGTTTTTTAGAATAGTTTTCCACTTTGGGCCGCCATGCTCAACTAATTCATTTGTGCCGCTGTCCTCCATCTTTGATGCAACTTAAGCTTCGAGTTCGCACAATGCCATCCAGGCCATCAGCCCCGGGGCGATCCGGAGTGCTTCCTCATCGATGTTGAAGGTTGGCGTATGGACGTAAGAAGTGATACCCTTCGATTCGTTACGAGTGCCGAGGCGATAGAACGAAGCTGGAATAACCTGCGAGTAGTAAGAGAAGTCTTCAGCCCCAAGTGTAATGTCGAGGTCCACGATGTTTTCTTTTCCTACATATTGTTCCGCGGCAGATCGAATGCGTCTGGTTAATTCAGGATCATTTTGCAAAAATGGATAACCACGCGAAATATTTACTTCACATTTTCCTCCCATTCCCTCAGCGATGCTCTCTGCCATTTTTTTGATTTTTTGTAATGCAGACTCACGCCACTCTTCGTTCATAGCACGGAACGTACCGGCTATTTTTACTTCGTTAGGAATGATGTTGGTGGCGCCTTCTCCGATGATATTTCCAAAAGTTAGAACGGTGGGTTGTTTAGGGCTTGCATTTCTACTGATGATTTGCTGAAGGGCAATGATGATATGAGATGCAATTACAATTGGGTCAACAGCAAGATCAGGGGCGGCTCCGTGACCTCCTTTGCCAATTACCGTAAGGTAGATTTCATCGCAGCTTGCCATGTACATGCCCTCTTTAAATCCGATTTTTCCAACGGGGATCAAAGGCATTACATGCTGACCAACAATTGACTTAGGTTCGGGGTTTTTTAATACCCCATCTTTGATCATCAACGATGCGCCACCAGGATTTTTTTCCTCGCCAGGTTGGAAAATAAATTTGACCGTCCCCTCAAACTGATCTCGCATCTCATTTAATATTCTTGAAGTGGTAAGAAGTGAGGCTGTGTGTACGTCATGACCACAGGCGTGCATCACGCCTTGAACCGTTGACTTATAAGCAACGTCATTTTTCTCATGAATGGGTAAGGCATCCATGTCGGCACGTAGTGCGATGATTCTTTTAGATGGATTTTTACCCTCCACGGTTGCCACTACTCCGGTATCAGCAATGCCTTCTTTAGGTTGAAGTCCAAATTCCTTCAGCTGCTTGGCAACATACTTTGCTGTATTATACTCCTTATATGATAACTCAGGATGTGCGTGCAGATGACGTCTGTTTTCAACAGTAGCGTCAAAGTACTTTTCTGAAAGTTTTTTTACGGATTCAACCAGGGCCATGCCCGAAGGTACGGGCAATTTGGCAAATATTAAATCTAACTGATGTGCCTAGTTGAGTGGAATTTTTTCTGGCACTAGGATGGCATTTGCAAAAAGTTTTCGAAGGCGAAGTAAATCCTTTTGCGCTTCCAGTTTAGAGAAGTATTGACCAACAGTAACGCGAAACTTGGGCTGCGTGTATTGCACATTGGCATCCAAATCACCTATCTCCATCACCATTTTTGACTTTGCACTGATCGCTTCCTCGCGGTTTTGTCCAGAATAGATCTGAATAGTAAAGCCGTCAATAAACTTTCGGTTTCGATTGATTTTGTCCAAGCTATCTAATACCAGGTCAACTTTTGAGTTGACTGTGCGCGATGCCAGCACGGGCTGGTTGTCTTTTACTATCTCCTGACCAGTCGTAGTGTCGCGAGACTCATTTTCAAATTTTGGGCGATAAGCCGTGAGGTCTTCACTGTATGCCTCACCTGACGAACCTCCGGTGCTTTGTTGCGCTGCGCATGATGCCTGGATCAATAGCAAACTCAACATGAGATTAAAAGCCCACTTACGCATTTGTTGGAATATTTTGTTGAGAGTCATTATTGCTCAATAACAATGCACTTGCCGTTTTTCACGTCCTCTTCTACTTTCTTAAACTTCACATCCTTCAACACGCGTCCATCTGTGTACTGCACAGATACTTTATCATTACGCCCTGCAATTTTCTCCGACTTGGCAGGAAGCACTTTTTCCTCTACTTCACGCTGCGGCCCTTGCGGTTGCTGCTGACCACCTTGCAAGAGAGATCTGGTTTCGTCTTTTTGCTCTTTCAAGCGTTCGCGCCTGTGCGATCTAGCCTCTTGAACCTGCTCTGGCTCTCGCACCGGTATCTCCGCCTTGATCAGGAACGAAACAGTTTCTTCGTTTACCTTGGAAATAAATCTTTTGAATGCTTCGAATCCTTCAAACTTATAAATCAAAAGTGGATCCTTTTGTTCATACACCGCGTTTTGCACAGACTGCTTGAGGTCGTCCATGTCACGCAAATGTTCTTTCCACTGCTGGTCGATGATCGCAAGTGTGATCATCTTCTCCATCGACTTGGTCAGTTCAGCGTTGTTGGTCTCAACACACCTTTTCAAGTCGGCAGCTACACCGATTTGTTTTGAACCATCGGTAAATGGAACGAGAATGTTTTCAATCGTTGCTCCACGAGTTTTGAAAATTTCATTGATCACTGGCATTGCCTTCTCTGCTACTCCTTTGTTTTTGTGATCATAGTGTTTCAGCGCTTCATCATATAGCTTTTCGGCCAATTGACCTACATCTGTCTTTTCAAACTCCTCCTCGTTGATGGAGAAGTCAAATCCCAACATACTGAGGACGGTAAGTTTGAAATCATCAACCTTGTCACCGGCCTTCGCATTGTTAACGATGTCCTCGCAGGTATCGTATAGCATGGTGAGGATATCCAACTGTAGACGCTCACCAAAGAGTGCATTTTTCCTTCGCTTGTAGATCACCTCTCTTTGAGAGTTCATCACATTATCATACTCCAGCAGTCGCTTTCTGATGCCGAAGTTATTTTCTTCAACTTTCTTTTGTGCTCGCTCAATGGAGTTAGTAACCATGGAGTGAGAAATTACTTCACCCTCCTTAAGACCAAGACGATCCATGATTCTTGCGATACGTTCAGGCATGAACAAACGCATCAGGTTATCCTCCAATGAAACAAAGAACTGTGATGATCCTGGATCTCCTTGTCGGCCAGATCTACCCCGAAGCTGTCGATCCACACGTCTTGATTCGTGACGTTCTGTACCAATGATGGCCAAACCACCTGCAGCACGAGACTCTGGCGTTAGCTTAATGTCAGTACCGCGACCGGCCATGTTTGTTGCGATGGTAACCGTTCCGGGTTTACCGGCTTCGGCAACAATCTCTGCTTCTCTTTGGTGTTGCTTGGCATTCAACACCTGGTGTTTTATCTTTTTCAACTGAAGCATCCGACTCAGTAGTTCAGAGATTTCGACTGATGTGGTACCCACCAATACTGGCCTGCCTTCACCTGTTAATTTTACGATCTGGTCGACCACCGCATTGAATTTCTCGCGCACGGTTTTAAAGACCAGGTCGTCCATGTCCTTTCGTACCACCGATTTATTGGTGGGAATTACAACTACATCTAGCTTGTAAATATCCCAGAATTCACCCGCTTCAGTTTCGGCAGTACCAGTCATGCCGGCCAGCTTGTGATACATTCTAAAATAATTCTGCAGTGTAATGGTGGCGTAAGTCTGAGTTGCATCCTCCACCTTCACGTTTTCTTTGGCTTCGATGGCCTGATGCAAACCATCGGAATATCTGCGGCCATCAAGTACACGTCCGGTTTGCTCATCCACGATTTTTACCTTTCCATCCACGATGATGTATTCAGTATCGCGTTCGAACAACGTGTAAGCCTTTAGCAACTGATTTACACTGTGAATACGCTGTGCCTTGGTAGTATAATCTCTAATGAGCTCTTCTTTCAGCTTAGCTCGCTCTTCACTGGTGGCCTGAGTATTGTTTTCAATTTTATTGAGCTCAATTCCGATTTCAGGCAGGATGAAAAATCTTGGATCCTCTCCTTCGCCAGTGATCAAATCAATACCGTTATCAGTCAGGTCGATACTATTGTCTTTTTCATCAATAACAAAGTAAAGAGGCTTGTCTGCCTCAGGCATCATTTTCTTGTTGTCTTGCAGGTAAAAATTTTCTGTTTTGAGTAGAATGTTTTTGATACCCGTTTCGCTAAGAAATTTGATTAGAGGCTTGTGCTTTGGCATACCACGATGAGCACGGAATAAGGCCAGACCACCATCTTTTTCATTCCCTTCATTGATTTGTTTCTTGGCATCATTGAGATACTGTGTAACCAACTTCTTCTGCGCTTCGACAATCTTGTGTACCCGCGGCTTCAGGTCGTAAAATTCGTGTTCATCGCCTTTCGGTACCGGTCCGGAAATAATCAACGGAGTACGGGCTTCATCTACCAACACGCTGTCCACCTCATCTACCATGGCGTAGTGATGACCTCTGCGCTGTACGAGTTCTTCAGGGTCGCGGGCCATGTTGTCACGCAGGTAGTCAAAACCAAATTCGTTGTTGGTGCCGTAGGTAATATCTGCTTCGTATGCTTTGCGTCTCTGAGGTGAGTTGGGCTCGTGTTTGTCAATACAATCAACAGTCAGGCCATGGAATTGGAATAAAGGAGCCATCCACTCACTATCGCGCTGTGCCAGGTAGTTGTTCACCGTAACAATGTGTACACCGCGTCTTGCCAGAGCGTTGAGGAATGCCGGAAAAGTAGCCACGAGAGTTTTACCTTCACCGGTTGCCATCTCTGCAATCTTTCCTTCATGGAGTACGATACCACCAATCACTTGCACGTCATAGTGCACCATGTCCCACTTGATCACGTTGCCAGCGGCCAGCCACTGGTTTTGCCAGATTGCCTTATCTCCACTAATAGTTACATTCTGATGAGTTGCCGCCATCACCCGGTCATAATCCTGGGCTGTCACTTCAAGTTGCTCGCTTTCTTTGAATCTACGGGCTGTGTCTCTTACGATGGCGAATGCCCTCGGAAGGACTTCCTTCAGCACAATTTCAAGCTCCGTATTGCGATCTTTTTCGAGTTTATCGATCTGATTGAAAGTGGATTCCTTTTCGTTAAGGTCGAGTTCGGGATGGTCATTGATGCGTTGATGAAGACTACCCAACTGGTCATCAATATGTTTGAGTTTCTGGTTGATATGATCCTGAATTTCCCAGGTCTTTTTCCTCAGATCATCGTTTGAAAGTCCCTTCAGCTTCTCACCCTCTGCATTGGTTTGTTCGACCAACGGCATCATCAATTTGATGTCCTTTTCTGACTTCGACCCAAAGATTTTGGCAATGAATTTTAACATACGGAGAAAAATAAGTGCTCACCCCTTCGCATCCACGCCAAAATAGGCGCAAAACCACAAAAAGGACTGCAAAGTTAAGGATTTCAGGGGTGCAATTATAGCTCCAAATCGCCCTCAAAGACCATTTTGGCAGGTCCCACGAGGAAAACCTCTCTAAATGCTGGTGCCTGGTCTTTTGCGTCTGACAGAGTAGCACCATTATCGCGGGTAAATTCGACTGAAAGGGAGCCTCCTTTGACGCTAACGTTCACGGGTGACTTATAGCCTTTGAATGAAGCTGCAAGCGCTGCTGCTGTCACTCCAGTACCGCATGACAATGTCTCGTTCTCCACACCTCGTTCGTACGTTCGAACAGTAATCGTATCGTTCGCACCCAACTTTACGAAGTTTGCATTAGTTCCTTCAGGTTGAAACTTTTTGTCGTATCGTATTCGCCTCCCTTCCGCAACCACATCAAGGTCATTTGTGTTTTCCACAAAGCGAATGAGATGTGGGGACCCGGTGTTGATGAAAAAATCTTCACCAATTCTACTGACCTCCTTCACATCATTCATTTTTAGCTTGATGTTTCCATTGGCTAGAATTTCTGCGCTGTGTTCACCATCATACGCAGCAAAGGAGGTGCTTCCATTGATGATCCCGAGATGTGATGCGAAGTTAACAGCAGCCCGACATCCGTTCCCGCAAAGACTTTGCGATCCATCGCTATTGTAATAGATCACCTCGAAATCAGATGCACCTTGTTCAATGAGGATCAAACCATCTGCACCTACACCGAACTTGCGGTCGCAAATCTTTTTAATCTCTTCAGTGTTGAACTTTTTTTGTGACTGACGATTGTCAATCAACACGAAGTCGTTTCCGGTCGCCTGGTATTTGTGAAAGTGAATCGGCATGGACGGAAGATTTATTTTACCTCTTCGTAGTCGATGTATTCGCCACCTTTCACGTTAGGCTTTTGCTTCGGCTTTTCATCCACATTCACATTTCCACCTTGAGGCCGATATGACTGTCTGTTTTGTGAAGATGACATCCCCATCCTGAAAAAGAATCGTCCAACCTTAGAAAGGACGTAGGCGGTGATGACGATAATGAGTAATAACTTAAGCATGTTCTCTTCTGGTCCTTTGAGTTACAACTTGATTTCAAAGGTAATGGTTTCGCGGCTTAATACTTAATTTTTGCATTTTGTGCTTGAGAAACACAATGTAGGTTAGGGGCATAAAATACAAGCCCACATTCTTTACAAATCAGTTAATTTGGCGGGGAATAGATTAGAATGACGCATTCAACCGTAAGTGGAAATCTTGGACAAGATGAGAGTCGTACCGCCTTATCAAAGTGGGTGTGGTGGGGGTGGCCAATTCTTATGGTTGTGATCGTTACGATTTCGTACGGCTCATACTTCCTGAGGAATTTCACCGACTCTGTATTACTGTATCTGCCAACACCGTTTGCTATCATTCTGCTCTATTGGTACGGACCACGAATGTTGTTGATCATTTATCTCAACGAAATAATTACGCTCGTGCTTTGGGGAGCGACCGGTGGTTGGCTGAGAATTGGTCTCCTGGCTTCGCATGCTCCGCTGATGACGTTTGCATCATGGTATCTGTTTAAGCGGCCCAATAAGGAAGGGCTTAATGACTTGTTGAGTTCGACCAACTCGCTTATTCGATTCACTGTCCTTGGTGTTTTGGTCCCTGTAGTTATCAATTCCTTTTTTACTTATAACTACACTTTTGTGGGAGGGGATCTGTATACGGTTGCCCTGATCATGCTTGCGGACTTTCTGACTATATTCACGATAGCGGCACCGATACTTTACTTTGTCGCTCCTCGGTATGATTCTTTTGGTATAAGAATTGTCAAACCATTTAAGTCACTGACAATTGAAAGCCGAACACAGAACGTTGCCAGCCTGTGGCTCATCGTTGTCGCATTCATTACCATGATCTTCTTTGTTGATTTCAATACCTACTGGTATATCTATGGTGTAGCGTCCATTATTGTTGCAGTTCAGCGTGGCTTTGCAAGTGTGATTTTGATCAATGCGATCATTTTCGTGCTTAACTATGTGTTGCCTCTTTTGGATTTTGCGGATGTATTTTTGGCATCAAAGGGATCTACTAAGTCGCTGAGTGTACATCTCGGTATGTTAACGATGTTTGTCTCCTCTTCCATTATTGGTCGGGTAATCTCTGATCTCTGGAAAACAGAATATAAAATCACACAACAAAAGGAAGAACTTGAAAATACCAACAAGCAACTCAAGAAGACAAACTCGGAGCTCGATCGTTTTGTGTATAGCCTCTCACATGATATCAGTGCTCCGCTGAAATCGATAAAAGGCCTTGTCAACTTAAGTAAAATTGAAAACTCCCCGGATCAGAGTGTAGTTTACCTCTCTAAAATTGAAGCGAGCATCAGACGCCTGGAGTCGTTTATAGCAGAAGTTTTAGATTATTCCAGAACGAATAGAAAGGAACTCGATGCTGAAAGAATCGACTTGAAGGTGTTCATTGAAGATATTATTAAGGACTTTAAGTATCTGGACAACTTCGAGCAGATAAAATTTGAACTGAAGTTTGATCAACCTCAAGTGGCAACTGATCGGTTCTTGCTCAAAGTGATTCTAAGTAACATTATCTCTAATGCTATTAAGTATCAAAGAACTGACAGTGGCACTTCTTCCTTTATTAGAATTACTTCAAAAGAAGAGAGAGGTTGGGTCAAAATACAGATTCAGGACAATGGGGAAGGAATAGCTGCAGAATTCCAGGGCCGGATTTTTGAAATGTTTTATCGAGGGTCGGATACTTCAACGGGCTCGGGTCTGGGACTTTACATCACTAAAGAGGCTGTAGAGAAACTGAATGGCAAAATTGAACTTACCTCAGAAGCAGGTAAGGGTTCAACGTTTACGATTATGATTCCTTTACCGGCTTAGGTAGAGATTTCGCTCCGCGTAGATATTCAGGAAGTAATCATCCATCAAATCGTCAATGAAGTAGATCGCCTCACCGGTTGATTTCATTTCGGGCCCCAGCTCTTTATTTACATCCGGGAATTTGTTGAATGAGAAAACCGGAACCTTAATTGCATAACCTTTCTTTGTCGGATTGTATTGAAAATCTGTTACCTTCTTTTCGCCCAGCATGATCTTCGTAGCGTAGTTGACATATGGTTCATCATATGCTTTGCAGATGAAAGGCACCGTACGTGACGCGCGCGGATTGGCTTCAATCACATACACTTTGTCATCCTTGATAGCGTACTGGATGTTAATCAATCCAACGGTTTTCAACGCGACCGCTATCTTATGCGTGTAGTTTTCTATTTGTTTGATGACAAAGTCACCAAGGTTGTAAGGAGGTAAAACTGCGTAAGAGTCACCAGAGTGAATACCAGCGGGCTCAATATGCTGCATGATGCCGATGATGTATACGTTCTCACCGTCACAAAGTGCATCGGCTTCTGCTTCAATGGCTCCATCCAGGAAGTGATCAAGCAAAACCTTGTTTTCAGGAAGGTGTTTCCAAATGTCAAGAATATGTGATTCAAGTTCCTTCTCGTTGATCACGATTTTCATGCTTTGACCACCGAGCACGTATGATGGTCTCACAAGTAGAGGAAACCCAATTCCCTTGGACACCTCCAAGGCCTCATCTGCATCTGTAGCAACACCGAACGGAGGGTAAGGAATGTTTAGATCTTTTAATAGTGTTGAAAAACTTCCGCGATCTTCAGCAAGGTCAAGCGCCTCGAAAGAAGTACCCATGATCTTAATGCCGTACTTACTTAACTTTTCTGCAAGCTTTAACGCAGTCTGTCCACCTAATTGCACAATTACACCTTCAGGCTTTTCGTGCTGAATAATGTCATAGATGTGTTCCCAGAATACTGGCTCGAAGTAAAGTTTGTCTGCAATGTCGAAGTCGGTGGATACAGTCTCCGGATTGCAATTGATCATGATCGTTTCGTAGCCACATTCTTTTGCAGCGAGCACACCATGCACACATGAATAATCAAACTCAATACCCTGGCCAATGCGGTTCGGGCCGGAACCGAGCACGATCACTTTTTTACGATTTGAAGAGGTAGATTCGTTCTCCTTATCAAAGGTTGAATAGTAGTAAGGTGTCTTCGCCTCAAACTCAGCTGCACACGTGTCCACAAGTTTGTAAACGCGATTGATGTTCATCTCCTTCCGCTTCTTGTGGACTTCACTTTCAAGGCAGCCCAGTAAGTGCGCAATCTGACGATCTGCATATCCTTTTTCCTTTGCAGTACGCATCAAAGGAGCGGGAATAGTATCTACATCGTATTTCTCAATTTCCTTTTCTATCTCAATGAGTTCTTCAATTTGTTGAAGGAACCATTTGTCGATTTTAGTAAGCGAAAGAATGGTCTTCATCGAGATGCCTAGTTTCATGGCATCATAGATGTGGAACAGCCTGTTCCAGCTTGGGTTCTCAAGGCTATGAAGAAGTTCTTCTTGCTTAGTCAATTCTTTGCCATCAGCGCCAAGTCCGTTTCTTCTGATCTCAAGTGATTGACAGGCTTTTTGAAGAGCTTCCTGGAAGTTTCTGCCAATTCCCATCACCTCACCAACTGACTTCATTTGCAAGCCCAACTTTCTGTCCGCGCCAACGAACTTATCAAAGTTCCATCTTGGAATTTTTACAATGACGTAGTCAAGTGATGGTTCGAAGTACGCTGTGGTACTACCGGTGATGGCGTTATTTAGTTCGTCAAGGTTGTATCCAATCGCCAGTTTGGCCGCGATTTTCGCGATTGGATATCCGGTGGCTTTTGAGGCAAGCGCAGAGGAACGCGATACGCGCGGGTTGATTTCAATGCCGATGATGTCATCGGTTTCCGGATTCACTGCGAATTGTACATTGCAACCGCCTGCGAATTTGCCGATGCCATTCATCATTTTGATCGCGAGATCACGCATGTGCTGATACACGGTGTCGGGTAGTGTCATGGCAGGGGCAACGGTAATACTGTCGCCTGTGTGTACACCCATGGGATCAAAGTTCTCTATCGAGCAGATGATGATCACATTGCCAGATCCATCGCGCAACAATTCCAACTCATACTCCTTCCATCCCATGATGCTTTGTTCTACCAACACTTCGTGAATAGGCGAGGCGTGAAGTCCACGATTCAAAGCTGCATCGAAGTCTTCCGCTTTTTTAACAAATCCACCGCCTGTACCGCCAAGGGTAAACGATGGGCGGATAACCAGCGGGAATCCGATTTCTTGTGCGATTTCTTTTCCCTCTAAAAAAGAAGTGGCAGTAGAGCCTTTACAAACTCCAACTCCCAATTCCATCATTTTTAGGCGGAACTTCTCACGATCTTCGGTTGTCTCAATCGCGTTTATATCGACACCAATAATTTTTACACCATAGTGGTCCCAGATGCCCGCGTTTTCACAATCGATACAGAGGTTGAGAGCAGTTTGTCCACCCATGGTGGGCAGAACAGCATCTACATGATGTTTTTCTAATATCTCCCGGATATATTTCTTTTCAAGCGGTCGAAGATACACGTGGTCAGCCGTCACCTTATCGGTCATAATGGTGGCGGGGTTTGAGTTGATTAGAATGACCTCGATTCCTTCCTCCCGCAGTGACCTTGAGGCCTGGGAGCCGGCATAATCGAATTCACAAGCTTGACCGATGATAATGGGGCCGCTCCCGATGATGAGGATGGAGCGAATACTTCTATCTCTTGGCATTCCGGGGCTAGATTAGATAAATCGGCTGCAAAAATAGGGATGATTTGCAGGATTCGAGGTCTGATTACCAATAAAATCTGAGCAAATTTTATTGGCGTTATAATGCGTTCAAGAAATCCGCTAGATGAGGTTCCTGGCCTTCAACTCCAGGTACTTGTTGATGGTGTTTACGGTGAGATTTTCAGGCTTCGTGAGCAGTGCCTGGATGCCATGTTTTTGAAGCTCTTTAATGATCAATTTCTTCTCCAAATGGAGACGCTCGGCAATCGCTTTTTGGTATATCTCCTTTAGGTCGTCTGTTTTTTTATTCAAGAGCTGATGAAGTTCTGTGTTTTCAAAAAAGATCACGACCAGCAGATGTTGTCTTGCCAAACTGGTGAAATATGGTAACTGGCGCTGAAGCGCAAAAACTGTTTCAAAATTTGTGAAAAGCAGCAGGAGACTTCTCTGACTCAGCTTGTGGCGAATCGTAGCATGAAGGGCGGAGAAGTCTGTTTCCACAAAGGCCGTTTTTTGTTTATACAGCGCCTCTTGAATGTTTCTCATTTGGCCATTCAGGCGAGCTGCCGGTACAATTGTATTAACCGTTTCCTGAAAGGTGATCAATCCGGCCTTATCACTCTTTTTGATGGCAATGTTTGAAATGACGAGGCTTGCATTGATGGCGTAGTCAAGCAAGCTGAGACCATTGAATGGCATTTGCATCGCACGACCTTTGTCGATCAGAGAATATACCTGCTGCGAGCGTTCATCCTGATAGTGATTGACCATCAGTTTTGATCTCCGACTAGTGGCTTTCCAGTTTACAGTTCGAAAATCATCTCCACTTACATATTCTTTGATAAGTTCAAATTCCTGATTGTGCCCAATCCTTCTGATTTTTTTGATCCCTGTTTCCATCAGTCGGTTGCTGATGGCCAGGAGTTCATACTTTCTCATCTGGATATATGAAGGATACACAGGAACCATCTTATCCTGAGAAAATGAGAATTTCCTTGAGAGCAGGCCGAGCGGAGTGGCGACCAGTACATTGACTGCACCGAAAGAATATTCACCACGTTTAACAGGTCTGAGAAAATATGGGATTGTCTTTTTTTCTCCCGCCTTTAGCACCGCCTCGAATTGCAAATCACGCTTTTGGAATTGATGAGGTATCTCATCGAAAATGCGGAGGCGAGTGGAGAAGACATAAAGATTCTCAAGATAAATTCTGATCTCATTTTCGTCTCCATTCGATAGTTTGTCAGGCGTGAATCTCGCGCCAAGCAGTCCCTTCTTCACACGATAAAGCAGAACAAGATCAACGATACAGGCGGCTATCAGCGAAAAGAAAAGAATTTTTGGGATCCAGATCAATCCCTGTAATACAAAGCTGAGAATGAAAAGAAGTACCAGGCCAATAATGACCTGAAAGAAGCGGTGGCTAATAAATAAGCTTTTGATTAGCCGTATCATCTCGGCACTTCAATCTTGTTTATGATCTGTTCTACCACTGTATCAGGAGAAATGCCTTCCATTTCTTTTTCAGGACTCAATGCGATCCTGTGTCTCAAGACCGGCATCGCAACTCGTTTGATATCTTCCGGGTTGATAAAGTCTCTTCCCTGAATAATCGCAAATGATTTTGATGCGTTTAGAATAGCGATTGAGGCACGCGGTGATGCACCAAGGAAAAGCAAAGGATTGTTTCGTGTTTCCTGAACAATTTGAGCGATGTACCTGATAATGTTCTCTTCTACGTGTACTTGCTGCGCGAACGCTTTCATGGCAGCTATATCTTCCGCTCTCAGCACCGGATTGATTTCATCCAGTGGCTGCATTCCCGACCGTGCGTGTTGTCTTGATATGATATCAACTTCCTCTTCAAGTTCTGGGTAGTTAACTACCACTTTGAACAGGAAGCGATCAAGTTGAGCCTCCGGTAGCCGATAGGTGCCCTCATGTTCAATCGGGTTTTGCGTGGCCAACACCATGTACGGGGCTTTCATCTTGTGGGTGTGACCATCCACGGTAACCTGACGTTCTTCCATTACTTCGAACAGTGCCGCTTGTGTTTTAGCAGGGGCTCGGTTGATCTCGTCTATCAGGACAATATTTGAAAAAATCGGACCAGGTTTAAATTCAAACTCCGAGTTTTTAACATTGAAAACGGATGTTCCCACCACATCGGAAGGCATGAGGTCGGGGGTGAACTGTACGCGGGAGAAGTTAACCGAAATGATTTTTGAAAATAATTTTGCAGTCAGGGTTTTTGCCACGCCAGGAACACCTTCGATGAGCACATGGCCATCTGCCAGAAGCGCAGTGATCAAAAGGTCGATCATGTGATCTTGTCCAACGATCACCTTTCCAATCTCGTCTCGAATGCTTTTCACTCGTTCGCTCAGGTGAGTCAGGTCAACCCGACTTTGAAATTCAGATTCCTCCATTTTATTGTTTTAAGAATTGGTCCAATTGTTTAGTGATATTGATGAGCTCGGATGATGAAATTGATTCGCGGCTTTGAATATTGTCTATTGTTTTGAACAAAGCCGTGGTGACAATAACATCGTTGCCTGTTTTTGCTGCAATATGTTCATAGTCTTTTTTTGCAATATGATGTGCGTCAATGTAAAATTGACTGCGGAGCTGATCAAAAAAGAATGCAATCTTTTTCTCTGCAATGTTCTTGTGATCAGCATGCTGATAATAAAGATTGCTGATCGTGGAGACGAACTCCAAACTTGTGTTCTGTAAGGGTGGGATGATCGGGATGATTCGCTGTTTTCGTTTTCCCTCGAAGAACATAAAAAGCAATAATGCAGCGATGATAAGATAGTATGCCCAGGACAAAGACTCCTGGCTAAGGATAAAACGTAGTGGAGTCTGTGCCTCCATTCGGCCCATATGATAAAATTCGGTCCAGATCAGATTCTTTGTATCAAGAAGAGAGGCAGATGCTGAAGCGAATTGATGATTCTCCTTGGAAAGTAAGTTGACGTTCGTGAACGCGAGTGGTGTACTATTCAGATACAAGGCGCCTTCGCCAATACTAATTTTGATAGTAACAGCCTCGCCCATGTCATTTCTGGCGACAACTGAAGTACGCAGGGTATCGTAGGATTGAAAATAGTTGTGAATGCTTGACCTTCTAAACAAGAATGTAGTGGTAGTATCCATGGTAGTGTTGGAATAACGCAGCTCCATGGAGTCCCTCTGATCAATAATTCCGTTGCCATCGAACAAATAGTCAACTGTTGATATATTGAAGGTATCTGCAAGCTGGCCGTAGAAATAATGTGCCGACAAAAAGACATTATTCCCTTCGCTCACATACTTAATCAGCGCGTCAGCGTCTTCAGCTTGGGTATTTAACGAGGTTGAAAAGCTAATTATCCCACCTGGATTTAAAGAATCAACTTCGAGAATTTCATAGAATGATTCGTTGGACAATTGAATTGAGTCAAAAATATCCGGCATCACCTCATGCAGCGCATAAGTGCCATATGGATCTTTGTCGAGATGCGACAGTGTGATCGCCCAGTTATGACTTTTTGGACTTAACAACTGAATCGCAGCATAAATACCGATGAAGATGACCAAATAGAGTATGTATTTCCAGTCCTTCATGTTGAGGCTTTGGATTTAAGCGATTCGAAAAGTGATTGTGTTTTTCGAAACGTAGATTCTTCTACAGGAAAGTTTCCGTACCACGCATAGTCAAAGTAGTAACTCAAATCATTGAGCCCAGATTTCAACTCTTTCTCAGACACCTCTTCCACGTAGTCGTGATTGGTTTTGCCGGCTTCCCAATAAATGAACTGTTTGTCTGTGAGTACTTTTAAGGCGTGTAGAAATACCAAGCGAATTCCTTCCCGATATTTTTGTCGGGATAGAGCCTCACTAATCAGTCTGTCAAAGTCCATTTCATGAATGTTCTCATGAAATACTCCAGTAGTGACAGAACCGCGATCTGCCCCTGCATAAAAAACTCGGAATGCATCCACTTTTAGAATCATCAATACCAACAATACCAAACCAACTAAAGCGGCTGCATAAACGAGCACTCGCCCCCAGTCCGTGCCGGTGGCCCCTTCAAAAAGTGCGTTCAAAAATTGGGCAAGCCACGACAACAGTCGTTGCCAAAGAGACTCTGCCATCGATGGCGGTTGTTTGTAATTGAAGTCTGGATCCTGGCTGAGTGTTATAATTTTTTCTGACGAGAACTTTTGCAATGCCACTGCGACAGTGTCATTGGGAGCATTGTACTCAACTTCTTTTTCTGGTTGAAATGATAAAGAATCATACGTCAAGTCCTGCCCGAATAGCTGGCAGGAAATGGTGAGTGCTAAGACTAGAAAGCAAAACCGCATATCTAATAGTGTTCTTCTCTTGATCCTGAACTATCACTTTCCCCGAGGGACTGAATATCATCCATCAAACCTTTTGCTTCTTTCAATTCTACGAGGTTAAAGTATTGCAGTGCAATCCCAATGTTGGGAATTGAATAGAGAACCAGTTGTGCAAGGTAATATAGGGTGAAGAAAAGAACTGTCATTGCTTTCCAGTTGAATGATGGTTCTTGAAAGACGTCAGTACTCGTGTTGTGAAGGGTATTTACAATCATTACTGCGTACCATGGAATTAAGAAAAGATAAGAGAGCGTGGAAACAATGAGGCTGAGTATCATCACTAATCCAAAAGTGCTCCACCACTTTCCGCGTATCAGGTAAAACGATCGCTTGATAGCGGAGATAAATCCCACCTTTTCATAGTTGCGAATGAAGAAGGTCAGCGAGGCTCCAAAAAAGAAGTAGATGATGCCCACGAACACTCCAATCACACCGAAACCAACCAGGAACGGGGAGATCGCTCCGAGTAAAAACACAGGCAGAATCAGAATAACATAAACGACCATGAACAAAATGACAAAGAAGATCATCGTGCCCAGGTACATGAAAAATGTCTGTTTCACTTTGCCCCACACTTCATGCACTTCGATCTGATTCGATTTCTTTTCTCCGTACAGAATAACATAATTGTTTATCGAACTGATCGATGCTATTCCGCTAATCAGCATGAACAATCCGCCAAAGGCAATTTGCAACCAGAAGTTTACAGAGCTGAAATAGTTTTCAAACGCTTCAGATTCACCGGTGTAGCCCGATTGAGAAAGGTTAAAAAAATCGCCAATGAAAGAGCCTACTAACAAACTGCCCATTAGCACAGGTGGGCCTGCAATAAAAAGAACACTCTTCGTGAGTGGGCGAAAATTTTGTTTCAAGAACTCAAAGGTGACGTTGATTTTTTTTGAGAAATCACGCGCTCTGTGAAATTCAATTGGTACGAAGCTTTCCATTTCTTTTTAAATGAATAGGATAGATGACAAAATAATATATTATCAACGCAGCTGAGAGAATTATGATCATAGCCTTAATAGGCCACGGCATAAATGCATATCGGGTGATAAATGATTCAATAAATCCAGCGATGATAAAAAATGGCACCAGCCCCATTACGATCTTAAGACCTTTTAAAGCACCCATTTTAAATGAGGCGAGTCGTGAATAGGTGCCGGGAAAAAGCAGACTGTTGCCCATCGTAAATCCGGCAGCAGCAGCAACCACGATAGATGACAATTCGATGGTGCCGTGAAGCATGATAACCGGAAAGTCTTGGCTCAATTCATTTTCCTGATAAAAGAACATGAGAAATGTGCCAACCATCAGCCCGTTG
>JBFWZR010000038.1:0-34594 GCA_050185175.1 Cyclobacteriaceae bacterium
AGTGATGGTCGCATATTGGTATTGAAGTCAGGCATTGGAGATATATTTCAATTCGTTACGCTAACCAATGGTGAAGAAGAACGAGAGCACACACCTGGGCTCGTAAACGATGCCGGTATGCTCTCAGTCGGAGCAGATAAGATCGTGTGGAATGAGTACCGATTTGATCCGCGATGGCAGACGCGTTCGTATTCAATTATCAAAGGTTATAATGTTGCGAAGACTCAACCTACTAGTGGGAGAAAGAAAGTTGTGGTTAAGACTTCACGTTATGCAGGGGCAAGCATTTCTCCGGATGGTTCGAAAGTCGTAACTGTTGAGACAGATGACTCATATCAGGTCAGCCTTGTAGTTCTCGATTATAATACGGGTAGCGTAATGCACAAAATTGCAAATCCTGATAACGATTTGATCTCTATGCCTCGATGGAGTGTCGATGGAAAGTCAATTGTTTATCTCCGGCTAACGAAAAATGGAAAAGTGATTTCGAGTGTTGACCTTGCCACTGGGGAAACAAAAGATTTGTACGATGCAAAAGAGGAGAACGTTGGCCATCCGGTCCTTAACGGAAATGATCTTTTCTTTAATTCTCCCTATAGTGGCATCGACAATATTTATTGCCTTGATACCTCCACCGGCAAACGGCATCAGGTAACGTCAAGCAAATACGGAGCATACAATCCTGCTATTTCTCCTGATGGTAAGTACATCTATTATAATGATCAGTCGAAAGACGGACTTGATGTGGTACGGGTGAAGTACGTAAAGAACGAATGGAAAGTGATTGAAAATGTTAATGTCACCAAAGACCTTTTCAGTGCTACGCTCGCGGAACAGGAAAGTGACCCGAACCTGTTGAAGTCTGTGCCTGATGAAAAGTTTGCGACAAGAAGATATCGCAGAAGTAGTGGTATGATCAATCCGCATTCGTGGGGTGTGTATGTGCTCAATTCGCTAAGTCAGGCTAACCTCGGAATTGTTTCACGGGATATTCTCAGTACCACTGAAATCAGCGGTGGATACCAATTCGATATTAATGAACGAACCGGTACATGGCGAGCTGGAATCAGCTATCAGGGTATGTATCCAATTTTTGATGGTGAGTTCACTTATGCAAAGAGGGAAGACGACACGGGAGCATTTGGTAGAGACGTATCGTTTCAATGGACGGAAATTGGTGGTAATGCTGGATTGAGAATTCCTCTTCTACTCACGCATTCAAAATTTCACCGAAGCGTGTCGATCAGTAATTCGGTCGGCTATTCACAGGTTTCCGGGTTTAAATATTCAGTTACAGAAAACGGGTCGAATGTTGGATCTGGTTTTGGTAGGCTGATTCCGGCAAATGATACGTTATTTTTCAACTTCACCGACAAGGTGAGTAACGGTGACCTGGTTTACAATCACTTCTCTTTTAATGCATCAAATTTGCTCAAGCAAAGCAGGCGAGATTTTAATCCGCGATTCGGCCAGGCCATTGCCGCTGAAACTTATTCGACTATTTTGAATTCTGATTTTGAGGGCCGGATGAACGTGGCACGCGCCACGCTGTTTTTTCCCGGGTTGTTTAAACATCACTCCCTGTATTTCAGAGGCGGGTACCAGGAGTCTTTGTCAGATCCATCTCTTTCTACATATCAATTCCGGAATCGCATCTCCAAGCCAAGAGGCTATAGCTATCCAAGGGATACAAAATTTATAAGCCTATCTGCCAACTATGCGCTACCTATTTGGTATCCTGATATTAGTCTCGGTCCAATTCTCAACCTCCAGCGGATAAAAACTAATTTGTTTTTCGACTATGGTAAGAGTGAAGGACTGATCTACCTCTATCGCTTTCAACCAGGCCAGGCAACTCAACGTTACTTTGTCGACAACGGAGCGACTTATCAATCGATGGGCGCTGAAGTGACTTTTGATGTGAACTTGATGCGTTTCTTACCTATTGTTGAAGTTGGTGTTAGGGCTTCCTACCTCACGGCCAACAAATTCTTCAACAATGACCTCGTTGTCGAATTCATCATAGGCAATATTCCGTTTTAACCTACTCCGGCAGGATTTGAAAATAGACGTTTTAACCGCTATTTTTAGGCCTTCTAACCCGTAAAAAAGACCAAGCAATGGCAGAAATAGTGCGTATGCCCAAAATGAGCGACACCATGACCGAAGGGGTGATCGCCAAATGGCATAAGAAAGTTGGAGATACCGTAAAGTCGGGAGAACTCATGGCAGAAATAGAGACCGACAAAGCCACCATGGATTACGAATCCTTCAACGATGGGGTGGTGTTGCATCTTGGTGTGAAGGAAGGTGAGGCCGTTCAGGTAAACGGGGTACTGGCTGTAGTGGGTAAGAAAGGAGAGGATATCTCGTCACTACTTTCAGAGGCTAAGGCAGAAAATAAGAAATCAGCAAGTGAAGGAGGCGGTTCTACATCAGTTCCGGCAAAGGAAACTGCCGTGGCTGAAGCGAAAGACACGTCAAACATTAAGGCAGAGGTAGTACCCATGCCGAAGATGAGTGATACCATGACCGAAGGCGTGATTGCAGCATGGCATAAGAAAGTGGGAGATACCGTGAAGTCGGGTGAGTTGATGGCAGAGGTGGAGACCGACAAGGCAACAATGGAGTACGAATCCTATCACAACGGAACGCTGTTGTACATCGGTGCAAAGGAAAAAGAATCAATTCCAGTTAATGGAGTATTGGCAATCGTGGGGGAGAAGGGTGCAGACTGGCAAACCCTGTTGAAAGCTTACCAGGCAAAAGGTAATGGCGGTAGTAAGAGTGAAGAGCCAGCTTCATCTTCGACTTCTGCATCAGCAGTAGAAACAAAAACATCTCATTCGCATGGCACCGCAAGTAGCAATGGCAGTGCAAATGGCAGATTGAAAGCTTCCCCTTTAGCGAAGAAGATGGCTAAAGACAAGGGCTACGATATTTCGAAAATCGAGGGTACCGGTGACCATGGTAGAATAACCAAGCGGGACATTGAAAACTATAAACCTTCAGCAGCTCCTCAGGCTAAGAGTGGTGGTGATGCGAAGATTGTTCGTCCATCAGTAGTGGGAGAGGAGAGCTACGAAGAAGTTGCGGTATCGCAGATGCGCAAAACAATCGCGCGCAGATTATCTGAAAGCAAATTCACAGCACCACATTTCTACCTTACCATGGAGATCAACATGGATAAGGCGGTAGAGGCGAGAAAGAGTATCAATGAAGTTTCTCCGGCAAAAATATCGTTCAACGATATCGTGCTAAAAGCAACGGCAGCGGCTTTGCGTCAACATCCTGATGTAAACGTTTCATGGTTAGGAGATAAGATGAGAAAGAATCGTCACATACACATCGGTGTGGCCGTGGCGGTGAAGGACGGACTTGTGGTTCCGGTGGTACGCTTTGCCGATAATAAATCACTCGCACATATAGCGACAGAGGTAAAAGAACTGGCACAAAAAGCCCACGATAAAAAATTACAACCTTCTGAATGGGAGGGAAGCACGTTTACCATTTCCAACCTCGGAATGTTTGGTATCGAAGAGTTCACTGCCATCATCAACCCACCAGACGCTTGTATACTGGCAGTAGGAGGTATTAAGGAAACACCTGTTGTGAAAAACGGTCAGATCGTGCCAGGCAACGTGATGAAAGTTACCTTGTCATGCGACCACCGCGCGGTGGACGGTGCGGTTGGATCTGCCTTTCTGAAAACACTCAAGGGTCTGCTTGAAGATCCGGTGAGAATTCTGATTTAAAATCAATGGAAAAAATTCACGCGACAACCATTCTTGCGGTATTGCATAATGGCAAAGTCTCTATTGGCGGTGACGGCCAAGCCACCATGGGAAATACTGTGGCCAAGAGCAACGTAAGGAAGATCAGAAAACTGCAGGACGGAAAGATATTGGTTGGGTTTGCTGGCTCCACTGCTGATGCGTTTACGCTTTTGGATCGCTTTGATGAAAAGCTGAATGCTTTTGGTGGCAACATGAAAAGGGCTGCGATTGAATTGGCAAAAGACTGGCGGATGGATCGCTATCTCAGACGTTTGGAAGCGATGATTATCACAGCCAGCAAAGACGAGTTGCTGGTGCTGTCTGGAACCGGAGACGTGCTGGAGCCAGACAATCAAGTCGCGGCCATCGGGTCAGGTTCAATGTATGCTCAAGCCGCAGCTTTAGCGTTGAAAAAGCATGCTCCACAGTTGAGTGCAGATGAAATGGTCCGCGATAGCCTGCACATCGCAGCTGATATTTGCATTTACACCAATCACAATCTGGTGATTGAAAATCTTGGCTAGAGCTTAAGACTGTTCAATAGCTTCAAGAATCACCTCGCATGATTCTTTGATTTGCTCATCGGTAATCGTAAGAGGCGGTGCGATGCGAAAACTCGCAGGGCAGGAGAGAAACCAAAAACAAACCACTCCTTTTTCCAGTGCATACTTTACGATTCGTTGGACTTTATCTTCAGACTCAAAGTCGATCGCGAAGAAGAGCCCCGCACGTCTTATCTCTTTGATTGAAGAATGGTTGAGGTAGTGTTCGAATAGCTTTCCTTTTCTTTCCACATCATCCAAAAGTCGTTCTTCTAATATTACTTTAACCGTGGCGAGCGCAGACGCACAGCAAACCGGGTTCCCTCCAAAAGTAGTAATGTGACCGAGCATAGGCTTGTGAATCAGCGCTTGCATATTCTCATAAGACGATATGAATGCCCCGATAGGCAATCCACCACCAAAAGCCTTTCCGATGGTTAGAATATCAGGCACAATATCAAATTGTTGGAAGGCAAATAAGCTCCCTGCCCTCCCCATGCCGCATTGAATTTCGTCAAAGATAAGTAGCGTTCCGGTATCGCTACATCGCTTACGAAGAGCCTTCAGATATTCTTTCGATGGAATTCGCACCCCCGCGTCTCCCTGGATGGTTTCAGCGATGACACACGCTGTTTTGGTCGTAATGGCATCCAGATCTTTCTGATTTCCAAACCCAATAAACTTCACCCCTGGCAGGAGAGGACGAAATGCATTTTTCTTGACCTCATTTCCCGACACACTTAAGGATCCATGTGTGCTGCCGTGATATGACTTTTTGAACGAAATGATCTCACGCCTTCCCGTGATTCTCTTGGCGAGCTTCAATGCTCCCTCATTGGCCTCTGTTCCGGAGTTTACAAAATAGCTACAGTTGAGTGATGGGGGAAGCAATGATGTGAGTAGCTCTGCCAATTCATTGGGCGCAGATTGTATATATTCTCCATACACCATCACATGGAGGTGTTTGTCAAGCTGTGCCCTAATCGCTTCAATTACTTTTGGATGTCGATGGCCAATGTTGGTGACACCAATGCCGGATATGAGGTCCGTATAACGCTTGCCGTCTGGTGTATGGAGGTATATGCCCTCGGCATGGGATATGGGAATTAAGAATGGAAACGGACTCGTTTGAGCCAAGTGTTTTAGAAATACCTCAGGGCTATATTCCATCGCGCAAATCTACACAACATCCCCCACAGTCGGTGATTTATACACACCTCGAAGGCGAACAACATAAGTTGTCAAGCTAGCGACCTCTCCGGCTTACGATTATCGCTTACTTTCAGGAAAAATTTAAGCATGCGTATTTTATTACCGCTTTTGCTTGTAGCAATATTTCTGGGCAGCTGTATTGGGACCGATGAGGTTGACGATCCGGTAGTAGCAGAGAAGATCGAGATTGTTCCTGATCGAATCGCACTTCTGGTCGGTACGAGCACTACTGCATCGGCAACCTTTTTTAATACGTTTGGTATCGCAGAAACTGTTGCACTTGAATGGGAAGTGGTGCCATCTAACATTGCTTCCGTAGACCCAAGTGGATTGATAACTGCTTTGTCGCCAGGACAAGCCAAGTTGTTTGTGAAGCACCAGGGTGTTGCAGACTCTGTTAGGATTGCAGTAGTCATTGATGAAAACGCAGCGGCCTCGGTTGACATCTCAGCCGCAAAAACCTCCCTTGCGCTCAGCGAAACAATTTCCTTATCGGCAGTGGTGAAAAACATTGATGACATGGAAATAACGACAAGTACAATCGAATGGAAGTCCAGTGATGAAGACGTTATAACCATTGACACCAATGGGCAGGCAACAGGCGTAGGTAATGGATTGGCCAAAGTATTTGCCATAGTAGACGGGGTCTTCAGCAATGAAATAGAGATGATGGTGGGTGCAGCGAGGATTGCAACTTTTGTATCGGCTAACGGATATGATGCAAGTGGAACAGCAGAGCTTGTCGAGGTAAATGGAGATCTGGTACTTATGCTTAATGAAGATTTTATGACTGATTTTGCTCTTGGTACATTCATATATATGGCCAATAGCAATAGTTCAGGCACTTCGATCAAGTCGAATGGAATTGAATTGGGTGAGATAACCACAAATGGGTCGCATATGTTCAACATTACTGAGAAATTCCCAGACGTGACACCTATCCAATTTCGATATGTGATTGTGTTATGTAAGCCAGCTTCAGTTGTATTTGGTTATGCAGACTTTAACTAGTATGAAGAGATTTTTTGTTATCAGCCTATTCCTCCTGAGTTGTCAAGCAGCATTTTGCGGTGGAGGGTGGCCGCAGCCAAAGCGTGGTGGTTATTTTAAGCTTGGCCAGAATTTTATTATTGCGCCAAGTTTCTTTGGCCCAACCGGAGAGATAGTCGACATCACCACGATCAGTCTGTATACCACAAGTATTTATGGAGAGTATGGTT
Source organism: Cyclobacteriaceae bacterium (assembly GCA_050185175.1). GTDB lineage: Bacteria > Bacteroidota > Bacteroidia > Cytophagales > Cyclobacteriaceae > ELB16-189. The sequence continues at coordinate 6,751 of JBFWZR010000038.1, forward strand.
TTACCGATAGGCTCACCGGCATTGGCTATTTCCCCATTTTTGTGAGGAGTACGTTAAATGAAACCCGTTTCCGCCAAAGTGGTAATACCATTGCCGGAGATCAATTCAATTCTATCGGTGATGCCGAGTTGGGATTTAAATACGGTATTGTCACCGACAAGCCTGTGGTTGTTAGTGCGTCTGTCATTTTCGGTTTACCGCTCGGAGCCACAGCAGGGGGAGACAGCCAGATTTTGCAAACAGGGGATGGGGAATTTAATCAGATGTTGAGAATCGATGCCAGTCATTCATTTTATCCCAGTCCGTTTTATGTTTCTGGCTATGGCGCTTTCAACAATAGAACAAAAAACTTCTCTGATGAGGCGAGGTTTGGCTTTGAAGTGGGAGCAACCTTCAAAAAGTTTATTCCCATTTTTAAGTTAAATGTCGTTCAATCTTTGAATAATGGTGGAGCAGCTGTAGTCCAAAATGGCGTTTTTAGTAACAACACGGAGTACGTATCGCCAGCGATCGAATTGAATTATCAGTTGAAGGAAAAACTCGGGGTGACTGTATCAGGTGCCTTTGCGTTTGCCGGACAGAATATACTGGCAGCACCTAATTGGGGTGTGGGAGTTTACCTCAAGCTATAAACCAAAAGCGCTCCGAGTGGAGCGCTTTTTTCTTTGTCTATTTGTTTTTAGAGTTTTGCCAACTCCTGAACCAGGTCAATCAATTTGTTGGAATAGCCCCACTCATTGTCGTACCATGAAACCACTTTCACAAAGTTGTCGTTGAGTGCGATTCCAGCTTTCGCATCGAAAATCGATGTGCGCGCATCTCCCACGAAATCTTGTGATACAACATCATCCTCAGTATAACCGAGAATTCCTTTCAACTCACCTTCAGAGGCATCTTTCATCGCCTTCTTGATGTCTTCATACGAAGCTGGCTTCTCAAGTCTCACTGTTAAGTCAACTACAGATACATCAGCAACGGGAACGCGGAATGACATACCAGTGAGTTTGCCTTTCAATTCTGGCAATACCAGACCCACCGCTTTTGCGGCACCAGTTGAAGACGGGATAATGTTAGAAAATCCACCGCGACCTCCGCGCCAATCCTTCACTGACGGACCATCCACAGTTTTCTGTGTGGCAGTCACCGCATGTACTGTGCTCATCAGTCCTTCAGCAATACCAAACTTGTCGTTAAGTACCTTCGCAAGAGGAGCAAGGCAGTTGGTGGTGCATGATGCGTTTGAAACAATGGTATGCTGTGCCGTTAATTTCTTGTGATTTACCCCCATTACGAAAGTTGGGGTGTCATCCTTTGCCGGAGCCGACATAACAACCTTCTTTGCGCCCGCGTCAATGTGTTTTTTGGCATCTGCTTGCGTCAGGAATAAACCTGTTGATTCAATGACGATTTCAGCACCAACTGCAGACCATTTCAGGTTGGCCGGATCTTTCTCGGCAGTTACCCTGATGGTCTTTCCGTTCACGATAAGATTTCCATCCTTCACGTCCACGGTACCCTTGAAGCGTCCGTGCGTAGAGTCATACTTCAACATATAGGCCATATAGTCTGGAGTAACCAGGTCATTGATGCCTACTACTTCAATGTCTTGGCGTTCAACAGCTGCCCTGAATGCAAGGCGACCGATGCGACCAAATCCATTTATTCCGACTTTTGTCATTGATTGAAAGGTTAATTTTAAAGAAGGCCAAAAATAAAACTCAGCCAAGCCAAAACCAATGAAAATGGCCGCAGGAACCCCAAAAAAAGTAAAAGTGGTTTTTGTAAATCTGCACCCTAAGTCTATCTTTGCGACTCTTTTAGAGGACGGTCCGTTCGTCTAGGGGTTAGGACACCAGATTTTCATTCTGGCAACACGGGTTCGATTCCCGTACGGACTACAAAAAATAAATGCAACTAATTGTATAGCAGTTAGTTGCATTTTTATTTTAACTACTTGCGAACGCTAATGCGAACCTAATGATGACTGATTGATCGTTTTGGTTGCTTGCCCCTGCGGAGGGCCAATTGTGCTACTGGTCATAAAAAATTGCCGTTACCTTGTCATTATCCAAAACGAGATATACTCCGTATTCCTTGAAATACCATGTTTCTGTTACCCCCCAAGTGCCATACCTTTTCGTCACCTTTGTTGGCAATCCCAAATTCATAGTCGCATCGCTATTTGACATTCCAACCCAATACTTTCCTTTGTTCTTTTGGGCCTTGGTATCCTCTCTGAGTATCAACAGGTCATAAGAACTATTGACATTCCCTTCATAAACCCATCCGGTTGTGTCATTGATCTCAACAAGATACGTCTTGCCTATTTCACTATAGGCTCTAACTTCAATACTATCTCCAGCCTTTACAAAGCCTATTTTCTCTGCGCGATTATAATTGGCAAATAAGTCTCCGTTGTATTTCATTTTAGCACCTAATGATTGCGAGCAAACTGTAGATGCAAAAAGGGGGATCAGTAACACAAGGAAAAATTGAAGTCTCATGCCTCGGTTTTTTGCTAACTAAATATAGGAAAAGATCAATTAGGGGATTAAGAATTTATATAGATATGTATCTCTAAAAATAGAAAAGGCCCCCCAAGCCAGAGGGAGGCCCGGTGTGAGAGGTTTCTACATTAAACTAACACACCAATTTTTACCACCGGTGAAATACTCTTTAGCTATTGGGGGAAATATCAGAACCACGCCCCTTGCGACATTCTATCTTCAATCACCGATGGCAATTTCTTTGCTTTGCTTCCCTGAATAATCGCAGAAGATTACCCAATGAGTGACTTGGCCACTTTCTGCCATCAACTCCTGAAGCTTATTAAACTCATTTTCTGATAGCTTAACCTCGGGACGATTTACCAAGGTATAGTTGCCGTCAACATCCTTGTTAACATATCCGACCCCCATCAAATCACCCATAGAGTAAGTCCCTCCTCGTTTGAAATAAGCTTTCTTAGTGCTGCCAGCTCAACCGCTGTAAATTCAGTATGAAATCCACTGACTGAAAACTTACCGTTTGCAAGTTTGTCAACGACATACATTCTAGGCCTATTCATTTTCTTTGATCGTTTTTGTGTTTGCCAATACCTCCCTTAACGCGTTAGGTGATAGCTTATTATAATCAATCACCGTTTTTTCTGCCTTCAAATCCTCACCCTCAGAGTCGGTCATGCTTATGCTTTGAAGTTTAGAGACAGCATAGGGAGTAAGGGCCAGGATCACATCAATCTTTTCCTTTTCCTTCAACTTAGAAAACCACTTTGGCAACTCATTCCAATTGGAGTCGATGAAGTCCCGGATTCGATCGCGAAACTTGTTTTTGCTTGACCCTTTTGGTTTGCCGGGGTTCCCCTCAGTAAATCTTCCTTTGTTGTCTCTATCCGTTGTCATACCGCTATTATCGGGTTAATTCTGACCCACGTCTGAATATGAGAGGGTTTACAAAATATTTTTTGCCGTCCCAATTGATATAAGCGTGAACATATTGATGGCGAGAATAGTTGTCTCCTGAGTTGTGCTTATTCATGAAGTCAACCAGACCTTTGGCAGCTTTATATCTTTCTACTGAGGTTTCGTTTGTTGCATAAAATCGGTTGTGTTCTAAAATTTGGTTTAGCTTGATTGTATCTGGAATCCATTTTCCGTCAAAGGTGATCTTTTCAAAGAGGGTAGCCTCCAGTCTATTTGGGTAATACTTTGCTAGGATGCCTTTGAGCTTTTCTAAAGCTTCCTGAATTGGTTTAGGAACTGAGATTGATCTAATGTCGATTCGCTTGGCGAGGTTTGAAATCTCCGCGTCCTTGAGCATTGCAGAATGCTTTAGCTTCTCAAGGTCTTTGGTTCGCTCAATAAACTCATCTTCACTCTCAAAAGTAAAGATGTCAGAAATAGAGTTTAATGCCTCCGCCCGTTCGAGAGCTTCAGCCTTTGCAGTTTCAATTATTTCGGTATTCTCAAATACCAAAAGTTTAACTTCGTGTGTGGTTGTGTTCATTTTAAGTTTTGTTTAAAAATTTTGTCGATGTGCGCCCGTCTCTGAATAACTGAAAGCGAGGGGTTAACTCTAGGGTTAGACCAAACTGCACCCACTAGCTTCATGAGTTGTTTTTCATTTAGTTGTAGCCCTTTGAGCCATTGCGCCTCCATTCCTAGCGAGAGCAAATCTTCCAAGTTTTTGATTGGCGTTTGAACGATAAGGAAATAGAGTTTTTCCTGATCCGATGATGTTAGTCTAGGTGTGCTGTCGTTGTTATTAAAAACCCTTTGGCGCAAGTCATAGATCATTTGGCTTCTCTGTATTGGTGAAGCTGTTTGATAGGCTTTAACTTTCCAGTGAACCTGTGTTGTAGGTTCGGATTTCTTTGCGAGTTCCAGAATGATTCCATTTCGTTTTTTAGGAGTGAAACCCCTCGGGGTCATGTGCATTATTTTCATAGTGTATTTTTTGTGTTCGTGTCATTATAAAACCTCTCAAATTCATCGAATGATTTTGCAATAAAGTAGATGCCTCCACTTGCTTCGATCTCCTCTTTTACACACTGTTGTGCCTGGCTCATTTTGTCCTTACCAATCTTAACCTCAATGGCCAAGGTCCGGCCGTTCATGATTGCTGTTATATCGGGATAGCCTTTTCGGGTTGTAGACGGAATCCACTTCTTTTCTTTGACCAGATACCGACCTGCGCTGCTGGTGCGTGTAGCAAAGTGCCCATGAAGCGTTAGGAATTTGATTATCGCTTGTGTTAGTCCGTTTGCGCTTTGCTTGACCTTGAGCTTGGGCAAACAATGTTCCGGGATATTGGGATAACGTTTTTTCTTAGCTTCAAAATCAAGTTGTATTAGTTCTTTCATAGGGCAATCTTTCTACAATGGTTTTGATACATACCTTTTGATGGATTCCAGTATTGCTTTTTCTCTTGTTCGGTCTGAGGGATGAGAGAGAAGTATTTTTCTCTTAACTTGCTGCCGGAAGACGCGGATTTATAGCCGAAAAGGTTGGCTGCCCTAATTGACCCAAAGGTTACTTCGCTTAATTGACCCTTGTTCTCAAGCCTCCGAAATCTCATTTGAGCAGCCTTCCTCTCCGCTATCTTTTTCTGAATTATTCTCTCAAGCTCTTTTAAATAAGATTTGCGATCCATCGAAAGAGAATCAATCCAAATTTTATAATATTTGAATTTGAAACGCCCGTTAACCTTAATTTGATGGATGCCCAATGTTCTCCAGACATATTGATATGCCCGTAGGGAAATGGTTCCATCTCGATTCTTTGAAGCCCAACCTCGTCTTTGCATTTTCTTAAAATTCCGGCTCACATAGTCTTTATTTTTCCTTATGAAAACCTTATAAATTCCTTCAGGATTTTGTGCTTTGAAGTCAAGGTATGAGCAATAGAGTCTCAGGTCTTTGTAGGACTTGAATTGAGCGTTTACAGGAACCTTTAGGAAGTCCATCACTTAGCAAATACTAACTTGTCAAATGATTCTTTGGTGATATATACCCGCCTCGCTCCTGGAATCTGAATTTTTCTAAGAATGCCTTTCCTACACCAATCGTTTAAAGTCGGCCTGGAAATATCCAGCTCATTCATGACGAAATTCGGTGTAAGTGTTTGTGATTTTTCTTGCTGTTTCATTTGCATTGTTTTCTTAAATGACAATGCAAGGTGAAACTATGATAAGTAAGAAACCTAGATTCGGTATTTTTTCCGTTTATACCGAAATTATCATTTGGGGGTTTTTAATCTTTGATTTAGTCTACCATAAAGAGCCTTGTAGGTTTGTGAGTTTGGCTTGTAAGTCAGACCCGTTAATTTTTTGATGTATGCTCGAATTACCTCTTTTTTTTGACCTGTTTTCTTTATTTCCGTTTTATAGAATTTTCTCCACTCTCGAACTTCCTCAGCAACTCTCTTCTCGTGAAGCTCAGTGCAAACTTTGTAGGCTTCAATGAAGCTTGAAATAGAATTTGGATCCCAGCCTTTTGGCTCTTTTAGTTTTTGGGGAAAGAATTTCCCCCTGTACTCTATACCCTCATCTAATCCGGCTAAAAAGTTGAACCTATCCTCATGTCTATAAACTTCTGCGAAAACCATAAACAGATAATCCCTGTAGTTTGGTGTCCCTGTTAGTTCATTAAATTCAATTCTCATATTATCTCTTTTCGCTGTCGCAACTTTTGTAAGTATTTAAGCACTAGTATATACCCTTCTATTACTTCCAAAAAGTGCGACATTGTTTTTAGGCTATTTTGAGGGTTTTTGATTCATGCTTCAATTGATACTCAGGGTTTGCCTTCCTTACCAGATCTGCATTCTCTGTGAGGCTTACTCCAATGTATTTGTAGAACTCTTTTTCCGTCTTGTGACCGCTCATCTTCATGATCTGAGAGACGGGAGTTCCTTTCAGATAGTGGAGGGTACAGAAGGTTTTGCGTCCGGTATGGCTCGAAATCTCTTTCTTAATTTTAGCCAGCTTAGAAATACGCTTTAATCCTGCGTTGTACTTTTGGTTACTTGGTGGGAGGGGTACTTCGAAATCGTACTCCTTCAGTTTAGAGTAAAGGATTTTTGATACCGGAATCACTGTCTCTGTCCTTGTCTTTTGGCTGACCAGACGAATGTTGTACCCCCCGTCAACGGCTAGAAGTTCAGCATTAGCCACTTTATCAAAATCAGAATAGCGGACTCCCGTCTGTGTGGAGACAATAAACCAATCGCGGATCAACCTAGTGCCGCCTTCGTGTATATGCTTGTGCTTTGGGATATTGAGTTTGTTGATCTTGTCGATCTCTAGGTCAGTCAATGCTACTATTTCCCTGGACTCCTCCTCCATTTCAAAGAGTTTGTATATCTGGTTGGCGTGGAGGTTGTTTTTCATTGCCCAGTTAAGGAACATCTTTAACCTCTTGATATAAGAGCTAACAGTGTTTAATGCGAAGCCCTTTAGCTTATTTCTCAGCTTGGTCTCAAAGGTTAAATCAATGCCCTCAAAGCGAATAGAAATGCCCTCAGATTGCATTTCCGATAGTAGACTTCTAAGTGTGGTCATTCCAGAAATAAAGCTTCTGGACTTGTTCTTTGCCCTCAACGAGTCCAGGTAGTCATCGAAATAGTCTAGGGTGCTCTTTGCTGTCTCGACCTTTGTGATGTCCGACTTAATAATCTCCTTGAAGTCGGAGGGGGAGGGAAGCTTTCCGCGATTTAAGCCCTCATTGTATAGCCTTTCTATCGTTGACTTTATTCGGATGAGTGTGATGTTCTTACTCTCGGCATTTGGCTCCCTACCCAATATCGTTTGGCTGTTAAAATTCTTGGGGTTGCATTTGATGCCTGTAGAGAATCGGAAGTGTTTTTTAGTACCATTTTGGCTGTACTTAACATCACATAGCATTGGGACTGCTTTAGACCGCTTATAGGCGACTCTTTTGTCTAGGGTGAAGTAAGTTGTTATCATTTTTGATCGTGCGTGTAATGGCGTTTAAATGCGAACTTATATGCGAACTTTTTACTTGCTAAAGCTTTACCTTACTTTACAATCAATGGCACAAAAATAGCTCTTAAATGATTGATTTTAAGGTAATTTAGACAAAGGTAGTGAAAGCAAGGGAAAGAAGGGTACTATTCCCGTACGGACTACAAAAAAGACCGGATTTCTCCGGTCTTTTTTTATTCCCCTCTTCCAACCCCTCATTCAGGCTCGGACGAAACACCCCGTATCCATCAATTTGTTGCCCGATACCTGTTCAAAATTCTTATTTTAACAACAGAGCATAATGCTCTACGATATACTCGTTGATCGATTCGTAAAAGTCTTCCAACTCCATCTCATCCAAATCAATTGTTACCGTATTGCCTCCCGTCAACTCCACCTTCATCTTGTGCAACACATCTCGCTTATCTTTCACCAGATGTATTTGCTTGATCTCCGCAAGCTGGTAAGTGCCTTCCAATTCATTGTTTTTATATTGAATCGCACTGCCGGTTAGCTTCAGAAAGTCGTTGTAGTTTTTGATTCCCGACATAAGCTTCCCCACCACCGGCAAGCCAGCTACCACCAACGCCCATCCGAAAAAGCGGAACGTATTGACGTTGAAGTTGAGGTAGACAAAAACAATAATCACCGGAATGATCAGATAGAACATCGCCTGAACTTTCAACTTGGTCCCATGATTTCGAAAGATGAGACCATCTTCTACAGGTTTGATGTGCACATGAAAGAGAATCTCTTCCCATACGATGAGCACCATCACGATCACGGCCAGGCTTATCAAGCCCTTCGCCAAATCGAGATTTATTAGCCCATTGACGTTAGGTTGATGTTTTTCGAAAAGTTGACCTGCAAGAAAGAAAACTACTGCGAAAACTATCACCATGAGACCGAAGCTGACATCCCTGCGATAGGTCCTCCGAACAACTTTCATATTGAAATAATACGGTTTAGATTAATTCTGATTCAAACATTTACTTCCATCCGCCACCCAGGGCCTGATAGATGTTGACCATGGCATTCATCTGTTGCTTTTTGGTTTCCACCAATTCAAACCGGGACTCCAAAGCATCGCGTTGCGTCAAAAGCACCTCCATATAATCTGCGCGTGCTGACCGGAACAAAACTGTTGAAATGTCAATTGACTCCGTCAGTGCCTGTACCTGCCGCGATTTCAGATCGTAGCTTTTCTCAAGATTGCTGATCATCGACAATTGATTCGCTACCTCGATGTAGGCATTTAACAAGCGCTGCTCATATTCATATACCGCTTGAACTTGTTTTGCATTAGCAGTATTGAAGTTGGCGCGAATGGCATTTCTGTTGACAAGTGGAGCGATCAATTCGCCACCCAAAGAATACAGCATTGACTCAGGTGTAATCAGATATTTGAGATTGAAAGACCGAAAACCAACGCCTGACTTGATTTCTAATGATGGGTAAAACTCCGCCCGAGCTATGTTGATATCCAGTTTTGCTGCTGCCAATTCAAACTCTGCTTGCCTGATGTCCGGGCGGTTGACCAGAAGCTGTGAGGGGATGCCAGCAGATACAGCGGTAGGCATCAAGTTATAGAAGTTGGAAGAATTCCTTTGAATCGGCTGTGGATATCTTCCGATGAGGAAGTTGATCCTGTTTTCCATTTCCACAATCTTCTGACGGATCTCGTACTGCAAGCTTTGGTTTTTCAATACCTCCGCCTGAAATCTGCGAACCGCAAGCTCAGTCACCCGTGCTGATGCCTTTTCTACTTTCACGATCTCAAGGGCATTGGTTTGGATGGTCAAGTTCTGTTGAACAATCTCCAGCTGATTATCCAGAGCCATTAACTCAAAATATGAATTTGCGATCTCAGCAATGAGGTGTGTCACCATGAAGTTTTTGCCTTCAATGGAAGACAAGTATCGAAACACTGCCGACTTTTTAGCGTTGTGTAATTTGTTCCAAATGTCCACCTCCCATGAAGCATAAGCACCCAACATGAAATCGGGGAGGGGATCTGGAAACTCTTCCCCGGCCTTGATTTCTGTATTGGCATCGTTGGCACCTTGACTAGTGTACCGTCCTACTTTTTCAACTCCAGCGCCCGCACCGATGTCAACAAAAGGAAGATATTCTCCCTTGCGAGCCCTCACTTCATTTTGTGTAATCTGAATTTCTCTTAATATGATATTTAACTCCTGGTTGTTACTAAGGGCAGTATCAATCAAAGCCACGAGATATGGATCAGTGAAGAAGTCTTTCCACTGAACTTGTGCTGAATTGACGGTATCCTTAGAGTTAACAAATGTTTCCGGGGTATTGCTATTCTCTGTTTTCTGAACCGATGTTGGGATGGTGCAAGCACCAACTCCGAAGCATAAACAAACAATACCGATGTTTTTAATTATTCTGTTTTTCATTCGAACAGTATTAGTTATTGTTGTTTCGGTTACGCGATCTCCTTCGTAGCAATCTCATGATGGCATTAATTCTTCGGGTATTTTTTGCCAGTGTGCCCTCTTCGTGTTTTCTCACATATTCTTCAGAAAGTGATTCACTTGACTCATCACGAATAAGTTGACGGCCAGAAACCATTTTGCCGAACGTGTAATACAGGCCAGGTATAATAATTACACCGAACACTGTGCCTAACAACATACCACCCATGGCCGAACCACCAATCGTTCTGTTTCCAATCGCACCCGCTCCACTTGCTAACACGAGCGGAATCAACCCTGCTACGAAGGCGAACGATGTCATCAAGATGGGTCTGAAACGAACCTTCGCACCTTCAATGGCAGCCGACAGAACCGGCATACCTTCGCGATGTTTCTGCACACCAAACTCTACAATCAACACCGCATTCTTTCCCAGTAAACCCACGAGCATGATGATCCCCACCTGCGCGTACACATCATTGGCCAGCCCCATGAATTTGAGCAACAGGAAGGAACCGAATACACCGACAGGTAATGAAAGAATTACAGCCAGTGGAAGAAGGAAGCTTTCATATTGTGCCGCCAACACGAGGTATACGAACACAAGTACGATGATGAATATGTACAAAGCCTCACTCCCTCTTCTTGACTCATCGTAAGACAAGTCTTCAAACGCAACATCATAACCTCTTGGCAGCGACTTGGCCACTTCGCGAATGGCCGCGATTGCGTCACCCGTGGTGTAACCGGGAGCCGGTTGCCCTCTGATGGAAGCTGAGTTGTACAAGTTAAATCGTGTAATCTCGTTCGGTCCCTGTCTTTTGGTTACGGTCATGAATGATGAGTAAGGCACCATTTCACCGTGGTCATTTTTCACAAATAGGTTGCTAAGATCCGATGGATACCTTCTGTACTCTGGGGCAGCTTGCACGTACACTTTGAAAAACTGACCGAATCGAATAAACCCTTGCTCATAAGTACTTCCGATCAGGATATTCAAATTTTCCATGGCGTTGGCAATTGTCACACCCTTCTGCATGGCAATCTTGTTATCAATCTTAAGCTCGTACTGGGGATAGTTCGCTGCGAAAAAGGTAAACAGACCAGTGATCTCCTTGCGTTTGCGCAATTCATCCATGAAGTCGTTGTTGATTTTTTCGAACGCGTGGTAATCTGTTGAGTTGGTTTTGTCCAGCATCCTCATGGAAAATCCACCTGACGATCCAAATCCAGGTACCGCTGGTGGTTCAAAGAATTCGATAATGGCTCCGAGGTCTTTTGTTTTCTCTTCCAACTCCTCCATGATCTCATGAACCGACTGCTTTCTGTCAGACCAATCTTTAAGGTTGATCAAACAAGTACCCGCGTTGGATCCTCGGCCTTCGGTCATGATCTCATAGCCTGCAAGTGATGACACTGACTCAACGCCTTCTATCTCTTCGCAAATTTCCTGAAGCTCTCGTGACACTTGATTTGTGCGCTCCAACGTAGCTCCGGGAGGTGTCTGAATGATCGCGTAAATCGTACCCTGATCTTCACCCGGTATAAATCCTCCGGGTAAAACCCTATTCATATAAAGGATGCCAAGACAAAAGCCAATGAGAATAATAAAAGTCAATGCACGTTTGCCTGCAATTCGTTGCAACAGCCCAACATACCTTCCGGTCACTTTTTCGAAAAAACTATTGAACGCATCAAGCGAACGAGTGATGATGTTTCTTTTTTTAGCATGGCTGTGCGGACTCTTTAGAATGATCGCGCAAAGCACTGGAGTGAGTGTCAGTGCGACCAGACCCGAGATGATAATGGACGATGCCATGGTGATAGAGAACTGGCGATAAAATACACCCACAGGACCTGACATGAATGCGATCGGAACGAACACGGCTGTCATAACAAGAGTGATCGCAATAATGGCACCGCTGATCTCGTGCATTACTTCTTGCGTAGCCTTGTATGGCGTCATTACCTTTTCTTCCATTTTGGCATGCACGGCTTCCACCACCACAATAGCGTTGTCCACCACAATACCAATGGCAAGTACCAGCGCAAACAATGTGATCAGGTTGATCGAAAGGCCGAACATTTGAATGACAAAGAATGCACCAACCAACGAAACGGGGACAGCCAAAATCGGAATCAGAGTCGATCGCCAGTCGCCAAGAAATATAAAAACCACCAGCGCCACCAGAATGAAGGCATCTCTAAGCGTATGCAACACTTGTTCTATCGATGCATCAAGGAAGTTGGATACGTCATAGCTGATCTTGTAATCCATTCCGGGAGGGAAGTCACCCTTCAATTCAGCGATCAATGATTTAACATTTTCGATTACCTCTGAGGCGTTACTTCCTACGGTTTGCTTCAGCACTATGGATGCAGACGGGTGACCATCGAGGTTGGAATAGATATCGAAGAACTGGCTGCCTAATTCAACATCGGCAATGTCTTTCAAGTGAATGATCTCGCCATCTTCATTTGCCCGGATGATGATTTCCTCATATTGTTCAGGTTTGTTAAATCTGTCCTGGTACGCCAAAACGTACTCCAACGATTGAGCTTGCTTTCCTGAGCTTTGTCCCAAACGACCTGGCCTTGCCAGAATGCTTTGCTCCATCATGGCTTCCAACACCTCTTCAGATGAAATGCTGTAGGCACGCATGCGATCTGGCTTCAGCCAAATCCTCATCGCGTAGATACGGCTTCCAAGAATCTGTGCTCTCGCCACACCTGTGATCCGCTGAATTTCAGGGATGAGGTTTACGTTGGCATAGTTGTAAAGAAACTTTTCATCTGCATGTTCATCTGTGCTGTACAGGTTCACATACATCAACATACTGGGTTGAATAGGAGTGATGATCACACCCTCTCGCTGTACGAGTTCCGGCAGCAATGGCATTACCTGGTCAACCCTCGTCTTCACCTGTACCACCGCAAGGTTGGGATCAGTACCGGGCTCGAAAATAACCCTGATGGTTGCTTCGCCCGCGCTGGTGGCATCGGACGAAATGTAACGCATACCTTGTACACCGTTGATCGCTCGCTCCAGAGGAATGAGTGTAGAGTTCACCAATACCTCTGCATTCGATCCAGGATAATCCACGAATACGTTTACCGTGGTAGGGGCAATCTCCGGAAACTGTGAGATCGGTAATGTTTTAATGGCCAGACCACCGATGAACAGTATCACAACTGAAATAACGATGGCGAATACCGGCCTATGTAATATTCCGCTAAACATGATTTTTCTTTTTGCTTACTGTTCTACTCAGTGAAGAGTTCAAGTTGATTGATAGCCTCGGACGGTTTGATAAACTTGTAGTTTATCTTGGCACCATCTCTTGTTTTCCGCAGTCCCTCCAACAGGATTTGATCTCCTTCTGCCAGGCCTGAGACTGCATACAGGTGGGTGATCTCTGCTTCGATGTTTACTCTTTTCGAATGCACAACTCCGTCTTTGTCTACGACAAAAACGAATTTCTTATCCAGTACCTCAAAGGTGCATTTCTGAGGAATTAGCAGTGCGTTCTTCAGTGGAACTTTGATCAGGATATTTCCGGTTTCACCGTGTCTAAGAAGTGCCTCTGGATTGGGAAAGGTAGCTCTGAAGGCGATGTTACCAGTTTCATTATTAAAGTCAGCTTCGATAGCGGAAACCTTTCCCTCGTGGTTGAATAACTTGTTGTTAGCCATCAGCAGACTTACTTTCATTGTGCTGTCTTTTTTCACGTGCGTTTTGTATTCCAGGTACTCTGCCTCTGGCACATTGAAGTATACCCAAATGAAACTGTTGTCGGATAGCTCGGTTAGCAGCTCACCTTCATCCAGGTAGCTTCCCAGTCGCACGTGGAAGCGATCCATGATACCATCAAAGGGTGCTCTGATTTCGGTGAACCCAAGGTGAACTTGTGCCAAAGCAAGTTCTGCTTTGGCCTTATCCAGTTTCGCCTTTGCAAGCGCTAGTTCATTGGGCGCTACAATGCTGCTGTCCGCCAATACCTTTGTATTGCGATATTCTATTTCTGCAAACTCTGCTTCTGCTTCCGCCTTCTGCATTTCCGCGCGGTAAACCACGGGCATGATTTGAAACATGAGTTGACCTTTTCTTATCTGTTGACCTTCGTCTACAAATATTTTTTCCAGGTAGCCCCTTTCCATGGCTCTCAACTCAATGTGCTGGATAGAGTGAACCTGGCAAACATATTCCCGGTTGGTGACAGTATCTTTTTTCAGTGGGCTTGTAACCATGAATTCAATACTCTCTTCCCCGCCTTCTTTGTGTGACTCACAACCTGCGTACACAAGCAACGATATCAGGCATGTGATGATGTGAATTTTCTTCATTAGAATAATTGTCTAAAAACGATTAGTAGGATGATTTTTAAAAAATTTGAGAAACATTCAAGAGATCAATACTTCGGACTGCCACACTGAGAGCAGGGAAGAGGGCTACCAGTAGGTTATACCCATGGTAGTTTCGGAAGTAAGATCAGATCATATCCTGAACACGCGGAACAGGATATACCATTTAGGGAATGAATCGAGAGAATGAGTCAGCCAATGGAGTTGGTGGCGACTTTTACGATAGATAAGGATTAAAGCAAGGGCAAAACTGATCAGAATGAAAAGTTGACCGAACTGTTAGAATCTCTTTGAAGTTGATTTGTCGTCACTGTCTTGCTCTTCATACACTTCAACTGTGCCTTCTTTTTTCTGGTCTTTTTTAGCGTGATCGGACTCTTTGGACGTAACTGAAAAGGCATGTTGATGAGCAGCAACCAATGATGTCGGTGTTTTGCCAGTTAAGGAAGCGAAATCGATTTCGGGTGAAGCGTTCGCTGCCAGGAAAGTCGCTGCCAAGGTTAGTAAACCCAGCGATAGAAAGAATCTATTTGACAACTTCTTCATTGGGGCGCAAACATATATAAACTTCAATTTCCAGACAAGGCATATCGTACCGGTATAGGGGAGCGGTCGGCTCTTTTTCTATGTTTGTGGTGCTTTTTGCCAAAGACTGATCTGAATACATCAACTTGGATAGGTGTAACCTATGCGCTGTTTAACATCTTCTAAGGGAAAAAGTTGCATTAGTTTGATGAATATTCACATCAGACCGGTGTGGCAAAAGTCAGGCTGGGAAAATAGGGATATTATTAGTTTATGCTGCACTAGCCTTTCGGAATAGGCTGCATCCTTTCCGTCTGGGGATGGAAGGTGCGCCAACTGTGCCAAAACTCCTGGTAGGCAGGCACTCGCTTTAAATCAGGTATGCTGTCAGCAAGAGATCGGCCACTAAGATCGAAAGCTTTACTATCAAGATAGATAGTATCATTAGATACCCTGGCAGGCTCCGCTCCACCACTTTCAAAAACACCAAAACTTTGGCCGTCTGAAGAAAGCACTACCAGCAATGACTTGTTTGCAAAGGTGTCTTTGATTAAACCATTTTCTTTTAGTGTATTCCAGTCATATGCTTTGGCTTTACCGCCAACGTCAACACCTACAACCCATGACTTGTCCTGCCACGACAATGTATCGGTGCGGGTGAGGTCACTCTCACTTTTTCCTCTTTCAAAGCGAGCGAGCGAATCGTAACTGTCCATAAAGTCAGCATCTGCCTGCATTACCTGGGCCTGAGGGTAAAGTTCAAAGAGTTTTCCGACCGTCATTTGAGTTGATTCAATTTCTTCAAGCGTTGTTCCTTTCAATTCTCCGGTGATCGCTTCTCCGTTGGCTTGTCGCCACCAGCTTCCCGTTCTGCTGTCCTCGATCATGGCATTGAAATGGTCCATTCCCACGAGGCGGAAGCGTTCAAACTCTCCGTTCACATAAGGTTCAAATGCCCGCCCTGTTCTGCAGACGTTGCAATATGTGACCAGCACGGGCTGACTGCCGATGGTATCCTGCACTTTATGATGGTAAGCGATGAATTGAATAGGGTAGGCTTTTACCTCGTTGGCTATCTTGACTGAAAGCACCAGGCTGGTATCACCAAGTTCATTTTCAGATTGAGGTTTGAAGACCAGGTTTGCCGGCTCCAAAAACATGTGATCGGCCGTCATCTTAAAATTGAAATTGTAAATGATGAAAAGACAAACCGCAGAGGTGATGGCTGGCCACCACTTCTTCTCGGCCTGAAATGCTTTTAAAGAACCAGCGAAGGCAAGCGTAGTTAGGATAATTCGAAAGTGCCAGCGGTAGGTGTGAAGAAAATATGCAAAGTCAACAGAGTTCATTCTTTGACTTCCCGGAAACGGCATAATGAAATACACTTTAAGTATTTCAAAAAGAGTTAAGCCGATGATTCCGATGTAGAATAGTTTTTTCATGCGAGAGTGTTATCTCTAAGATAGCAAGTTAGAGACCTGGCTGAGTAACACCAATCCATATCTTATTTAGCTAAAAATGCCTTAATTCGTATTCTGGGGTAAATGCAATGAAAGTACTGCTGGTTGAAGACGAAGAAAAGGTATCCTCCTTTGTCAAGAGGGGGCTTGAGGAGAACGGCATACTGGTGACTCAGGCGTTTGACGGCTTGTCAGGTTTGAAGATGGCGCAGCGCAATAAGTTTGATGTTGTGATTCTTGACATTATTATGCCCGAAATGAACGGCCTCGAGGTTTGCCGCCAACTCAAGCAACAATTCGGATCGGATATCTCAATTTTAATGCTTACTGCTTCAGGCACCACAGATGATATTGTCGAGGGACTCAACACCGGAGCTGATGATTACCTCGTTAAGCCATTTAAGCTGAGAGAACTTCACGCCCGGGTGGTGGCCCTGGGCAGACGCAAGTCTGCAAGTGGTGAGGTTCTGAAGGTCCAGGATCTGAAGATGAATAGAGAGACAAAAGACGTTACGAGAGAAGAGCGGGTCATCTCACTTACCGCAAGAGAATACCGGTTGCTGGAGTATCTGATGCTGAACAAAAATAAGGTGGTGTCGAGGATAGATATTCTAGAGAATGTCTGGGATGTAAACCACGACCTGGGTACCAATGTAGTGGAGGTTTATATAAATTATTTGCGCAAAAAAATTGATCATGGATTTGAACACCAACTCATCAAGACAGTGGTGGGAATGGGATATACTTTGAAGGAATCCTGATTTCATTTACGATGAAACTTCGCGAACGGCTTTCCCTTTCCTTTAGCATCGTTGCCTCACTCACGTTACTGTTCTTCGGCTTTGCGATGTTCTTTTTCTTTTCACAGTATCGAAAAAGTGAATTTAATAACAGGCTGAAGCAACGGGTAGAGGTCACTGAGAAGATGTTTCTTGAAAGGGAAAATTTCTCGGATCAGGCTTTTCGAACGATACAACAGCAATTTTTGAATAAGCTACCTGAGGAAACGGAGGAGGTAGTTGAGTTGACCGATGACTTCAGAAACCAGCTTGCGTTGGATTATCCAGAGTATTTTCTGCAGAATGTAACCAATAGTCAAGAAGCATTTTTTGAAGAAAATGACCGTCAGGGATCCGGGAAAATATTTCATGTGGGTGGGAAAGACTACCTGGTGTTACTTACGGCAAAGGATGACATCGGAGTGAGGCTCATGGATCACTTCCTCACCATCATTTTTATTGGACTTGCCATCTGCATAATTGCTATGGTACTCGTAAGCTATTTTGTGTCGGGATGGATACTCAATCCGATCCTTCAGAAAATCAGTCAGGCCAATTCGATAAGTGCCAGCAATCTTCACGAACGGCTTAATGTCGGTAATCCCGAAGACGAAATGGGTCAGCTGGCGATTGCATTTAATAATTTGCTCGACCGCGTAGCCGAAGCCTTCGAAACACAAAGGTCTTTTATCGACAGCGCATCTCATGAAATCCGAAACCCGCTCACCACTATAATTGGTGAGGCTGAATTTGCACTGCAACGTGAGCGTACACAGGACGAGTACATTCACTCACTGAGCTCGATATCGGAAGAAGCCGACCGATTAAACACACTTGTCAATAGCCTGTTGAAATTATCCGGAATAAATACCCGGAAAGCGAGCTATCCTGAAGAAGTATTTTCGATTGCTACCGTTTTGGAATCCTCTATTAACAAACTGCACTTATTAAATCCGGATCAGAAAGTAGTTGTGTCCGGAACAGAGTTGCCATTGAAATCGAAAGGCAATATCCATCTTATTGAAACGGCATTCATCAACCTGTTGGATAATGCCTGTAAGTTCTCATTTAACAAGCCGATTGAGGTCAACATTAGTGACGGTCCCGATGGTAACTTTACTGTTATTATCAAAGATCAGGGGATTGGGATTCCACCCGAAGATATTCCAAAGGTGACGCAACCATTTCATCGCGCGCATAATGCCCGCAAGATTACTGGTATTGGAATTGGTATTCCGTTGACAGCCAAGATTATCGAGCTTCATCATGGCTTGTTGGAATTTAACTCTGAGTTGGGTGTAGGTACCGAAGTGAAGGTAATTCTGCCAAAATCCACTTTTTGAGGCACATCTCTCTAATCTCATTCTAATCTCGTTCTTATTTGAGTCTAATAACCTTGGTGTACTCTTGTAGCCTCTAAACAAGCGTACAATGAGTGAAGCGAATAAGTCAAAAGGTTTTTTTTCCCATCTAAAAAATGACTTGCCGGCCAGTGTGGTGGTGTTCTTTGTGGCGTTGCCACTCTGTTTGGGGATAGCCCTGGCCAGTGGTGCTCCGCTCTTCTCCGGTATCATTGCCGGTGTAGTTGGAGGCATCGTAGTGGGTTTACTAAGTAATTCATCTCTCGGTGTAAGTGGTCCTGCGGCTGGCCTTACCGTCATCGTCCTCAGTTCTATCGAACAGCTTGGGACATTCGAGGCATTTCTACTTGCAGTAGTCATTGCAGGTATCTTTCAAATCATCCTTGGTGTTTTGAAAGCCGGCATCATTGGATACTACTTTCCTTCTTCAGTTATTAAAGGAATGCTCACTGCAATCGGTGTGATTATTATCCTCAAGCAGATACCTCACGCTTTCGGCTACGATGCAGACTATGAAGGAGATCTTTCGTTTTTGCAGGCCGATGGAGAAAACACATTTTCGGAGTTGGTTGCCATGCTCGATGCCGTGTCACCAGGTGCCATCTTTATCTCATTGATTTCTCTGGCGATCCTGTTGCTGTGGGATATCGTGCTTTCCAAGAAGCATCAGTTCTTCAAATTGATACAGGGGCCACTCGTTGCGGTGGCGATCGGTATCGTCTACCAGATCGTGATGAGCAACATGTTTCCAGAGCTGGCCATTGAGGAGAAGCATCTGGTAAGTGTGCCGATGGCTGACAATGTCACGCAGTTTCTTGGGCAGTTTCGATCTCCTGATTTCAGCATGATCATGAATTCGGAAATCTGGATCATTGCGTTGACGATTGCTATCGTGGCCAGTCTTGAATCTTTACTTTCCGTGGAGGCAACAGATGCCCTTGATCCCCACAAAAGGGTAACAGATACAAACCGTGAGTTGATTGCACAAGGTTCCGGAAATCTGCTTTCCGGTCTGATCGGTGGACTGCCAGTTACTCAGGTGATCATCAGAAGTACCGTCAATATCCAGTCTGGAGGAAAAACCAAGGCCTCGGCTGTAATACATGGAGTTTTTCTTTTGATCTGCGTGGCTGTGATACCCCATGTTTTAAATATGATACCCCTCGCAGTGCTGGCTTCGATTCTTCTTGTGGTCGGGTTCAAATTGGTAAATCCTGAAAGCATCAAAGCGATTTATCGTAAAGGCTTGAGTCAGTTTCTGCCTTTCGCATTTACCGTATTAGGGGTTGTGATAACGGATTTGTTAGTGGGCATCCTTATAGGTCTTTCTGTTTCAATTGTGATCATACTTAGAAGGAGTCTGCAAAACTCGCACTTCCTTAACATGGAAAACTATGAGGGAAACAACCATATTAAAATGACGCTGGCGGAAGAAGTGTACTTCATGAATAAGGGCGCCATATTGAGTGAACTAAATAAAGTACCGGACAATAGTCAACTCACAATCGATATGAGCAGGTCTGTAAGTATTGATTACGATGTGCTTGAGATCATCAGCAATTTCAAAGAGACAGCCAAATCAAAAAATATTTCGCTAACCGTGATTGACGGCCCCGTAAAACAAAAGAAAGATGAAAAGGCTGTGAAGAAAATGATTAAGGAAACAGCTTAAGATTTTCAGCATGCTTAGGAACAAAATCCATCCGGAGGGAGAAATAAAAGGGGCACAGTCTACTGCCGTGGGTTCTCTTCGATTTCTTGTTCCGGTCGATTTCACGGACCGTTCCTACAACGCCCTTGGCTACACCCTCCAGCTGGCGAAAATGTGCAACGGGTCTATTGAGTTGTTTCCTATGGCCGAGGATATTCCACTTCCGCAGTCAGAAAGCCCGCTGACGCTGCGTCACGCCCTGACAGCAGGAGAATCGAAGATGAACAGGAAGATTGAGTCGTTGAAAGAGATTATCAAAGACAATGGGGTTGAGGTGACTTGTGGTGATATTCAACATGGCGCGATAGCGGCAGCATTGACTGATCAGCTATCCGTAACTCGGCCAGATGTCGTTGTGGTAGGAGGGGGTACAACCTCGGGCGTATTTGCCAGAGTGGCGACTGAGGCAAAGACCGCTTTGTTGGTTGTGCCGCCTACCCTCCAGATCACCGTGCCACGCAAAGTGTTGTTGCTCAGGGATGAGGATGCGGTAAGGGAGGAGAGCCTAAGGCCTTTGTTCTCGATTGTACACAACGGGTCCAAGCAATTGAGAGTGGTGGGTAAAAAGAAAGGAAGCTTTACGAAGTTGATATTTAAATACCTTCTTCCGGTTGAGGAGTTTGAAGTCGGAGTCAACCGCAGTTTTGATGTACAGTCAACATTGACGGACGATGTCGATGCCTTTTTGCAAAAGGAAAAACCGGATATGATTTGCCGCCTGGTGCGGCCACCTTCTTTTTGGCAGCGAATAGCCTGGCCCTGGCGTGATGCAACACTCTCCAATAGGGTAGACGTGCCAACGCTGTTTATTACAGACTAATCATAAAACAAAAGAGTGTAGCCTTCCACAATCATTCCAGGAATGTTTGAGAAAAGACTACACTCGCAGCATGCGGTACGGTTGCATGCTTAAAGCTTGTTCGTAAAAGTCCTTCTTATTTCTTGAAAGGCTTACCTTTTCCGAGGACCATCCAGTCTACGGAAACGTCTTTGAAAAACTTACAAAGTTTTACGATGGTGGACAGTTTCGGCTCCGTGTCGCCACGAAGGAAACTTCCGGTTTGTCCGTGATACAATCCCGCTTTGGCATCAAGTGTCATTACGCGGATCTCATAGTGGTCTAGCAGAAATGCTAAACGGTCTCTAAATGTGTTCTTTTTTGACATAATTTTGGCTCATTATATGTTAAAAATAATCAAACTCTCAAAATAATTGTAAACCACACATATAATCTGTCAAAGAATTTCCCGCTATAGGGAATCTCATCATCTCAGGTTTCTCAAACACTTTTCTGGCCATGTTGCGCAACCAGGTTGCGGTGCTGAATAGCTCGTAATTCAGTAAAACACACAATTTCAGCTAGTTAACAAGATAGTTCAAACATCAATTCCCTATACTAACTAACGTTGATTCATGGTTTTACTGGGAAAATATTAGTCCTACTGTTTTATACACTCTGCCGCCAGTACCTCTGGTCGAGCCATTTCCACGGTTAAACGATACTTCCTACCATTGGATGAGGTCACGCATTTGTCAATTTTTCGATGCCTTAAATTAGGGTCATGCTACCCAACTATTTTCTACGTAAGTATCCGATCGCTCTCAGTATTTTGTTCATGGCCACCGGTTCGGTTACGGCCCAGTCCTTCGAGGAGTACGTGACACAGGGCGATGAAAAAGCTTCCAACTTCAATTTCGAGTCTGCACTGATCGACTATGACCGGGCGCTTGAGCTTAACCCCGAGGCAGTGGATGTGTTGATAAAAAGGGGAGTCGCGAGAGCCGAAGTAAAGGTTTTTGACCTGGCTATGGCGGACTTCAAACGTGCACTCGATATCGCCCCCGGCAATGCAAAAGCACTGGTTGCCCGCGCTGATACTAAGGTTGATCAACTTGATTATCATGGTGCAATGCAGGACTACAATCTTGCTATCGCAGCCGACAGTTTGAACGCCCATGCCTACAATGGCAGAGGTGACATCAAGCTGGACAGAAAAGACTACCTCGGTGCCATTTTGGACTACGACAAGGCAATCTCCATTGATCCGAGGGATGCATTCTCACACTACGCCAGGGGCATTGCCAAAATCAAGGCACATCGCCAGGAGGAGGGATGCCTCGACCTGAGCAAATCCGGGGAACTTGGCTATGATCAGGCATACAGTGATATAAAGAAGCTTTGTAAGTAGGTTCTGGATTTTTGGTTGGCCATTCCTGTAATTCGCATACGGGTTCCCGTAATTGACATATCGTTAACAAATAAAGCCTATGAAAACCGGGGTGAGGTCAGTATTTTAACTCACTTAAAAACCAATCAACCCGTTTTCCTTATGGCAGTTTTCAACCTTACCATCAATGGCAAGTCTCAGCAAGTAGATGTTGATCCCGATACACCGGTACTGTGGGTGCTTAGAGACAATCTGGATCTCGTTGGAACCAAGTACGGCTGCGGAATTGGACAATGCGGTGCGTGTACTATTCACCTGGATGGCACCGCGGTTCGATCTTGCTCGTTGCCAGTGGCGGCTGTTGGAGAAAAGAAAGTCACTACTATTGAAGGCCTTTCGGCAAATGGTGATCATCCTGTTCAGGAGGCATGGAGAGAGCACGATGTTCCTCAATGTGGCTACTGCCAGGCCGGTCAGATCATGAATGCTGCGGCCTTGCTTAGTAAAAACCCTAAGCCTTCGGAGGAACAAATTGAAAATGCCATGAATGGCAACCTTTGCAGGTGCGGTACCTACCTTAATATCAAAGCAGCGATCAAGACCGCTTCTGCTAAACTCTAGTCCGCAACAATAAAATTGAATTACTATGTCCATCGTTAAGACTACATATAACAGACGATCTTTTATCAAAGCTTCTCTTGCGGGAGGAGGTGGATTGATGCTCAGCTTTAGCTGGCTCGCTGCCTGCAGTCCTGCAGGTGCTACCAAAGAGATGCCCTCGGCCTGGTTTGATCTGAATGCGTACTTGTCAATCGCTGACAATGGAGAGGTCACCATTATGTCACCAAACCCGGAGGTGGGTCAGAATGTGAAAACATCGATGCCGATGATCGTGGCTGATGAGCTTGATGTAGATTGGAAAAACGTGATCGTGAAGCAAGCTCCACTCAACACAGAAAGTTTCACTCGCCAGGTCGCTGGCGGTAGCCAATCGATACGCCAGAGTTGGCAAGGGTTGCGAACTGCCGGTGCCACTGCAAGGCAGATGTTAAAGAACGCTGCGGCTAAGCAGTGGAACGTGAGCGCGGAGGATTGTAAGACAGAGGCCGGTTATGTGATTAGCGGAGACAAGAAAATAAGTTACCGTGAGGTCGCTTCTGTGGCTGCAACCATGGAGGTGCCTGCCGAAGTGAAATTAAAAGATCCTTCAGAGTTCAAAATCATCGGAACGGATCAGCGCAATGTAGATATCGATGGTATCGTCACGGGCAAACCACTGTTTGGATTGGATACGAAAAAAGAAGGAATGCAATATGCCGTTGTAATGCGTCCTCCCGCCTTTGGCTTAAAACTGAAATCATTTGACGACTCGGAGACGCGAAGCGTGAATGGAGTGAATGACGTGTTGCAATTCGGGAACAAGTTAGCCGTGTTGGCGAACTCCACATGGGCAGCAATGAAGGGGCAACGCGCATTGAAGGTGCAATGGGAAAAGGACACCATGCTGGAGAGCACCAGCTATCACGATAAAACCATGAGAGACTTGCTCAACAAGAAGGCAGATGAACCAAAGCGGTCTGATGGAAATGCACGCGCACAGTTTGCAAAAGCAGACCGCGTGATCGAGAAGATATATGAGGCGCCTTTTCTTCCACACAATGCCATGGAGCCGATGAACTTCTATGCCAATGTTACCGCAGACAAAGCTGAATTCGTTGGGCCGATTCAAACACCCGAAAGAACCCGAAAGCAGATTGCAGAATTGTTAGGTCGTCCTGAGAGCGAGATCACTATCGATATGACGAGGATTGGTGGTGGCTTTGGTCGCAGACTGTACGGTGACTTTGCACTAGAGGCAGCGGAGATATCCAATCTCGCGAAAACAGCGGTCAAAGTGGTGTACTCTCGCGAAGATGACATGACGGCTGGTATTTACCGCCCAGGATCAAAATATAAATTCCGTGCAGCGATAAAAGATGGTAAGATGGTGGCTTATCACCTTGTGGGCACGGGTGCAAACATGGGCAATGCCACACGCGAAAATAACTTTCCTGCTTGCACGTTGGATCACTACCTCGTGGAGTCGCATGAACTGAAGAGCAATATCACTACAGGCGCGTGGCGTGCCCCTATCACCAACTTCCTTGCTTACGCAGAACAAAGTTTCTTTGATGAGGTTGCCAGTGAACTAGGACAAGATCCCGTGCAGTTCAGGCTTGACCTTTTTGCGAGGGCAAAAGAAAACCCGGTTGGTGACTTGCAATATGATGTAGACAAATCAATAGGTGTGATAAAGCTGGCTGCTGAGAAAGCCGGATGGGGCAAAGCGCCTGAAGGAGTACATCAGGGTTTTAGTACATACTATTCTCACAACACCTACGTGGCAGAAGTAGCTGACGTGGTGATGCAGGGCAATATGCCTGTGGTGAAGAAAGTGACTTGTGCTATTGATTGTGGTATAGTGGTTAATCCTATGGCAGCTATCAACCAGGTGCAAGGCGGTGTGATTGATGGAATCGGTCACGCCATGTTTGGTGATTTTTCTTTTGAAGAAGGACAGCCGCAGGCTCGCAACTTTGACAAATACAGACTGATCAGAATGAAAGAAGCACCTCAGGTAGAAGTGCACTTCGTAAAGAGCAACAACGACCCGACTGGCTTGGGAGAACCAGCGTTACCTCCAGCAGGTGGCGCGATAGCCAATGCCATCGCCAAAGCAACAGGTAAGAGGTTTTACCGACAGCCTTTTGTGAAGGAACAAATTATTTTGGGATAGTCTGACTGGGGAAACCTCTCAGGGTCAGCTTGAGCAACGGCTGACCTTTTTATTTAATTCTTCTTCCGCTTTTTCGTGAAAAGCTTTTTATGGTTGTGCTTAGGCGCGGACGATGAGTTGTTTACAATCGGTTTGCTGGAATGTCGTGGTTCAAAGCGCTTCTTGATTTGAATGATACGGCAAATTCCGATTTCAACGGATAAGAACACCTCATGGCGTGTGCCATAGAGATCAGGTGCATCGGAAGTTTGTTTTAGCTGTTCAATGTAGTCTTTCTTCCTTGGGTCAATCAAGCCAAAGTTAGCGCGACCATCGAAGTTCAAACTCCAGTCGTCATTAAGATCGAAATCAGATCGGAGACCCACCGCAGCAAACAGTTGAAAGGCATTGAACTTGTCTTTGCTCACGTATTCCTGGTCGTTGATTTCCGGAACCAATACACCATCAAATACTTCTGTGTATCCAGGATCTGTAGGTATCAAGACGCTCGAAGGATATTTCAATTTGGCTGCCGAGTGAGATATCGTTTCACTTCCGCTAATCAGGTAGTTGAAGTTCAAAGCAGCAACCGCACTTAGACGAAAGAAAGCGAGATCGTTGAGATGTAGTTTGAGGGCAACTGGAACACTGAAGAAGTTAAGTTGCACATCTCTCGAGCCTACATCTCCGCCAACTGTATTCTTGATCAAAAACTTTTGACCGATCTGTGTATAGTTAGGGGAGAGTACGAAACCAAAGCCTACATGATCATAACCATAGGTGAAGCCAACAGGTGTGGCCCTGAAAGTGACCTTACCCACAAAGCGAGGATCTTTGCTTAGACCTTCATCATAGGTGATGGGTACATTGAAACCACCAAAGACCCCAAAAGACTCCACGTTTTGGCCGTGAACAGATTCGAAGGCCATCAGCATCATGATCCAGCAAATTAGCCTCGTCCTCAAGGGGTTAGGTGTTAGGTTTTTAGTATTAAAAAACAATATAAAAAGCCGCTTTTTAATATCCACAGAATTACAAAACTAAGACAAAAACTGAAACCGTAATGCGGTTCGATAGGGTTGATTTGCCTTATTTTGCGCTGAATGACATGTTGATTGGAAGGTCGGTAAATGTATTGGAGTAACGGAAGGTAAATGCAAGTGATTAATACATTTTTTGAGGGCGTAAGACTTAAGGGAAACATCTACTTCGGACTGATCAAGCGACTGACTTTGGTGATGGCTTTCTACACCATCGGTCGCATCAGTTTCTATCTGTTTAATGTCAGCTACTTCCCCGATATGACGTTCGATCGAATGGCAGTGATCATGTTGGGAGGACTGAAGTTTGATCTCGCAGCCGTACTTTATATCAATTCACTGTTCATTTTATTGACGATCATTCCACTGAAGATCAAATTCCATCCAATCTATCAGAAAGTACTTCATTATATTTTCATCGTCACCAATGCCATCGGCCTCGCAGTCAATTCGGCCGATAATGTTTATTACCAATACACGCTCAGGCGAACTACCGTCACCGTATTCTCACAATTTGAAAACGAACAAAACTTTGGAGCACTGCTGATTTCGTTTCTCCTCGACTACTGGTACGGCTTTGCTTTCTTTATCGTGTTGGTATTCTTGTTTATCAAATTGGCCAACCACATAAAAATAGATGGACCACAAATGAAAAACCCCTGGTCTTTCTACAGTGTGTCAACTGCGTTGATGCTGTTGATCGTTTACCTTTTTGTAGGTGGAGTGCGAGGAGGTTTTCGCCATAGTACACGTCCGATTACCATCAGCAATGCTGCCGAATATGCCAAGGTGCCCAAAGACATCAACCTGGTTTTGAATACGCCCTTCGCACTCATGCGAACGGCAAAGGCAAATGTTATTGAGAAAGTAGACTACTTCTCCAGCGATGAAGAGGCTGCAAGGTATTATACGCCCGTTCATCATCCTTCTGCAACAGAGCCTTTCAGGCCCGACAACGTGATCATCATTATTCTTGAAAGCTTTTCGAAGGAATTTGTTGGGGCCTATAATAAAAACATGGGCATCGCAGACTACAAAGGTTACTCGCCTTTTGTCGATTCGCTTATTTCAAAAAGCAGAGCATATCAATATTCCTTTTCCAATGGAAGGAAGTCTATTGATGCCATGCCATCGGTGATCTGTAGCATTCCTTCCATCGAAGTGCCTTATGTGCTTTCGCATTATTCTGGTAACAAAGTCAATAGCCTTGCAAGTATTCTAAAGGAGAAAGGATACTACACTTCCTTCTTTCATGGCGCGCCCAATGGTTCTATGGGTTTTCAGGCTTTCGCCAACCTTAGTGGCTTTGACGACTACTATGGCATGACGGAGTATGGAAACGATGATGACTTCGATGGAATATGGGGAATATGGGATGAGAAGTTTCTCCAATACTTTGCGCGCGAACTCAACACTTTCAAAGAACCGTTTTACTCAACATTATTTACCGTCACTTCTCACCCTCCGCACATCCTTCCCGCAGAATACAAAGACAAATTCAAAGGAGGTCCTCTCGATATTCATCGTACCATCGAATACACAGACTATTCTCTTAAACGATTTATGGAAACAGCGGAGAAGATGCCGTGGTTCAAAAATACTTTGTTTGTATTTACTGCTGATCATCCTACTGCAGCCATCCACTATCAGGAGTATAATTCAGCGTGGGGATATTATTCGGTGCCGCTTTTCTTTTACAAACCAGGAAGTGACTGGTCAAGCTTTTCGCAAGAGATCATTCAACAGATCGACATCATGCCTACCGT
>JBFWZR010000039.1:0-33953 GCA_050185175.1 Cyclobacteriaceae bacterium
AGTGAATAATTCTCCAGGTCGTATATTTCATTTTCTCTTTGAAGTAGGAAGTGATCACCACAAGAGCTATTGCATAAAGAGAAATGGCGCCAAAGGTATTGGCCAACGGTTGATGAACAGTCCAAATCGGCAGGACCAAGTCGCCCCAGGTAAACTCAGATTTTGGATCCAGCGGGATTATGACAATGTGCAGTAGTATCGCAATGGCAGCCGAGTATCCTGTAAGCTTGTGAAGACCAAGAAACGTCAATCCATAAGGCAGTTTAACGGGTGCATTGAACTTGATACACAATCCAACGATGAAATTACTGGTGAGACACGCGAGAGCCGTCAACCCAAGAATTCCTGATAGTTCGATAGTTTCCATCAAAAAACTGAATTAGTCCGATCGTAAATGTATTGGTCAGCAGACGCCTAGCCCGTTCAGTTTTGTATAACAGGAATATTGCGGTGTCGCGTGGTAGTTAAAATTCAGCGTTGCCAGGGAAACGTGGGAAAGGAATTACGTCTCTGATGTTGGTCATACCAGTGACGAAAAGTATGAGGCGCTCAAAACCCAAACCAAAACCACTGTGTGGTGCACTTCCAAATCTTCTCAGGTCGATATACCACCACAAGTCTTTTTCGGGCAGACCCATTTCGTTGATTCGTTTCACTAATCTCTCGAGTCGTTCTTCGCGTTGAGAACCACCAATGATTTCTCCTATGCCGGGGAAGAGAACGTCCATGGCGGCAACGGTCTTATCATCTTCATTCTGACGCATGTAGAATGCCTTGATATCCTTTGGATAGTTATAAAGGACAACAGGTTTTTTGAAATGTTTCTCTACAAGAAATCTCTCGTGTTCGGATTGAAGGTCAACACCCCATTGATCAACCAGGTATTGAAATTTCTTTTTCTTGTTTGGGTTAGAGTTGCGGAGGATGTCAATAGCCTCCGTATAAGTCAACCGTTGAAAATCGTTTTCCACAACAAATTTAATTCGATCTATCAACCCCAGTTCATTGCGCTGCGCCTGGGGCTTCGTCATTTCCTCTTCAGCGGCTCTCTTGTCGAGAAACTCCAAATCTTCACGACAGTTGTCGAGCGCATACTTCATCAGATATTGAAGAAAATCCTGGGCAAGCTGCATGTTGTCGTTGATGTCATAGAATGCCATTTCAGGCTCAATCATCCAAAATTCCGCCAGGTGGCGTGTAGTGTTCGAGTTCTCCGCTCTGAAAGTTGGGCCGAAGGTGTAAGTCTCACTCAGCGCCAGAGCATAGGTCTCCACTTCCAGTTGACCAGACACCGTAAGGTTGGTTTCCCTTCCGAAAAAATCTTCTTTAAAGTCTACTTCACCCGCTTCGTTCTTCGGTGGATTTTGAGGATCCAAAGTTGTCACGCGAAACATCGCCCCCGCGCCCTCAGCATCTGACCCGGTGATTATCGGAGTGTGGATGTAGTAGAAACCACGATCATTGAAAAATTTATGAACAGCAAAAGCCATGGCGTGTCGTATCCTCATCACTGCCCCAAAGGTGCTGGTGCGTGATCTGAAGTGCGCAATCTCTCGCAAGAACTCCATGGAGTGCTTCTTTGGCTGGAGCGGATATTTCTCGGGGTCGCTGTCTCCTAAAATTTCAAGCTGAGAAACTTTGACCTCCACCGTTTGTCCTTTTGCGGGCGATGGAATGAGTGTTCCCTGTACGGATATACAAGACCCAGTGGTAATTCTCCGCAGCGTTGATTCCTCCAGTTGATCGATCTCAATTACCGCCTGCAGGTTTTGGATAGTTGACCCGTCATTGATAGAGATAAACTGATTATTTCTAAACGTGCGCACCCATCCCTTTACAACAACCTCTTGACCTTCTGGCTTACTGGCCAGCACATCCTTAATCTTCGTACGTTTCATTTGCTAATAATCAGTTTCTGTCGGTCCGCTCGGTTCTGAACGGGAGGCAAAAAACGTGAATTTGTGTTTTTTATCAAAGCTTGAGCGCGTGTACAGCAGCAAAACATGTTGGGAATGTGAGACCCCAATTTACCTCAGTATGGAGCAGGGAAACGGTTTTTGACTGACAGGGTGAATTGGTAACTTTAGGCCCTAATCGGTTTTCATGCAAAAATTAGGCCTTACCCAGTCACTTCAACAGAAATTGTCTCCTCAGCAGATACAATTCATAAAACTGTTGCAGGTGCCTACGGCTGAGCTGGAAAATCGCATCGAGGAGGAGTTGGAGTTGAACCCCGTATTAGAGGAGGGGGAGTCAGAGGATGGTGAAGAGGATTTTCAGGAAAGTGGTGAAGAGGAGGTAGAAACCCAGGAGTCCAAGGAGGACGACATTGACATCAAAGACTATCTTCAGGACGATGATTATAGTGGGTATAAGACACACAATGACGTGGATGACGATGATGATCGTGAAATGCCCATGCCGACATCATCTTCATTGCAGGAGACACTTCTTACGCAATTGGGTTTCCTCGGTCTGGACGACAGGCGGTTGACGATTGGAAGACAACTGATCGGCAGCATAGAAGGCGATGGATATATCCGTAGAGATCTCGAAGCAATCGTAAATGACCTGGCTTTTTCGCAGGGTATTGAAACTACATTAGAAGAGATTGAAGAACTGCTTTCGCGAATTCAGGCTTTTGATCCGGCAGGCATCGCGGCCAGAAATCTTCAGGAATGTTTACTGCTTCAGTTGGAGCGCATGGATGACGGGCAGGACGTAGACGTGATCGTGGCCAAAAGAATTCTCAACGAATGCTACGAGGAATTCACAAAGAAACATTATTCAAAAATTCTGAAGAAGCTTGACCTGGATGATGAAGACTTTATTAAGGATGCGATTGAATTGATCGTTCGGCTTAATCCAAAGCCGGGAGGAGAGACAACTTCCGGGATGGTGAAAAACCAATATGTCATTCCTGATTTCATTCTTACCAACAACAACGGCAAATTGGAACTTGCACTGAACTCAAGAAATGCTCCGGAGTTGAGAATCAGCAGATCGTATTCCGAAATGTTTAGGGCCTACGACAAGAGTGACAAGAAAGACAAGAAACTAAAAGAGGCGGTCACGTTTGTGAAGCAGAAACTTGATGCCGCAAAGTGGTTCATTGATGCTATTAGACAACGACAAATTACACTCCTGAAAACGATGCGAGCGATCGTGGACTTTCAGTATGATTATTTTCAGGAAGGAGATGAGACCAAGTTGAAACCGATGATCCTGAAGGATATTGCCCAGATCATCAACATGGATATCTCTACAGTCAGTCGGGTAGCGAGTAGCAAGACGGTGCAAACAGATTTCGGAGTATATCCCTTGAAATATTTCTTTAGCGAGGGTATCTCAACTAACACGGGCGAGGAAGTAAGTTCGAGAGAGGTAAAACAAATTATCAAAGACCTGATCGATCAGGAGGATAAAGCCAAGCCCTATTCTGATGATAAGTTGGAAGATCTGCTGAAGGCAAAAGGTTACAATATTGCCAGGCGTACGGTAGCCAAATACAGGGAGCAACTAAATATCCCGGTGGCTCGTTTGCGTAAAGAACTTTAATCGCGTGAAGGGACTAGCCAGGGCAATATCTTATGTGTTTCATCCATTGTTGATGACCACCTATCTGTTTTTAATGCTCACCTATTTTTTACCGGTGGTGCTTCAGCCCGCGAGGCCCTCACTCTGGATCATCCTGTTGATTTTTGTGACCACGTTCGCCTTACCTGCAGTCAATTTCTTAATGCTCAGGCTCACAGGTTCTGTACGTGATTTGACCATGCCTCAAAGGGAGCAGAGAATTCTTCCCTTTATTTTTATTTCGATCATTTACATCTTCGTCACGTTGATGTTCTACTGGAAGTTTCCCATTCCAAACTTGCTACGACTAATGATGATCGTGACGGCCCTTGTTGTGTTTTCAACGATCATTACCTTTTTCTTCAAAGTAAGTGTTCACAGTGTGGCAATGTGGGGAGCCATCGGCATGATGCTACCCATGAATAAAGTGTCTGAAGAGAACACCCTGCTTATTCCAACTGTTCTGGTTATCCTTTGTGCTGGATTGGTGATGTCGGCAAGGTTGTCGCTTAATGCACATACACCCAGAGAAATTCTTGTGGGAAGCATCAGTGGATTCGTTATTGGATTCTTTGGTATGATCATACTATTCTAAAAATACCTGACTATGGATTTTAAGTTTATCAAGTACGAACTCAGTAATGGCATTGCTACCATCACGCTCAACAGGCCAGAAGTTTACAATGCTTTGAATGATGCGATCACTTACGAATTGCAGGATGCATTTAAGCAGGTAGCACGCGACACGGAGGCGAGAGTAGTAGTGTTGACAGGAGAGGGGAAGGCATTTTGCTCGGGGCAAGATTTAAAGGCTGTGTCCGGATCGGAGAAGAGATCATTTCTACAGTCACTGCATAAGAGATATAATCCTCTGATCACGCAAATGCAGTCGCTTCCAAAGCCAATCATTTGCCGACTCAATGGCGTGGCAGCGGGTGCTGGTTGTTCCATTGCCCTTGCTTGTGATCTTATCATTGCGGCAGAAGAGGCAACTTTGATTGAAGTCTTTATCAACATCGGACTCGTTCCTGATTCTGGTTCATCCTATTTTTTACCAAGAATAGTTGGAAGAGCCAAAGCGTTTGAAATGTGTACGATGGGTAGTCGCATTAAAGGAAAAGAGGCTGAAGCTTTGGGCTTGGTAAACAAGGCCGTGCCTGCCGATCAACTTGATGCTGTTGTTGCTGAGTATGCTGGTTATTATGCGGGTGCACCAACCAAGGCAATCGGTCTTATCAAAAAAATGTTGAATCGCTCTACTTCCTCTTCTCTTGAAGAGATGCTCGACTACGAAGCGTACTGTCAGGAGATAGCCGGAAGTTCAGCTGACTACAAAGAGGGCGTTGCTGCGTTTCTCGAAAAACGCAAACCAGCTTTTCAGGGAAAATAATTTTTAGAAACCGTTGATTGAAATACCTGCAGTAAAGGTGTTCATCACGGTCTTGTTAGGGCCTTCATCCTTTTTGAAGAGACTGGACGAGTTATACATGAAGAACCAGTTGAATCCCCCGATGCCGATGCGTGTGTAGAGTCCGTAGCGGATGTCATTCAGTCCATGATTTTGTTTGTCTTTCACGATCTTGGTTTCACCATCTTGCTTGTATTTTATTTTCGTAAACGAATCAAGCAACACACCAAACCTTCCTCCTACAGCGAGATTAAAACTTCTTGAAATATCATCCGGTCGCGAATCAAATCGTAATTCGACCGGGATGTCAAAATAGTTGGCTACGATCATCGACTTCTTGGTGCCAGGATATAATATAGAGGTATCAGCGAGTACAAGTCCATAGGTGCCATCTGCTCCAGGCTTTGAGCTCAATGTGTAGTTATTTGTCATTTTGAAGCGCTCAAGACCGAGACCCATACCGGGTACGAGGCTAAAATTGGAATGGGCAATCCGTATGGGATATTGATAGTATAGGTTGAGGGTGCGCGATCCCCAAAAGCCAGTATCAAAATCTCTGGGTGCGCTTAGACCGCGATTTACTCCGATGTCAACTAAAAAAGAGCCAGGTAAGTTGATGCGAGTTACTTTTTTGGTTGTGGTCTCTTGTCCGAAAACTGAAAGGCAAACTCCAATCGATAAAAACACAGCTGCAACGCTTCGAATCATAGTCCTGTCAAATTATAAAAGCCTCAAAAATAGGGGATTTGGGTACACCCGCCAAAACGTTCTTTGGCTGAAAGATTTTATTCTTTTACATTTGCGATCCCATAGCCTCGGGGTCACACACCTGGGGTGAGCAAGGGCCTGTAGCTTAACTGAATAAAGCATCTGACTACGGATCACCTGCCTGCCGCAGGTAGGGAAGACTCGGGGTTTGAATCCACACAACACTGACCTTAACCTTTCTGTACTTCATATACATAATAAAAAGTCAAAGAACGAATCGACTATATAAGGGAATGAGTGAAATTCCTGAAAGAAGACTGCTTGAGCATAATGCAGGAAAGGTAAAATCAACAAAGGGATTCAGGCCTTGGAAAATTGTGTACACGGAAAAATTTCCAACAAGAGAAGAGGCAATTGCGCGGGAGAAGTTTTTGAAAACAGGTCAAGGAAGGGATTTTATTAAATCGCTTGGCTTATAGAGGTGATTTTTTGAGCTCTTTGGTTAGTAGACTTTTTGATTTAAATTTGCCCACTCAATCACAAATAGTGGTTGATTTTGTTGAGGGCCTGTAGCTTAACTGAATAAAGCATCTGACTACGGATCAGAAGACTCGGGGTTTGAATCCCTGCAGGCTCACGAAAGAAGAATCCCGACCGCGAGGTTGGGATTTTTTTTGTCTTTGTGACTAGAGCTCATGCAGATCTAAAAGTATCTCATCAAGTTTATACTGTCCAGCTATCGAACTTCTTCCTGAAGTAGAAAAGAGAAAGAATAATCAACCCACTTCCAAGCACAGAGATAACATAACCCGTTGACATAAAGAAGTTCAACCAGCTCATGCTTTTTTGTCCAAATGACTTATAGATCAATACACTCAGGCTTCCAACGTATCCAACTGAGTCAGCCAGGTAAA
This sequence comes from Cyclobacteriaceae bacterium, assembly GCA_050185175.1. Lineage (GTDB taxonomy): Bacteria > Bacteroidota > Bacteroidia > Cytophagales > Cyclobacteriaceae > ELB16-189. The sequence continues at coordinate 6,607 of JBFWZR010000039.1, forward strand.
TGAGGAACCCCACGGTGCTCACATATTTGAAAGCCGCAATGATTCGATCGAAGAAAATGCTGTTGAACTGGATGTAGCCAAAATACAAGCCCATCCCTACAAGAATCATCCAGGTAGGAGCACCAATCCATTCTCGTTCAAAGGCAAACGTTCCAACACCTACGAGGATCATCCCAAACAAAACGATGAGATGATTAATCATCATCGCTTTGTAGTTGTTTTTGATCACCATCAGACTGCCGATTACGACCAGAACGACAATAGTAACCGGTAGCTCCGTGGCCGTAAATATTGAAGGTTGTCCTCCGTATCCTAACTCCACCCAAATGTCCGCAGCAAAGTTATCGCGCAGGTCACGGAAAATAGTAAGCATCATGTACGTGAGGACCAATAATACAAGACCTGGTGCAAAAGTGAGCGCAAACTTCACCCTGTCCTTTCCCATCATCGGTAGTCTCTTTGTTCGCAATCTTTCGTCCTCCTCGCTCGGTGGCGGAATCTTGTCAAGGAGCCAGAGGAACAGCAACATTGGAATATAGAATATCAAAGAGGATACGAATGGCATCCACATTTCCGTAATTCCCCAATCTACCATCACAAACGTGGCGACTGTTTTTGCAAAGCCCGAAGCAAAAATGAAACTCACTGATAAACTTGCTCCCAATACTTCGGTAAATTTTCTTCCCTCCAGGTATCCAAACATCAGCCCCCACACCATTCCCAGTGGCAGTCCATTGAGAAACATAAATACGAGATTGTAAGGTGGAGGCACCAATCCAAAGCCTAACCATGCGAACATCGAAAATGTTAGCGCCATGAATATCCCTCTGCCTCTGTTGTCGCTCCCCGATTCTGAAACAACCTTGATGCCGATGAACTTGGAAATCATGTAGCCGACCGCCTGCGAAATGACCATCCATATTTTGTAGTCACCTCCGAGGAAAGTGAAATCAGAATAGATACCCGCACCGAAAGTTTTTCTAACGGAAAAAATACAGGCATAAGTCAGGAATGCCAGCGCAGAGGTGTAGAAGGCAAAAGTGAATCCGCTTGAGTTTTTTAACCATCGGGTGATGCTGTGTTCGCCTTCCTGAGTTGTAGTCATTGATGAGCCGAGTCTTTATTGCTCATCAATATGCCTAATTTTTTAACCTAATGGTAATAATCCTTCTGGCGAGGCTGAGAAATTACAGAGGAGGTTGGGTGGGTGCACACTATTTAAAAACAGGGCTTCAAGTCTCTGTAACAGCGAACGAAGTTACCCTCATCCCTTGCGAATTGGATTTCTCGCTTCTCTCTTCCCACCTGGAAAGGAAAATAATCATCATGATTACAATCAGGATTACAACAAAGAATCCAAATACCCTCATTATTTTTTTCAGTCGCTGAGTTTGTTCATAACGCTCCAAAACGGAATTGTAGTTTCGAAATCGATCGATACCTCTTGCTGTGATGCGTTGCCTTCGTAGACGGATCTCGTTTCTACCCATCGTATTTTACCTTAAGCTTAAAATTCTTCCTCAATTTATCTAGTGCTCTGTACGTTCGCATCTTGGCTCCACTCTCCGTTATGTCGAGAATGTAGGCGATCTCTTTGAAATCACGGTCTTCATAAAATCTCAGTTCCAACACCTGAAGCATATCGAGAGGCAGATCTTTCATAAACTCAATCAACCTTTGAATCAACTCCTCATCCCAGCTATCATCGCTTTGAGCAACCAATTCCTTTATTCTGACTTCCTCAATGCTGAAAACTTTCTTGCCCTTATTTTTTCTAAAGTGTTTGTTGACTTCGTTGCTTGCAATTTTATACAGCCATGCGGAAAAGGGCACACCTCGCAGTTCATAACGCTTCAAATTATTTAGCGCGTTTACGAAGGTTTGGGCACACAGGTCACCAGCAAGTTCCTCCTCATCGGTTTGTCGAAGCAGATAGAAGTATATTTTGTCGAAGTACTTTTCATACAAAACACCAAATGCTTTGGGATCTTTCTTGGCCTCACTGATGACGGCCTCTTCCTGTCGTATTTCATCTTCCGACATAAGGAGATATTCTCCCCTAATAACGCAATTCGGTCTCGAAAGTCACAGTATTACTGCGTTGTGAATCCTGCTAATTGCCAATGTTTCGATGTAGGATGACAATGTCCTTGAGCGTCTCGGTTCTGAGCTGATGGTTTTCGTCATATGCTCCCCACTGACTGGTGGCCACATAGTAAAAATCAGAGCCGTCAAGACAGCCGATAGTGGGTTCGTGAAATGCCGGATGGTCTCTGTCAATAATCGAAGCTTGTGTAATCTTATTGAGTTCAGTATTTAGGAAATACATCGTTGAGCGAAAAGGAGTGACGCCATTTTGAATAGCAATCAAACTATTGTTGTAGAAAAGCAGCCCATCTATCCCTTTCAAAGATTGAGGTGAATTTGATTCTAATTTCATCAAAGTTTTAGAGTGGCAATCGAGGCGATATGGACCTTTAATGTAGTCTGAGATAAAAAGAAGCTTATCATCCGATGAAAAGGTAATCCCCTGAAGATTCCAAAACTCGTCTGAGGTGTAATAAGGTTCCAATATTTCTTTCTTCTCATTTACTATATATATAGTGTTGGTTACTCCATCGCTTACATAAACATTTCCCTTGCTATCCAGCGTGAGATCTCCAAAAACTGAATTCGTTGGATTGGTTAAGCTGTACTTACCTAGCAGCTTTCCACTGGAAAGGTCGAATCGGTAAACAGCCGATTGAAGTGTTGAGTCGTAATTCTCCATCTCGGGTATCGGACTGGCACAGGCCCAAAGAATTCTCTTTCTGCTGTCAATTCTCAATCCGAAGACGGACATGATACCGTACTCGCCCGATTTGACGAAATCCCTCACTTCTCCATTTGAATTCCTGACAAGTATTTTTCTTTTATGAATACTTCCCAAATAGAAGTTTTTGGTTTTCGGATCATAAACTACAGATTCAATGTGCGCATCACGTTCTTTAATCGTAAAGGCAGTGTCGGATTGCAAGACGGGTCTTTGCAGTTCCTGTTGTGTCGCCAACAGTTCCTTGAATTTCTGCTCCCTCTCAAGGCCCTTTAGCTCTGGATTGGAAAGATCGAGCGTGGCGGTGGTGTGTATTGCTTTCGAAAGGGCATCGATTGCCTCGTCTGCATGATCATTCAGAGCGGCAGCGATCCCAAGCTGATATTGAATGATCTGGTGATAGGGATGAAGCTTGTTGGCCTCTTTGATACTATTGTAAAAGCCCACCAGATCATTACTCTCGTGGGCTTCTTTTGCTTTGTTATAGTAGTACTGAACGTCTTGTGAAATACATGTATTGGCTGAGAACGTCAACCAAAAAATAATAATCGTCAATATAATTTTTTCATTCATTCCTCAGTGTCTCAGTAGGGTTGATCATAGCTGCTTTTATTGCCTGATAACTTGCAGTCAGGAAAGCAATCAAGATACAACCAATTACCGCGCCAACAAATAAAGGAATTCCTATTTCAGTTTTATAAGCGAAGCTAGACAGTAGCGTATTGATACCATAAATCGACAATGGGATGGCAATAAAAATTGCGATGATGATCAGACGCGTGTATTCGTTGGTGATCAATAAAACAATATTTCCTGCGGAAGCACCCATCACCTTACGTATGCCAATCTCTTTTGTCTTTTGTGTAGCAGAGAATGATACCAGACCTAATAAGCCAAGACATGCGATAACAATTGCCAGCGTAGCAAAAACGCCAAATAGTTTACTCATTCTCTGCTCGCTACGATAGAGTGCATCAAATTGTTGATCGATGAATTCGTAAGTGAAAGGCCGGTGTGGCGCGACCGTGTTGCTTACCGTCTTAAGCTGTTCGAGTGTTTCGCTGATCGATCCTGATGCCAGCTTCGCAATAGCAAAGTTATATTCGTTAGCTCCGCTGAAAATTACAAGCGGGCCAATAGGCATGTGAAGCGAGGCAAAGTGAAAATCTTTTAGAACGCCAACGATTTCACCCTTACGCCCGTTCAATTCTACTTTCTTGCCAACGGCCTCTTCTCCTGTGAGAAACAAACTCTTCAATACAGACTCGTTTACCAGAAACGCATAGGTAGTGTCTGCAAGAAAGCGTTCAATATCATTTTCATTAAAATCTCTGCCTGACACAATCTCCATTCCTAACGAAGAAACGAATCCATCATCGGCTGAAACCGCCACGACCGAGAGAGATGGATCCGAAGAATCCTGAACCTCCAGACTATATCCACCGCGGATTTCTACCGGAGACTCAGTAGCTCTGCCAATTGAACTCACTTTCCCCGTTCTCAAAAACTCTGATTTTAATGAAGAGTATACATCCTGTGTTTTTCTGTCGAGAGGAATCACAATAGCATTCTCACGATCATAGCCGAGATTTTTACTTTGAATAAATGACAACTGTTTAAGGATTGCAATCGTGCTGATGGTAAGCACCAGTGTTACGCAAAATTGAAACACAACCAAAGTCTTTCTCAGCCAAATTCCCTTTGCCGAGGTGCGAAAGTTTCCTTTGAGAATGCTTACAGGTTTGAAAGCGGTAATTGCCAAAGCCGGATAGGCACCGGATACAATTGCGATGAAGACAGCTGTGATCATAATGCCCAGGAGGAATGTGGGATCGAAGAAGGCTGTGTGACTAAAAGTTTTACCGGTCAACTCGTTAAATAACGGGAGCATCAGTTGCACTAAAAGGAGGGCAAGCACCAACGAAAAAAATGTAATCACCACCGACTCCCCAACAAACTGCGCCATCAACTGCTTCTTTGAGGCACCTACAACTTTTCTTACGCCCACTTCTTTAGCTCTGTACGATGCACGGGCAGTTGCCAGGTTTACGTAGTTGATACAGGCAATCACCAGGATAATCAGGGCAATGCCCGAGAACAGATACACATATTGAATGCTACCAACATTTTCCATCTCATTCTGTGCGGTTGAATAAAGATGGATGTCGGGCATTTTTGTCCATTGATATTTTACGTAATCACCTGGCCCGGACATTTGATCACCGATGGCGGCCATTGACAATGCGTTTGTCTTTTCTTCGAGTGAGGATAAGTCGGCTCCCGGTGTAAGTAACACATAGGTCAGGTAATTGGCCGACCACCACACGCCATCTTCCTGCGCTTGTCGAAGAGAGGAGAATGAACCTATAAAGTCAAATTGAAGGTATGAGTTGTTTCCTGCATCCTGTACTATGCCTGTAACGGTATAATCATTTTGGCCATTAATGAGAAGAGTTTGCCCCACTGGATCCTCATTTCCAAAATATTTTTTCGCCATGCTCTCTGTCAGCACTACTGACCTGGGTTGAGTGAGAACAGTTTTAGGATTACCTTTTACCAGGGGATAAGAGAAAACATCAAAGAAGGTGCTATCGGCAAAGTAGAATTTACCTTCTTGAAAGAAGTTGTCATCTTTCTTTACGATAAAGGGATTAAAAGAAGCCGGGTTGTAAATCCTCACACCAGTTTCGACCTCAGCAAAATTCTTTTGCAAAGCCGGTAGCAATGCCGTTGGAGAAACAGACATTTGTGCAGATCGACCGCCAAAGCTCATGTTCATTGAAACCCTGAAAATTCTATCCGCGTTTGTATGAAAACGATCGAAGCTGACTTCATGCCTTATCCAAAGCGCCAGCAATAAGCTAATTGCAATGCCTAAGCCGAGGCCGAAGATGTTAATGAGGGAATAAGAAAAGTGTTTTTGAAGATTTCTGAGTGTGGTGAGGAAGTAGTTTTTGATCATGGCAGCAGGTTTAATTATTTAGCTATGACATCAATTGCATTTTTCAGGTTGCACGAAAATCAGCCTAATTTTACCAATTCAAGTGGCATTGGAAACGCATTCACCAATATCACCTAATTAGAGTCATTTTTCGATCACCCCATCATATTGACGTAAATTGCGGTACAATGGTTATTGCAAATAAAACTACTTTCGAGAGGCTAATGTGGCGGTTGGTTTTTGTCGTTTTCTTTTCAGGTGCGGTATCCATCCCATCGCTGTGGGCGCAGCAATATTCATTGAGGCAATTCACAGCGGTGGATGGCCTTCCGCAATCTCAAGTGAACATGATGGTGGAGGACAAGGATGGCTACCTTTGGATAGGAACCAACGGTGGTGGACTTGCCCGTTTTGATGGTAACGACTTCAAGGTCTTTACCACCCGCGATGGTTTATCCAGTAACATTGTTCAGTACCTGAAGCTTGACGCCAGGCAAAATCTTTGGATTATAAATCCAATTGGAATTACTCGTTATAATGGTGTTGACTTCAAAAAATTTATTCCTGAAGGAGCACATTCCAAACTCAGCATCAGGCGTGTTTTCGAAGTTGGCGATTCTGTGTTTTTTGTCAATAGCCAACGCGCTCTTGGCAAAATATTCAACGACTCTATCTGCTATTGGAACAAGCCGGTAAAAGAAGACCGACTAATTCTTTACACCCATCTGATGCCTGGCCGTGAGATATGTCTGTATCTCAACGACAGTAGTTTCATGATCAAGTCGGAAAAAGGTGAATACACGCTCAATCATTCCGGTTATTTTGATTTTGCCCTATCTATTTTCAACTACCAACACGAGGTTTGGATCAATACAGAAAAAGGATACTTTTCAATTGACACCAGACAAAAACGATTTGTCAAAAGAGTGATGGATATTGAAAATGCAATTATTCAGTATGATAGCGTTAATAATGTGTACTGGACCAGAAGTGGGAATAATCTTTTGATGGAACGAAAAACGCGGAACAAGCATCGCATCGATACCATCATGCGCGATGTAAACATCAATCAGATACTTCCCGACTCGGAAGGCAACACCTGGATTGGCACGACAGGTTCCGGATTGTTTAAATACTACGTTCAGGATTTTGACATTCTTGCCTTTGACAAAATAGGTTCGGTATTATCCATGGAAAAAGGACGCGATGGCTCATTTTGGATTGGAACGCAAAATCGTGGGATATGGCGTGAAAAAGATGAGGTGGTGAGTCACTATGATATTAACACGGAAATCAATGATATCAGGGAAGATCGAAATGGTGAACTCTGGGTTGCGTCATACAATGGACTTGGTCGATACAATGCGAGGCAAGATCGCTTCAACTGGTTCACTCGTGAGGATGGCATACCTAGTACCTACATTAACAACCTGGATATTGATGACGAGGGCAATGTTTGGTATGGCACACGTTCAAATGGCGCTGGTTATTTTGATGGAAGGGAGTTCCACAATTTCTCGTCAGAGGAAGGATTATACAGTCGTAATGTAACTGCGCTCAAGTATTTCAAACAACTGAAGTCGGTGTTCGTTGCCAGCGAGTTTGGATTATCGGTGATTCGTAATGATAGTGTTATTCGTAAGATTCCGTTGCCTGAATTTTCCAGTACGATTTTAAACTCGATAAATATTTACAGGGATTCGCTGCTCATGCTTGGTTCTGGTGGTGGAGGAATCATGTTTCTTGATCCTGTGAGTTTTAAGAGAAAAATTATCTCTTCACAAAACGGGCTGCCTTCAGACTTTATCTATTTCGTTGCGGCTGACTCTGATGATTACATTTGGGTGGGTACTGAGCAAGGCATTACAAAACTCAAACTCAATAACCATTTTGAAATTGAACAAAATCTTCACTACGGACATGAGAATGGCCTTCAGGGCGTTGAGACAAATAGAAACGCGTTCTTTATCAATGGTGATAAATATTTTGGTCTGATTGACGGTGTATACCAATACAACGATCTTCCTCGGGAGGGTTGGCATTCATTCGATCTGCACCTTCGCGACATAGAAATATTTTATGGTCAGTACTCCAGTAGAGACTATGCTGATAGTTTGTCTGGATTTTTTCGTCTTCCCTATCGGCCTCAAATTCCGGCAGACCGAAATCACATCACCTTTCAATTCAATCGTGTTGACAAACGTTATCCGAAGTCAGTCCGGTTTAAATACTATCTCGAAAATTTTGACAAAACATGGTCGCAACCTTCGGCCATAGGTTCAGCGACTTATAGCAATCTTCCGCCTGGCGACTATGTCTTTAATCTGGTGGCCACCGACAACAAGGGGAGTTGGGACAAAACGCCTTTAAAATATGCCTTCACGGTCAAGGCTCCGTTTTATCAGACCGCATGGTTCCAAATCGTCATGATTATTCTTTTAGGGGGACTCATCGTATTGATCTTTTACCTTCGAGTAAGAAAGAAGATTAATAAGATGATGGAGGTGGAAAGAATACGGCAGCAGGAGCAAGAGAGCCTACGGAAGGAGATAGCCCGTGACTTCCACGATGAGATGGGAAATCAGCTAACCAGGATCATTAACTATGTGAGTTTGATGAAGCTGAATAAGAACGGAAATGCAGTAGCTCTGTATGATAAGGTGGAGGAATCGGCAAAGTATTTGTATACAGGAGCCCGAGATTTCATTTGGAGCATTGACCCAGGAAATGATGAGCTTTCAAAGTTATTTTTGCATATCAGAGATTTTGGAGAAAAGCTCTTTGAAGAGAAAGGAATGATGTACAGGGCGTTTAATCATGTTACTCATCCTGTGAAAATTCCTTATGGATTTAGCAGGGAGGCAAACCTCATTTTCAAAGAGGCGATGACCAATGCCTTCAATCACTCGGGTGCAAAAAATGTTACATTTACACTCAAGCAAGTGGATGACTCTTATGAAATGAAATTGGTTGACGATGGAAAAGGGTTTAGCAAAGATGAACTTGCGAAGATGAACGGCCTAAAAAATATGCGAACGCGGGCGGAAAGAATTGGGGGTATTCTGTATATTCAAAGCCGTTCCGGTGCGGGTACAGAAATAAGCCTAATACTACCTATTCACATATATAAAGAGAAGATATGAGCTCTGAACCTAAAAAACGCGTCCTGATTATCGAAGATGATCCGGAGATTAGAAGCAGTTTTGCGATGATTGTCGACAGTTCTCAAAAGTTTACAGTTGTAAACTCATACGGCCATTGCGAAGATGCAATTAAACACCTTCACACAGATAAACCTGATATTGTGCTCATGGACGTTGAATTGCCAGGCGGCATGAACGGCATTCAGGGAACAAAAATCATCAAGGAAAAAAGTCCAAACAGCGACATTATCATGGTTACTGTCTATGAAGACAGCGAGATGGTGTATGAAGCCTTGAAGTCTGGTGCATCGGGATATATCACGAAAAGCGCAAACTACATGGAGCTGTTGACAGCTTTGGAAGAGATTACCAAAGGTGGTGCACCCATGAGTAGCAAGATTGCAAGAATGGTGATTGACAATTTCCACTTGAATCCGAACACCCCACTCACCAAGCGCGAAACGGAAATATTGCAACTTATTGCCGAAGGCAAAACGTACACCCAGATTTCCGAGGAGCTGTTTATCTCAAAAGAGACTTCGAAGACCCACATAAAAAATATATACTCCAAGTTGCAGGTGCGAAGCAAGTCCGAGGCAATTGCTAAAGCCAACCAGGATAAGCTGATTTAAAACGGATTTCGTCCTTTAGTCGTCACATTATGCCGTCCCCTTGATATGGGTAGGGCTGGGCGACTTTTGGTTTTTGAATAGGTGGAATAATTTATAGTTTTAGCTTCATTACATTCTAAATATGAAGACTAAAACGTTACTACTTCTTTCCCTTTTCTTAGCTCAAAGCATTTTGGTTTCAGCGCAACGCAGGAAGCAAGAGCAAGCCACTCAACCTACTGTTGCACAATCACCGATAGCCGCGAAAACAGCAGGTATGAAGAAGCTGGAAGGCTACTTCGAATACTATTACGATGAGAAGCAGGATAAAATTCACCTTGTTATCGATGAATGGGATACAGAATTTCTTTATGTCAATTCTTTATCGGCTGGTGTTGGTTCTAATGACATCGGGCTTGACAGAGGCCAGCTTGGCAATGAACGAATTGTAAAATTCGAAAGAAGAGGCCCCAAAGTATTACTCACTCAACCCAACTATAAATACAGAGCAGTTAGTGACAACGCCATGGAGCGAAGAGCAGTAGAACAAGCCTTTGCGCAATCTGTATTGGGAGGTTTTATGATTGAAGCTGAAGAGTCTGGTCGCGCACTTGTTGACATCACCGATTTCTTCCTTCGCGATGCACATGATGTGATTGGTACGCTGAAGAGAATGAACCAGGGAAGTTATTCTCTGGACAAAAATCGTTCGGCCCTTTATCAGCCAAGGATTAAAAATTTCCCAGAGAACTCTGAGTTTGAAGCAACCCTTACTTTCTCGGGCCAGGCCACAGGTGCATTAATAAGAAGTGTTACTCCCACGCCTAATGAAGTGACTGTTCGCCAACATCACTCATTCATCAAACTACCAGACAACAACTACAAACCAAGAAAGTTTGATCCTAGAGCCGGATACTTCGAAATGTCTTATTACGACTACGCCTCGCCAATAGGGGAGCCGCTTGAAAAGCAATTCATAACACGTCACAGACTGGAGAAGAAGGATCCTTCAGCAGCTGTGAGTGAAGCAGTCGAACCAATTGTATATTATTTAGATCCAGGAGTGCCCGAGCCAGTGAGATCAGCGTTGCTTGATGGCGCCCGGTGGTGGAATCAGGCTTTCGAGGTAGCGGGCTACAAAGATGCGTTTCAGGTAAAAATGCTTCCAGACGATGCAGATCCGATGGACATCCGCTACAACCTTATTCAGTGGATTCATCGCTCAACCCGCGGTTGGTCTTATGGTTCTACTGTAACAGACCCTCGTACTGGTGAGATCATCAAAGGACAGGTGTCACTAGGATCACTGCGCGTTCGTCAGGACTACCTGATTGCGGAGGGACTTCTTGCCCCTTATGAGGAAGGCAAACCTGTTTCAAAGGAAATGGAGCAAATGGCTGTGGCGCGACTTCGCCAACTTTCAGCGCATGAAGTAGGTCACACTATTGGTTTGGCACACTCTTATTCCTCCAGCGCGGAGGGCCGTGCCTCAGTGATGGACTATCCACATCCTCTCGTAAAGCTGACAGATGGAAAAGTTGACTTGTCAGATGCGTATGACACCAAGATTGGAGCATTTGACAAAGTTGCAATTGCCTATGGGTATCAAGACTTCCTCGATGGCACAGATGAAGATAAAGTGCTGAATGACATCATTCAGAATTCTCTGAAAAATGGCCTGACGTTTCTTTCAGATCAGGATGCTCGCCCGCTCGGGAGTGCTCATCCACTCACTCACTTGTGGGACAACGGTGCAGATGTGTCTGATGAGTTGATCAGGATGTTGGATGTGCGTGCAATTGTTTTAAAAAATTTCGGTGAGCGAAATATCAAAATGCATACACCGATGGCGATGTTGGAGGAAGTACTGGTTCCCATGTATTTTTTCCACAGGTATCAGGCAGAGGCTACAGCTAAAGTAATTGGTGGATTAAATTATCGATATGCGCTTCGTGGCGATGGACAACCCGTAACTGAGCTGATTCCACCTGCTCAACAAATCAAGGCGATAGAGGCATTGTTAAAGACAGTTGATCCCTCTACGCTGGCGCTGCCCGAGAGCTTGATTAAAATCATTCCTCCTCGACCCCTTGGGTTTAGTCGCCATCGTGAAGTAATCACAATCAGGACGGAATTGACTTTTGATCCACTATCGGCAGCTGAGAGTGCTGCAAATATGAGTTTTGCTTTGCTGCTTCATCCTACCAGGGCAGCTCGTTTGGTAGAATACCACGCGCGTGATGCGAGACTGCCAAGTTTGGAAAGCGTCATCGACAAGGCAATCAGCTACACATTTAAGGCAAATCCTAGAAGTGGATATGAAGGTGCTGTTCAGATCACGGTGAACAATGCCTTGTTGACAAACTTACTCGTACTTGCCGCACATGAAGATGCTCCCGTGCAAGTGAACGCTATCACCTCTTATGAAATTGATAAATTGAAAACATGGCTGACCGCGAAACTGAAGACTACGTCAGATGAAGATTGGAAGGCACACTACATGCACGCACTGTCAATGATTGATAGGTTTGAAAAAAATCCATCATCATTCAAACAAGACGAATTGCTTGATCCTCCTCCTGGTCAGCCTATTGGAGACATCGGCCCTGACTATTGCGGATTCTGATAGAAATTTTGGTTTGATGGAGATTAGTGTTCTCCGTCAAACCATTGTTTGAAGTCGTTCACTTTGTCGCGACTAACAATTATTTCCTTCTCCCATTTGATGTTCGGAGTGATCTTAAGGCGACTGTTAGAATACACCACCACGTCTTGAATAGAAGAGATGTTAACGATATAGGAGCGATTAACGCGATAGTATTGCCTGGGATCCAGAATCTCATCCAGGCCCTCAAGCGTGTAGTCAATGATGAATTTCCTTAGCTGATTGGTGATCAGATAAACGTCCCGGCCGTCCGCAAAAAAGAAACTGATCTCATCAGACGTAATGGATCGAATATGTTCTCCGAGTTTCACCATGAAGCGATTCTTGTAGCTTTTGGCAGGCGATCCCGACAGGTTTTGTGTAATCGTTTTGTTCTTCTCCTCGTCCCATCGAAGTTGAGAACTTAGTGACTCCATTTTTTTTAGACTGACCGACAAATCGGTAAAAGTGATCGGTTTGAGCAGGTAGTCGATACTGTTTACTTTGAATGCGTCAAGTGCAAATTCGTTATAAGCAGTGATGAAAATAATCGGCTTCTCGATTTTTATTTCCTGAAAAATGCTGAAGCTAATCCCATCCTTTAATTGCACATCCATAAAAATGAGGTCCACCTCGGCTTGGTGGTCGCGTAGCCATTGCACTGATTCTTTGACTGAGTCTATCCGCTGAAGAACCTGAATACCCTCGCTGTACTTCTTAAGATAGCGCTCCAGCTTATCAGCAGCAGGCGTCTCATCTTCGACAATCAGTACATTTAACGAGAGGGTAGAATTCATGCGTTTACATCTATCGGCTGCTCTGCAACCACTCTTACGATCGGGAATTTAATATAGTTTTCTTTATTTGCTTTTACCTGAACAAATGGTTTCTCACTGAAAAACGAATAGGATCGCTGCAATCGTTCAAAAGAGCGTTGACTGTCCTCATAAATAAGAAGTCGATCATTAATTAAATGACTCAACACAAGATAGTCGTCCTCCATCTCCAATCGCAGTCGCAAGGGGACTTCCTTTGATATCAGAGTATTTCGAACAATGTTGTCGATTGAGACTATTAGAGAGCCAGGAATGAGATGTATGTCTTGTCCCGACAAAGATGTTTCGAGCCTGATTTGATTTCCGTACTTTATGTTTTGAATGGCAAGCAGGTAGTTAGTCGCTCGCAATTCTTCATCAAGATCGATAAGTTCTTTGTTTCTGTTTACTATGCTATACCGATATATGCCAGCAAGATTGTCAATGAACTCATCGGCCTGATCCGCGTTCTTATGCATCGTTAAAATTAGACTTTCCAAACTTTCGTATAGAAGACTTGGGTTGACGTCATTTTTAAATGACATAAACTCTGATTCCAGATTTTCGCGCAATACTCTTTCTTCTTCAATCTTGATCTTGTTTTCTCTGAATAAATACACTTGGCTAAAGTAGAGGGTATTGTAAAGTAAGCCACCAGCGCCATAGATCAGAAGGAAGAGATTAAGCTCTGATGAGCCAATGCTAAATCCAATTACCGTCTCGAAGTAAAACGAAATGGCCATGCCAACAAGGGTAAGTGACACAAGAAGAGTGAGAATAATTTGATAGAAGGCCTGTACTTGAATCTTGATTTCTTTGTTCAAGCGTTTGTTCATTAAAATGATAACCAAACGCATAGATTCAAAGGATATGTATCCTAGTACAATACATACATAAAGTTCCTGATTGTTGAAGAGTTCGTTTACCTGCTCTACAGTATTGTTGATTAGAATAATCAACAAATAGACCAACACACCGAAGACCAGCCCTGATCCCAGCCTGAAAAAAGCATTATGAATAAAATATCTCTGCATCAGGCAAGAACAGGTTGCGAGGGTGATCCTTCAAGGGCAGACTCCGCTTTGATAACCGGAAGCTGTACGACAAACTTGTCGTTGTCCTTCACCATTATCTTCTCTTTTGTGAAAAACTTGTATCGATTTTTGATATTGGCCAACCCCACCTGAAGACTCTGAGCATTAGGGGTAGCGACCGTTTTTGTGCTGCTCACATTGATCAACGTGTTGTCTTGTGCGGAGATGTAAATGAATAGGGGATGAGCTTTTGAAACCTCATTGTGCTTAACGGCATTTTCAATTAACATCTGAATTGCCAATGGAGGTACCCAACTGCTAAGAAGTCGTGAAGGAATATTGATGTCAATTTTTAGATGCTCCTGGTAGCGAACCTGCATGAGATAATAATACGACTTCACAAATGCCAACTCTTCTGCTAAGGTTACGAGCTTTCGTTGTTGGTTATTCATCACATACTTAAAAGTGTCAGCCATTCGCCTGATAAATTCCTCAGCGACTTGACTATCCTTATACAGTAAAGATGATATAGTGTTAAGGCAATTGAAAAGGTAATGCGGACTAATCTGACTTTTTAACGACTCAAACTGAAGTTCCATTTGCCAGCGTTCCGATCGCAGTTGGTCGACCTGGGTAATGGCGAAATAGCGATACGAGTAAAACCAGCCGTAGAAAACCTCGTAAATGAAGAGTATGATGACATTGAGGATGCCCAACTTCCAGATTTCTTCGTGCCATTGCGTGTAGTAAGCCACCGGCTCCAGGTTGTAAATCATTGTAACCAAAAGATAACCGCCTAGTGCCACTGCAATTGAGACAGTAACTACGGTGACAATGAAGCCAACAAAGAACCTGGTGAAGAAAAGCTGACGCCAGTGTATCAACTTGTCAAGCAGTTTGTCAACCATACGAATCAGAACAGCGGCTCCATTTGAAAAAAGAATACTCAACAAAAAGAATGAAATATGATTTTCAAAAGATGGTAGGGTGCCAGTTTCGCTGTAGTAGAGGTATGCAAAGATTGAAATACCGAGCACTGACACGATGGCAAACCGAATCGCATGCTTCTTCATAGGAACAATCCAATTGCGGTGGAGTTGCACAACATTAAACTACCAATTTAAGCTTGAAAAAAGTACGGCAGTTGAAAGATTAATTCGGATCAAGCGCACGCATGGCCCGGCCATAATAGGTCTCCGAGGTGATTCGGTGGGCTGCGCTACGATAAGCATCCTTAAGAGCACTGCTGCCATCGCGAACTTTAGGAGCAGCAGCGGTTAACACTTCGGTCAAATAGTGATCAGAGTCTATTCTTTCCGCAGCTTGAAGAATGCTGATAATACCTTCCTCATTCACATTTCTGGAGAGCGCGTCCTTCATCACCATAGAAGAATAGTGATCGCTATCCAAATACGAGGCCCGGGAAATTAAACGATTGAGCACCTGCGTTTCAATTTTTTGTCTCTCCATCATTTCTTCAAGCACTAAAGTGCAATAGTGATCTGAGTCGATGGACCCCGTCAAATCAATTAAGGTCAACTGTAAGTCTACAGGAATGGGCTTGCTCATGAGAGACTTCAGCACTTCAGTCTTGTAGTGATCGGAATCGATGTCTTTTATTGACTCCAGTGCACGCTGAAAAGATGCGTTTGAGAGGCCATCTTTATTGAGCGCTTTATTTAGTACCACACTTCGGTAATAATCTGAATCGATAGTGCGCGATGTTATGATCATCTCTTGCACGACTTCATCGTTGAGGTTATCCTGACGCAGCAGGGAGGACAGTACTTCAGTCTTGTAGTGATCAGAATCCATTTCACCGGCTGACTTCATGATAATCTTAACGGCATCTAATGATACAGGCTGTGCTTCCAGTCCTTGTTTGATCACTTCAGTTCTGTAGTGATCAGAGTCCATATTGCTGGTTGCACGAAAAGCTGCCTCCAGCGCTTCTTTTGATTTTATAAACTTGTCAAGATTATCTTTCAGGAATCCTGCCAGGTAGTGATTCGAGTCAATCGTTGAAGCCAGCTCGTCAATAATCCGAGGATAGTCTTTTTGATTGATAGGCCGCTTCATCAGCAGATTTGCATAATGCGCCTTCACATGGTTACTCTCCAACCTGTCAATTTCACTGAGTACAGCGTTCGGCCCTCCTTTTTTAAAGAATCGCTCCACACGACCCTCAGCTGCGATCGTAGTGCTACGTACTAACTCAGGCAATATTTCACTAAGCCACGCTTTACCATCAGGTTCGAAATCAATTTTAGTTCTGCCCTCGTAGTACTCCTTTTTTAAGGTACCGCCTTCGTTGGTAATCAAGAGTACACGCCTGCTTCCAAAAACGGTCTTTTTGATTTCAAGGTATCCATCCAACGACATGCTTTTAACATCGCGGTCGTCATCGGTAAGCTCGATTTTACCACGAGTCTCGACATCAAAACTGGATACACCGGTGCGGTTCCGGATTACAATTTTGCTGTTGTCCCGCTGAACAAAGACCTGATCATCCTGGGCATAAGCCGAGAACATCATGACTGACGCGAGTAGAAAAGAGCATGAAAACCTTGAAGTAGCCATTGCAAATCAATTTACACTGATATACACGCAAAACTGACAATTAGATGCACCCGCAACAAGCATACTGAAGTGAGCTGCTGAAAAACTGTAATGAATCGCATAAAGAATCTATGTTAGAGCCCTAAAATGACTGTTTTTGTCTCGTATCAAGAGTACTTTCCGCCAAATGATGACATTGACCATTCCTGTAAGTGCCGGAGCTCATTTTTTCCTCAAATTATTACCTTCACCGCCCGAAGTAATTTCAAACCTATTTATGCGGTCGATGTTAGCATACTCCATTCGTTTTTGTTTTGTTCTTGTGGCGGTTATCGCTCCATTGGCATCGTGGGCTCAGGACCTGGCTCCTGTGTCCGATACTTATGCCATCACCGGGGCCACAATAATTCCATCGCCAGGACAAAAAATAGAAAATGGAACTGTCATAGTTCAAAATGGTCTGATTACCGCAGTGGGAAAAAGTATCAATATTCCTGCCGATGCAATTATTATAAAGGCTGACTCAATGTTTGTGTATGCCGGGTTTATTGATGGTTACTCTCATGTTGGAGTTAATCCTGGCAATTCAGATAAGAAAGAAAAAGTCAAGTACCCAGGCAATCCTCCGCCTGAGCGTGCCGGCATCACTCCTCATGTAGACGTAAGGGATTTTATCAATCCCTCTGATGCAAACATTGTCGCACTGCGAGCGCAGGGATTTACGGTTTCGCAGGTGGTGCCTCATGGCAATATGCTACCCGGCCAAGCAGCCGTTGTACTCCTCAAGGGAGAAAAGGCGGATCGGGTAACAATCAGCGGAAACTCTGCGCTTTATTCCGAGTTGTCTGGAACTCCTGGAGTGTATCCTTCCACTATAATGGGAGTGATGGCAAAATGGCGAGAACTATATCGTCAGGCTGCTCAAACAAAAAATTATCAAACCCTTTATGCTTCGAACCCGACTGGACTGGAACGACCAGAGACCGATAGGGTTCTGGAGACTTTCTATCCGGTAATCGACCGTAGACAGTCCGTATTGTTCAAGTCGGAAAAAGTGCTTGAGACGCAGCGCGCGTTGTCACTTAAGAGCGACCTTGGTCTTCAAGTGATGCTGGGCGACCTGAAGGAAGGATGGCCGATCGTGAATAAGATAAAGAACTCCGGAGCAAAAGTGTTGCTTTCATTGGAACTGCCTGCCGAAATGAAAAAAGACGAAAGCGCTGAGAAGAAATCAGATGAAAGAAAGGCTCTCGATAAAAGAAAAGAAGATGCAATCGCCAGTTCCACATCACAAGCCGCTCAATTTGCAAAGGCGGGAATTGAATTCGGCTTTTCGGCAAACTCTGTAAAACCAGCCGATGTGCGACCTAACCTGATGCGAATGATTGCATCTGGCTTGCCGGAAGAAACCGCTTTGGCGGCTTTGACCACCACACCTGCCCAAATGCTTGGACTATCCGATCGATTGGGAACCGTTGAAAATGGAAAAATTGCCAATCTGATTATTTCAGATGCTCCATACTTCAGCACGAAGGCAAAAGTGAAATATGTGTTGGTGGAGGGTACGCTCTTTTCAGTTGAGGATCGCCCAAAGACTGACAACGGAAAAAAAGCAGATATTAAAGGTAGCTGGAGTTATCAAACCGAGACGCCACAAGGGAAGGGCGATGGAAAGCTAGTGATCAAAAACGAAAACGGTAATTACTCGGGAACGATCACGAACAGCTTTTCCGGGAAGGAAACAGACGTGAAAGACATTGTGGTAAGTGGGAATAATATGTCCTTTAATTATACCATAGATGTTGGAGGCAATTCATTGAAGATAGATGTTGCTGTTACCATAAGTGGAGACACCCTCGAGGGAAGTATGACTGCAGGACAGTACGGAACCTTCCCACTCAATGGAACCCGGGATCCAAAATAGAACGTTAGAACGAAAGTTATTATGAAATCAAAATTGATATATCAAACTGTACTACTTGCTTTGACGCTTGCCCTTACACTCCAGGGTTTTGGTCAGGACAAGGGCACCATGCTCATTAAAAACGGAACTGTGCTTACCGTAACGAAGGGCACGTTGGAAAATACAGACGTGCTCATTCGCGATGGAAAAATCAGTCAGATAGGAAAAGGACTGAAGGCACCTATCGGTGCCAAAGAGGTTGATGCGACAGGTCTTTTTGTGATGCCGGGAATCATTGACGCACACTCACACATCGCGTTAGAGTCAATCAATGAAGGAACCAGCCAGGTGACTGCGGAAGTTTGGCAAGGTGATGCGATCGACCCACTGCAAGTTTCTATTTACAGAGCACTAGCTGGAGGTTGTACCACTTCTCATGCCATGCATGGCTCGGCTAATTCTATTGGAGGGCAATGCCAAACCATTAAACACCGCTATGGAACATTTCTACCTGAAGAACTAATCATGCAAGGCGCGCCACGCACGATCAAGTTTGCACTCGGTGAAAATCCAACCAACCACGGCACGCGCGATGGGCTGCTTCCGCAAACTCGAATGGGCGTAGAGTTTGTGATACGCGAAGCCTTCTCTCAGGCAAAAGAGTATATGACGGGGTGGGATAGGTATAATAAGAGCAAGACTGCAAAAGGATTCAGGGGAGCACCACCGGAGTATAGCTATCGGCTGGAGACACTTGGCGAGATTTTGAAAGGTAATATCATCATTCACTGCCACAGTTATCGCGCAGATGAAATTTATATGATGCTGAACGTGTGCAAGGATTTTGGAATCAAAAAAATAGTTTTTCAGCACGTGAACGAGGGATTCAAAGTAGCTCCCGAGTTAGCTGCCTATGGTGCAATGGCCTCTGTCTTTGCAGACTGGTGGGCATACAAATTCGAGGTATATTATTCAACAGCATACAACGCCACAATTTTGGTGCGTAATGGAGTCACCACGTCCATCAATTCAGACTCACCAGACTTGATTCGCCATCTGTACCACGAGGCGGGTAAGACCCAAAAGTATGGAGGACTTAGCGATGATGAAGCACTATCACTAATCACTATCAACCCGGCAAAACAACTAGGCATCGAAAACAGAGTAGGATCTATTGAAGTAGGCAAGGAAGGAGACATCGCCATATTCAAAAATCATCCGCTGTCGATTTATGGTGTACCACAATACTCAATCGTGGACGGTATTGTCAGATTTGATCGCGAGAAAGATCCAGGAGACATGAGGCTGTTGCCGGATCCGAAAGCGGAGATAGATGTGACACTGCATGGTCAATACGACAAAGGACATGACAATTGTTTGCAGGACGTGGAGTATTTGTTCAATGACCTGGTAGGACTAAAAAAGTAAACAAGAGATGAAGAATCGTTTTCATATAATATTGGGAGCCATCACTGCGATAGTGGTTGGATTGATTTGGCAGGTAGAGGCGCAAAGCCCAAAAGGTAAGACCGGGACTTTTGCATTAACGAATGCGACCATTGAGACCATCACAAAAGGTACCATTGCCAATGGAACCGTTATTCTGAAGGGCGGTAAGATTGTGGAGGTAGGAACTTCAGTTGCTATTCCGGCCGAGGCAGAAGTGATCAATTGCAGTGGGCTGAAGATTTATCCGGGTATGATCGATGGAGGTACTACCGTTGGTTTGTCTGAAGTTGGTTCCGATAAGAAAACACAGGACTTTAATGAGGCGGGAGAGGTGGTGCCACAAGTGAAGGCTTTGACTGCGGTCAATCCCAATTCAGCAGTAATACCAGTTACACGCGTAAGCGGTGTTACCACTGTCATTGCGAAGCCTGATGGAGGATTGTTTCCTGGAACAGCAGCATTAATCAACTTGTTTGGATACACTCCCGATCAAATGTATGCAGGCTTCGAAGGAGTAGTGATGAATTTCCCCAACACAGGAAGGCGTGGTTTCTTTGATAGAAGAAGTGACGAAGAGATTAAAAAAGCTGCGGAGAAGTCACTGAAAAAGCTTGACGAGGTTTGGGATAAGGCTGTCCAGTATCATAAGCTCGATTCAGCAACGAAAGGAAAAGGGTTGGACTACTATCCTGAAATGGAAGCATTACTTCCCGTAGTGCGAGGTGAGAGAATGTTGATGATTGAAGTTAATGCTGCAAAAGATATTCAGGCTGTGCTAAAATGGGTTGCAGATCGAAAGATCAAGAAAGTTGTACTCACAGGAGTGACGGAAGGATGGAGAGTGGCAGACGAAATTGCGAAATCAAAAATTCCTGTCATCACCGGACCGGTGATAGCGATACCTACACGCGACTATGATCGATACGATCAGGTATATGCCAATCCAGGTTTGATGAAGAAAGCTGGAGTAAAAGTTGCCATTCGTACTGCCGATACCGAGAACGTGAGAAACCTACCTTACCATGCTGGGTTCGCTGCGGCTTATGGTATGAGCAAAGAAGATGCACTTCGTGCCATCACTATTGAGCCTGCTGAGATTTTTGGCGTAAATGACAAACTTGGATCAGTTGAGAAAGGCAAGAACGCGACTTTGATTGTTTGTGATGGCGACCCCATGGAAACAAAAACACAAATCAAATACGTGTTTATTGATGGCTGGATGGTACCTATGGTAAGTCGCCAAACTTTGCTCTACGATGAGTTCTTAAAGCGCGAGCCGGGAGTGAGTAAGAATTGATGTTATCGTAGCCTCATTACGTGCCGTTAAGTCGAATTATCTGAAATGTAATCCGTAGTTTCAGAGAATTCTGGTATTCTTGCCGGTTAAAGCTACATTTCACAGACTGCTATGAAAGTTCTTATTGCGTTGAAGAGTGTAATCCCAGCGACAAAGTATGGGGGCATTGAACGTGCTATTTGGTATTTGGGCAAAGAGTTGGCGGGGATGGGTCATGAGGTCACTTTTTTGGTAAATGAAGGATCTGAATGCAGCTTTGCAAAAGTTATCTATTTTCAGAAAGGGAAAAATCTGAACGATCTTATCCCTGAGGATATAGAAATCGTTCAATTAGAATATAATCCTGAGGAAGGAATCAAAAAGCCATACGTTGTCAATTGCCAGGTAAATGTTGATGAATCTGTTGAGCTTGATGAAAACACGATCTTTGTTTCAAGGGATCATGCAAGCAGGTACGGATCGAATTGTTACGTCTACAATGGAATGGATTGGAATGATTATGGGCTGCCTGACTTTAGGTATCAACGAAAGTATTTCCATTTTTTGGGAAAAGCAGCGTGGCGTGTAAAAAATATAAAGGGAGCGATAAGAGTAGCTCAGAAGGCGAAACAGAGGTTGAAAGTACTTGGCGGCACTCGCCTGAATTTTAAAATGGGATTTCGATTAACCCTTGATCCTAGAATTGAATTTTATGGAATGGTTGGAGGCGATGAAAAGAATGGATTACTCAGAAATTCAAAGGGGTTAATTTTTCCTGTGCGGTGGCATGAACCATTTGGCATTGCAATCACGGAGAGTTTATATTTTGGTTGTCCTGTGTTTGGGACTCCTTATGGTTCTCTACCAGAGTTGGTGACTTCTGAATTTGGCCATTTGTCAACTGATTCAAATGAGCTAGCCGAAAGCATCCTTAACGCTGACTCATACTCCAAAAAGAAATGCCATGAGTATGCGAGGGATAAGTTTAATTCGAGAGTTATGGCTGAGGCATACATTAAGAAGTATGAACAGGTTCTTAACGGAGCCTCTTTGAATGAGAAGAAACCCAAACTGGTACATCCTCAGAAAGTCAGGTTTTTGCCTTGGGCGGATTAGGTATATTTTTTGGCAATATTTTTCTACTCTTGATCGTAGAATAATCTGAATTTGGTAGCTTAGGGTAAATCTTCGGATTGCCTATGACCTACAAAGCTACAATGGTTTGGCTATGCATAATCCTAGTGCCTGGTTTAGTTAGAGCTCAGGATTCATTGCGGTCAGGTAAAAGGCCATTGTTTAGAGTAACAGGTGGACTTAATGCCTCGGCCATCGGCTACTCGGCTTCAGGTATTCCAGACAGACGTGACCCGTTTTATTGGCTGATTTCCGGCAATTTCAATATTCAATTTTGGCAGATTTCTGCCCCTTTTACATTTACTTTAAGCCAGCAAGATCAAACTTTTCGTTACCCACAACCATTTAACCAGTTTGGTATTAGTCCTACATATAAGGACTTGACGTTTCATTTGGGTTATAGAAGTATGGTTTTTTCCGAGTTTACACTTGCTGGCCCGATTTTCTTGGGTGGGGGAATAGATTACCGTCCAATGGCCTCTTCGGTAAAAGTGAGTGCAATGTACGGCCGACTTGCCAAAGCAAGGGAAGTCGGTGGTTTGAATGACTTGGAATTTGGACTTCCATCATATGAACGCTGGGGGTATGGGACAAAGGTGACTCTAGGTAAAGAGGGCAATGAAGTTGACTTGATCCTGTTTAGGGGTCGGGATGATCCAACTTCAATTCCAGACTCAACGGCTTCCCAATTAGGTATAACGCCAGCAGAAAATTTTGTTTGGGGAGTAAATGTCAGAAGGACAGTTAGCACACGACTGAGTATAAATTTGGAGTATGCCCTGAGTGCTTACACAAAGGACTTAAGAGATCCAGACGTTGACCTTGAATCCTTTAGGTATGCCAATTATTTGCCTGAATTGTTTACACCCACTTTGTCTTCACAGTTCAACGGGGCATTCCAAGGGCAAGCCAGCTATCTGGCGAATCAATACCAAATCAATCTAAAGTATCGAAGGTTGGGCCCAGAATACAAAACCATGGGCTCACCATTTATGAACAATGATTTTGAGGATATAACTGGAGGAGTGTCCACAGCGCTTTTTGAAAATAAACTTTCAATAGGCGTGAATTCTGGCGTTCAACGCAACAATCTCAAAAATACTCAAACTACAAGTCTGACTAGGTTTATTGGTTCGATTAACTTAGGATATATCGCTTCAGAGCGACTTAATTTTAACACTTCCTATAGCAATTTTAACAGCACTTCACGACAGACGCAGTTTTTCCAGCAATCGCAAGTGGATGTGATTGACTCATTACTATACCTGCAAGTAACTAACAACCTGACTGGTAGTGTTAGTTATGTGTTGAAGCAGGGAGAAACGCAAGCTACATTATCAACAAACAATAGTTATCAGGTTGCTTCAGACAATCAGAATAGCAAATCAATTTTCTACAATAGTAATGTAGGTTATCAATTAAATGTCCAGCCGATTGACCTAAGTTTTGGCGTTAACTTCAATCTAAACTCTAACAAGGTAAACGGTGCTGATAATATGGCAGGTGGCCCAACACTCAACGTTGGAAAGTCATTTATCAAGAAAAAAATAAAGTCTTCGTGGTCCTTTAGTTACTTACAGGCTTATCAGCAAAGTGCATTGACAAGCGGCAACACTGCGATTCGCATGGCGTGGAACTACACCACCAAGTCAAGACACGTTTTTGGGGTCGATACCTCATATCTATATAGAGATTCACGGACAACCGGAGTCGCCTCATTTTCTGAGCTGCGGGGTGGAATTACTTATAATTACTCGTTTACTAATTGATGTTAAGGCATTTAAAATATCTTTTGGTTTTGCTGCTTTGGGTTCCTAAAGCAGCGGACGCTCAGGAGAAATTTCCAGTGACTGTTAGTTCAGTCGTGACTCCTCCATATTCGCCCTACCTGAACGACTATATCGCTCCGGGATCTAACCAGCTGAATTGCACGTTCGTATTCAATGATTTTAGGGAACCAAGTTGGCAGGTAAGGTTAAAGCTTCGGATTGAAAGTACTTCATTGCGTCTGGAGACCCGACCCGAGTATGTCCCTCCGCAACCCATTGTTGTTACACCCGGTGTTTCAATGTCGCTCTCGGGAGTGGATTTGTCATCGTACTTTGATTTCAAAAATTTAATTATCCTAGGAGCATCTTCTGATGCCTTGCTACAAAACGGAAGGCTACCAGAAGGTTTTTATAGTTTTTGTTTTGAAGTGCTTGATTACCCATCCGGCAAAGTATTGTCAAATACTTCTTGCTCAAACGTTTGGATCAGATTAAATGACCCGCCAAGAATTATCTCACCTCAATGTGGTGCCTTCATTGACCCGTCCTTGCCGTTAAATATTCCCTTCCAATGGCAGCTAGCAAACACGATATCCCCGAATGCTACTCAAGGTACGAACTTTCGACTGGTAGTTTACGAAGTCACCGATCCGGCAGCTAATCCATTTACCGCGATCAACAGTGGGAAGGTGCTAAAGATTCTGGAGACCGATCCTCAAAATCAATTCTCATTCAACTATACAATTTCCTCACCCGCACTTGATATTGGAAAAACCTATGTTTATCAGATTAAGGCGACTGATTCCGGTGGAAAGGATTTATTCAAAAACAATGGACTGAGTGAAATATGTTGGTTTCACTATGGTTACCCTGAAGGTGCCAAGATAGACCTGATATCTCCTGAAACTGAGAGAAGCTTCAAGAAAAATGACAGACCTTATTTTCGATGGTCTGCGCCTGATCGCAGAATCAGAAATCAGCCTTTTGAGTATGAGCTTCGGATAGTTGAATTGAAAGAGGGCCAAACTGCTACAGAGGCAATAGTCAACAATGATCCCTGGCTTGTCGAGAGGACGCCAAGAACACTATCGGATCGTGGGTTAGATCGCACACTCCCCAAAAACCTAAAGTCAGCAACCGATTATGTCTGGCAGATTACTTGTTTCAGTGGCAGCCAAACAGTGGCCTCCAGTGAGGCCAGGGTCTTTTATGGACCGCCTTTAATTGACTGGTTTTTTGCTGGTAACCATCGGGTGGTAGTTACGTCATCCACTAGCAAGGACTCACTCAATTTCTCGGGAAGAGGAAAATTCAAAGTGAGTAAGGCAAAAGATTCTGTTGAAGTTGAGTTTTCAAGTCTTAAACTGAAGAGGATTGCAAGTTATTGGGTTTTGGTGGAGGGCGAGCTTCGAAAAGACTTACCTAATTCAGAGCCAATAATTATCAGTCCCAAAATGGAAGAAAATGGAGCCGCCAATTTTTATCCAAGGACATTCAAACTTAATGCAAAGGAACTTTCGATAGAGGGCGAGCTGGAATGGCCATTGCCTTTCCCAACCAAATCAGGTGAACTGGCCAAGGTAAATTCTGACCGTGTTTGGTTTAATTACGATCAATACCAGCCCTTGGGAGCAGCGCCTATCAGTGCCACCAATCAGTTTACTCTACTGGACCCTTATGATTTTGAATTGAAGTTTAATGGAACCTCAGATTTTCTTTTGAGTACAGGATCATATGAATTGAGGGCTGAGGGTGATGTTGTGTTGCCAGAGAAAGTAAAGGGAAAACAAAGCGGTAAAGTCAACGTGCATTTCGCTGGAGCTAGCCAATTATTTTACCTGGATGGTTTAGTGGAACCATTTGAAAAAGACATAGCTCCGATTGGTAATACGCGAATTTATATTCACCCCAGATTAGCCACAGTAGATTTATCCGAGGAGACCTCCCCGGGAAACAAACAGGGTGACCCTTTTTGGAAAGGGGTGTACATACGCGAGTTTGAAATTCAATACGGAAGTTTTACCGACAAATTTTCCCAACTGAGACTAGGTGCAGATTTCAGTAAGCAGTTAGTAGGGCAGGAAGCTTTGAACGCTAACCTATGGATTGATGGGGCAGGAATAAATGTGTCGGTTATGCAGCAGTTTAGTGATACCAAAGTGGTATTCAATGACTTCAGCGGGGAACTAAAACTTTTTGAACTTTCTATTGCTCGAAATCAGGTGTCAGCGGGTAAACTGGAGGGAGGGATCTTACTTCCGGTTTTTAGCGAATCGAACCTTTTCGACTTTACTGTTCCGATTTCAGATGAAGGGTTGCGACCTGGCTATCTCAAAAACTTTGACAACAGCACTTATACGTTCAATAGGGATGCAGGCGAGCAGGAAGTCACGATTACTATCAAACGGGGAGTCTTCGTTGAGCAGCGCCTGATTGACATGACGATCGACATAGAGTGGCCAAAGGTCAATGCGAAGGCATTAGCGGTTACGGGTTTTAAGGTCTGGGGCAACTATCAAATCGGATTTCATACACCTAACGGAACACGGGCTCTCGATCGACAGATTGAAACGTCCATTAACGGTTACCCCTACACTATCGATGCTGTGGCTGCTGGTTCCGGAGGGGGAATGTATTCGTTTGCTATGTCGGGCAAGGCGATGCTGGGTGACGATGTAAGCGGAGAGAAGGGCCCACCCACGGTCAACATTTATTCTATTGTTGCCAGCAAACACTTGCCTAAAACAGAGCCTCAGCCAGTTGGCGTTGCCAGTTCTGTGTCATCTTCCGAATCAATCAAAACTGTCGAAGCGGAATATAATCAGGTCAGTGGCAACATTACCAGGCAGCTTGAAGTAGACGAAAACAGTATTAAGCGCGATGCCCGCGATGCCCTCTCTAACCTGACGTCTCGCCAAACTACAGTCGCTTCGTTTGATCAGGCAACGGAAGGAATTGCAGTGAGCGTGGCTGGAGGCGATCCTATATCGCCTGAGCCGGGTGGACTGTTAAGCCGTCTCACCCCAAGACAGAGGGATATTGTAAAAGAAGTAATAGAAAAGGTGATTGCTGAATTGACCAGACCCCTTACTGATTCTATCAATTTGGTCGCCAAGAATGTCAATGATCGTATTACCAATGAGGTGAAAGAGATTATTGCATTAGCGAATGCGCAAGTGGATGACAAGGTGTCGACACTAGTCAATAGCATTGCACAAGGTATTGTCAATTCTGCCTCCAACGGTAAAGTGGACCTC
>JBFWZR010000040.1:0-33793 GCA_050185175.1 Cyclobacteriaceae bacterium
TGCAAAAATTGATGGTCGTCACGGTCTTGGCCTTTACAATCTGGAAAACCGTGTAGCCTTGCTGGGCGCGTCACTGGCTTTCGAAAAAAATGATCCTACGGGCACCATCGTGTCTGTTACCACTCCATTGACCACGCATGAGCCGCATTAATGTTTGCATCGTAGACGACCACAACCTGTTTCGCAAAGCACTTACGCGATTGCTCAAAACGTTCTCGCGCGTAAACGAAGTGACGGAAGCCCAACATGGAAAGGATCTCATTAAGCAAATGAGTAAATCGGCACCAGATGTGATTCTCCTCGACCTTGAGATGCCCATCATGAATGGCGTGGAAACAGCAGAGTACGTCATCCCCAAATACCCCGACACCAAAGTTGTAGTGCTTACCCAACACGATAGTGAAAAGTATATGCTACACATGCTGGAGATGGGTGTGCATTCCTTCCTGTTTAAAAATGCAAACCCTGACGAGCTGGAACGCGCGATCTATTCCGTGTACGACAAGGACTTTTACCACAACGATCTCATCTCATCGGTAATGCGCAAGAGCATTGCCTTGCGGGCAGAGAAGCCGGTGTTCTCCAAAATGGGCGAACTGAGTGAACGCGAAAAAGAAATCTTCAAGCTGATTTGTGAAGAGCTTTCCCTCAAGGAAATCGGGCTGCGACTAAACATTTCTGAAAAGACCATCCACTCACACAAGGCCAACATCCAGTCCAAACTTGGCGTGAAAAATACCGTGGGCATGATCAAATATGCCTACGAAAACGGCATGCTGAAGTAATTTTCATCACATCCCGATTTTGGGGAAATCCCCAAAATTTTAGGAATATTCCTAAAGCCTCTCGCTCCAAAACGGCCAAATTAGCCCAAAAATGAGCTTTTTCTGTTTTGGCGCTCCCAACGCTCAAATCCCTCCCAAACTCAAAAATTGATTTAAGCCAACTTCAAATCAGGTTTAAGAGCGATGAGTGATTTGAAGAAGGTCCTAGTGGTCTACCGGCAGGATGCGGTAAGCACAGACATAAAGAAACAATTCGATCGGGCCGGCTGGTATGTTCATTTGGCTCATAATGGACTAGACGGTCTAACGGCTGCTCGAAGAGAGAGTTATGGATTGATTGTTTGTGCTATTGACCTGCCGGTGATCACAGGCATAGAGATGGTGCGCGCGGTTCGAAATTTTTCCTTTAACACGACCACACCTGCGGTGTTTGTCGATTGGGTTGGAGGAAGCGTTTATGACGACATCCTTACAAAACTAAACGCGCGTGTCATTGCTCTCGATGATCTCACCATCTCCTCTTTGCTCAATGCTGCTGACAACCGATCAGCGGCAAAAGTAATTACGCTTAATCCGCAACGATCATAACATTCACTTTGACAACAACCCATGTACGCTGACATCCATTGTTATCCTGGTAAAGTAGCTTACGACTCGCAGGCGATGGCAATGGATGGTCTCGATCAACGCTCTACGGACCCGTGGCACATTCCACAATCTAACCTGGAAGATCAGATCAAAGGCCGACAGGCAACAGCTTACAGTCAGTGCGACCTAGTGAAGAGCACCCATGCACGGGTCAAGTTGATGTTTGCTGCGCTGTATCCAATTGAAAAAGGTTTTTTCTACGGCATCAACGGAGGTCGTATCACCAAAAAAATAATGGGGGAATACTTCAGGCGATTTCACTTTGAAGGTGAAATCTCCGCCAACGACTGGCTCACTTGTCAGCTGCGCACCCAGCCGGGCCTCGAAAAGATTAAACCTTCTGAATTGCAGTTTCTGCAAAACCGCCTCACACGGTTGCCGCTTGAGCGGGTGATGTTTCTCCAGAATGGTCACTATGACTACTTCGAGGAGCTTGTTCGCGAATATCGTTTCTACCTAAGCAAGGCAGGAGAAAAAACTTCTACACCTGGCAAACTTCGCCTTGAACCTAATGGCCCGCACCAGCGATGGGAAGGTGTGTATCAGCTGGCACAAAACGGTTCGGATGTATTATATCGCCTTCGTCCTGACAACGATGATGTGGTAATTGTCTTGACGCTGGAGGGCATCCATTCGCTTGGTGTTGGAAACCCCGAAGACGAGTTTCTGCGACCTGGTGAAATGCCGCGCGATGTGACCATCGGTCGGCTGAAGAGCCGCATCCGACAGCTGAAAGGTGAAGAAAGTCTGGAGCACAGCACTATCAAAAAGTGGGAGCACAGTCCCTTCTTCATCACTTTCGCGCGCCACTTCAACAATACCCTTTGCGGTCACGCCCACAGCCTTCCATCACTTTCGCGCTACCTGTATGACCAGCGGAAGAATATGGACAAGGGCGTGCTGAAGAACGCTGCCTTTGATGTGATGTTGGAACTTCTCGGCCTTGATAGTGAACTGGAAGCAACCGGCTCAAAGCGTATTTTGATTGATATTAAAAATATGAGCGCGGCCTCACGGCAAGATTTCTACCGGAGAATCATCAGGCCGCACAATCGCAGACCTGAAAACGCTCTTTCCAAGATTCCAGTTATCGCAAGCCATGTTGGGTATTCAGGCATTGACAGCCTGGATGCACTTTCATTAAACGCGCATGCAGGTAAGGAAGAAGATGACTTTCAGGTAAACGGCTTTAAGGCTTGGAACATCAATCTCAGCGATGAAGACATAATCGAAATACACGACAGCAGAGGTCTCATCGGAATTTCTCTTGATCAGCAACTGCTTGGTTTTTACCAAAGGTCGTGGATGACAAGTCTACCTTTTGTTTCGGCTGAAAAGAGGAAAGCAAAAAATCTGTTGGCGCGTACGTTGGAACAATTCATTCGAATTCCCTTCGACTACAGTCTGCCTGACCCGATGAAGATCTGGGACATCCTTTGTCTGGGCACAGGCTTTGACGGTGCGAATAATCCTCTCAATGGGTATGCCACCGTGTTGGCGATGAACCGGCTTGAAGATGACCTCACCGAAATGCTTGAACGCATGAAACGTGAACAACCCCGGTGGTTTGGATATCACAGTGGTGAAACCCTTGCCCGAAAAATTTGCTTTGAAAACGCCTATGACTTTGTAGTAGAACACTACCGATAACTTTTTGACCGATGGATAGTCAATTAAAAATCCTGATCCTGGAAGATTCCAAAGACGATGTGCTCATGGTGGAGCGCACGTTGAAGAAGGAAAAAATACAATTTTCACTTCATCAGGTAGATGACAGGGATGAGTATGTAAAAGGCCTCAATTCGATTAAGCCCGATGTGATTTTGTCGGATCACACATTGCCTCAGTTCAACTCGGTGGAAGCCTTGGAAATCTGTCAGCGGATCGGAGTGAACGTGCCTTTCATTTTAGTGACGGGAACTGTGTCGGAGGAGTTTGCTGTGACGTGTTTGAAAAACGGTGCCGACAATTATGTGTTGAAGGGAAATCTTAGTCGGCTCCCTATGGCAATCACCGGGGCACTTCAGCAGCGCGAAGCGGAAAAAAATCGTAAGCAAGCAGAGAAGTCTCTTCACAAACAAAATCAGATGCTGATCAAAGTAAACCAGGAACTTGACCGGTTTGTGTACAGTGCGTCTCACAATTTGCGTTCACCACTCATGTCCATCCTCGGATTGTTGAACATCTCACGAAAAGAAGTTCAAAATGGTGATGTCAGCCACCTGCTTGAGTATTTCGACATGATGAATGAAAGCATCGACAAACTTGATAATACACTAAAAGAGATTGTCGATTATTCAAAGAACGCCCGCATCGATATCAAGGTTGAAAAAATTAGCATTCGAAAGTTATTGGCTGAATGTTTGGAGAAACTCAAGTTTCTGGAAGGTGCAGATCGATTTAAAACAGAAGTTGTCGTTGATGGTAGCGACATCATTTACTGCGACAACTACCGGCTTAGTGTAATCTTTGTCAATCTCATTTCAAACGCAATCAAGTACAGGGATATTAACAAAAATGAAAACACTTTAAAGATCCATGTAAAAACGACACCGACAAGAACCTCGATAAGCCTCACTGACAATGGTATCGGTATTTATGAAGATTACGTTGACAAAGTGTTTGAGATGTTTTACCGTGCTTCAGACAAAAGCAATGGGGCAGGACTCGGTCTTTACATCGTCAAGGAAACTGTTGAAAGACTCAAAGGAAAAATTTCTATGGAATCTTCTGTAGGAGTAGGTTCAACAGTTGAACTCGAATTCCCTTACGGAAATACAAATTCCGTTAAGTAGTCGCTTGGGCTAAATCATGTTTGAAGTTTTACTTTAAGCCCGTGACGCATTTGGAGGTATTCTTGAATCCTCAAGAATCGATTCCATGCTGAAATATTACTTCAGTGTTGTTTTTGAGTTAATAGCCTCAAGTGCGGTTGAACTTCAACCTGTTATTTTCCGTTATTAGTAGCATAAACCACTACACCAAAATGAAGAGTTTACCCAAAATCGCCATCCAGGCGTCATTGGATGAGCTTGACGGACTACAGGCTGAGCAGGTTCTGCTCTACATCAAAGGCCTGCTCAACAAACCTCGTAAGAACAGAGATTACTACGAGTTGAAGCAGGAAGCGATGAAAGAAATTCGTCAGGCACTCGACAGGGAAAAGAGCTTCGAGCTCCTGGCTTAAAAGCCACCTCCCCAAAAGGCAACAGGTATTTAAAAGGTACCTGACTGAATCTTACTCCCCCTTTCCATCCGGTTTTATCGAAATGTTATCAGAAGATTACCCAAATCAGCGGGTAAGAAGAGGTTATCAGCTTGCCTTGACGAGGAATTGTTCCAGATCCTTCAACTTAAGAATACCCTCGTAGTAGGCTTTTCCAAAGATCACGGCATAAAGACCCAGATCGTCTAGTCGCTTGATATCATCCACACCGCGCACACCTCCGCTGGCCAGAATCTGCAAATCGGGAAACTGTTCACGAATCTCTTGATAGTAACTAAATGCAGGCCCTTCCAGCACACCATCCCGCGACACATCAGTTGACTTCACATACTTAAGGCCGTCTTCGTAGAAACGTTGTACGTGATCGAAGAGTGTGGTCTCCGATTTTTTAAGCCAGCTTCTAAAGGCAATGTGCTTCGTTTTAATATCGGTAACATCAGCCCCGAGTGTAACTTTTTCCCTACCATAAGACACCAGCCACGAAGAAAAGAGTTGCGGGTTGGTCACTGCGATACTGGCCACTGTTACGTGTTCCGCACCATACTCAAATGCTTTACCAATATCTCCATCAGTAGACACGCCACCAGTAAAATCAATCTTCAGGCTGGTGTACGCGGCCATAGCCTCCAGCACATGGTAGTTTTTAGGGGCTCCTTTTTCCGCACCATCCAGGTCCACTAAATGAAGTCGTTCTATGCCGATATCTTCAAACCGCTTCGACAAATCCAATGGATTTTCATCATACGCCTTCTCACTGGAAGGATCGCCTTTCCTCATCTTCACTACGCGTCCACCTCTAATCGCGATTGATGGTATTACCTGAATCATTCAGCAGTTGTTAAAATTTCTCGCAAGAAACTAAGATACAACCTCGTTTTCAAAGATTTGCCAAAAGATTAAAAATTTGAATTAGGTGGCAATGAATTTGCATTTAACTTTAAATAACCAATTTCTCAGGCTGATGAAACCGTTCTTGATTTGCATTTCGTTGTTTGGACTTATTTCAACCCATTGCACCGGCCAGGCACGACTCAGAAAACTACCGGCAAACATCAATCATCCAGCCATCAACCTCTCTTCTCCCTATGTCAGTTTTGATGGGGGTTCAATGATTTTTATCTCTGACAATTCGGATGAAAATCAGCTTACTATGTTTTACACAACCAAGCGAGATGCGGTCAACTGGAAGGATCCTGTTATGCTTCCCCGCACTGTAAACAATCGCCTGAACTTCTTGAATGGTTTTGCATTAAACGCAGACGGCAAGACACTTTACCTATCCAGCTTGAAGTCCGGAGGATTAGGCGGATTTGATTTGATCGTGAGCCAACTAAGGGGTACCACCTGGTCGGAACCTATTAATTTGGGACTTCCGGTAAACTCTAACATCCATGAAGCCTGCCCTTCAGTTTCTGCCGATGAAAAGACATTGTTTTTTATGCGCTGTGAAAAAATGGATCAGAAGTCTGCTTCCGGCTGCAAAATCATGATGACAAAAAAGTCGAGACTAGGCAAATGGGAGGAGCCGACCGAACTGCCCGATTTTATTAATACGGGTAATTCACAAACCCCTCGAATATTGGGAGATGGGGAAACACTGATATTTTCCTCCGATCAGTTTCCACAAGGCAAAGGTGGAATGGACTTGTATATGACACGTTGGGACGGAGATCAATGGAGCAAACCTCTGCCACTCGATTTCACGAATACAGCCAAGAACGATCAATACGTAAGTGCAGCTTCACTTGGTCGCTATTTATTACGCGATCAGCCAGGGCCACGCACATCAGAGTTGGTGGAAATTCTATTCCCTGACGAAGTGAAGCCAAAAGCAACTCTCAAAATTGAAGGAATGGTATCAGGGTTGGAAAATCCTGCTTCTCCATACATCTCGGTGTATGATGTCAGTACGCAAAAAAGAGTGCTGAATGACCGACCTGAAAAGACTGGTGCGTTTACGCTGTTTTTAAAAGAGGGCGCGAAGTATGATCTTTCAGTTGAACCTGAACGGGAAACGTACACTTACTATTCAAAGATCTATGACTTGAGTGGCGACAGGATTCCACAGCTAGATAAAGTTGAGGTGAATTTACAGCCGGTTTCCGCAGGAGTTGAAATAGATTGCAGCATCGAATTTGACGCGGGCACATCTACTTGTTCAAAGTCATCTCAGTTGGAGCTCAAACGTCTTTCACGAATGACCAAAGGAAATCCAGGAAGGAAGTTTATTATCGATGTAACGTTGTATGGCTACGTCACTGACTCTATTCAATCAAGTCCCGACCTGACGGAGGTTATTGTTGACACCTTACGATTCAAGGTTGAAAGGCAAGTTCCGGACACCCTGCGCATAGACTCCCTTGTTACCGTACTCAATCGTTTGGACTCTTTGCATAATGTAAATACTGACACTGTCACTGTTTCAGATCAAATGTTTAGAAATCAAATCGACTCGATGCGCAACAACGCATTCATGACCGTAATGGTGGACTCGATCGCGATAAAAAAAACCTACCACAATGACAGAACAGAGGCACAAGCCAAGGCAATTAGTAACTACTTGATTGAGGATGGAACTGACGAAAACAAATTAAAAATTCGGCACAAAGCTATTCCTGAAGCTGACGCAGACAAACGAAGGACTACAGTAAAAGTAAAAGTGGAGTAGCTAGGAGGCGATAGTGATGGGAACGACAACCACGGTTTTATCCCATAACAAAATCAATTCAAGATCCTCGCCCACTTGTTCAATCGAAATTGTGAATTGCTCAAACTCTTTGTCGTGCGATAGTGACGGCACTTCAACGGTGACCACATCATTGTCTGAGCTTCTGTTGGCTTCGCCATTAAAATCAACGCCCCACTGGCCTACTTCAGAATTGAACATGACCTTCCAGTTTTGTTCACCTGGAATTGTCCACAATGAGTAGGCTCCAGCCTTTAGTGTCTGTCCCTTAATATTAAGATTCTTATTCGTTTCAAAGATGCTGGCTTCATTGGCACCTGTTCGCCACACTTTGTTGTAGGGTACTAACTCGCCAAAAATCACACGCCCTTTTTTGTAGGGCCTATTATAAAACACCGTCACCTTCACACCATTTTGATTGTACTCAGCAGTCGCTTCAGGGCTGAATGACTTGGTGTAGTAAAATCGAATGTAAGCCAGCACTCCCACGATGATCAGGAAAAGAACGCCCGTGATAATCAGGAATTTTTTCATGGTAGCAATATTTGAGGTTCGGGGTGTAGTGCCATTGGGTCCAACCTATTCATTTTTAACTGTACCACATAGAAAATGGTTACGGGATCAACTTTTTTTTAACCAAACGGTGGAAATCAGGCTATGTCACTTAACTTTACCCTTGAAAAGTAACAATATTATGTCAGCAATTTCAGTTGTTATCGCCCTTTTTGTCCTCGCTATCATCTCCCCGTGGATCTTCCCCAACAAGATGGTGAGCAAAAACGAGCACGACATAAAACACTAACACACATTCTGGTGAGGCCTGTCCTCTTATGAATGTTTGTGTCTTTTGCGGATCCAGCATGGGGTCAAACCCGATTTACAAGGATACCGCTAAATCCTTCGGTCAAGCGATGATTCAATCAGGGTGCTCCCTGGTATATGGCGGTGGAAACATAGGCCTGATGGGCATCATTGCCGATGAAGTGATGCAAGCCGGTGGAAAGGCAATAGGGGTGATCCCTGACTTTCTGATGAAGCGGGAAGTAGGGCATACCGGTCTGAGTCAACTGGAAATTGTAAGCAGCATGCATGAGCGGAAGAAACGGATGGCTGATCTGTCCGATGCCTTCGTAGCACTGCCCGGTGGCTGGGGTACTCTTGATGAGCTTGCAGAAATTCTCACCTGGAAACAACTCGGGCTAATCAATAAACCCATTGGCCTACTGAATGTTAATTCCTTCTTCACTCCTCTTTATCAACAAATGGAAATGATGGTTCGGGAGGGTTTTCTTCGTCAAGATCATCTAGACTCGTTCGTTGTCGAAAAAATACCCCAAAATCTGTTAGCTCAGCTGGGAGCGCCTACCGTTTAGGGAGATTATCTTCTAATTATTTTTCAATAGTTTTAAGAACCAGAATCTGCCTATGCGCAAATTTCTACTGTCTTTCATACTGGCTTTCTCCTCCACTTTTTGCGTAGCGCAATACTATGGCTTTAAAATAGAGTCGGACAGAAGTAAGGTTGTTATACCTGTCGAGATTCTCAACAATATGGTTGTCGTGCCAGTGGTGCTCAACAACCAAATACCGCTGAAGTTTATCCTCGATACCGGTGTGAGGACCACTGTACTCACGCAAAAAACTTATGGCGATATTCTAGGCCTTGATTACTCCAAAGAAATCGTGGTATCAGGACCGGGTAATGAAAAACTGGTTCACGCTTTTGTAACCGACAATGTGACGTTTGACCTGCCCGGTGTTCATGGAAAGGGTCATTCTATGCTCGTACTTGAAAAGGACTATCTCGAACTCCGAAATTATCTTGGGGCGGAAGTACACGGCATTTTAGGTTACGAATTGTTCAGCCGCTTCATTGTGCAAATGGATTACGAACGAAAGAGGATAATCCTTTACCTCCCGGAAAGATTCAGAAAAAAAAGACAGTATCAAACGCTCCCTATTAGTGTGGAGGACACCAAGCCTTTTGTAAAGGTCACTACCAGAATGAACGCTGAGACTTCCTTGAATGCAAAACTACTGATGGATACAGGGGCCAGCCACGGATTAATTCTTGATCCTGAATCAGAAAAGCGAATTTCTGTTCCTGAGAAAAATTTGAGTTCAATCATCGGCCGTGGACTCGGAGGGGAGATTACGGGGAAGATCGGAAGGATCGATGCACTGGAAATGGGCAAGTACGAAATAGAAAATATCATCGCCAATTTTCCCGATCCCAATAGCTATATGGACACATTGCTAACCAAATCTAATATTTATCGCAATGGTGCAATTGGCGGAGAGATACTAAGCAGATTCAGTGTGATTTTTAATTTTCCAAAAGAGGAAGTGTACCTGAAGAAAAACTCTTCTTACCGTAAACACTTCAACTATGACATGAGTGGGATTACAGTAAAAGCAATCGGTGCCCGCTTAAGAACGTACGAAATCACAAATCTGCGGAACGATTCACCAGCCGAACTCGCTGGCTTGCTAGAAGGAGACCAGATCATCGCTATCAATGGGTCAATGGTCTTCAACATGGATCTTAATCATGTGAATGGATATTTCAACTCCAAGGAAGGTAAGCGGGTTTCCGTAGAAGTGGAGCGAGGAGGTAAACGGATGAAGTTCGAATTTCGCCTGGTGAATCAGATCTGATTGGCTCGCTGTGCAAACCGTTTGAGTTGCCCCTTGCGTTTTCTCAACACTTTATAAAGATACATTTGCGTTCTCTTGAACTTTAGAGAATTAGTGAGTGCAGTATACAGCGAATCTCCGTTGATATTCTCCTTTAAGATATAATCCATCACACCAACGCTGAAAACTTCCTCGTAGTTTGAATTTTTGAGAATTGCGATGGGGATATCTTTCGTTTTTTTGTCTTTTCCGAGAAGCCGAACGGCATTCTTGAGTTCGAGCTTTCCGATATTGTCATCAATGAGGATGTAGTTGGGGCGGAAGTTCACCAGCCGTTCCAAAATAGTCTTGATGTCAAATGCTATTTCCGTGAGGATTCTTTTCCCAGGAACGTTTTTAATATTCTCGAACACCCTGCTCAACTCAATTGGATTATTTCCAATAAGGAGCACGTTCAAATTTTCAAACCCCTGCTTTCTTTTCACTTTCACTTCCACTTCCATAAAACCAAACTTGTAGACGACAATGAATTCTCCGCAACAGCAATACGGTAACCCTTGCGCAAATGTTTATGTTTATAACGCCAAAACTGGAAAAAGTATTAATTCTGTTGTCAACATATTTTCCACAACGCTGTTTTTGATTTAAAAATCAATTTTTCAAATTGAAAAATGTCACGGTCATTGGGGGAGGGCTGGCTGGACTGGTCACCGCAATTCAATTGGCGAGGGCGGGTGTCGAAGTTCAACTATTTGAAAAGAGAAGTTATCCCCATCACCGCGTATGTGGTGAGTACATTTCCAATGAGACTGTCCCCTTTTTGAGGTCGCTGGATTTATTCCCCGGTGAATTCAACCCGCCAAACATTACTCAATTACAACTTACATCAGTAAATGGAAAAGAAGTGATACTCCCTCTTGACCTTGGTGGTTTTGGGATAAGTCGCTACGGTTTTGACAATTGGCTGTTCGAAAAGGCCAAAGGAGCAGGTGTAGTTGTTCATTGTAATCAAGAAATAGCGGAAGTACGGTTTGATAATGGTCAATTTCATCTAAAGTCAAACGAAAAAGTTAAAGCCACTGATGTTGTGGTCGGGGCTTTCGGAAAAAGATCACGTCTTGACCGCACTTTGCAGCGATCGTTTATTGACAAAAGATCTCCCTATATGGGAGTAAAGTATCACATCAAAACTGATCATCCCTCGTCCCTTATTTCGTTGCACAACTTTAAAGACGGGTACTGCGGCATTAGTAATGTGGAAGAAGGGAAATCAAACTTATGTTATCTGAGTCATCGTGATAACCTGAAACGAACAGGTAGCATTGAACAAATGGAGCGGCAAATTCTTTTTCAGAACCCGTTTTTGAAAAGAATATTTGAACAATCGAAGTTTTTGTTTTCTGCTCCTGAGACCATCAATGAAATATCATTCGAGACGAAAGCACCTGTGCATAATCACATCTTGATGTGCGGAGACTCTGCAGGAATGATTACACCCCTGTGTGGCAATGGAATGGCCATGGCCATTCATTCTTCCAAAGTGCTAGCAGACTTGCTTATTCCATTCTGTAAAAATGATAATGTTTCCCGAGAAAAATTAGAGCAAACCTATCGGCAGAAATGGACTTCACTATTTGCGCAACGGTTGTGGGTTGGCAGGCAATTACAGAAGCTTTTTGGATCTACCCATGCCTCTGATTTTGCCGTTAATCTGGCGAAATTTGGAAAGCCGATCGCCCAATATCTCGTCTCAAAGTCGCACGGAAAGCCCTTCTAGTCCTAGAATCCTCCCTTAATGGCTTGGATGACCTGAGTTGAATCCAGAAAGAAATAGATGAAGAAGGCATTGAGGCAAAGTGAGGAAATGAAATTCAGGATCATCGTTTTCTGATAGTCTGCCTTAGTCTCGTCTTTAATAACCATGAAAAACCAAATGAAAAAAAAGACGACAACAGGTCCCAGAAAGGAGAGGAAATACCACGCGTACTTAGCATCGTGATAAGTAAAGAAATACCAGACAAAACCAGCGGTAGCCAAAGCAAAAAAGGCAGCTGTAAACAAAAAAGTGCCTTTGATGCCCAACATTATGCTTATTGTTTTGTCTCCTCGTTTTCCGTCCTCCTCGTGCTGATATATCTGCGTCATCGGATAGTTGCCCAGCAGCATAACACTTGACAACACAGCCGGAGTGAGCACCGATGCATTCATAAGACCTGTAGTGCCAAAAGCATTTATTCCCTCATAGCTCATCAAAAAAGTAAAAAAACCCTGGAACAAACCGATCACCAACCATCCAGCAATTGGATATTTTTTTAGTCTTATCATTGGATGGCTGTAAGCTTTCGAAACCACACCGTAGATCAAAAGCATAACCGCAAAAAGAACACTGATTTTAAGTGCTAAAAAAATAGCCAAGCCATCCATTGCCAACGAAACAAAATATAGTGGCCTTGAAACAGGAGGCGGATTCTTTAAACCCCCTATGCTCTTCTCATCTTTATCGAAATAACTATTGTAACCGTTGCTCGCGGGATATAGCAAGAAGTGGATGATTAACAATGACCAAATAATTCTTGGCTCAGAGAAGTTTGGGGAAACACCCAGCGCAAAGAGATAGACCGGTAATAGGAAAAAAGAAAAGGGAAAACGAAGATGAAGCAGAACACTCTTTGCCAACATCACATTGAACTATTTTAACCAAGATAGCCTTTTTTGGTTTATATTGATAAATGAGCTTCATCACTTCAATCGGAACGGCTAACCCTAAACATAAATTTAGTCAGCATCAAATTGCCGACTTTATGACAAGAGCGATGGGATTATCTTCTGATGAGGCTCACCAACTAAAAATACTTTACAGAGCGAGCGGAATCGAAACCCGACATTCTGTTCTTGAAGATTATGGGAACGAAAACTTTTCCTTTTATAAAAATAGCAAGGACTTAGAGCCATTTCCTTCGAGCAAAGAGAGAATGGAATTATTTCGTAAAGAGGCCATCTCACTCAGTAAACAAGCCGCAGAGAATTGCCTTTCGCAACTAGCAATAGATAAAAGTAACATCACTCATTTAATCGTTGCAAGCTGTACCGGTATGTTTGCTCCCGGTTTAGACATCGAACTGGTCCACGGCCTTCGTCTACGGTCGAGTGTCGAAAGAACCTCCATTACATTTATGGGCTGCTATGCCGCCTTCAATGCTATTCGGGTAGCGAAGTCATTTTGTGCCCAAGATCAAAACGCCAAGGTGTTAATCGTTTGTACAGAGCTTTGCAGCATTCATTTTCAAAAGGAAAATAATGAGAATAACATACTAGCCAACGCACTTTTTGCTGATGGGTCCGCAGCATTAATGATAGAAAGTGTTACCGATAGAAAGCCGGCTTTGAAAATCGAAAAATCATATTGTGATTTAATTCCAGAGGCGGAAAAGGAAATGGCATGGACCATAGGTGATTTTGGATTTGAGATGAAACTTTCTGCCTACGTGCCCTTTGCAATAAAGTCAGGGATTAGAAAATTGACTGAGTCTCTGATGGCATCAAACAAAATTGCCCGAAACGACATTGGGTACTTTGCTATTCATCCTGGCGGGAAAAAAATACTTGAAACCATTGAAACAGAATTGGGAATGAAAAAGGAGGACAATGAGTTTGCCTATTCTGTGCTTAAGCAATATGGAAACATGTCTTCGCCCACGGTACTTTTTGTTCTTCAAAAAATATTTGATCAATTAGGTACCGGTGATCATGATAAAAAGATTCTAAGTTTTGGCTTTGGGCCTGGGCTAACACTAGAAAGTCTGATTCTAACAATCCACGTTTAAATGGGCAATCGTTTTTCGCAGCGCTCCCAACACATTGAAATCATGGACGATCTCAATTGTCAGGGCGAGGTTGTTGAACAGACACTTCGCGAGTTGGAGATCATCAATAGATTGTTGGGAGGTAACAACGTAACCATCAACGGGATCCAGAAACTTGTTGGCAACAACATTCAGAATGATAAAACGCTAACGATCGCTGACCTCGGATGTGGTGGTGGGGACATACTAAAGGAGATTAACAGATGGGCAAACAAAAACAATATCAGCGTGAAGCTAATCGGCATTGATGCCAATCCGTTTATAGTAAGGTTTGCTGAAAAGAATTGTTCTGAGTATCACAATATTGAATTCCGAGTTCAAAATGTGTTTGACTCCGGCTTTCAAAGCCAATCCTTTGATATCATCGTAGCCACATTATTCACTCATCATTTTAGTAGTCAGGAATTGTCACAATTGTTTTCAACGCTGAATCGACAGGCAAAAATTGGTGTAGTAATAAATGATCTCCACCGTCACTGGTTTGCCTATCATTCGATTAAAGTTCTTACCCAATTGTTCTCCCGATCGAAAATGGTGAAGTTTGATGCGCCTCTTTCTGTGCTCCGTGCTTTTAAAAAAGGCGATCTTGTCGAAGTCTTAAACCAGGCTGGAATTAAGAACTACATCTTACGATGGAAATGGGCTTTTCGCTGGCAACTGATCATACTTAAGAGTCTGGCATAATTTTTCGTAATTTAATCCCGGTATCAAAAGCTATAGAGCAATGAAATACATTCAATTGGTTTTCCTGGTAGGTCTGGCTGTGTTATCGGGTTGCGGATCGAGTCCATTTGGTAGTAAAGTGAAGGAGCCCTTTCGTGGCAGCGGCTATCAGTCAAACAATCGCTTTTTCAGAGCATCAGGTAAGGGAGAAAGCTCGCAGGACAACATCGCACTTGGAAAGGCCGACATCGCTGCAAAAACGCAATTGGCGGGACAGGTAAATACTACCATGAAGCAGGTAGCTGACCAGTATCTCGGCCAAACTGAAAACGAACGAGCGGCAGACGTAGCGGATAAATTTCAAAGTCTGGCAAGGCAGGTGATGAATACTGACATGGCTGACTTAAGGAAGATGGGCCAGGAAAAATATTACAATGACAAAACGAAAGTTTATACGGTTTTCATCGCCTACGAAATAAAAAAGAACGCAATGTTTCGCTTCATGAAAAAACAAGCGAAGGTCGATCAAACGATTGACGAGCGTCAGATGGATATCATCAATCAAATCCTGGACGAGCAAATCAAGTTGGCAGACGAAGCAGATAGCAACTAGCTACTTCGCTTCGATCATCTTCTCTGCGCTTTCCGCAATCT
This sequence comes from Cyclobacteriaceae bacterium, assembly GCA_050185175.1. Taxonomy (GTDB): domain Bacteria; phylum Bacteroidota; class Bacteroidia; order Cytophagales; family Cyclobacteriaceae; genus ELB16-189. Next base: position 15,163 of record JBFWZR010000040.1, read on the forward strand.
TCAGTTGTTCGATGAAGTTGTCGATCTCACCATTCATGACGGAGGGGAGATTGTGTTGGGTGTATCCTATTCTGTGATCTGTAACGCGACTTTGGGGATAATTGTACGTGCGGATTTTCTCAGAACGATCCCCGCTTCTTACCTGTGACTTGCGGGCGGCACCAACTGCAGCATTCTGTTTCTCTACTTCAATTTCATAAAGCTTGGCTCTAAGCATTTGTAATGCTCTTTCACGGTTGCCATGCTGTGAACGCTCAACTTGGCAGGTCACCACTATTCCGCTCGGCTTGTGTGTCAATTGGACTTTTGTCTCGACTTTATTCACGTTCTGCCCACCGGCACCACTTGACCTTGCTGTTTGAAACTCGAGGTCAGCAGGATTGATTTCTACATCTACTTCCTCGGCTTCAGGAAGAACAACCACAGACGCAGCCGAGGTGTGTACACGTCCTTGTTGCTCTGTCTCCGGCACGCGCTGCACGCGATGTACCCCTGACTCATATTTGAAAAGACCGTAGGCACCATCCCCCTCTACTGTGACGATTACTTCTTTGTAGCCGCCAGCGGTCCCTTCAGTCACGTCCATTACCGTCATCTTCAATCCTCTACGATCGCAGAATCGCTGGTACATTCTGTACAAATCTCCGGCAAAAATTGCGGCCTCGTCTCCCCCAGTACCAGCTCGTATTTCCAGAATGGCACTCTTCTCATCATTTGGATCTTTAGGCATCAACTGTAGTTTCAACTCCTCCTCCAACTCATCTCTTTTTGGCGCCAGCTCATCCAATTCCATTTTTGCCAGCTCACGCAGGTCGGAATCTTTCTCCTTTTCCAAAACCTCCTTGGCATGCTTAAGGGATTTAAGCACGTTCTCGTATGTCTTATACTTCACTACAATCTTTTCCAGATCGCGGTACTCTTTGCTCAGCTGCATAAACTTCTTCTGATCTTTTACAGACTCAGGTTGCATTAGCAGTTGGCCAACCTCCTCAAAACGAAGCCTTATTTCCTCAAGCTTTTTAATCATAATCGAAAAATGCGGGGCAAAGTTAGCAATTGGCCCCGACCCCACCTATTGCCGCTAATAGTTTGAGTGCCAGCCTTCCGAGAACTACCTTTGTGGAAACTTCTTGGTATGAAGTACATCTTTTTGTTTAGTCTACTGATACTGGTTAGCTGCGGAGGCTCTCTTAGCGATGAGCAGAAGAAACAGTTGAAAGAAGGGATGGAAGCCAATCAAATTAAAAAGATTTCAGAGGCTGAAATCATGGATGCCGCATTTAAGCTTGGTCGTAAAATAACAGAGGAAGTAAAAAAAGCTGGAGGCGAAAACCGAGACCAGGCAACCAGTCGACTCGAAGCCGAACACCATGTAAAAATTTATCCTCTCCAGCAGGGTGATTCCTTACTCCTGCAGATTGAGCAACAGCTCATTGAGGCATACACCGCGGCCGATCCTAATCTTGAACTCTCGGATAACGTGCAAAAAATTGGAACGGATTCTCTTCTCTATACCGTGCCTATAATGGACAAAGTAGAAGGTGGAGCGGTGCAGTTTAAATATGCGCTTGGCGTTAGAATGCCGAAGAAGGAGGTCATTCTTTCGATCAATAACTAATTTCAAAAAGTAAGTATTGACCGATCTGGCGTCACCAAAAGGTGAGCGTCCGCACCATGTACCCAAGGGAGATTTGGTGCCTCGTGGCCAATAGGAAATTGAAATGCCACCGGGAAATCAAATTCTCTCACATTGTTAGTGATTAATTCTTCAACGGAATTTGAGAATTGAAAATCCGTGTCCTTCATGTCGGTCATATGCCCGATGATCAAGCCGGCAAGTTTATTGAACTTCCCTGCTCGCTTCAGCTGAACGATCATGCGATCAACTTTGTAGAGGTATTCATCAACTTCTTCAATCACCAGAATCTTACCATCTGTGTCTGGCTCAGAGCCTGTACCAAGTGAATCTGCCAGCAGGGAGAGGTTTCCTCCGATAATTTTTCCGGATGCTTCACCAGTCCTATTTAGTGTAAAATATTCCGCATGCAATGGCTGAATCTCTCCAAACAAAAGCTTGTGTAAACTGCTAATCGAGTCACCATACTCAACACTACTATACTGGGTCGGCATGGGCCCATGAATACTTTGAATACCGATTTTGTGTAAATGCAAATGAAGAGCTGTGATGTCGCTGAAGCCAACAATGTATTTCGGTTTCTTAAGAAATTGAGAAAAATCTAATCGATCCAGAATGCGTGTCATTCCGTAGCCACCTCTTCCGCAAAATATTATGTCAATCTCGGGATCATTGAGCATAGTCTGCAAATCCTCTGCCCGTTGTTCGTCAGGTGCAGCGAGATATTCCGATGACTCACTAAAACAATACTTTCCTAGTTTGGTTTTCAATCCCCACGAGGCAATTACATCACAACCGGCCTTAAGTAGTTTATCATCTACCTTGCGTGAGGGCACTACTATACCTGCTGTCATGCCTGACTTAACAAATGGAGATTGCATTGCTGAAAGTAAATAAAAAAACCCTGTCGGTAGGACAGGGTCTCTCGTAATTTAATCGGCTGATGAAATTAGTTTGTCTTATTCGCAGCTGGCTGAGGAGTGATTCCCATCTTCTTCAACACCAAATCTGACACATCATATTTTTCATCGCTATATAGCAGGATATCACCTCCACCGATCAACTGTGGGTTAAGTATAAATGAATAGCCTTGTTCTTTGGCTACGTCTTCTATTGCCTTACCCACCTTTGTGAACACTGGGCTCATTAGTTGATCTTGCTTGTTTTGAATTGATGTCTGAGCGTCTTGCTGAAATTTCTGGATGTTCTCCTGCAGTTGAGTCAATTCGGTTTCTTTATCTCTGCGAACTGCATCGACCATGGTTGCAGCACCAGTCTGATACGCCTTCAGCTTGGTCTCATAGTCTTTGTACTTTGCCTGAAGCTGATTTTGTAACTGATCTCCATGAGTTTTCATCTCAGCCTCGATCACTTTGTAGTCCGGCATCTGGCTGAATATATAATCCCAATCGGCATACCCGATCTTTTGTGCAGGATTCTGAGCCATTGCTGAAAGGCCCATGCCCAATAGGATTAAAGTAAAAAGCTTTCTCATTTTATTTAGTTTGAATTTAGTTTTACTTGATCTGATCATTTGGATCCCCAAGCCCAAGTTCTTCCAACACAAAGTCGGTATAGTCGTGTCGGGGATCAGTGTAAATCATAACTAGTTCTCCTGATTTATCAAAAATTATTGCAAGCCTATTCGATTTTGCAACCTTCTCAACCGCCTCAAAAACTTTATCCTGCAAAGGTTTAATCAATTCCTGTTTTTTCAAAAAAAACAATCCGCCAAATCCGAATACCTTTCGTTGGTATTCCTTCAGTTCTGCCTCCTTCCGCTCAATTTCAGCCTTTCTTTCCTCCCTCATTTCTTCAGTAAGCAAAACCTGCTCCGCTTCGTACGCATTATACAGCCCCTCTACACCTTTCTGCATCTCTTCAATTTCTTTCTGCCAGGAAGCTGAGAGCCGGTCAATTTCATCTTGCGCTTTGCGGTAGTCGGGTATCTTGCTCAGTATAAAATCCGAGTCGATATATCCGAACTTCTGAGCTTTTGCAAAATTCAGGCCGAAGAACAGAATTGCTAAAAATAGCAGCTTTGTGCGCATTTTTATCTGATTTGCTGGCCTATCGTGAAGTGGAATTGGGCTCCGCTCCGGTTCAAAGCGCCCGGAAGTGTGTCAAATCCATACCCCCAGTTCAACCCGATCAACCCGAATGCAGGCATGAAAATCCTTGCCCCAAAGCCAGCTGATTTATAGATACTGAACGGATTGAAGTCGAGATAATTGTCCCAATTGTTGCCCCCCTCGCCAAATGCCAACACATAGATCGTGGCCGCCTGGCTCAGCGTAATTGGATAACGAAGTTCGAAACCAAACTTGTCGTATACGATTCCTCCCTCAATTTTATTTGTTCTGGTTGAAGATGAACGCTTGGCATAGAATGGTGGTGTCACAAGATTGTTTTCATAGCCCCTCAACCCAATGATATCCTGACCCAATACAAATGAGTTAAATCCACCTGCGAGACCATCACCGCCTACCAGGAAGCGCTCAAACGGACTTGGTGTAAGTGACTTCTTGTACTGACCTATGAATCCAAAGTGTGCCTTTGTCTCCAGCACTAGACTTCTGCCATCAGGCTTAGAACTTCCCAACAACTTCAGATAGAACTTGGCATCAAACATCCACTTATGCATTTCAATCCACTTGAACTGCTCATTCACATCTTGTAGGTAAGCGTTGTCACGCAAGCGCGACCATGGAGGTGTCAACGCCACATTGAGTGACAGCGTTGATCCCTGAGTAGGATACATCGGACTGTCAATGCTATTTCGGGCAAGGTTAGTCTCCAGTTTTAAGCTATAGGTTTTTCCTTCTTCCGGCAGAACCGTTGAGTTGAAGTAGTTACCCTTATAGTTGTAAACCAGGAATGACAACGAGTTGGTCAACGAGAAGTAGTTGTCAGGCCATTCAAGCCTGCGGCCCAATCCAATAGTAATACCACTCTGCTTAAGAGAAACCTTATCGCTTATCTCAAACGTGCCAGTCGCCAGTCGCGAGATAGAGTGATTCAAGCCAATTGTAAATGAGTTCGGCTTCCGGCCACCCATCCACGGTTCGGTAAAGGAGAAGCTATAGCTTTGATAGGACGCACCATTGGCTTGTGCACTTAAAGACAAACGCTGTCCATCTCCGGTAGGGTATGGATGCCAATTTTTAAAATCAGGTATTTTTCTTACCGAGAAATTGTTGAAGGTAATCCCCACCGTACCCACGAAACCAAAAGCACCCCCCCAACCTCCTGAAAGTTGCACCTGATCATTGGATTGTTCTTCAAGTTCCCAACCTATGTCCACTGTTCCATTGGCAGGATTCGGCTTAATGTCTTGCTGAATTTTCTGCGGATTAAAGAATCCCATTTGTGACAACTGTTGCTGTGTGCGGATGATGTCTGACCTTCTAAACTTCTGGCCTGGTACCGTACTCAGTTCGCGTCTAATTACGTGTTCACTGGTCCGTTCATTTCCGGTGATCGTAACTTCTCTGATGGTAGCCTGATCCCCTTCAAAAATCCTCATCTCCATATCGATAGAGTCTCCCTCTACAGCGACCTCTACAGGTGTAATTCTGAAGAAAAGGTACCCGTCATCCATGTACAAGCCACTAATATCTGGCCCTTTTGGATTGAACGTGGTCTTTTTCTGAATCAATTCCAGGTTGTAGACATCTCCCTTTTCAATGTCGAGAATTTCGTTTAGAGTGGATGCTGAGTGAACATAGTTTCCGGTCCAGGTAATATCCCTGAAGTAGTACTTCCTCCCCTCGTTTACTTTCATCACCACATCTACACGATCGCGCGAATAGCGAACAACGGTGTCGCTGACAATCTCGGCATCGCGGTAACCCAACGAATTGTAATATTCAATCAGTTTAAGTTTGTCGGCTTCGTACTCGGATTGAATGAACTTGGATGTTGCGAAAATATTGAGCTTGACATTCTCGTTGAGGAACTCCTTCGCCTCTCTCCAACTTACATCTCGGCTTGAGTCAGCGGCCAGGTAGTCACGCGCGTCTTTCGCTTTAAACCCAAAAATTTTGCCAAGCAAAGTTCGATGAAGAGTAATGCGGGCATTCTCTTTGGTTTTCTTCATCTTCTTTTTCAGCTTGGACGAAGCAATGTTGGTGTTTCCCTCGAAAATGATATCATGAACACGCACCTTCGATTTGATGTCGATGTCAATTCTAAGTTTCACTCCACCGCGGTTCATGGTATCTGATTCCTGAACCACTTTTACATCGGTGTTTAAAAATCCTTTCTTATAGAAAAACTTCTTAACGGATAGCTCGGTGTTTCTGATCATGGCATCGTTGACAATCTTGCCTCGAATCAGATTGAGTTCATCTTTCAAAGAAGAAATTCTCGCCTTTCTTACACCGGTAAAGTAGAAGTCATTAAGCCTCGGCCTTTCTGCCAATGCAATAGTGAGGTAAACAGTTTCACCTTCAATTCTATCTACGAGTATTGTAGCATCACCCACCAATCCATGCTTCCAAAGTTTTCTAATCGCACCGGATATCTGGTCACTTGGTATTTTCACTTTGTCACCGATCTTAAGGCCGGTCAACGAGATCATCGCGTTTTTGTCCAGCACATTCAGACCAGTTACCTCTATACCACCGATTGTGTATTCAATCGGGTTGGCATAATTAAGGGTGCTCTCTGTAGGTGTTTGAGCTTCTTGCGCACGGTTGCGTCTGAACTGCGCTGTTGCGACCTGCGATATCAGGATAGAAAGTAGTACAAGGGGTAAAATTCTTCTCATCTCTTACGCGATACTTTCCATTACTTTTCCGAATCTCCTGTCGCGAGCCTGATAGGCACAGATAGCCTCATATAGCGTTTCCTTTCTGAAGTCAGGCCACAACGTTTTTGTGATGTACAATTCTGTGTACGCAATCTGCCAAAGCAAAAAATTACTAATCCTCATTTCTCCACTCGTTCTGATCAACAGCTCGGGATCTGGAACGCCTTTGGTTTTTAAATACTTTGAAAAAAAGTCCTCATTAATATCAGCCTGACTCACCTTACCTTCCTTTAGCTCCTGGGCTATCGCTTTCGTGGCCTCAACAATCTCCCATCGTCCGCTATAGCTTAGAGCTAAAATCAACGTAAGTCCACTGTTATTACTTGTAGCCTCAATCGCCTCTTTCAAGTTGTCCTGGCAAAGTTTTGGCAGGTGGCCAATATCACCAATTGTTTTCAGCTTCACCTGATTTTCATGGAGTGAATTGATCTCTTTTTTGAGAGTATTCACCAAAAGCTCCATCAAACCATCTACTTCCTCCTTTGGCCTCCCCCAATTTTCTGTACTAAAGGCATATAGTGTCAGGTATTTGATACCTAATTCCCCACACCCTTCTGTGACGTCTTTTACGGCCTGGATGGCGTTTCGATGTCCAAAAATTCTCGCGGCACCTTTGTTTTTTGCCCAGCGACCATTCCCGTCCATGATAACGGCAATGTGCTTCGGCAGATTATTAAAGTCGATATTATCCTTTACTGAGGCCACAAGGGGGCAAAATTAGCCTATTTTTCAAACTTTTCACAAGGTGGATGTCTTCCCGCCTTTGAGGCTAGTAGGGATTCTTGGCGCACGGAATATCGTAGAATGTGCGGGTAATGGATATCCCGGTAAAAAAGTAATTATCGTTGTCGTACTTGTTGCCGTACTGGTAATTTTTGAAAGCCTGATCTTCATCCGAGATGTTATCAAGGTGGTCAAAGAATGTTTTCCTGATTCCGAGCTCAAATGCGATATACCATTTCGGATTCAACACATACTTCATACCCCCACCAAAGGGAATTGCCATCTGCACATTGCTATAGGCTGCCGTTTTATTTTCTATACCCGACATCCCAAACATGCTGAGACCAGCAAAAAGAAACGGTGTGAACCTCAATCTCCTTTTGTCATCACGCCAATCCAAGAAATGGTACTCGAATGTGGCTGAGCCCTCCAAAAGAAAAATATTAAAAGAGGCATCACGCTGTTCTGCAAAGGGATCGATTGGCTGGCGATTGTCAGCAGCGGCCAACTTCCCTCCGGTAAGCGCAGTTTTGAAACTAATGACCTTGCTAATGTTTGCTCTGTAGAATGCGGTAGCCGCAGGACGCGATGCAGATAAGCTGTATGTTCTCTTCAGGTCTCCGGTGTAGGTAAACATGCCAAGTCCGAAGCCCAATTCAGAACGTTGCGTGATTTGAGCATGAAGTGCGAATGAAAACAATATGCAACCCCATGTAAGGACTTGCTTTCGCATGCCATGTCTGCCCGACATTATCTGAATTTTGCTCTGTGGAAAGTAGCTCCGAGAATGTAGGTGAGCTTAAAGCTCGTCACCATATAAATGTCACGGTCTGCTTTGCTACCGCGATAGCTAAATTCTTGTTCATGACCATAGCCATTCTGTACGGAGTAAGTCTGATTATCGCGGGTAGAAGTATAGGTATAAGCTGAAGTTGGATATCCGGTTAATTCATTCGTTCTATATGACATTGCTTTGGCCAATTCATTATTACCGAAAACACCAAGGTCAACATAATTTTGACTCACATCATCAAGATAATCGGTGAAGGTGTAGCGGAATCCAATATCTGCCCAGAGGTCCATAACTTCGTTTATCCTAAAACGAGCTCCAACTCCAAATGGTATGGCCATCTGCAAAGAACTGTAAGGTTTGATCCCAAAATTCACATCGTTTTGATTCAGATCGGAGTGTTGACCTTCCGTTCCCAACGGTCTTAGGTCAACCCACTGACCAGCCTCGGCCAAGGGGTTACCGTTTAGATCTGTGGCTGGTGCTTGAGCTTGTGGGTTGTGATGGAATGCAGCAACGCCTAAAAAAGCATAAGGTGTCCATTTAACCCGGCTGATATAGGTCGATTGGTTTTCGAACAAGTCGAACACCGCAACAACGGAAAGTTCTTTAATGCGATTTCTGAAGGAGAGATTTCGCTGATATCTAAATACCCCATTACTCAAATCTCCAGGGTCTGCTGAATCTGCATCAGAACCCTTAAGGGTCGCATACATAAATTCTGCCTTCAGGCTATACCTTGGACCAAACCTATGAACAAATGAAAGCCCAAAACCAGGTCTTGTAAACGATATATCTGTGCTAACCCGCTGTGGTTTTGGCGCCAAATCTCCGTAGTAATTAACTGCGTTCACACTAAATCCAATGGCGTTATACCTCTTCTCCTTACCAAACGCTGACTTGCGACCACGATAGCTGGCAATACGCTTGTTGTTCTTTTTTATCGACTTTCTATTCAACTGAGCATACCCTTCTGAGCCCGCACCGAGCAACAAGGAAACAGAAAGCAGCACCAACCATAATTTTCTCATAGTAAGAGAATTAGCCAACTACAAATCTAAAAATTAATTTCGGATATCCAGACCCCAATTTAGCTTCTGCCGAAGGGTTTTGAAATAGTGCTGACCAGGTAATTGGATCAAATGGACCTTAAATTTTGCCTTCTTCACTTTGAGATTCACCGATCCATCAATCGATTCAACCCTCGAATCAAGCGAGATCAGAAATTTCTTGGATCTCCCCTCGATATGAAACGTAATCTCTGACTCATTTGAGATCACGATCGGGCGGGCGGTGAGGTTGTGAGGGCTAACCGGAGTAATCACAAAACTCTCGGACCTTGGATACAGTAGCGGCCCTCCGCAGCTTAGAGAATATCCTGTAGAACCAGTTGGTGTCGATACGATGATTCCGTCTGACCAATAGGAGTTCAGCAACTCATTGTCTACAAACACGTGGACATTGATCATCGATGATGTGTCCTTTTTTATGATCGTAAAGTCGTTGAGGCTGAAGTTGAGTCCGTCAAACAACTTCTTATCCGACTCTAGCGAAATAACTGTCCGGGAGTCTGTTTGATAAGTCCCATTAAACAGGTGCTCAATTGCTTTCTCTGTTTCATCACGACCAATTGTAGCCAGGAAGCCCATTCTACCTGTGTTAATACCCATGATGGGTATTTCATTTTTTCCAATGTAGGTGATTGAGTCAAGCAAGGTTCCATCGCCTCCAAGCGAGATAAAGGCATCCAGGGCTTTTAGGTTTGAACCCAGGTCAAAGGGCGTGATTTTAAACTTTCCGAATTTAGCTGGCTTGAGGTATTTAAGAAATTTCTTAGAGACGCGAATATCTGCTTTCTTGTCGGCCAGCATGGAAAATACACTCTCAACAAATTTTATCTGTTGTCCTTTGACTTCCTTCCCATGGATTCCTATTCGCATACCGGTAGGCTTGGTGGAAATAACCTAGCTAAATATTCAGGTATCGCATCAACATGTCGATCCTGTCTTTGTCCTCGAAGTCCTTTTTGTCTTCCTGATATCGGCCGATTATTTTATAACTGAATCGCTCTAGTGTAGCCGCAATTCTTGTCAGGTCGAGTTGATTGATTTTTATGGTAAGCTTGATTTTTCTTTTGTCCAGCGGGTCTTCCACTACAATGCTGCTTAATATTTTGGCATTGTTTTCTTCCACCAGTCTGCTGATCTCCGCGAGAGAGTAATCAATCAAATCGATTGACAAAACAAGTATTCCGCCTGGAATTTGTACGGCTGCGGTTTGCGCAAATGATGTCATGATATCTTGCACCGTAATTACACCTTCGTAGTCTCCGCTCTCGTTTGTTACCGCCACTAATTGAAGTTTGTGTTCACCTGCAATTTTCAAAATATCATAAAAATGAGAATCCTGACTCACAACACAGTTTTGCCCTACCAGCGCAAAATCCGCCAGCTTTTTCTCAATATCGTTTGCCTCAAGAATAATCTCTTCAGAGATGAATCCGAGAAGGCGATTGTTATCAATGACTGGAAGATGATTGCATCTGAACTCCTCCATCCACACCACAGCCTTGTGAGCATCGTCTGATGATTTGAGAGGGGGGATCATGTGATTTATTATCTCGTGCGCGATCATTCTATACAGTTAAGAAATCTTCCACCATTTTGTTAAATTTTTTTGGATGCTCCATCATGGGCGCATGACAACATTTGTCAATAAATTTCAATTCTGAGTTTGGTATAAGTCGATTGAATTCATGCGCGACCATCGGTGGCGTGATGGTGTCATTCAGTCCCCAAACCAGAAGTGTTGGCACAGTCAGGTTAGGTAATTCTGTCGCCAGGTTATTACGCTGAGCTGATTTAGCAATAGCAACTATGCGCATACATTTTGGAATACTCTTGGTAGTTTCAAATACTTCATCAACCAATTCTTTTGAGGCTACTTCAGGATCATAGAACGTGTAAGCCACACGTTCACGTATGTAGTCATAGCTTCCCCTCCGCGGGTAAGAACCTCCCATGGTATTCTCAAATAGTCCTGAGCTTCCGGTGAGCACAAGCTTATCTACTTTTTCTTTGTTGTGAAGCGTGTAGAGAATCCCTATATGACCGCCTAATGAATTGCCCATAATGATCATCTTGTCCAGCTTCATCATCTCCACAAATTCCTCAACGAAAATCCGAAGACCCTCGAGGCCTGCTTCCTTGATAGGCATTTCATAGATCGGCAACATCGGAATGATGACTCTGAAGTGAGGGGAAAAACGTGACACCACCTCCTCCCAATTGCTGAGCGCTCCAAAAAGTCCATGAAGAAGCACAAGGGCCTGCCCACTACCCTCATCAACGTACTTAAATCCGTCTTTTTCCTTAATCACCAGGGCCATCGCTACTTAATTTGTTATAAGTAAACAAAAAAATCCGAACCTTAGAACTGCTTGAATGTTTCTTTAAAAAATGGCAAAATATCAGATACATAGCCTGATAGTTCCGCAGCAAAAGCAACAGTGAACGGGTATAGCTGTGATCCCTCCGTCCATTCCGGCCAAGGTTCAAAATCCAGCGAATCCACAATCCAGAAAAGTACACTCAATAAAAAAAGCCATTTAACACCTCCAAGTACAGCTCCAAGTATCTCATCCACTACACCAAACATCGTTTTATCAATTGTAGTTTTGATGAGTTTGCCAAATAAGTTGACCAGTACAACGATGATGATAAAAATGAGAAGGAAAGAAAGATAAGGTAATACGCTTGTGTCGGCATTAAATTCCTTTTGCAAAAACATCATCCCTTCGCCCATCAATTTAAACCCACCAAAGATGCCCAACACGATTGCCGATAGGGAGATGAGTCCCATAAGAAATCCGTTTCGATAGCCTTTATAAATTCCGACCAAAAGGATGATCGCAATTATTATGTCCAGCTTGTTCAAGCGGAGAGTAGCTGTTTAACAATTTCAGATATGGCTTTACCATCTGCTTTTCCTGCCAGGGCCTTAGTCGCTTGCCCCATTACCTTGCCCATATCTTGTGGCCCGGCAGCGCCAACTTTTTGAATGATCGCCTTTAGCTCGGCTGTTAGTTCTTCTGTGGACAACTGTTTGGGTAGATACCTCGAAATGATCTCAAGTTCAAACAGTTCCTTTTTATACAAGTCATCCCGATTCTCTCCCTTAAATATTTCAGCTGACTCTTTTCTTTGTTTGGCCGCCTTCATCAGCAGCTTATCTTCGGTCTCTTTGTCCAGATCTCCCGTTTTACCCTTCTCAGTTTCCGCCAGAAGGATCATTGATTTGATGGCACGTAAAGCAGTCAGCTCTTCTTTTTGCTTGTTGAGCATTGCTGTTTTGATATCGGTATCAATTTGTTGCTTTAGACTCATGGCTTTCCGGTTCGTGTTGTAATTTTAACTGCAAATATAAATCCGTTGGGTGACAATCAACATGACGCGCTTAAGTGTAAATATTAATAAAATAGCTACTCTGAGGAACGCCAGGGGCGGAAGCAATCCCAACGTAATTCAGGTCGCAAAAGATTGCGAGGCATTTGGCGCACAAGGCATCACCGTGCACCCCCGACCAGACGAGCGTCATATTCGATACGAAGATGTGATCCAATTGAAGAAAGTAGTCAAGACTGAATTCAACATTGAGGGATATCCTGACGAACGATATCTCAAACTTGTGAGCGAGGTGAGGCCGGATCAGGCGACTTTGGTTCCAGACCCACCCAATGTGTTGACTTCAAATGCGGGATGGGATGCATCGAAGCATCACCAGTTCTTAAAAGATGTAATTACTCAACTTAAAAAACACGCAGGCAGAGTTTCGCTTTTTGTTGAGGCCTCTCCAGAAATGGTTCAAGCCGTGGCAAAAACAGGAGCTGATCGCATCGAATTGTATACTGAACCTTACGCCTCCGCATATCATTCTCACAGAGAAAATGCTGTAGCTCCATTTATTCAGGCAGCTAAAACCGCTCAACAAGCTGGACTAGGTGTGAACGCTGGTCACGACCTCGATCTTAACAATCTTGGCTTTCTAAGGAAGTCGATTCCATGGCTGGACGAGGTTTCAATCGGCCACGCGTTAATCTGCGATGCTTTGTATCTAGGGTTGGAAAATACAATTCAACTCTACCTGAGAGAGCTTCAGCAAGACTAGTATCGCCAGCTGGTTAGGTCCGCCCCTCTAGGTGCACTTTCCGAAATCCTCTTGAGAATTTTCGGCAGATACATTGTGTTGTACCTCAATCTCGAAATGTAGTTAGGGTTTTCATGATCACCGTTCCAACAATGTTCCGCTCTGTCTCCGTAATCCACTTCACCTTTGTAAAAAGGGGTGTTGGTTTTTTTCAAAAACTCCTCCATTTGATATACTGCGTTATTGAGATAATAGTTGTCCATGTCGCCACAGTAGATATGGATTTTACCCACCAATTTGGGTCCTAATGTTGCCCAGTCGCGTTCGAGAATGTAGCGGAGGTCATAGTTTTCTCTCCAGTACTCGGCTACCGACTTATCAATTTCTCCGGTTTCTTTGTTGAAGATTCTTTTCGGATATCCATCGTCACCTTGTGGTGAAAATACAGCTTCCCAAATATCCCATTGTTGGCCTGATCTCGTCTTGGTTCCAAGGGCCAATTCATAGTGATTGGTTTCCTGCATTGTGTTTTGAATTTGGCCTAGGTAGTTTCGATGAGCAGGTCGCGGTAATGTTTTAAAGTCACTATCGTAGAAGTATGCGTTCTTATCGTTGTAAATATCAACAAGGCAAAATGAACGAAAGTCGATTGGGTCTGGGCATGCAGCAAAACATCCGTTGAAATCATCGGGATAAAACATTTGTACTGCCAATGCTTCCCATCCGCCTGTTGACCCACCATAGGTAAACCGAGCCCATCCTTCACCAATTCCCCTGAAACGAGACTCAATCTCTGGCACCAACTCCTTCATAATCGCATCACCGTAAGGCCCCATGTTGGCCGAGTTGACCGCATATGAATCATCATAGTACGGGGTGGCGTGCTGAATTTCTATCACCAGGAATCTGGGAAAATTCTTACTTATCCATTGCTGATAAAAATTATAAGCCTCTTGTTGCTGAATCTTGTTGTATCCATAAATACCAAACCTGGCACTATAGTCTGTTGTGTCCATATTTGGATCTGGTGGTGTAGTTCGAAATCCACCAAAGTCGCTTGGGAAGTGACCGTGATAAATCATGAGTGGATACTTCGCGGTGGGGTGCTCATCAAATCCTTCAGGCAACAGCACGTGTGCGCCTAAATACATCGGCTTACCCCAAAATTCTGATAATAGCTTGCTCTGAATCTTAATGTGCTTGACATACTTCGTGTCTTCAGGCTCCTCGATTGGTGGTATTTGTTGGTCCATCACAATAGCATACGTTGTGTTCTTGGCTGGATCAATATCAAGCTGCACTGGCTTACTATAAAAATTGCCAGGCTTGCTATGCCATTGTTGTCCTTCTCCCTTGTCTGGCGGAACCTTAATGGTGTGCCCGGTACTCAGATTGAAAGTTTCGTATCGGTTGATCAACGCTTGCACAAAATATTTGCCTGCGGGAATCTCAGCAAGACTCCTTTTAGGAAACCCAAAAGCCTTCTCGTCAATAATTATATCCTGACCTGGCTGCATACTTTCAACATCAACACCAAATACCAGTTGCGTGCTAAGGCCATCGTTGATTTGAAATCTAGGTTCTGCCTTATCGTTGTTCGACAACATGAGCAGGAGTCGCCCATCCTGCGCCTGACTTTCCAACTCAGATGTAAAACGAATGGCAAACTGAACGCTCTTTCGCTGATCATTTTGACAAGACAGTGAGACAATTGACAAAAGGATGGCGACTGTCAGGCTGGTTTTCATAAGTATACAATTTTTAACAGGAGTAAGATAATGCAAACAGTGGCCTCGTAAAAGGTTATTCCGATCAACGGCATAGACAGTGAAATGGCCTCCACAAGGACAATATCACGGAATTATAAAGAATTTAGGGTACTGTAATCACCTAAAGGTTATTATATTGCAAATCCGAAAAACAGGCGGCATGAATATTTTTTTGATAGAGGATGATGAGATCTATGCTGAGTTCGTAAAAAAAGCTTTAAGCAAGAATTCTGACTACCAGGTCAAGGTATACAGTACTGCCGAAGAGGCTTTGAAGGCTGTTAATGGGAAGTTACCCGATGTAATGATTATTGATTACAAGCTTCCGGGGATGAGTGGTATTGAGTTGTATGAAAAAATCAAACACCAGGTAGAAGACAATAACAAAGTAATACTTCTTAGTGCGCTTGATGATGGTAACATGGTGTTAAGTTTCATCCAAAAAGGAGTTCGCGACTACGTTATCAAAGATGAGAATGTAATAGAATCATTAGAGGCTATTCTTGGAGGCAAAGAAGAAGATTACTACCTCTTCGACTAAGGCTTCTTCAGACTCACTGTAAAAGTCGCGCCTTCATCTAACTTACTTTCGCACCACACATTCCCACCCATCTTTAGAACTAACGTTTTCACGATTGACAGTCCCAGACCGGTCGAACTCTCTCCAGCAGTAGGTCGGGCAGTAAGTCTTTGAAACTTTTGATACAATTTTTTCTGGTCCTCCTCGCTGATTCCTGGCCCTTCATCCTTTACACTCAACAAGACCTCATCTTTCTTTTCCTCAACGTTGACCACAACTTTTTTGTCCGGAGTTGAAAACTTGATTGCGTTCGATAGCAGGTTATCTAGTATCCTGCTGAGAAACAATCGATCTACGTAAACTTGTACATCTGTCGGGCAATGCAGGGTGACCTCAATTCTCTTCTTTTCTGCAACTGTCTTATAGTTTTTTACAAACGACACCAGAAATTGCTCAAGGGATAGAGTATCCAGCGTCATTTCTAATTGGTGATCTTCAAGTTTTTTGGAGTCCAGTAGATTCCTCACCATGTTAAGACCATCAACTGCTATCTGATGTATTTTTCCGAGATACTCCTTCTGATCGTCACTCAAGTTGTCGCTGGACATGTTCAAGAGCTGGATCAAAGCAAAAATTCGATTGAAGGGTCCCTTCAAATCGTGTGACACGACACCGATAATCTGCTGTTTCTCCACGTTGAGTTCGCTGAGTTGCTGATTTTGGCGAGCGAATGCAACATTTTGCTTGTGAATCTCAACACTCTGTTCGGTGATAATTTTATGTTGGCGTTTTAGGATGTAATAGGCCCTTACCTGAAGCAGGATAACCAACAACAACAGCAACGCAAGAAAAATGGAGCCAATAGTGATCACTTCCTCGTCAATGGACGTTGAAAATAGCCAGTAATGTCATGGAATCAAATGGGCTTATAGTCGAAGACGCACTTCGCGTTTGTAGTCAACCGGTATTTTGACAGGAAAACCCCTTACAGCCACCTTGATATGGCCCACATAGTGGAGTTCATATTTTTTACCTCCGATCAAACTCATCAATGCATCCACCAACCCAATTTCCTTGATAGACAGTTGTACTTCTACGGGTACAGTAAATTCGGATCGGGCTTTTACCAGCGACTTTAATTGCTGATCAACCCTTGCTGATTTTTTACCATCGATGAAGATGTCCATTTCAATTTCCTTAAGCTTCATCCGAATCTGATTGGGATTATAAAATCTCGCGTCAGCTTTTAGAATCGGGTCGATACCATTGCCTTGAGTCAGTTCAATATTTTCTACAGCCCTGAATACAACCTGCTCCTTTGGAGCACATGAAGCCAGAATCAAAAATGTCAGAACCCAAAGGCATGCACGTTTCATATTCACCAATTCTATAGGCAAGACTGTTGAAAAGAATTTTTTGTTACAAGTCTGACTAGTTGGGGAAGAGCGTCTTATCAATTTTAGGGATCAGCCTGATCGCATTCTTATAATAAACCTTCTTAAGCACTTCGTCAGAAAGGCCTATACCGTACATGCGCCAAAAAGCATGATATCTCTTATGATAAGGAAAGTATTCGTCTTCGGTTTCCAACACCCTGAAATAGGTCTCGTATTCGTCCGGCACCCAGCTGTCTTTGCCAAATAGAACGCGATCCTGATACTTAGTTATGAATGCATTCGCGGCTCGCGGCTGACGACCCAGTTCTGCAATCACTGCACCAATTTCTGTATACATATTAGGAAACTGATCCATCAACTCACCAAGTCGTTTTAAATCACTTCCATACCAGCCAAGGTGAGCATTGATGAATTTCGTCTTTGGATGTTTCTTAAAAATGTTGTGTTGCTCGGCAATAATTGTTTCCCAAGACACCGGATCGTTATCATGCCTGCGGCCCGGATGTGTTTTGAGTTCAAGCCACCGTTCATTCTGATTGTCGATGGGTTGCCAAAATTGCTTTGGATCTGCAGCGTGAATCAGCACGGGAATCCCCAGTTCACCACATTTGGCCCACACGGGATCAATACGAGGATCATCGATATGAATGCGGTCACCTTTGCTGTCTTTTGAAAACATGCCCAACGACTTATAAATCTTTAGTCCACTTGCTCCCTTTTTTACATCGTCTTCGAGTTGCTTCACTGTTCGCTTCGTCCAGTCGCTGTCATCAATTCCGTTAAAATCAACGTTGGTGAAGACCAAAAAGCGATTGGGATAATGATCTTTCACATTTTTGAGTGAATTGTCCAGGTGCTCAGTACTTCCTCTTCCGCGGCCACTCAGGTTTGTCATCACTGCCATATTCATTTTATCCATCTCGCTTATCAAATTGCCCAAGTCCATTGAAGGCATTCCAAACTGATGATTGTGGATATCAACAAATGGAAACTTGGCGCGAGTAACATGATGTTCAGGAACAACCAAAGTGGAGGGTGGATCATAGTCTTCAAAATCCATCTTCATATCCAATGGCCTTTCTTGAGCGCAGGCCATGACCGTAGCAACGAATAGAAAAACTGAAAGAGTAAACTTAGACATCATGTATTAGAGGTTTGAACAAATATAAACGAACCAAAAAATCAATGGTTCACAAATCCATGCAAGTGGCGTACCTGTTTTTGGTCCCGCCAACAAAACGATCCCGAATTAGCGAAAAATGGTCGAATAATGTGGGTTTGAACAAAAAAATGCCCCAAACAGCAAAGGCCAGACGAGCGGTAAGATAAACCCGGAACGGTTTTTGGAATCAAACCCATACCATGCGAAAGGTGATTACGTTTTTAGTTTTTTTGATGTTGGTGCTCATGTCATTGCTGAGCGCTGAAACTGACAGCGGCAGCAAAGCTCATTACGAAGCGAGGCGAACGCATATGAACATTTCTTTCTAACTTGGAGTTTTCAAAATCACCAGATTGATGAGACTTACGATTTTTTTTCTTGTCATAATGCCTTTGGTCGGCTTCACACAAGCCAACGATGCCGCGCTGGCAAATGCAAAGAAGAAGCTTGAGGCAAAAGATTTCACTGCGGCCAAAGCCGAGCTATCAAAGCTTCTGGAAACCAGTCCTAAAAATAAAGTTGCGCTTTCACTTCGAGGACAGGCGCGAATGGGCCTTGAGGACTTTTATGGTGCAATAGCTGATTTCACATTTGCCCTGGAGGTAGATTCTACATTTGCGGAAGCTTTAAATTTCCGTGGAGAATCTAAAATCGGACTGGGCGATGACTACGGAGC
>JBFWZR010000041.1:0-32873 GCA_050185175.1 Cyclobacteriaceae bacterium
TGATGATTCGGAAAAGATCAGACTTGCGGACAAGAAGAACGCATGGTTCGTGAACTATATCAACGAGATGAAAAAGGAAGAGATATTTCCAGGGGTTATCAGTCTACTTCAGTCTCTCAGGGAGAAGAAGACCAAAATCGCGTTGGCATCCAGTAGCAAGAATGCAAAGACCGTTATAGATAAATTGGAGATTAGGGATTGGTTTGAGGTGATTGTGGATGGAACTATGATTACTCATTCAAAACCCGATCCGGAAATATTTTTGTTGGCTGCGGAAAGGCTGGGATTGGAGCCAAAGGACTGTATTGTGGTGGAAGATGCCGAGGCTGGAGTCGAGGCAGCCAAGAGTGCAGGAATGAAATGCATCGGTATTGGGTCAGTCGCCCAGTTGGGAAAGGCAGATGTGGTAGTTAATCAGATTCAAGAATTGAATACCGAAACACTCGAAAAACAGTTTTAGTACTCCCTTGTTAAATGAACGAGTTATGAAAGAATACTTCAAGCATGATCCATGGAAAGTAATTGAGGAAGGTTTTGATCCTCACATGAACAAAGTTGCAGAAAGCATCTTCAGTATCGGTAATGGGCGCATGGGGCAACGTGCGAATTTCGAAGAGCAATATTCTGGAGAAACTCTTGCCGGGAGCTATGTAGCGGGTGTTTATTATCCTGACAAGACGCGTGTAGGTTGGTGGAAGAACGGGTATCCTGAGTATTTCGCGAAAGTGCTCAACGCTCCCAACTGGATCAATTTGCACATCACTATTGAGGGACAATCTCTTGATCTTGCAAAATGCAGAGTTGAGTCTTTCAGACGCGAACTCGATATGAAGACGGGTACACTAACGCGTCAGTATGTTGCAACTCTTCCTGATGGAAAGAAAGTGGAGGTTCATGCATCGAGATTTTGTAGCATGGCCGATGATGAAATTGGAGTGATAAAGTTTTCGTTGAAGCCACTGAATTTCTCTGGAAGTATGGCGGTGGTGTCAGGCATTGATGCTGATGTCGTTAATATGGACTCCAACTATGACGAAAAGTTTTGGAATGAGGTCTACAAAGATGCCTCCGGGGATCAGGCCATAGTGACTGCAGAAACGAAAAAGACACTCTTTCATGTCTGCTGTGGGTCAACAATTGCTGTTGAGCAAAAAGACAAAGAGGTATCGCTAAAGCAATTGCCTGTTACAAAGGAGAAGTTTGCAGCCTTTCAGTTTGAACTACCCATTAATGAAGGAGAGTCGACTGTTATTTATAAGTATGCGGCAGTACTGTCGTCCGAGAATCATAAAAAAGACGAATTAGTTGCTCATTGCCGGACTCAGCTAGATTACGCCAGAAAGCGAGGCTATGAAAAACTAAAAGATGCGCATGTAAAAATCTGGACGGATAAATGGAACGAGTGTGATATTACTATTGAGGGTGATGTTGGTGCGCAGCAGGGAATACGCTTTAATATCTTTCAACTTAGTCAGACCTATACAGGAAAAGATGAGAGGTTGAACATCGGCCCAAAAGGCTTCACAGGAGAGAAATATGGCGGAAGCACCTATTGGGACACAGAGGCCTATTGCTTACCATTTTACCTTGGTACTGCAGATCAAAAAGTTGCGCGCAACCTGTTGGTATATCGTTACAAGCATTTGCAAAGGGCAATAGAAAACGCAGGCAAGCTCGGCTTTACAAATGGAGCAGCACTCTACCCGATGGTGACAATGAATGGCGAGGAGTGTCACAACGAGTGGGAGATAACCTTCGAGGAGATTCATCGAAACGGAGCCATTGCCTACGCCATCTTTGATTACATCAGATACACTGGAGACAAAGACTATCTTGTTGAATATGGATTAGAAGTATTAATCGGCATCTCAAGATTTTGGGCACAACGTGTCAATTGGTCCGATGACAAGTCGCGATACGTAATGCTTGGAGTTACCGGTCCTAACGAATATGAAAATAATGTAAATAACAATTGGTACACCAACCTGATTGCGCGATGGACTCTGTCATATACACTCGATTCACTTGAGTATGTCAAAGAGAAAAACGAGTCGGTCTACAATCAACTTATGCAGTCGCTGAAGTTTGATGCTCAAGAAGAACAGAAGAGGTGGAGAGACATCGTTGATAAAATGTATTTCCCGGAGGATAAACACCGAGGCATCTTCCTTCAGCAAGATGGATTTCTAGATAAAGTCATCAAGCCGGTTTCTCAATTGGCAAAAGGAGACAGGCCTTTGAATCAGAAGTGGTCGTGGGACCGCATTCTTAGATCTTGTTATATCAAGCAGGCAGATGTCCTTCAGGGATTGTACTTTTTTGAGGATCAATTCGATCAGGACTCGATAAAACGCAACTTTGATTTTTACGAACCGATCACCGTTCACGAGTCCTCATTGTCACCATGTGTTCATTCAATTCTGGCCGCCTCTCTTGGCTATCGAGATAAGGCCTATGAAATGTATGTGAGAACAGCCCGGTTGGATTTGGATGACTATAACAATGACACCGAGGACGGATGCCACATCACAAGTATGGCGGGCACTTGGCTCAGTATCACCAAAGGCTTTGGCGGTTTTCGCATTGTTGACGATCAAGTACATCTTCACCCGTTTATTCCGGGTCAGTGGCAGAGTTATTCATTCAAACTTGAATTTAGAGGCCATGTGATCAAAGTGAACGTTTCGCAAGCGAGTGTTGATGTCACATTGGAAGAAGGGAAGGAACTGGGGATAGTGATATATGGAAAGCCATTTGCACTGGTGGACAAGGTTTCATCACCCATCAGATAGCCCTCAACAGCAACTTATTTAGTCCCTTCTCAACTTGAAATTTCAGGGCTGGCAATATTGTGCCTGGGTTCTATTAATACCCAGTTTATAGTGTTCGCGAGGCGATATTTTGACCGCTGCTGGATAACTCTGAGAATCAAAAAAAAATGCCCTCAGTTGCAAACGTTTGCGGTTTCGATTCCGTAAAAAAACCTCATTTTTTGTGGAATTTTGCGTTTAAAAAAGGCTTTAAACTGCATATCTTTAGTCTAGGTTAATTCTGAGTTAAGTTAACCGCATGACTGCTCAGAGCGAAAGATTAGCCGCCCATTTAAACTTAACAACACAATATGACACACTTTTATCTGTTAATTCGCAGGTACCTGGTTGTCTTCCTAATGCTTGGTTGCGCGACTGCTTTTGCGCAAAGATCGATTAGCGGCCGCGTCACAGCGGCAGAGGACGGCAGTGGGATACCAGGCGTAAACATTCTGGAGAAAGGTACTACAAATGGTACTGCCTCAGATTTCGATGGAAATTTCAGGCTAAATGTTGGCGACAATGCCACTCTGGTTTTTTCATTCATTGGGTATAAGACGATGGAAGTTCCGGTGGGAGCTCAGTCCACACTCAATGTTACTATGGAGCTTGACGTCACTGCTCTCTCTGAAGTCGTTGTAATTGGTTATGGCCAAACGACTGTGAAAGATGCGACCGGTGCTGTAGCTGCCGTAACCTCCGCAGATTTTAATGGCGGAGTGATAGCATCTCCTGAGCAGCTGATCCAAGGCAAAACTGCCGGTGTTCAAATTACATCAGCAAGCGGTGCGCCTGGTGCAGGTGTTCAGTTGAGAATTCGAGGAACAAGCTCGATCCGTTCCAACAACAACCCTCTTTTTGTGGTTGACGGTGTGCCACTAAGTGGTGGTACTCAGCCAGCTGCTCCTGATCTTGGAATGGGTTCTTCGGCAGACACGAACCCTCTAAACTTTTTGAATCCTAATGATATTGAGAGCATTAGCATTTTGAAGGATGCTTCTGCAACTGCGATTTATGGTTCAAGGGGTGCGAATGGAGTTGTGATCATCACTACTAAAAGCGGAAAAGGAAACAAGGGAACATTTGAGGTTAGTTCAAATGTGAGCGTGTCTTCTGCACTAAAAACCTATGACCTTCTCGAAAGAGATCAGTTTTTGGCTGGTGTTGCTCAATACGGTGGCGATGCAGCAGCTCAGGACTTTGGTGCAAATACTGACTGGCAAGATTATCTCTTGAGGAACTCTGTATCGCACAAGCAAAACATCTCTTATGCACGTGGCTACGAAACAGCTTCCATCAGAGCGGGACTTGGTTATGAGAACCAGCAAGGTATCCTTGAGAATAGCTACATGAAGCGATTCACAGCTCGTGTAAATGGATCTAAGTCATTATTGGATGATAAGTTGAATCTGGATTTGTCTGCTACATACTCTAATGTAAAGCGAGAAGACCCAGCAACAAGTGGTAGCGCAGGTTTTCAAGGTGACATTTTGGGAGCTGCCTACTCGGCAAATCCAACCTGGCCAACAGATCCCCTCTTTAATCCTGGAGGATTAAGAAGCCCAGCAAACATCCTTAACTTTTTTCAGAGCACTGGAACTACAAATAGAATCCTCACTAATCTTTCAGCCGACTATAAGCTGAATGATGCGCTAACAGCAAAGGTTACTTATGGTTTGGATTTGTCAAGAGGTGATAGAACAACTCTTGTATCTGGTCGCGCTATTAACGCTGGTAACGGTGTTCAAGGAAATGGTGCAGGACAATTAAACCAGAATAATACTACCAGCAATCTGGTGGAATTGACAATGAATTACACCAAGGAGGTGGGTAATATTGACATCGAGGTTGTGGGAGGTTATTCTGTGCAGAGCTTCAGAAATCAGTACTACTGGGCTGAAGGCAGAGGATTTGCTGATTTCTCTGACTTTGGCAGTATGGACTACCAGTTACATACAACATTTGATGCAGCGGATGAACTTGCATCGTCTGTAGCCGGTGATGGTAGATATAGCAACTGGGGTTTTTCGCGAGACCTTAGAGGTGGAGCTCCCGCTGGTGCGCAAGGCTTCGTAAGTGCTGTTAACTTTGATACGGGAGATCTAAATCAAGTTTTCTTGAGAAGAAATGCTGGAGTGATTTTGTCTGGTATTGGGGCCAATTTCTATGACCAAACAGACTATCTCCAATCATACTTTGCTCGTGGTAATTTCACGATCAATGATAAATTCTTGATCACAGCAACCTTAAGAGCTGACGGATCGTCAAAATTTGGTAAGGACAACCGCTATGGAGTTTTCCCGTCAGGCGCAATCGCCTATAAGCTTCATGAAGAAGATTTTCTTCCAGATGCATTTAATAACTTCAAAATCAGAGCAGGATATGGCGTAGTTGGAAATCAGGATGGTCTTGGATATGGTGAATTTGTGAGAAGAGAGAGATGGGCGGATGTTGATGTGGGAGATGCAAGGGAGATTAACCTGCCCGGTACCACCACACAAGGTTCTGTTAACCCTGGACTAAAGTGGGAGTCAACAACACAGATTAGTGCTGGTATTGACTTTGGGTTGAACAATGACAAGATCAGTGGTAGTTTTGACTATTATGTAAAGAACACTACCGATTTGTTGTTGAGACGTAACGCGGCTCAGCCAGCGGTAGCGGATCAGATATTTGATAACCTGGATGCAACTGTTGAAAATAAGGGTTGGGAATTATCGTTAAGCTATGCGGCAATTGAAAGTTCAAATGCCTCATTAAGCTTTAGCGGAAATATCTCTAACAATAAGAACGTGTTGAAAGATTTTGCAGGTCTTTTAGATGCTGGAACTATCCGCGGTCAAGGTTTGTCGGGTGCTTATGCACAACGTCTAGCTGGAGGTCAACCGTTGTTTTCGTTCTTCCTTCGCGAGTTTGGAGGATTTGATGCCAATGGGCAGCCTATTGGTGACGAACAAGTATTTGTAGGTAAATCTGCCCTTCCGACTTGGAACATGGGCTTTTCAATAAATGCTACTTACAAAAACTTTGACTTCAACATGTACATGTCTGGTCAGTTCGGTCAGTATGTTTATAACAATACCAAAAACGGATTCTTCACTGCGGGTTCAATCAACAATGCAAGAAACGTGACTCCCGATGTATTGACCAATGGTGAATCTGGCTCTGCAGAAGCTTCTGTGTCTACCAGGTTCCTCGAAAAGGGTGACTTTATCAGAGGCCAGAATTTGACGTTGGGATATAATATCCCAGTTAGCAACGGAGGCACATTCAAGAAATTGAGAGTGAGCTTCAACGCGCAGAACTTGTTCTTGATCACTGACTACTCAGGATTAGATCCAGAAGTGAGCAGTAATCCATCAGACAACGATCTGCTTAACAGACTGCCCACGGCAGGTATTGACTGGGCTGCATATCCAAGGCCGAGAACATTTACACTTGGAATTAACGCCTCGTTCTAATTTTTAGATTTGAGCAAAATGATAACAATAAACAAAATGAGAAATAGAAGATTGATACCAGCGATATTGCTGGCTTTCGTTGTGTCTTCTTGTAGTTTGGACATTGATGAAACGGACTCATTGATTACAGAGGGTGCATCTGACGTATTTAATGGGGTTGCTAGCGCGAGTGATGCTGTGACCAACATGTACAACAATATTTCAGGTCAAGCTGGCGATCAGGCTAACCTTTTCGCTTTACAGGAGGTAACTACAGACGAATTGATGGTTTTGACCCGTGGAACAGACTGGGGAGATAACGGTATATGGCGAACACTGCATCAACATACCATGGGACCTACTCATGCCTATGTTAATCAGGTATGGAATGATAAGAACAGTGCCGTACTAAGGGCTACTGAAATTATTGATCCTTTGAGCAGTGCTAGCGCAGAGAATATCGCTCACGCAAAGTTTTTAAGGGCATATAACATGTGGCTGGTTATGGACTTCTGGGGGCAAGTTCCGTTCAGAAACCCAACAGATGGTCCAGAGATTACTCCGGAAGTAAAAACACGCGAGGAGGCTTATGATTTCATTGTTCAGGATTTGACAGATGCAATTGCAGGTCTTCCAGCAAGTAATCCTACCTCCAGCACTAAAACCAGAGCGGTAAAGGCGACAGCTCGTTTTTTCCTTGCGAAAGTAAAGTTGCAGGCTAATGTTTATAAAGGGGCCTATGGACCTAACGATCTCCAAGACGTTATTGATCTTGTTGATGCGATAGAGGCCGATGGCTACTCCATTGTTGCAAGTACTGCCTTTGGTGACTACTTTGACTTGTTTGTCGGTCCAACTTTCACGAATCCAGATGTAATCTGGAACGTACAAGCTGGCGTTGGCAACAGAATGTGGAATGGGTTGCACTACAATCAGCCTGCAAAACCAGGAGAAGGTAATGATGGCGGTGGCTGGAATGGGTTTACCACACTTGCTGAGTTCTACGATAAATTTGAAGGACCTGCGAACGATAACTCTGTGGGTACTGGAACTGGCGTTGGTCAGGAAGAAAGAAGAGGACTCACACAGACTTTAGCATCCACCACCGAAGATAACTTTGGATTCGGATTTGGATTCCAGATAGGCCAGATGTACAGTTTTAGTGGAGGATCTGCCAAGGCGCTCACAGACCGAGGTGGTGCTCCTTTGGTGTTCACAAGAGAGGTACCAGGTTTGGTGGGTAATAATGAAAGAACTGGTATCCGCGTATTGAAGTGGTCACCAGCTAATGGTGCGTTTACTGAAGGTCTTGTTATGGCACGTTTTGCTGATGCTCATTTGATGAGAGCTGAAGCTAAACTCCGTTTAGGTAATTCTGCGGATGCTTTGGCCGATGTGAATGAACTACGGTCCAAGAGAGCCGCCACGCCTGCACTTGGTGCGATCAGCGAGGCAGCTTTGCTTGATGAGAGAGCTCGTGAGTTGTACCTCGAGGGCTGGAGAAGACATGACTTGATCCGCTTTGGCGTGTTCAAGAATGCATGGCAGTTCAAGGAAGCGGGAGACGGGCATAGTGATGTGTTCCCTATTCCAGCAAGTGCGCTGCTTTCAAATCCTAATTTGGTACAGAACGATGGTTACTAGGTTGTTTAATAAGCATCTAAAAAAGAGGGCTTTTGCCCTCTTTTTTTTATATATCATGCTTTAATTTGTTGAACGAAATTCTGATCGATCTACTGCTACGTTGGACTGTGTAAATGAGCAGTGAGGCGATCATGTGTATGAAATCTTTAGCCTTCCGGTACTTTTTGTTATCATTCTTACTAGCCACGATGGTTGCATGTGATGTTGAATCCAAGCGGTTTCGATCGCTGACGGATAGTGAATCCGGAGTCGATTTTGTGAACGAACTCAAGCCTACTGAGGATCTTAATATACTTACCTACCTCTATTATTATAACGGGGCAGGAGTTGCTGTAGCGGACTACAATCAGGATGGATTCAGCGACCTTTATTTTACAAGCAACCAAGGTGCGGATCAACTCTACCTTAACAAAGGGAATTTGAAGTTTGAGAACGTTACCTCAAAGACCGGAATTGAAAACTCCAATGGATGGACTACTGGTGTAACTCATATCGACATCAACGGTGATGGCTTACTTGACATTTATGTGTGCAAAGTCGGCAAGTATAAAAGCATAACAGGATATAACCTTTTGTTTGTCAACCAGGGGAATAGCGCTGACGGCACACCAATGTTCAAGGAATCAGCACGCGAATATGGACTTGATTTGGTTACATTCTCCACTCAGGCCGCCTTTTTTGATTATGATCTCGATGGGGATTTGGATTTATATGTCATGTCACATTCTGTTCATCCGAACCACTCATATGGTAGAGGAGACACCAGACAGAGCATTGATTCCCTGGCTGGTGATCGGTTATTTGAGAATGTCAATGGGTTATTCACCGATGTGTCAAAAGTCGCAGGGATTTTTCAAGCTAAGATTGGCTATGGATTGGGACTTTCCATTGGAGACTTGAATCAAGATGGCTACCCAGACATCTACGTGGGTAACGACTTTTTTGAGAATGACTACCTATACCAAAATAATGGTGATAAAACCTTCACCGAGTTGAACTCGAAAGACTTACGCGTGTTGGGGCATACAACGCACTACTCGATGGGTAACAGTATTGCTGACATCAACAACGATGGTAAGTCAGATATCATGAGCCTTGATATGTTGCCTGAAGACTTGAAAACACTGAAGTCGTCAGGGGTTGAAGATGAATACCCGATTTATAATACTTTTCTTGAGAATGGATATGCCCCACAGTATATGCAAAACACATTGCACCTCAATAGAGGTAACGGGATCTTCAGCGAAGTGGGATTTCAGTCAGGCATCGCGGCTACTGAATGGTCGTGGGGTATTCTGGCTGCCGATTACGATCTGGACGGGTTCAAAGATATCTACATTACAAATGGGATACTTGGTGCGACCAATGATATGGACTATATCAATTTTGTCTCACAGGATTTGATTCAGCAATCAATTGGACAGAATTTTCAACGGCAGTCACTTGACTTTGCAAAGTATATTCCAGAGAAACGCGTGAGCAATTACATGTTTCAAAATATTGGAGGTACCTCATTTAAGGAAGTGACTAAGGAATGGTTTAATGCCAAGCCCTCACTTAGCAACGGTGGTGCCTATGCTGATCTTGACAACGATGGTGATCTGGACATCGTGGTAAACAATGTGAATGAAAAGGCCTTCGTCTTTCAGAATCTCACGAGCGATAAAGATGACGGAAATTATCTAACCATTGGTTTCAAAGGAGACAGAGGGAATGCTTTTGGAATCGGTGCTAAGGTGGAGGTATTTGCTGGTGATCTTTATGCGTTCGAAGAAAATTTTCCAGTGAAATCCTACCTCTCAGCTGTGCCAAATGAAGTTTTTTTTGGGCTGGCTGACAACAAGACTGTTGACTCGATCAGAGTGATCTGGCCAAGCAATAAAGAACAGTTGTTAAGAAATATTGACTCGAACCAAAAAATCATTGTCGATATCAATGAAGCTACTCAAGTGCCAATCAATTCATCGAAAGGAAGAACAGAATCATTGATTGTAAATGTTGACCAGTTGCTTGATTTTGAACATCGTGAAGAGAGCACCCTTGATTTTGATCGCGACCCATTGGTGCCATTTGCAGTTAGCAATGAAGGACCGAGCATTTCTGTTGGTGATATTAACGGAGATTTATTAGATGACATTTTTATTGGCGGAGCCAAATTGCAATCAAGTCAGCTCTTTGTTCAGTCACCAAATGGTAGTTTTAGGACGTCTCAGCTAGAACTGTTTGAGTCGGATGCCCGGAGCGAAGAC
This sequence comes from Cyclobacteriaceae bacterium, assembly GCA_050185175.1. Classification (GTDB taxonomy): domain Bacteria; phylum Bacteroidota; class Bacteroidia; order Cytophagales; family Cyclobacteriaceae; genus ELB16-189. Next base: position 10,144 of record JBFWZR010000041.1, read on the forward strand.
GTTGATCAGGTGTTCTTTGATGCTGATAATGATTCCGATCTGGATTTACTGGTGGTCTCGGGAGGAAACGAGTTTGTGAACGGGGACCCATTGAAGCCGAGACTATATATTAACAATGACGGAAAGTTCAGTTATGCGAAAGAAGAGTTTAAGGATATTGTAATTAATGCTTCGGGTGTAAAATCAATCGATCTCGATAAAGATGGTGATCAAGATATCGTCATCGTGTCGAATGTGCTGCCTCGGGAGTTCGGTGAGAGCGCAAAGAATTTAATTTTCTCAAACGATGGTAAAGGACATTTTACTGACGTAACAGAGTCTTTTAGTGCGTCATTTAGAGATGCCGGTTTGATTACAGATCTAAAAGTTGTCGACATTGACAAAAATGGATATGATGATATTGTGGCGGTTGGTACCTGGATGCCAGTTACGATATTCACCAATAATGGGTCAACACTTTCATCAAAACCGATTCTCAATTCCGAAGGCTGGTGGAATTCCATCGCGATTGATGACTTTGATAAAGATGGAGATATTGATTTGGTTGCAGGAAATTGGGGTAATAATACTCGGCTGAAAGCATCTGACAAACAGCCAGTTACGCTCTATCGAAGTGACTTTGACGGCAACGGAAATACAGAGACTTTGATCACCTATTTCTATCAAGGTGAGGAAACATTCATGTCATCAATGGATGGGCTTGCGAAGCAGATGCCATTCATACGAAAGAAATATTTAAGCTATCACGACTTCGCCAATGCTTCGGTGGCTGAGGTGATGGGAGCGGAGAAATTATCCAATGCTGTTCAGAAAAAAGCAAGGACACTATCGACAACCTATTTTAGGAATGAAGGGAACGGTAGTTTTAAAGCGATTGAACTTCCCGCTGCGGCTCAACAATCAACTGCCAATGCGATCGCTGTAGATGATTTCAATCATGATGGTTATAATGATTTGCTCTTGGTTGGTAATAACTATGAAATAAGCACCCAACTGGGCCGGCTTGATGCTTCCCACGGAGTTCTATTATTGAATGACCGAAATGGATTTTTCGTGGAAACTAAAGACCAGAGCTTCAACGTAGCAGGTGCAGCACGTGACATTAAAAAAATTAGGATAGGAGCAGAGGACTACTACATAGTTGCAATGAATAACGATAAGCCCATTTTTTTGAAAAAACAGGAGAAACAATGAGGACAGCAAGAAACTTGATTTGGCTTGGCCTGACGATAACCGCTATCTCTTGCAGTGAGAAGATGTCAAAGGAAGACGAGCAGAATCTGTTTGTTAAAAGGACTTCCGCAGAGACCGGAATTGCATTCATCAACGAAATCGAGAACCAAAAAAACTTTAACATCTTCAAATACCGGAATTTCTATAATGGTGGAGGAGTGGCGATTGGTGACATAAACAATGATGGCCTTCCAGATATTTTCTTTACAGCTAACATGAAGGAAAATCATCTCTATCTTAATAAAGGAGATTTCAAATTTGAAGACATCACAGCAACAGCGGGAGTAGCTGGAAGCAAGCCATGGGACACAGGTGTGCTTATGGTGGATGTGAACAATGATGGATATCTGGATATATATGTGAGCAATGCCGGGAACATGGAAGGTAACAACCATGACAATGACCTGTACATCAATAACGGAGATTTAACTTTTACACAGCGGGCACAGGAGTATAATCTTGCTCGAAGTGGGTTCTCCACTCATGCTACATTTTTCGATTACGACAAAGACGGTGACCTCGATGCTTATCTACTAAATAATAGTAACATCCCAGTAAGTAGTCTTGGGTACGCAGATGATCGTGAGAAGAGAGCCAGTGATTGGGAGGAAGTTCCTGAAATATTTCGCGGAGTGGGAGACGTGTTGCTTCGCAATGATAACGGAGTCTACGTAGATGTGAGTGAGGAGGCAGGTATCTACGGAAGTCTGATTGGTTTTGGGCTCGGAGTTTTTGTGTGCGACATCAACGGAGATACTTACCCTGATATTTATGTGACCAACGACTTCTATGAAAGAGACTATCTGTACATCAATCAAAAAGATGGGACTTTCTCCGAGGAGATAAAGAACTGGACCTCACATCTGTGTCTGTCAGCAATGGGTGTTGATATGGCCGACATTAATAATGATGGCCTTAATGATATCTTCATTACTGACATGCTCCCGGAAAAAGAACAGAGGACTAAAAGCGTCATGGAGTTTGAGGGAAATGACGTGTTTCGGTTGAAGCAAAGCCGTGACTTTTACCAACAGTACATTCAAAATACACTTCAGGTTAACAACGGTAACAACTCATTTTCTGAAATCGCCTACTTCAGCGGGATCGCGCGAACAGATTGGAGTTGGGCTGGCCTTATGTTCGACATGAACAACGATGGCTACAAGGACATCTATGTGACGAACGGGATCATCCACGACCTTACTGATATCGATTTCGTAGATTTTTTTGCCAATGAAGTGGTTCAAAACACTGTGCTCACAGGCGAGAAGAAAGAGATCAGTTCAATCATTGATAAAATGCCAGTAGTTGCACTGTCAAATTATGCTTACAAGAACAATGGTGATCTCACATTCAAAAATGCAACTGCCGAGTGGGGACTTGAGATACCAAGTTTCTCAAATGGATGTGCTTACGGTGACCTTGATGGAGACGGTGACCTTGACTTGGTAGTTAATAATGTTAATATGGAATCGTTCGTCTTTGAAAACCGAAGCGAGCAGAATGCCAATAACCATTACATTCAATTTCAGTTAAAAGGAACGGGCAAGAATACTTTTGCCATCGGGTCATCGATCAAACTCTTCATCGGAGATAAAGTTATTCTTCAGGAGCTGATGCCCTCAAGAGGTTTTCAGTCTTCGATGGATTATGTCATCACAGCCGGCTTGGGCGAAGCTACGACTATAGATTCGTTAGCGGTGCTTTGGCCGGATAACAAAGTTACAAGCCTCAAAAATGTGAAGGCTGATCAGAAGCTGGTGCTTTCGCAAGAGGACGCTGTTGAGTGGAAGGCAAAGTCAGAGATTAAAGCTTCCTCTCAGACACTATTCAGAACAGTTAGTGAAGATGCATTGCAAAATCATAAAGAAGATGGCTTTGATGACTTTGATCAGGAAGGTTTAGTTGCGAGTCAATTGTCGAAAGAAGGCCCCGCTTTGGCGGTGGGAGATGTGGATGGAGATGGTAATGAGGATATCTATGTTGGAGGAGGCAAAGGTCAGGTTGGAGCGATTTATCTACATCAGGCTGGAGGGAAACTGAAGTTGAAAGCAAATAATTCTTTTGCTTCAGACGCTGACTTTGAGGACACAGCTGCAACATTTTTTGATGCTGACGGGGATGGTGACCTTGACTTAGTGGTTGGTACAGGTGGGAATATTGCAAGGGAAAAGGATTTGTATGTGGCGCGGCTCTATCTCAACGATGGTAAAGGGGTGTTTTCAAAGTCCAAAGAGAAGATGCCTACCGCTAAAACGAATATTTCAGTAATAGCACCTCACGACTTTGACGGTGATGGTGATATCGACCTGTTTGTCGGTTCCAGAAGTGTACCGGGTATCTACGGTGTCAATCCTCAACATTTGTTGCTGCTCAACGATGGCACAGGCACTTTTTCTGACGGTACGGAACGCTATGCATATGCACTCAAAGATGCCGGAATGGTGACAGATGCCAAATGGCTTGACATAGATGGAGATGGAAAGCGTGAGCTAATAACTGTGTCTGAATGGGGAACACCAATGATCCTCAAAAACACAGGAAGAGCCCTTGACAAATTACCAAGCAGCCTTGATTCGCTGCATGGCTGGTGGAAAGTGGTCGAAGGAAGTGATCTCGATGGTGATGGAGACCTCGATTTGATTTTGGGAAACAAAGGCACTAACACTCCTTACAACGGCACCAGGCAACATCCGATGAAATTGTGGGTAAACGATTTCGATCAGAATGGCACTATCGAGCAAATAACGACTCTGAATTTTGATGATGGTGATTATCCTATTCATATGAGGAAAGAGCTCACTGCTCAGTTACCGAGCTTAAAAAAACAAAACTTGAAAGCATCTGACTATGCGAGTCGCTCGATTAGCCAGATTTTCTCGCCAGAAGTTGTTGATCGCTCTTTAGTGAGGATGGCAAACATTTCTGAATCAATCGTTGCTGTAAATGAGGGAGGTGGAAAGTTTTCGGTGACTGTACTACCTGGAAGAGTACAATGGTCATGCGTGTGCGGAATCTCGTGCGCGGATGTAAATAAGGATGGTAATCCTGATCTGATCATGGGTGGCAATTATTATGGACTGAAACCCCAGTTCTCACGACAGGACGCAAGCTTTGGCCATGTGTTATTGGGAGACGGTAACCTCGGTTTCGAATGGCAGGACTATGGCAAGAGTGGTTTTTTTGTGAAGGATGAAATACGCCACCTTCAACTTTTCAAAGACAAAGACGGAAAGGAATACATGTTTGCCGCCATCAACAACGGTGAACCTAAGGTGTTTGAATATTCAAAATAGAGGCAATGCGAATTCTGAGACTTGGTGCGGTTTACATATGCCTTTCTGTTATAGCTATTTTGTCAGGATGCGATAGCGATAAAAAGCTATTTAAAAAACTTGATGTTGTCGGAGCAGGCATCACTTTCGAGAACACACTTAATCCGACTGATGACTTTAATATTATCGACTATCTCTATTTCTACAACGGTGGGGGTGTTGCAATTGGTGATATCAACAGTGACGGCCTTCCGGACATATTCTTCTCAGGAAACCAGGTAAAAAATAAACTCTACCTGAATAAAGGCAACTTAAAATTTGAAGATATCTCTACACAAGCTGGTGTTGAGGGTAATAGTACGTGGAATACCGGGAGTGTGATGGCCGATGTAAATGGAGATGGGCTATTGGATATATACGTGTGCGCTGTTGTTGGTCTTAAGAACCTGAGAGGCCATAATGAACTCTACATTAATAATGGAGACAACACCTTTACTGAAAAGTCAGAAGAGTTTGGACTTGACTTCGATTCCTATAGTTCATCGGCCGCTTTTCTTGATTTTGATCGCGATGGTGATCTTGACATGTATCTGTTAAACCATGCGGTTCACACTTCAGAGTCATTTGGTAATGTTGAATTGCGAAATCAACGCTCTTACGAAACGGGTGATAAGTTACTTCGAAATGATAACGGAAAATTTGTCGATATAAGTGAAGCTGCTGGAATATACGGAGGTATAAATGGGTACGGTCTGGGGATCGCGGTGTCGGACTTTAACCTGGATGGATACCCGGATATCTATGTAGGAAATGATTTTCATGAAGATGACTATTACTACATAAATAATGGTGATGGAACATTTTCTGAAAAGGGTAGAAGCGCTTTCACATACACCAGTCGATTCTCAATGGGAAGTGATGTAGCTGACATCAATCACGATGGCTTGCCTGACCTGATAAGCCTCGATATGTTGCCGGAGGATGAAACTGTGTTGAAGCGTTCAGAAGGTGATGAAAATATCAACACGTTACGAATGCGGACTAATCAATATGGATATTATTATCAGTTTGAGCGCAATATGCTACAGGTGAACCAAGGTAATGGTGAGTTTGCAGAAACTGGTTTGCTAAGTAACATAGCCGCGACTGACTGGAGTTGGAGTGCAATCTTTTCAGACTTTGATCAAGACGGCAATCAAGATTTATTTATCTCCAATGGTATACCGCATCGACCGAATGATCTGGACTATATCAAATATGTATCTAATGAAAGGATTTCGCAGACTATGGATGTCTCCAAGATTGTAGATCAGGAAGCGTTGTCGTTAATGCCCGGTGGCGAAATGAATAACTATGTTTTCAAAGGTACTGGTGATTATGGATTTGAAGATATGTCGTCAACCTGGTTGCCTGATGAAAAGACCTGCTCTACAGCTACCGCAATTGCTGACCTGGATAACGATGGAGATTTAGATGTAGTTGTAAGCAATGTGAACAATAAACCCGGAATATATATTAATCAAACCGATGGAAAGGCAGCCTACCTCAAACTACGGTTAAAGTATTCAGACAAGAACCAGAACGGAGTTGGCTCCAAGGTTTATGCATATAAAGACGGCAAACTTCAATACAAGGAAATGTTTACTGTCCGCGGATTTCAGTCTTCATCGCAACCCATGATCCATTTTGGATTTGGTAATAGCACTACTGCGGATTCTGTTAGTATCGTTTGGCCAAATGGAAAGAGACAGGTTTTGGGTGAGACCACCTTAAACCAGGCGGTGGAAGTGAAGTATGATGAAGCTGCAGCTAAGCAGTACGTCAAACCAGTCAATGTTGATCAACTGCACTTTCAACAAATAAGCCAGGAAGAGATTGGATTGACTTTCGAACACAGGGAGGATGAGTATACTGATTTCGACAGGCTCAAGCTTCTTCCCTATCAGCAATCTGATAAAGGACCCGCCACTGCTGTTGGTGATATTAACAATGATGGACTTGATGATATTTTCTTCGGTGGATCGAAACGAATGACAAGTCAGATATTCATTCAGTCTGAAAATAAACTTAAGCGAGTTCAATTTCCGGTGATCGCGAAAGACTCACTTAAAGAAGATATCGATGCAGCGATTGCAGATTTCAATAGTGATGGCAAATCTGACTTATACATCGGAACTGGTGGCGCTGATTTTTATGCAAAGGCTGAACCTCTTTTGGATAGTTACTACAAGTCGTCCGATACCGGATTCGTATTAGATGAGATTAAGGACTACTACGAGAATGTTAAGTGTGTGCGACCATTTGACTATGATGGCGATGGTGATCTGGACATTTTTGTTGGTAGCGAGTCTGTTTCAAATGACTTTGGCAAAGTTCCTCGGTCGTATTTATTGCAAAATGAAAATGGTGCATTCAATCCAGTGCAGCCTGATCTCTTTAGTAATTTAGGAATGGTGACGGATGCCGTGTGGGAAGACTTTAATGGAGATGGTAAAGCGGACCTGATGGTGGTCGGAGAGTGGATGAAACCCGTGTTCCTGAAAAATGAAGGTTCATCTTTTAAAATAGATGATGTTCTTCAAGATGATATGAGCGGATTATGGCAATCGGTTTCATCGTTCGACATTGATCAGGATGGTGATCAAGATTTTGTTCTGGGCAATTGGGGTTTGAACTCCAAGTACAAAGCATCATCAAGTAGCCCCATGAAGATGTACTACAGTGATTTCGATAAAGACGGAAAATCAGAAACGATAATTGCAATTGAAAAATATGGCAAGTACTATCCGTTAGATGCCTTCGATATGCTGGCCAGCCAAATCGTGAGCTTGCACAAAAAATTCACTTCTTATAAGTCATTTGCAGGGAAGACAATTGAGGAGATTTTTACTGATGAGCAATTAAGTAATGCAAAGGTTTATGATGTACGCAATCTGGCTTCGGGATATCTGATAAATGATAAAGGAAAGTTTTCATTCAAGCCACTGCCAATGGATGTTCAGCTTTCTCCGGTTTTGGCGCAGCTTAAATACGACTTCGACAAAGATGGAAAAGAGGAGTTGCTATTAGCTGGCAATTATTTTGGCGTGCAACCTTTTAATGGGCGTTTTGGCTCCTTCGGTGGGGCATTGGTTGATAGTGAGAATAGAATTTTGACAGGTAATTCAATTGGTTTAAATTTTATAAACAAATCGGTTAGACACTTGAATGTTGTCAATGTTGGTAGCACCAGGTATTTGATTGTTACCATAAACAATGACAAAGCACAGATTTATAAATTGCTGAAGTAGATGAAGAAACTGGTTTGGGCTTTGGCAATTGGCGTTGTGCTGATACTAGCCTGGTATTTGTTTTTGAGGCCTTTTGAATATAAAGTAAAGTTTAAGGCAAAGACCTTGCCGGGTGATGTTATAGAAACAATTAGGATGTGGGACAGGACACTTGAGAACTCGAAAATACTGGAGGTGGACTCAACTTACGCGCTGAAGCAAGAGTTGACACTGAACGAACACGTCTATACCTACGATTGGAAGTATGAAGTTGTGAATGACACCACCACAAATGTATCGATTGAAATCAGTGAACCGAAGCGCTCGATCATTAACAAGATACTTATCCCATTTACCGAACAGCCAATAGAGAAGGACGCGAGAGACATTTCATATCAGTTTGTTGAGATACTTCGCTCACACCTTGATATTACTGAGGTTAAGATCGAAGGTGAGAGTGAAACGTTAGCCAAGTTTTGTGCTTGTACAACATTGGATACCCGTCAGACAGACAAGGCAAACGGGATGATGAGAGATTACAAGTTACTTGCGGCATTTGTTGGCGACTTTAGTTTGGAGTTGGATGGCCCTCCGATAGTGGAGGTTACAAATTGGAACCACAATGAAGGTAAGCTGACATATGATTTCTGCTTCCCAATTGTAAAAAATGATACCTTGCCTGGAGTGCGTGAAATCAAATTTAAGGAGCTAAAGTCACGTAAGGCGCTGAAGGCAATTTACCATGGGAATTATATTACTTCCGACAGAGCGTGGTACGCATTGGTGCACTATGCAGCTACGAATGGGTACAAGATTGATGGAGCTCCCATCGAGTACTTTTATAATAACCCAAACATGGGTTCGAATGAAATGGAATGGACCGCTGAAATTTTCTTACCGGTAAAATAATATGAAAACAAGGATTCTCTTATTGCTTGTATTTCTTGGGTCTCACAGCTTGATCGCACAAGACATAGCCTCATCCACCTGGCACTTGAAGGCTTCAAAGATTGATCCGGCTAACTACTACGGTGTTACCGTTGCAAACGGGATGGTGGGATTAATTTCATCCTACGAGCCAATGAAGGTCGCTGATGTGGTATTGAACGGAGTTTACGACAATTATCAACGAGGTCGTGTATCCAACATTTTGAAGACCTTCAATCATGTGAATATGGAATTGGAGGTTGATGGCGTGAGAATTGGAGGCAAAGACATTGCCAACTATGACCAGGTTTTGGATATGAGGAACGCCACACTTCTCACCACGTACTCGGCCATCAATAAAATATCAGTGAAGCACGAGATGATGTCATTGAGACATTTGCCTTTCACTTCACTGATCCTTGTGGAGATTACTGCGAGGGAAGACGTTGACATCACACCAATTTTAAAAATAGAAGCTCCCGATCACCTTAGAGATGTTCGAAATTATTACGCAGAGATAGACAGACCCCACGTGCTGATCCCGTTGATGACATCAGTTGCGCAAAGCCCATCGGGTGAGCACACATTGGCAGCTTCTTCAAGCTTTATTTTCAGTGAAGGTCATGGCCATGAACCCAAAGTGATTCACGAAGACTGGGATTTCAACATGCACCTGATCAAGTTCAAGAAGAAACTTAAAAAGGGAGAAACGTATAAGTTCGCAGTAGTAGGCTCCACCACATCCAGCGAGCACTATTCAGATCCATTCAACGAGGCTGAGCGCTTGACGATCTTCGCGAGGCTAGAAGGTACTGAGCGACTTTTGTCACTGCACAAGAAAGAATGGGCCAAGCTTTGGGAGAGTGATGTTGTGATAGAAGGAGATGATCAGGCCCAACGCGAAATCCGATCTGCTCTTTATCATCTCTATAGCTTTGGACGCGAGGGATCGGGTTTGAGTTTATCACCCATGGGCCTTTCAGGATTGGGATACAATGGCCACGTTTTTTGGGATACAGAATTGTGGATGTATCCACCCATGCTCATGCTTCAACCGCAGATCGCAAGATCGTTTCTGGACTATCGTTACGATAGACTTGAGGCGGCAAAACGGAATGCGCTGGCGCACGGATTCAAGGGAGCCATGTTCCCATGGGAATCTGCAGATGACGGTTCGGAAGACACTCCCGTGTGGGCGCTCACCGGGCCATTCGAGCACCACATTTCCGGCTGTATCTCGTGGGCCTTCTGGAAGTATTATCAGGTGACAGGTGACAAAGATTGGCTGAAAGAAAAAGGATACCCTGTGATCAAGGAGGTGGCAGACTTTTGGACCAGTAGGGTAGACCGAAATGGTCCGGGTAAGTATGATATAAAGAATGTGGTGGGAGCAAACGAGTGGGAAGAAAACATTGACAACAATGCATTTACAAATGCGGTTGCGATCTTGTCACTACGCTATGCTACGGAGGCTGCAAATGAATTAGGATACAAAGCCGATCCAGATTGGATGCATGTGGCTGATAATATTCCTATTCTCAAATTCCCTGATGGAGTAACACGAGAGAATGCCACCTATGATGGCGTGATGATCAAGCAGGCAGATGCTAATCTGTTATCCTATCCACTTGAGTTGATTACGGATAAAAATCAGGTGAGGAAAGATTTGAAATATTATGAAACTAAAATGTCACCCAACGGTCCTGCAATGGGCTTTTGTGTGTTGGCCACTTTGTACGCCAAACTTGGAGAGCCGGATAAAGCTTACGATATATTTATTAAGAGTTACCGACCGAATGGTGTTCCGCCTTTCGGAGTGTTATCAGAAACAGCTGGTGGAACCAATCCATATTTTGGAACCGGTGCCGGTGGATTGTTGCAAACAGTGCTTGCCGGTTTTGGAGGACTGTCAATAACAGATTCCGGAATTGTGCAAGGGGGCAAGTCCCTTCCCAAAAAATGGAAGTCAGTTGAAATTAAAGGTTTTTATAAGAGAAAATAAGATAAGACCATGAGGACATTAAAGATTATCCTGGCATGTGCAGTATTGATTGTTGCCAATTCATGTTCTACCGACAAAAAAGATGTTGTGATCGATCCGAAGATGTATCATGATGCTATGGATCAAATTACGGAGGTGATAGTTCACGATATTTTTTCCCCTCCAGTAGCGAGTCGGATCTACGCCTACTCCAGCATCGCTGCATTCGAGGTTGAGGCCGCTCATGACTCCACATTCAGATCATTGGCAGGTCAGCTTCATGGGCTGACACCAATTCCGCAGCCGACAAACGAAGTGAACTACGATATTGCAGCGATACAGGCCGGACTCGCGGTGGGCAAGGCACTGATTTTCTCAGAGGATAAGCTTGAGGAGTTTCAAAACAACTGGTATAAAAAACTAGATGAGCTCGGTGTTTCCAGCAACATTAAAAATAATTCTACCGAATACGGCAAGACGGTTGCGAAACACATCCTGGCTTGGGCGGACAGGGACAACTACAAGCAGACGCGAACTTTTGAGAAGTATAACGTGAAGGATGAACCGGGACGATGGCAGCCTACACCTCCCGCTTACATTGAGGCGATTGAACCGCACTGGAATGAAATAAGGACTTTTATAATAGATTCAGCCGATCAATTTATTCCGGCAAAGCCAACAGCATTTAGTATAAAGAAGGATGAGAAGTTCTTCGCTGAAGTAAATGAAGTTTACGAGACTGGAAAAAACCTTACTGAAGAGCAGGCTGAAATTGCTTCATTTTGGGATTGTAATCCGTACGTGATGAATGTGCACGGCCACGTGATGTTTGCCACAAAAAAAATCACACCAGGTGGGCATTGGATGGGCATAACGAAGATTGCCTGCACAAAAAACAAATCATCAATTGCGGAAAGTGCAGAAGCTTACGCACTTACTGCCATTGCACTTGCGGACGGTTTTATTTCATGTTGGGATGAAAAGTACCGCAGCAACCTCATCAGACCGGAGACGGTGATCAATACCCATATTGATGAAACCTGGAAGCCGCTATTGCAAACACCTCCATTCCCCGAGTATACCAGTGGCCACAGTGTCATTTCATCTGCCGCTTCGGTAGCGCTTACGAGTTTGTTTGGTGACAATTTTCAATTTGCAGACTCAACAGAGACCAGCTACGGCCTTCCTGTTCGGTCGTTCAATTCATTTTATGAAGCTTCATCTGAAGCGGCCATCAGTCGCTTGTATGGCGGTATTCACTATCGCCCGGCAATCGAAGAGGGCCTGAAACAAGGCAGGCTCGTGGGCAACTGGGTAGTTGACCATGTGATTACAAGGAGACGAAAGAGTGCAGATCAGCAGGCTGGTTAGAGATATGCAATAAATCTAAAAATCCGTGAAGCTAAGATTAACATTCGGTCAAATCATCAACATGAATTTTGGCTTCTTTGGAATTCAATACAGCTTCGGGTTGCAGCAAAGCAACATGAGTCCCATCTACAAATACCTCGGGGCTGATGAGGCAAGCTTACCGTATTTGTGGCTAGCCGGACCTATGACAGGGTTAATTGTGCAGCCCATCATCGGGGCGATGAGTGACAAGACAGACTCAAAGCTCGGCAGGCGTACTCCTTACTTTTTGATTGGCGCAATCCTCTGTAGTCTCGCGCTTTTTTTTATGCCGTTTAGCAGAACACTCTGGATGGCGGCAAGCTTGCTTTGGATTCTGGATGCGGCTAACAATATCACCATGGAACCCTATCGCGCATTTGTGAGCGATAAATTGAATGAAGAACAGCACTCATTGGGATTTCTGACGCAGAGCGCTTTTACGGGATTGGGCCAAACCCTGGCCTACCTCACACCATCTCTTTTAGTTTGGTTTGGATTGAGCCGTGATCTGGTGAATGACCGCAATATTCCCTACATGACGATCTCCGCATTTGTGATCGGGGCCTTTTTTTCCATCTTCTCCATCTTGTGGACAGTCAGAACGACCAAGGAAAATCCATTGACGGAAGAGGAGTTAAAAAAGATAAAGGAGTCTCCAAAAGGCGTTGGAGGAACCTTCAAAGAAATTGTAGAAGCCATAAAGGACATGCCGTTGACCATGAAACAGCTCGCGCTGGTGATGGTCTTTCAGTGGTATGCCATGTTTTGCTATTGGCAATATATTGTGCTTTCTATCTCAACCACCTTCTTTAAGACGACAGAACAATCATCTGCTGGTTTCAGAGAGGCGGGATTGATCAATGGGCAGGTGGGAGGCTTTTATAATTTCATGGCCTTTGTAGGGGCGTTTGCCTTGGTGCCATTTACCAAAAAACTTGGGCCGAAAATAATGCATAGTGTTTGTCTCACTTTAGCAGGTGTCGGAATGATTTTTATTCCAAGTATTGACTCGAAGCTGATTTTATTCTTGCCGATGATCGGAGTTGGATTGGCATGGGCAAGTATGATGGGCAATCCTTACATCATGTTGGCAGGCAGCATTCCGGCAGAGCGAACGGGAGTTTACATGGGGATATTCAACATGTTCATCGTGATCCCAATGATGATCCAGATATTCACATTGCCGCTGTACTATAATTCACTCTTGAAGGGCAATCCTGAAAACGTGATCGTGCTTGCAGGTGCCTTGTTGATCTGTGGTGCGATAGCAGTTTTGTTTGTGAAACTTAAACCAGGGCAAACTGACTCTGCCAGTGTGCCGATGGGAGGAGGTCATTAGAGATAGTATGGGCACAACATCAAGACAACTTTGGGGTATAGACCTGGGCGGAACCAAGATTGAAGGGGCCATTCTCGAGTCGCCTGATAGTAGCAAGACATTATTCAGGGATCGCCTCCCGACAGAGACGCATAAGGGCTACGAACACGTCCTTAACCAGATTTCCAGAGTGGTGGACATGATGAAGGCTGCCGCTGGTTACACACCTGGCAGAATTGGAATTGGCACGCCCGGCACCATGGATCCCGCTACAGGTCTTTTCAAAAACAGCAACTCAGCAGTGTTGAATTTCAAACCCCTGCAAGCTGACTTGCAGAAGTTGATTGGGATTGAGGTAGTAAGCGCAAACGATGCGAATTGTTTTGCCTTGGCGGAAACGAGACTTGGTGTTGTTCGCCAAAACTTTCCGGATGCCAAAGTGGTGTTTGGTGTGATTATGGGCACGGGTGCCGGTGGCGGAGTAGTGGTGGAGGGAAAAGTAATTCAGGGCAAGCAAGGTATAGCAGGGGAGTGGGGGCACAACTTCCTGGATGAGTCGGGAGGGAAGTGTTATTGCGGCAAGATAGGTTGTGTTGAAAACATAATTGCCGGTCCCGCTCTTGAGAAATTTTATCGCGAAAAAAGTGGAAGTGAAAAAAAACTAAAGGAAATTGTTGGACTGGCGAAGAGTGGCACGGACCCGATAGCCGTGGAGACGATTGACAGATTACATAAGATGTTTGGCAAGGCAATAAGTGTGGTGATCAATATACTTGATCCGGATGTGATCGTGATCGGAGGAGGAGTGGGCAACATTGATTCATTGTATACAAAAGGTGTTGAACAGATTAAGGACTATGTATTTAATGACAGGCTGGATACCCCGGTAGTGAGACCGGCATTGGGCGATAGTGCGGGTGTCTTTGGCGCTGCTTTTTTAGTAGAAAAATAAACGCGTATGACGAAAATAGCCATCCTCGGACCCATCCCTCGCGACCACATTGTCACACACAATGGTGATCTCATTCAGAAGTGGGGATGTGTTACTCACCCGGTAATTGCGCTGTCTATCATGGCGGGGGAACAGATCGAAATCGTTCCTGTCTGTCATGTGCGGAAAGTAGATCTTGACAACGTGAAAGAAGTCTTCGCGGGCTACAAGGGGATTAACACCAAGTACATCACCACCAAAAATGATCAGGGCGATATCATCAGTTTGAAATTTCTCGACATGAATAACAGGGTCGAGCGTCAAACGGGTTTTATGGACCCGATTGTACCCGATGATGTTAAAGACCTGATGGATTGTGATGCGTTTGTGTTTATTCCCATCAGCGACTACGAAATATCGCTCGACACTTTGAAACTCATCAAGAAAAAAAGTAAGGGCACAATTATTTTTGATGCACACGGCCCGACTACTGCCTGTTTGTTCAATGGCGAACGCCATCGCAAGTTTTGGATAGATCGTGATCAGTGGCTTCCCTACATTGATGTACTGAAAATGAATCTTGAGGAAGCTCATGCCTCCTGGTTTAAGAAAGAGTACGAATCAAGTGACTATGTGGTGTCACCGGGGCTTGACCGCGAAGAGATGACTAAGTTTGCCACGCACTGTATTTCCCTGGGAGTGAAGTGTGTCTACATCACAGCAGATTCTACAGGATGTTTGGCCTATTACAAAGAGAAAGGGAAAATAGTTGAAGAAATGATTCCTGCCGTTAAGGTAAAGCAAGTGATCGATACGACAGGTTGTGGAGATTCATTTGCCGGTGGCGTTGGCTTCGGATTGATGGAAAACAAAACAGATTACATCAAGGCAGGCCGCTACGGAAATGTACTCGGTGCGCTTCGCACCCAAGGAAAAACATTTGACGTGTTTAAACCTCTGGATGAAGTAAAGAAGATTATGGAGAAGTCGGCAGTTTGATGCCTGTGGTGGCTTGGTATGTGTAAGGCCGCACTTACACAGAGCGTGTCAACTCAATAGCTCTTTGACTTCTTTCTCTAGGTCGGGCAAGTTTCTCATTATGATTCCCCAGAGGATGTCCTCAGAAACAGAATCATATCCGTGAATTATTCTATTTCTTGTGTCCACAATTTTTCTGGTGTGACTGATCTTGATGTTAGGATCTGCTTTGAGAATTCTGCTCATTGCTTCTCCAATAATTTCAATATTTCTTTCAACTGCCCTTTTAGTTTTTAGGTCCTTTTGAAAATTCTTAAAGTTTTTTTCATCAGGCATAAATGAATTGATTTCTCCAATGGCCTGTTCTATGTCTCTAAGCCAGGTTTTTATCTCATTGTCCATAGATGAGAACTTTCGATTTGTCAATATTCTCTTTCAGGAATGGGTTTTTGATGGCCTTGCTCTCCAAAAGGTCGATTTGCCTATTTAATATTCTTTCCAATTCAAATTTCAGGTCAAAATAGTTGTCGGTGTACTCAAAGGGATCATTTGTTTCAAAATCAACCATCAAGTCTACATCACTCTCCTTAGTAAATCTTGTTGTATTAACTGAACCGAATGAATACAGAGCCTTGACCTTGTGATTTTCACAAAGCCTTTGAATTTGTTCTTTATATGTCTCCAGTAGTCCCATGGTCAAATTTACTCAATTTTTAACCGAAATTTTGAGGGGTGCTTGTTAAGTGTGTCACAGCAGACTCGACAGGATGTTTGGCCTATTATAAAGAGAAACGGAAAAATAGTTGAAGAAATGATTCCTGCCGTTAAGGTAAAACAAGTGATCGATACGACAGGTTGTGGTGACTCATTTGCCGGTGGCGTTGGCATTGGATTGATGGAGAATAAAACTGACTACATCAAGGCTGGTCGGTATGGAAATGTGCTGGGAGCACTGCGGACTCAGGGTAAAACATTTGACGTGTTTAAGCTTCTGGATGAAGTAAAGAAAATTATGGAGAAGTCGGCAGTTTGATGCCTTTAAGGATTTCGGTGTCAGGCACCCCACTATGGCATACAGGGTGTTGGCGGTAGTTGCCATTCCGCTACATAGTCCTTATCTAAGAAGTCCGTAAATCAAAAAAACAAAAAAAGGAGTAAGCCCACTCCGGTCCCTAAATTCTTATCATGACGAGCATCATTGTCATTATACCTTGGCATAAAATCGTCTACCGACCCCTTATACCCAGATAGTGTCCAATGAACGAACGCACCAGTTAAGACAAATAATAATGTGACTGGTCCCTTCATATCATTTTAAGTCTGCGGCAATTACTGACAACGTTCGCATATAAAGCGTGCCCGGCAAACCAAATTAATGATTAGTAATCAAACTCTGTTGACATGATTTAAATGCACTGTTGTGTGCTGGCTGCAATTACTTAATTAACTCTTCAATTTTAAGATAGCGCTTTACAAAGTTTAATATTTTAATGGCATCAACCGTGAATTCATCCATTTCTTTATTATATGCGTTCCAAAATGCTGCAAGCTCCACCTCCTTGATAGAGTCAGCTGTTGGAAATTTTCCAGGCAACTCCTTACTTACTTTAGACAAGACATCATTCATTAAGAATAAGTTTTTGGTTGCCTTCTCCTTAAAATTTGAAATCAATGTTTTTAGTTCTTCGGGAAGAAGGGGGGATGATATAAATGCGTCTAACACCTCAATACTTTCCTTGTACCTTTTTGTAAAATCTAATGCACCATGTATTTCGTTTAGCCATTGATTAAGTATCAAAGCGGGATTCGTGACGTTGTCTTTCTTTTTTTCTTCGTTTCCCTTACGAAGATCTTCGGGTCTGACAATATATTTTTCGGCATACTCTTGTGTGATCCATGTACCGGCTATATCTTTCCTTAAGTCCTTTCTCCGATCTTGTGGAAGCTTAATCTCGTTCGGAAAGAATGCAATAATGTATTTATCAATTAATTGAATTGTGTTGATTCTGAAAATATTATTGTAGTCAAACAACTCCATAAAATCATGCTCCGTCTTATTCTTGAAAAATTTAAGAACTTCTTCAAAGTCTTTGATTTGCATTTTAAAAACCTCAGTCTTTATTGGAGTGAATAAAGTCCTTTTAGCGTTTAAGTAACTCAAAATTGTTACAACTCCTATAATTATAAAAAAGGCAATATTAGTGGAATTCGTAATTATCTTTGTCAAAGTCTCAAGTTCTTGGAGTGTCATAATTGTAAGTATTTGCAGCTTGCCGCACAACGTTTGGCTATGCGATCGTTGTGGGATTAGGAGCGCAAGTCAAATGACCCTAGGGAATGACTTACGCGACCTTCACCGACTCCATTCACATATATCACTCTTTATTAATGTACTAAAACTACGATTTTCACTAAAACCCCAAAATGGCGCATAGCTTGTGTGGGAGGTAGGGCTACTTTCTCTCTAATCTATATTCCGATCTGCTCATCAATTCACCAAGTGTTAAATTGTCCAAAGATAATTTCTCAGGGACTTTGCATTTTTTTTTGATAAGGCCGTGGTCATCAAAAAATATAGTGACTATTCTATTTTTATATTGTTCGTAGTCAGCGTCATTCAGTGATATAATGCCGTCAGGAGTTGACTTAAAAATTTTATCTGATCCCTCCGAATCCAGTATAAGTATCCTCCAATGTTCAATCGGATATTTATTACAGTCGATGATTCTCACAGAATGTTCTTGTTGAGAGATTGAGAAAAGTACAAGTAGAATCAGAACTTTCATGATCTTGATTAAATTTTAGCCTTTAACTTAGTTAAGTACAGCAACGTGATCGTTATTAATATGATAAGAAATCCAATGGATAGAAAGTTTAAGTATTTTATTAAGAATGTCTTGATGCCACTTTTCTTTAGATATACGACTTCTTTTGTTTCAGGGGTAAAATTCACAAATGGTTCGTTCTCAGGAATGGTGGTTATAGTCTTAAAGCTATACTTGTATTCAAATTCGGGGTAGAAATTCCAAAGCGTTACAACAGTCATTGGTCTTATTAGCCTGCTGTTACTACTATGTAAACTGGCAGGTGGGATTGGTTCAAGTTTATGACTTAAAAATCCGTCAACCTGATTTATTGTGTCCGGTAGTAAATTGAAGTTTATGTATATAGTGTCAAATTTGACATTTGATATATTTACAATATGGCATTCATAGGTTGAGTATAAATTCCCCTGGTCCGTGTGTGATTCCAGCTTCGTAATATTGTACTCAACGATATTAGTATCAGTAATCCTGTTAAATAGAAACAAGAAAACGATACCTGTCAGAGATATTAGTCCCGTAAGAATATAAGGCAGCTTCTCGGCTTTTAGTATTTTCATAAATCTTGCATTACCGCCAACACTTGTATAAATACACTAGTGTATTTATATTACCTATTGCATCAGTATGGGAGTAACAAGATAGACAAATGCCTCAGAAAATCCTTTTATTTTCTATGGTTTTTCCTTTTTATTAGAAAACACACACGAGAGCTTTTGAAATGCGTTTCCCTGTAAACAAAAAGGCGCTGACAATAGCCAGCGCCTTCGTTTTTAGCGAATTTCCTTATTTTTTATACTCGATCGCTTCGTTTTTAAAGAAGATCACGAAGATGACCAACACGCCAAAGGCAAAGATGGCAGGGAACGTCCAAATGCCAACCCAGTTGTGCGTGCTGTCCGCCAGAAGATAGGAATCTGTGATTTTACCCGCCACCCAGAACCCGATCAGCATTCCGAAGCCATAAGTGGCCAACGTAATCAACCCCTGTGCTGCACTCTTGAATTTTTCTCCCGCCTTTGAGTCGGTATAGATTTGTCCTGACACGAAGAAGAAGTCGTAACAAATACCGTGTAGTGCGATTCCGAGTATCAGCATGAATGCCAGGTCCCCGGAATTGCCATAGGCAAATAGGAGATAACGCAGTGTCCAAGCCAACATACCCGCTACAATTGTCATCTTAAAACCAAATCGCTTGAAAAAGAATGGCAACGCCAACATGAACAACACCTCAGAGGTTTGCCCAATGGTCATCTTACCTGTAGGATTATTTACACCGATCTCAGCTAAGAATGGATTGGCGTTTTGATAGTAGAATGCAAGAGGAATACAGATCAACACAGACGAAACGAAGAAGATGAGGAAGTTCCGGTCCTTCAATAGCTTCAAAGCATCCAGTCCTAAAATCGTAGCGAGGCTTACCTTTTCGTTTCGGTCAGCCGTAGGAGGAGTTTTAGGTAATGAGAGGCTAAACAGTCCAAGCACAGCGGAAGCAACTGCTACCATCAGGAAAGTATTCTTTAACATCCCTTGCGCTCTCGCATCGGGTGAATCCCAAAGGAAGATGTAGCTGATGGTAAGACCCGCTACAATCCACCCAATGGTTCCGAACACACGAACCAGTGAAAATTCTTTAGCAGGATCTTTCATTTGATTGAAGGAAATCGAATTCACCAGGGCCAACGTAGGCATGTAAATGATCATGTAAGCAAGTACGTAAGGATAGAACCCATCAAAGTCCACTGAAGCGTACATCTGATACATCAAGACCGCTCCCACCAGATGTAGCACAGCCAGAATACGCTCAGCGTTAAAGTATCGGTCGGCAATCAGGCCTATAATAAACGGTGCGATGATGGCTCCCCAGGATTGTGTGGAGAATGCAACGGCAATTTCGCCACCGCTTGCATGAAGATTGTCACCTAAGAAAGTACCTAGCGTGACAAACCAACCGCCCCAAATGAAGAATTCGAGGAACATCATAAAGGACAATTGCACTTTGACTGTTGTATTCATTTTTTCAGTTTTTTGGTCGTTAGCCTTGTGGTCAGAAGCAACAATGGCACATCCGGGTGGTTAGCACGCCATTGACTTTATTCCAACATTTAAGATTGCACGAATAAATCGATTGCGCAAGACCTCAGTCCTAAATGCAAACGTTTGCAGAAAAACTTATGGCCCACTATTTAAGTCTTTTGGATATATTGCTTCTAAACGATTCTGGCTAAATGAAGAAGAGAAAACTTCGTATGGGAATGATAGGTGGAGGCCCTGATGCGTTCATCGGAGCTGTCCATAGAAAGGCTGCCGCACTGGATGGAGAGATTGATCTGGTGTGTGGCGCCTTTAGTAGTAATCCCACAAAATCAGCGGAAGCAGGGAAGGCGTTATATCTCAATCCTGACCGTGTTTATGAATCATATAGTGCAATGATTCGGGAAGAGAAGAAATTGCCGGAGGGCGAGCGAATGGATTTTGTATCGATTGTCACACCTAATCACGTGCATTTCGGTCCCGCCAGGGAAGCCCTTGAAAATGGATTTCACGTCATCATCGATAAGCCGATCACTTTATCACTTGCGGAAGCAAAGAAATTAAAAACCACCGTTGACAAATCCGGACTTGTACTGGCCGTCACACATGCCTATGTGGGATATCCGATGGTGAAGGAAGCGAAACATCTGGTTAAGTCCGGTAAAATCGGAAAGATTAGAAAAGTCTTTGTTGAATATCCTCAAGGATGGCTCGCTACACCGCTTGAGAAATCAGGACAGAAGCAGGCGGGATGGAGAACTGATCCCAAACGTTCCGGTGCTGGTGGCGCGATAGGGGACATTGGTACTCATGCGGCACATCTTGCGGAATATATTACCGGATCAAATATCACGGAGGTTTGTGCGGAGTTGAATGCTGTGATCAAAGGAAGGCTGTTGGATGATGACAGTGCCATGTTGCTTCGTTTTGAAAATGAGGTGACAGGTACTTTGATTGCCACGCAGGTAGCGGCAGGAGAGGAGAACAATCTTAAGATCAGGGTGTATGGCGAGAAGGGCGGATTGGAATGGCGCCAGGAAGAACCTAATACACTGGTGGTAAGAAGCCTCGATGGTCCCACCCAAATTTATCGTACCGGCTTACCTTATTTGTGTGAGCATGCCAAACTGAATACGCGTGTGCCGTCAGGGCATCCAGAAGGTTATCTCGAAGCATTCGCTAACATCTATATGGCTTTCTCCAGAGCGGTGCGCGATTATAAGCCCGGGAAGAATTTGAATATTTCAAAATATGATTTTCCGGATGTAGATGAAGGAGTGAGAGGCATGGCATTCGTAGAAGGCGTGGTGAAGTCATCGAAGTCAAAACAAAAATGGGTTAAAATCTAATAGATGAAGACGATCAAAGGACCGGCAGTTTTTCTAGCTCAATTTTTAGGAGACAAAGCTCCATTCAATAAGATGGAATCGATTTGCAAGTGGGCAGCTTCGCTTGGATTTAAGGCGGTGCAAATACCTACGGGCGAAGAACGTTGCATCGATCTGAAAAAAGTTGCTGAGAGCAAGACGTTTGCTGATGAGTATAAAGGAAAGATAGAGGAGTGTGGTGTTACCATTTCTGAATTGAGCACGCACATTCAGGGACAACTTGTAGCGGTTCATCCTGCTGACAATCTAATCTTCGACAATTTTGCTCCGAAGAAATTGAGAGGAAATTACAAAGCCAGAACGGAGTGGGCCGTAGATCAGGTGAAGCTCGCAGCAAAGGCAAGCAAAAACCTGGGGCTTAAAGCGCACGCTACCTTCTCAGGCGCATTGCTTTGGCACACCATGAATCCGTGGCCACAAAGGCCCGCGGGACTGGTGGATGCAGGGTTCAAGGAACTCGCCAAAAGATGGCTTCCCATCCTCAATGCCTTTGATAAGGTAGGGGTAGATGTGTGTTATGAGATTCATCCTGGAGAAGATCTGCACGATGGCGTTACGTTCGAACGTTTTCTTGAAGCAACCAAGAATCACCCTCGCGCAAAGATTCTCTATGATCCCAGCCACTTTATCCTTCAGCAGCTTGACTATTTGCAATACATCGACATCTATCACGAATACATTAAAATGTTTCATGTGAAAGATGCCGAATTTAATCCAACGGGCAGAAGTGGAGCTTACGGTGGTTATCAGGATTGGATTGATCGTCCAGGGCGATTCAGATCACCTGGCGATGGGCAGGTAAACTGGAAGTCAATCTTCTCGAAGCTAACGCAATATGGATATGACGGATGGGCTGTGCTCGAATGGGAGTGCTGCATCAAACATCCCGAACAAGGAGCGAAGGAGGGAGCGAAGTTGATTAGCGATCACATCATCCGTGTGACGGACAAGACATTCGATGACTTTGCATCCGCTGGATCTGATAAAAAATTGAACAAGAAACTTTTAGGCCTTTAGGCTGTACTCAACTAAACTAACTATGAGGATTTTATTAATCGCACTTGTGTTCCTGGCTGGGTGCTCAGCTAAAAATCAAAATGAGTCTACAGAATCAACGGAGTCTGCCACGACAGAAACTCAGGCAAATGAAGAATGGGTGTCGCTGTTCGATGGAGCAACGCT
>JBFWZR010000042.1:0-32675 GCA_050185175.1 Cyclobacteriaceae bacterium
CATGATCCACTCAGGCTGCCTTTTCTTCGTAATGTCTTTCCACCCCGGCCCTACAATTCTCTGGTCGGTTAACTTGTGACATGCAGAACATTTCATTTCGTAAATGGATAGACCCCTCCCAACTCTCTCTTGTTCCAATGGCGTATTCAGTGTTACGTTTTTTACTGCACCTATTCCCTTGGTAGGATCATTCATTACCTCCTCTACTGCAGATTTAGTCTGCGCTTGCTCAGGATACTCCTCCGTATTTTTGGGACCACCAGGCGAACAACTTAACAGCGCGGCAGATAGGCTAAGAATTGATATATATTTCATAGTTTATGATGGTTGGTTTTAAATTCTGATTTTTCTGCCAACAATAGCCAGCTTCCCTTCTCTCTCCATCTTCTTGACAGTGCGGATAACAGTCTCTACGCGAAGTCCACTCATATCGGCAATCTGTTGCCTTGTGTAGGGAACTATAAAGTTATCTATTCGTGTTCCTTCTCTCGACTGTGAGTCACCCTTAAAATACTGAAGCAGATTGCCGATCCTCTGTTCCGGATCATTGAAGGAAATGTCCGAGAGAATCATTGACTTGTATTTTAGCCGGTTGCATAGCACCCGGTTAAACATCAGATGAATTTCAAAATTTTCTCGGAGCAAGTCCAGAAAATGTGCCTTTGTCAATTTTATTACCTCAGCATCTTCAATAACGATGGCAGAGCTTGGATAAGGAAAATCACCGAACAAAGGGGGTTCACCAAAGCTGTCATGGGCCCTAAAAACACCTTGGATGAATTCCTGCCCATCCGAATTGTTGGTGACCATTTTGACTGATCCGCTGACCAGTTGATAATAATTAATTGCCTCTGATCCCTCATGAAAAAGTATTTCGTCCTTTTTTGGAAAAAAAGCCACCGCTCCATAGTTCTCAAGAATTGACCTGTCAATCATATGATCTTTTAATTGATGGAGCGAAGCTAGGTTGATGCTTTTCGGGCTAAAATGACCAGCGTCATCTTTAGTTATGACTCCATCACCAAAAGCTGTTTCCAGACTGTTGAAGGCAGAAGAATACTCAAGTAAGAATGTTGGCACTGCCGATTTCATAGATTCGGAATGCCCAAAAGTGATGTTTTTGAAAGCGCTAGTTTATGATGTGAATCATAAACTAGGCTCCCAATGACTTTTTAATTGACGAGCTCAAAAAATCATGTTGTCACATAATTTTTCGCTATGAAGAAATTCAATCAGCCCGCAAAACTCGCGCAGGGTTAATCGTTGCTGCAGAAATTGCTTTTGAAATAACTGTAATCAACACAACACTGATCGCGATAGCCAAAGCAAAAATAAAATAGGCAGGGCTCCATGAGATTCTAAAGGCAAAAGTCTGCAGCCAATAGCTCATTACCCAATAAGACAGAGGCAAAGCAGCCGCAAACGAGATCAAAACTAGCTTCACATATTCACCGCTGATCAGTAAGAGAATTGCATTTGATGATGCTCCCAATATTTTTCTAACGCCTATCTCTTTCAAACGTTGGCTAAGAATGAAGGATATCAATCCGTACAATCCTAACATGGCGGTACTAATAGATACGGCAGCAAAAACAAAAAACATTTCACTCATTCGCTGTTCTTTCTCATATACCTTTTGAATAGCCGCATCGAGGAATTGAAAGTCAAATGGCTTCTCAGGTTCAAGTTTCTTCCAGGCTGTCCTCATGGCCTCAATTGCCTGTGCAGCTGCACCAGGCTGTGTTTTAATAGCTGCATACCAAAATGGTCCACCAAACCAAATAACAATCGGATCGACTCGATTTTGCAGTGGCTCAAAATTAAAATCCTTCACTACTCCAATCACGCGGCCATCCACACCTTCACGCCATACATGTTGCAGGTGTTTCCCTACTGGTACATCCCAGCCGAATGCCCTGGCCGCAGCTTCATTAATGACAAATCCACCAACAGAATCAGATGCGATCTCTTGTGAAAGGTCTCGGCCTTCAAGGAGTTGCAGGTTCATGGTTTTAACAAAGTCGTGGGTTACGTTCAAAATCTTTACAAATTGATCCTGCTTACCTTCCACCTTAAAGCTCATAAACTGAACCTCGCGACCAATAGGCTCAGACACCGAAGTCACATTGCTGATTGAACTCTCCCCCAACAGTTGTTGCTTAAATTCCACAAAGTGTCGACTTATTTGCGTACCGCGAATCGGAAGCATGATCACATGCTCTTTATCAAAACCCAGTTCCCGATGATTGATATAATTGAGTTGTTCACTCACTACGATTGTCCCTACCATCAAAAAAATCGAAATCGCGACCTGAACACCTATCAGCGCCTTTCTAAAATGAGTTCCTCCCTGGCCCGGTTTCCAAACACCTTTTAGAACACGCTGCGGTTCCAATGAAGACATAAAAAATGCTGGGTAAGCACCTGATATCAAGCCCAAAACGATGGCAAAGAAGAAAAGCAGAACAATGATACCATAGTTGTTGTCTAAAGTCACGTCCACACCTGCCCAACTGGAAAATATCGGAAGGATCAGATTAGCGACACCTGTTGCCAGTAGAAAACTAATAACACAGATTAACACGGCCTCCAACAGGTATTGTATTTGCAACTGTGCATTCATTGCCCCCAAAACCTTGCTCACGCCAATTTCTTTGTGTCGCCTGGTCGCAGAAGCCATCGAGAGATTGATGAAGTTGATTGAAGAAATTATGAGCACGAGTACACCAATGCTCACAAGGATATAAAGGTTGGTAAGGTTACCGTTTGTGGAGATATCTGTGTTGTAGTCAAAATCAGAAAACAGATGAATGTCTTGTAAACGTTGAAGCGTAAACTTCAGATTGTGATCTTTAGTTGGCTCCGAGTTTTGTTCTTGAGCAAGTGAGGTAATGCCTTTTGCTATTTTCTCTACCGCCCGGGCATCGGGAATCAAAAGGTAGTTCCAAAACCAATCGACATTCCAACTATTGAGCACCGAAAGATTTCTGAAGGCTCCGGAGAACTTGAGTCCTGACATAGGAATCACAAAATCAAATTTCATGTGAGTGCTTGATGGAAGGTCATTCAGCACACCGGTGACTAATAAATCTGTGTCATTGAACCGAATCGCCTGACCAATCGGGTTTCGTGTTCCAAAATATTTTTCAGCCATGGTGTGAGTCAAGACTACAGAGTTAGGATCATTAAGTGCAGTCGCTGCATCACCGGAGATAAAAGGAAAATCAAAAAGTCTGAAGAAAGTGGAGTCCGCGAAAATCACTCCATCTTCATAAAATACCTTTTCCTCATGACGGAAAGTTGGACGAAGGCGAGTGTATTTGTAATTAATCACACGAGCAAAGTCAGCTACTTCACCGTATCGTGCCTGAAGTTCAGGGCCAAATACTGGAAAAGTTGTGGGTATTGCATTTTCCACACCACCAACAGTAGAAGACATTGTGATGCGATAGATATCATTCGAGTTCGCGAATTGCTTATCAAAATCAAGTTCATGTTTTAGAAACAAAGCGACAATTATGAAGACAGTGAACCCAACCGTTAACCCTGTGAGGTTGATGGCTGTGTGAAGTCTGAACTTGGTGGCCTGACGCCACATCATTTTCAATGTATTATAAATCATTGCTTTTGGGGTTGGATAAGTTGCATTAAAACTCTCCGTTTGTACTCGATTTATCTGTTCAGAGGTCGCATTTTGTAGTACCCTTTCATACGCCTTCTTGAATGGAATACCTCTCTTCAGATCATCCTCCATCTCACAGCACACGTGGTCGACAAGCTCATCAAGCAATGAGCCTTTTGCCAAACCTCTTTTGTTCAGGTCATTTCGGATATAGGCGATTTCGTGACGCTCTAATCGCATTACCGCAAAATCAAATTGAGGGCTTTAGAGAAAATAAAGTAGTCGGCCACCTCGGTTGCTGCCGCGTCCAATCCGGCTTTATTGAGGGAGTAGTACTTTCTGGCGCGACCGTCAATCACCACTGTTTTGGAAACAAGAAGCTTTTCAGACTCTAGCTTATGAAGGGTCGGGTACAACGCACCAAACGTAAGTTCGATCTGATTTCCCGATAGTTCCTTCACCCTTTGGGTAATTTCATAGCCATACATCCGGGTGTTTTCACTCAACAGCCTGAGGATGATAAGCCGGAGTGTCCCTTTGATGAGTTCTTTTTTTGAAGACATATGCCTGTATACGGGTTATATATAAGATTGTTATATATACCTGAAGCAATTGCCAGAAAAAGTGGCCAAAAAAGGGATTTGTTGGTCTAAAAAAAATTGGAAGTGTCTTTATGGAATCATGATCATTCTGACATCATAGGACTAAAAACAAAAAGACCCAGCTATGAAATCACTTAAAAAAATCCACCTGGCAGTAATCGTCAGCCTGATTGTGTTGGCCGCCTCAGCGTCCTTGTCATTTCGAAGTCACTACCTTGGTGAAACTGTGGAGGGATGTGCACCCAAGGGCTGCGTGTTCCTTACACTCATGGGCGAAGAATCATCTGATTCCAGTTTTGTGTACAAAACGCCACAGCAAGTTTTGTTTGGGACACAAACCGGGCTTGATTGGTTGATGCGTGCTCAACAACAGAACGGAGGATGGGGAGCGGGTAGTCACGCCCAACAAAATGTGATGGACCCTCACGCAGTACCGACCGATCCCGCAACTACAGCAATGGTAGCCATGGCGATGCTCAGAAATGGTAACTCCTATCAACACGGCCCTTATTCAAGTCAGCTTAGAAAAGCTACAGCCTACCTATTAAAAGAAGTGGAAGACGCACCTTCACAGAGCTTTAATATCACCTCACAAACTGGAACTCAGATTCAGGTAAAGCTTGGAGCTAACATAGACGTTGTTCTCACTTCACAATTCCTATCCAATCTCCTGGACGATCATACCTTGGATGGTAATGCAAAAGCACGCGTAAAAAGTGCCTTGAACAAATGCGTTGATAAGATTCAACGAGCACAGGATGATGATGGAAGCTTTCAGGGGTCTGGTTGGGCAGGTGTGTTGCAGTCATCCTTTGCCACCAATGCATTAGAAGCGGCACAGGCGAAAGGTGTTGCAGTTGATGACGAGAAACTTGACCGCGCAAGGAGTTTTCAAAAAAACAATCTGGATGCAGAGAGTGGCAATGTGAAAACTGATCTCGGAGCGGGCGTGGTGTTATATTCCGTCTCCGGCTCAACGCGTGCAAGTGCAAAAGAAGCCCGCAAAGTCCGTGAGGAATTTGACAAAGCAAAACGCGATGGCGTACTTCCGGCAAATGCTCCTGTCACTGAAGACAATTTAAAGAAAATTGGTTTCGCTGCTGAAGAAGCTGAGAAGTACAATGAAGCTTATCAAACCTATCAGGCAGGAAAAGTTCAATCACAGGATGAAGGAGTGATGAGTGGATTTGGCAGCAACGGAGGTGAAGAGTTTCTGAGCTACCTCCAAACCGGAGAATCTATGATCATCAACAAAGACAACGATTGGAAAAACTGGTATGACAATGTATCCGGTCGTTTGCTCCATATCCAAAACGATGATGGAAGCTGGAATGGTCACCACTGCATTACAAGTCCTGTATTTTGTACAGCCACTTGTTTACTTATCCTCTCTGTGAATAACGATATTGAGAGGTTGACCAACATCGGTCGAGAGCGTTAAATCAACGTTGCGACCTTAGCGCCCTCTGTGGTTAATATCTACCGCAGGGTGCGCTAAGGTAATTCGCAAAAAAATCAATTCTTCCTTTCCAAATCTATCTTCTTGTTTTGGTCAGGCAACTTGTTGTTCAACTGCGGAACCTGCTTGTCAAGAAGTGTTGTATACTCTTGCTGAACCCGCACCAACCTTTCTTTCAAAACTCCATAAACGTCTCCCTGTTGATTGGTTGGTTTGAAATCGACTCCATTAGCGGTGATATCATTGGCCAAAGCGCTCAGTCTTCCATAGAGTTGTATGGGAGATCGGAAAGCATCTTCTCGCGCGCCAGTGAGATGGATGTCATACAGTTTCCCTGAAATACCGACTGACTTATCTAACATTGCTGTCAACTCACCTTTCAGTTTGGAGTTTTTCACCGTTGGTATCAATTCTTCAAGTTCCTTCCGAATCCACTCTACCCTATCGATCATCTCGACAACGGTGTTCATTGCATCACGCAACTGCAATGAAAAAGTTACCTGCTCTTTAATTGACTCAATCGTGCCCTCCGTGTTCGGGTCTTTTAGTACTTCGAGTTCTTTGGTGACTTCAGTGTCACCAATTTTCAATCGGGCTTTGTACTTGCCGGGAGCCACTCTCGGTCCCAGTTGTCCTTCCCACAAATCAAGATCCCATGTTACCAGTGGCCGCCAGCCTTCACCGTTCATCTGCACCCAAGGTCGGCCGGAAGGTTTCGTTCTTAGCTTTGGCTTGAACGTAGGTTCATATCTCAGATCCCACCAAACTCGATTTACACCTTTCAGGGATGTTCCCTTCAGCAATCGAATCAGCTCATCAGACTCATCTAAAATTTCTATCTGCACTTTCTCACTCAAGGAGTCTTTCAAATAGTAGTTTACCGGAGCCCCATAAGGTGGGTTCTGTCCCGAGTTGAAACTTGGGGCATCTGTCTTAATCGCTTCTACCTCCTGAAAGCGATACGACTTTCTAATGTCAAACACATGCGTAGCAGAGCTCATCACCTGCTGCGAAAATTGCCGGATCGGACTAATATCATCAAGGATGTAATAGCCACGGCCATACGTGGCCACGACCAGATCATCAAAGTTCTCCTGAATGGTTAACCAGTACACAGGAGCTGGTGGCATATTATTTTGTAAACGAAACCAACTCCCGCCATCATTCGGAGAAACATACAATCCATTGTCGGTACCCGCGTACAAAAGACCTCGCTGCCTCGGATCCTCTTTTACCACATGAATAAAACTCAAAATAGACTTTGGAATGCCATCACTGATTTTCTTCCAAGTCTTCCCATAGTCGGATGTTTTATAAATGTATGGATCAAAGTCCCCCATCTGATGCATGTCAACTGAGATATAGGCACTAGCTGCATCGTATCTTGAAGGTTCCACATTTGCGATTGTTCCCCATGCTGGCATGCTTACGTTCTTGGAAACATTAGTCCACGTTTTTCCTCCATCACGTGTGATGTTAACCTGACCATCATTGGATCCAACCCATATCAATCCCTTTTCAATTTTAGATTCCTCAATAGCAAACAGTGTTGATCCGTCAAACGTCATCAGGTTATCGATCGCGATACCGCCCGAATTCTGTTGGTGTGATTTATCGTTGGTCGTCAAATCAGGACTAATAATCTGCCAACTTTGGCCGCCATCATCAGATTGATGAACATATTGACTTCCGACATAAACGCGGTGAGGTGTGTGCGGTGAAAAGCTCAACGGAAAATTCCAGTGCCAGCGGTATTTTAAGTCAGCCGGCTTCCAGCCATATCCTGCTTCGGGCCACACACGC
This sequence comes from Cyclobacteriaceae bacterium, assembly GCA_050185175.1. Classification (GTDB taxonomy): domain Bacteria; phylum Bacteroidota; class Bacteroidia; order Cytophagales; family Cyclobacteriaceae; genus ELB16-189. The sequence goes on from JBFWZR010000042.1 coordinate 7,487, forward strand.
ACTTCGCGTGAATGACCGGTCCGCAAGTCGTGGCGCTCAAGTCCACCATCGTAACAGCCTGACCATATTATATTATTGTCAAAGGGATCTGGTCTGGCAAAACCACTTTCGCATCCACCAACACCGCGCCAAAGGCCAACCGGAATGTATCCTTGCAAGCTGTTACTTGGTCCGCGATACGACCAGCCGTCCTGACGATTGCCATAGACATAGTATGGAACCTGGTTGTCAACCTCCACATGGTACATCTGTGCGATCGGCAACACCACGCGTAAAAATGTTTTCCCTCGGTTCAAAGAAATACTGGCGCATCCATCGTGTGCTACCATCATACGATCCGCATTGGTGGGGTCTATCCACATATCGTGATTGTCGCCCCCTCCGCGAGGTGGTCTCTTCTCCAACGTCTTTCCTCCATCAAGAGATTGAGAAAATCTAACGCTCATAAAGTAAAGTTCATCTGAATTGTCAGACGAAACAGCCATACGAGTGTAGTACGGAGCGCGCTCCGCCATATCGTGGTTATTATTCACCAACTCCCATGACTCGCCTCCATTGTCTGTGCGGTAGAGCGCGGGACTCTTGTCTTCAAATAATGCATAAACTCTTTTGGGATTGCCAGGTGCAACTGCCACCGCAGTTTTTCCTACAGGATGATCTTTTCCTCCGGGCAATCCTTTAGTCGTCATTGACTCCCAGTGATCACCTCCATCTGTAGAACGATAAATTCCACCACCAGGCCCGCCACTATTCAAACCCCAGGTATTGATGTGTACTGACCACATCGCTGCATAAATAATGTTTGGGTTTTGAGGATCAATAGAGAGATCAGCGGCTCCCGTATTTTCATCAACAAACAAAACCTGTTGCCATGTCTTTCCGCCATCCTTTGTACGATATACACCACGATCCTTTTGTGGGCCATAGGTGTGACCTAGCGCAGCCGCGTAAATTATATTTTCATCCTTTGGATGGACAATAACTCGCCCAATCCGGCCAGATTTTTCCAGTCCCATGTTGGTCCACGTTTTTCCTGCATCTTTGGAATGATAAATTCCATTCCCAATGGAATGCGCTGGTCTGATAACAAAGGTTTCGCCCGTACCTGCCCAGACAGATGAATGATTGGTGGGTGCAATAGCAAGTGAACCGATAGATGAAACATCCTGATTGTCGAAAATCGGACTCCAACTGACTCCCCCATCTTCTGTTTTAAAAATACCCCCTGATGCAGCACCTATATAATTCACCATCGGGTTGCCCGGCTCCCCAACTATGGCAATGGCGCGGTTGCCTTCGGGGCCAATAAACCGATAACGCATCTCACTGAACAAAGCTGGATCATAAGACTGTGCGAGCGAAGCGACTGAAAAGCAGAGGAATGAGAGGATGATTGGTTGTACTTTTTTAGGAATAAACTTTATCATTGCGTTCTGATTTTTGGCATTATCCAATTTGGAAGCTGAATCTATGCAAATGTTTGTTCTGATCTACTACAAATGGGGTGACCGGTAGTTTTGCTAGTAGTTCAGAAATAAATTATATGCTTATGGATGAAAAAAAATGGTCTTCATTTACAAAGCGAATTCCTGTTCAAGCCAGCATCGAAACTGTATTTCGGTCCTGGGCAACTCGGCAGGGTCTCGAAAGTTGGTTTTTGCGCAAAGCCGAATTCACCAAATCAGACAACACACTCAGAAATCGAGATGAATTGGTGCAACAAGGAGACACGTTTCTCTGGCTTTGGCACGGGTACCCGGACAACGTGAACGAAAAACGGGAGGTGATTTCGACCAACGGAAAGGATATTTTACAATTTACCTTTTCGGGAGGTTGCCTCGTCACGATCAGCTTGAGCGAAGCGGAAGACTTTACTATCTGCGAGCTAAAGCAGGAAAATATTCCTTTGGATGAAAATCCAGGTACTAATTTATATGTAGGCTGTGGCGAGGGCTGGACGTTTTATCTCGCCAACCTGAAATCAATTCTGGAAGGTGGAATTGATCTTCGGAACAAAAGTTTGACATTGACACAGGTTATTAATTCTTGATAGATTCATGAAGCGAATTGTTTTCTCTTGTCTTATTGCTGTTGCATTATTGCAAGCATGCGAAGAACGAAAAAAAGTAGAAAAAGGAGTCTCCTTTGACATGGCAGTTGATCGGAAGTACGCGCTGTCTTCCGTGCAATATGGACTCAAGCTCGACATCCCGAACAATGCTGTCGACCCGATAACTGGAAAAAATTATATCTCTTTCAATTATCGCCAGAGCGATCAACGCTATCTCTATCTCGACTTCAATGAAACTGTAGATAAATTGAAGAGAATGATTGTCAATGGTCGACAGGAAAAAATCATCTTTGAGAATGAACACATTGTCATTCCGGTAAGTCTATTGAAGCACGATGACAACGTGATTGAAATTGACTTTATCGCAGGTGACCTGTCACTTAACCGAAATCCAGACTATCTCTATACGTTATTTGTGCCTGATCGGGCCTCCACTTGTTTTCCAAGTTTTGATCAGCCTGATATTAAAGCCTCTTTTTCTCTTGAACTCACTGTGCCTCCAGATTGGGAGGCTGTTTCAAACCAGGCAAGCTTGCCACCATTCGAGGAGAACGGAAAAAAATATTACCAATTCAACCTTACCCAGCCTGTGAGCACCTATCAGTTTGCGTTTGCCGCAGGGAAATTCAAAAAGGCCACTGATGAGGACACGGGAATGACCATGTATTACCGGGAAACTGATTCACTGAAGGTAGCGGAAAACCTAAAAGATATTTTTCAACTGCACAAACAATCTATCACCTGGCTTGAAGACTACACGAATATCAAATATCCATTCCTAAAATTCGACTTCGCGCTTATTCCAACATTTCAGTATGGAGGCATGGAACACCCAGGCAGCATTTTCTATCGCGAAAGCAGTCTGATCCTTGACAAGTCTGCTTCCGTAAATCAGCGTTTGCGCAGAGCAAGTCTGATCGCTCACGAGACCGCACACATGTGGTTTGGAAACCTTGTCACAATGAAGTGGTTTAATGATGTATGGCTGAAGGAAGTGTTCGCTAATTTCATGGCCGCCAAAATTGTGAATCCACAATTTCCAGATATCAACCACGATCTTCGTTTTCTAATGGCCCACTATCCCTCTGCGTATGAAATTGATCGCACAGCAGGGACACATCCTATCCAACAAGATCTCGAAAACCTTAAAGATGCCGGTACTTTGTATGGTGCAGTAATCTATCAGAAGGCACCTATCATGATGCGCAACCTGGAAACGCTAATGGGTGAAGAGAATTTTAAGATTGGATTGCAGGAGTATTTGAAGAAATATAATTACTCCAATGCTTCCTGGGATGATCTGATCGGTATGCTGGGTGCGCAAACCGACAAAGACCTAAGTCAATGGAATAACGCATGGATTAAGAGTGGTGGTATGCCAACTATCTCTTATGAATCGGGCAGTAGTCTACAAATAAAAGTTACTAATGACACTGCAGGCATTGTGTGGCCACAGACTTTCGAATATCAACTCTTGGAAGAAGGAGCTAACGAGATCAAGGAAATTACAATTAACGGTAAGCAAGGAACCACGACCTCGCCCACAGCTCCAATAACAACTGTTATCCCGAACTACAAGGGAAGAGGATACGGGTACTTCGAAGCAGACCAGGCAAGTCGTGACTATATGCTCAGTCATGTCAACGTAAACAATGACCCGGAAGTAAGAGCAGGAATCTGGCTTAACCTTTGGGAATATCTTTTGCGCGGTGAAGTGAGCCCTCAGCAGATATTCGAATCCATTCTGAAAGCTGTTGAACAAGAAAAGAATCCATTAGTACTGGAATACGTGACCAACCATCTGGTCACATTGTATTGGCAGTTTACGGCTCCGGAGAATCGTGGGTTGATCAGCCAGCAACTCGATGACAAATTGTTTGAACTAATGGCACTGGAGAAAGATGAGTCTATCAAACGAACACTTTTCAATTGCTATAAAAAGGTAGCGATGACTGAGACTGGTAAAACAAATCTGAAAAAATTCTGGAATGGAGAAGTCACTTTGGGTCTGGAGTTATCAGAACTGGATCGCATTCAATTGGCGTACGAGCTTGCCGTCCGAGATGTAGAAGGAAGCAAAGAGATTCTTGAAAAACAATGGACGAACACCAAGAACCCAGACCGTGCAGCTGCGATGAGATTTGTGATACCTGCGCTGTCTTCAGATGTCGCTACTCGAGATCGATTTTTTGAAAGCCTGAAGGATCCAAAAAACCGTGAGCATGAACCGTGGGTATTGGATGCTCTGGAGTATCTACATCATCCATTGCGCGCGGCTGAGTCAGTGAAGTACATAAGGCCCGGCCTTGACATGCTACAAGAGATTCAGCTTACCGGAGACATTTTCTTCCCTAAAGGATGGGTTGACCAGACAGTATCGGGATATCAATCGAAGGAAGCTGCGGATGCAGTACGGACGTTCATCAGCGAGAATCCGGGCCTTTCATCAAACCTTAAAAACAAATTATTGCAGTCTGCCGACCCATTATTCCGTGCAGAAAAAATTCTAACCAAAAGCACACAGAATATGTAATTTAAGGGTTCAACCTAAAACCTATGCGAACCCTTTTAATTCCTTGCCTAATCATAACGCTGGCAAGTTGTACACAACCAGTTGCTGAAACCCAAACCGAAAAACTACCGGATCAAAAATGGACCTGGAGTACTGAACGTTTTGAAAAAGCTGTAGCACAAGTGCGGGCCGGACGCGATCTCACACCAAAGTCTTGGCCGAATGGGGCAAAGGTGGCTGTGCTCCTCTCCTTCGATGTGGACAATGAAACAATTGCATGGTGGGACGGAGAGCCAACCATTTCAGATTTATCAAGAGGTGAGTATGGTTCGCGTGTAGCCTTGCGCAGAGTAGTGAACCTACTCGAGAAACATGACGTGGCTGCTTCATTCTTTATCCCTGCACTCAGTTTACACCTGGCACCTCAAATGTCTGACGAAATCAAACGGCTCCCTCGTCATGAGTTTGCAGTTCATGGCTGGATACACGAGCGAAACACGCGTGTGCCCGCAGACAAAGAACGTGAGATGGTAGTAAATGCAAACAAAATGCTGATCGAACTTACCGGTGAAACGCCAGTAGGGTATCGGGCACCATCATGGAATTTTAGCGCAGCCACTCCTTCCATCGTCAAAGACATGGGTTTCCTTTATGAAAGTTCAATGATGTCGGATGATCGTCCTTATGAGTTAGTGATTAGTGGAGAGCCCTCAGGTATTGTTGAGTTGCCAGTAGAGTGGATTCTGGATGACGCACCGCTGTTAAATCCAAGAGGAGACAGTTACACCAACCCAAGAGAGCTATTGCAAGTGCTGAAAGATGAATTCGACATCGCCTACGAAGAAGGAACGATGTTTCTTATGACGATGCATCCTCACTACATCGGGCATCGATCAAGAATTGTTGCGCTGGAAGAGTTGATCAAACACATTAAGTCAAAAGACAACGTTTGGTTTGCTACACACAAGGAGGCCGCAGAATATGTGAAAGCTCAGGCAGGAATGTAGGCTTAGAACCCGCTGAATTTAGTTCTGACTTCGACAAGGCTCTTGGGTGACCCAACCATAGTTACGATATCCTTCATACGAAGACGCGTGTAACCGTGAGAGATGATCATCTGACCTTTGCGTTTCACGGAAAGAATAATCACATCAGTAGGAAGTCGGAGGTCGCGAAGTGTCATACCGTGGATATCGCGGTTGGTAATCTCGATGTCGAGTGTATCCTGCGACTTGTCCATGCCCAACAAAAGTGAAGTGGCATTTGGCGAGCGGACAAAATGATCCAGCAAGCTTACCATAGCCGTTGACGGGTCGATGATCAGCGCTCCGAGTTTGTGAAACTTCTCCATATTCTCCCGTTCATTCAGTCTTACGATAATATCCTGTGTACCCACATTTTCATACACCATCTCGGTGATGGTTAAATTCTCCTCATCTGAAAGCATACAAACCACTGCATCTGCCCGTTCCAGCTCCAATTTTCGAAGCTCATCCAATGAAAGCTCCTTGATTGAAATGATGTTGAGGTCATCCACCTGACGGTTGTCAATATTTTGATCAAGTGTGACAATACGTGACTGCCAGTTGTTTTCCTTCAATTGCTTTGCCAGCGCAATCGATTGGCTTTCCAACCCAAAAATATATGCGTCTTTGATACCATCGAACTCGGGTTTTGCATGTCTTAGGTGGCTCTCCTTTACTTTATTAATTGACCATCTGAAAAGCGGTGGTCCGACCAGTTGATTGATCACAACGATCGAAATAATTACCGCTTCAAACTCTGCACCCCAACCCGGGAATGCTTTAGCCACTACGGTAGTCAACCCCAATGCAACACCAGCCTGTGTAATGTGAGGCATCCATGCAATCCATCGATAAGATTTGTCGTCACGTGCAAGCGCAACACCTACAAGGCTTCCTAAAAACATTGTCACGATTCGAAAACCAAAAAACAAAAAAGCCACACCTAGTACGCTCACAAATACCTGCATCGATAAGGAGGCACCCGTAAGCGTGAAGAAAACGATGTATATAATGGGACTGATTTTCTTTAGCAGAACTGAAAACTCAATGCGATGTCTGCTATTGTTTGTCAAGAGGAAACTACCGATAATACAGATCAACAAAGGCTCCAGCGAAAATTCATGACTAAACATATTTTGAGACCATGATCTCAAATAAGCTGACAATGCATACACTGAGTAGCCAATCAAAACAAGGAGGACGGCCTTTATGTATCGGTGGGCCCTAAATGAAAATGGAATAAGCAGGAGCTTGCTCAACGCCATTCCCACCAAACCAGATAAGAGAAGTTCAAGTGCGAGAACCCATGTGAAGGTAAAATCAATGGCAGTGCCATTCACCACGGCTTTCGCAACAGCAAAACAGATGGTAAATAAAATGATCACTACAACATCAATCAGTACCGTGACGCCTACGGCTGTCTTTGTGAACGGTCCGCTTGCTCGCATCTCGCCAATGATGGCGATAGCTGAAGATGGAGAACGAGCCACGAATATGGCCCCAAACATAAGCGAAACTGCCAGCCGGCTCATCTGTGGAAGATCATTCAAAAAAGGAATGGAAGCTGAAGCCAGGTAGATGAGGATAGAAGACAGGATGAAGACCACAGTAACCTGCGCAAAAGTCATCCATTGAATACTCTTTATCCGACTCCTTAGTTCTTTAAGATAAAGTTCAGAGCCCGCAGAGAAGGCGATAATCGCCAATGCAATGTCATTGAGAAATCTCAGTTGATTGATACTCTCCCTTGGAATGAAATTGAGAATAGAAGAGCCTGCAACAATACCTGTGACGATCAGGCCGGTGATTAAAGGAAGGTTTATCTTTTTCAGATAACCGGCAATTTGAAAACTCGCGATCGCCACGATTCCAAAGCCAATAATCTGAATAATCAAACTATTCGTCATCCAACTCTCAAAATACAGAAAGAATTCCTATTTCCTCCTCTCATTTCACCTTGCTAATCCCGAAATAATAGTCCATAATTAAAATCTTGTAGTCACTGATGAATCAATTCATCCGCGCCATTCGAAAGTGGGATCTTGTATTGTTGATGATCAACACCATCATCGGTGCAGGGATATTCGGGCTTCCTTCTAAAGTCTTTCAATTATCTGGCGCATACAGCATCCTCGCGTTTGTTGTTTGTGCACTCGTGATTTTCAACATCATCATTTGCTTTGCTGAAGTTGGAAGTCGCTTTGATAAAACGGGTGGCCCCTATCTCTACATTCTTGAGGCATTTGGCAGAACGCCAGCGTTCATCATGGGCTGGCTTCTACTTTGGTCGCGTATCATATCCTATGCCGCACTGATCAATCTGTTAGTGACCTATGCCTCGTTTTATAATCCAGCACTAACGCAATTTTTTCCCAGGTTAGTAATTATGGTTGCACTCACAGCCATTCTCATGGGCATAAATTATGTCGGAGTGAAAAAGACAACGTCTGTAAACAACTTCCTTACCATTGGCAAAGTAGTGCCGCTTCTGATCTTTGTAGGGGCCGGTGTATTTTTTATCGACACCAGCCTCATCGACTTTAGCGTGGCACCGCAGTTTGGTGGCTTCTCCTCCTCCGTGCTCATGCTCGTGTTTGCATTTGGCGGATTTGAAGTGGTGGTAATCAACTCAGGCGAAATGAAAAATCCGAACCAGATTGTGCCTTATGCGCTCATCATTTCGTCATTATTGGTCATGGTTCTTTATGGGTCGATACAAGTGGTGTCTGTGGGCACATTGTCTACATTGGCAAGCTCTGAAAAACCTCTTGCAGATGCCGCTCAGTTTTTCATGGGATCATTTGGAGGCAACTTAATCACCATCGGTGCGATAATTTCTATCATCGGTGCACTCAATGCGATTCTTCTCGTAGGTTCCCGATTGCTTTACGCGCTGAGTGAAGAGGATCAACTACCTAAATCTTTATCCTACATCCACCCGGAATTCAGAACACCCACCCTGGCACTTTTTATTTTCACAGCTGTTTCACTGACCATTGCTGTCACAGGCTCTTTCATTTATGCCATTACCATTACGGCCATCATCAGAACAGTGATGTACGCCATGGTGTGTGGAGCCCTGATCAAGCTGCGAAACACCAAGTCAAAAGCAGTCTACCAGATACCCTTTGGGAGATTCTTTGCTGTGACTGGAATCCTTTTCTCGACCTGGCTCTTTTCAAGTTCGCAATTGAGCGAAATGAGAGACGTCCTGGTGTGCATGGCAGCAGGTTTGGTCATTCTTTTCATCTATCAACGTACGAAGAAATAAGTCCGCCAGCGCACACTATCGGCCAGATGCGAACAAGCAATGCCCGTAAATTGATCTAATAGCGTTTCGATCCGCTCAAAATAAAGAATGGTGCGATATTGGATAAGTGATGCCGGAAGTAATTTAACCTGCCATGATCTCAAATTTTTTCAAAGTCATCTACCGCCATATTATTAAGGAGAAGTTGTTTTCCATCACCACAGTTTTCGGGCTCACGATTAGCTTCTTCTGCTTTATCGTTATTGCTCTCTACATTCACGATGAGCTAAACTTTGATAACATTCACAAGGATTCCGGCAAAATTTACCGCGTCATTCGTCACGAGCAGGTTGAAACGGGAGAGATAAAATCAATCGCGCAGGTGCCTGGTAAAATTGCTCAGGGAATGGTGGATCAATTTCCGGAAGTGGAGTCCGCCATAAGGCTAATACAATTTGGAAGTCTCACCATGGGTAACGACCCGATGACGCGCGGTTACGAATACCTCACGCTCGCTGACTCCACTTTCTTTCAGTTCTTCAACTTCAAACTTTTACAAGGCGATCCAGCCACAGCATTAAAAAGTCCCGATGGAATTGTGGTGTCGCAAAAACTTGCCAAGCGATACTTCGGCACTGAAGATGTTATGGGCAAAGTGATCTGGGCGAATGGACTTGACATGACCATTGTAGGGGTAATGCAAGACTTTCCGAGCAACTCCCATCTTCAACTTGACTTGCTATTTTCAGAAAGAGCTGTCGACAAACATTTTCCACGATATAGACTTTATGAACCCAGTGACTGGAGCAATAATATTTCCGCTACTTATGTCAAAGTGGGTGATCGCGAATCTATATCCAACCTGGAAGCAAAACTCAACTCGCTCGTAGAAGCCAACTATCCTACAGACAAAGATTTCAATAGCACGTTTACACTGCAGCCCTTACTCGACATTCACCTCAAATCAGAAAACATTGAGGACTATCAGATCAACCCGAGCGGCTTTAATACCTTTTATATCTACATGTTTACGGTGGTTGCGTTTCTGATTCTACTGATCGCTTCACTCAATTATATGAACTTGTCGACAGCGGCAGCATTCAAGCGCACTAGAGAAATCGGAACAAGAAAAACTTTGGGAGCGGGGAAACTTTCACTCATCGGTCAATTCGTAGGCGAAGCGTTGATACTTTCAGTGTTCTCTCTGATTATCGCGATAGCATTGGTGCAGGCGTTTTCACCATCGATCAACAACTTCACCGGAAAGACCCTCCTGCTTCAATATCTAGAATTGCCTTGGATAGTTGGTATCGGTTTTACCCTGGTTTTGTTTGGATTGCTTGCATCTCTCTATCCCGCACTTATCGTGTCAAAGGTATCTCCTGCAGAAGCGATCAAGAAAGAAGTGAGGATTGCTAATAGGAGTTTACCTATGAGAAAAGTGTTGGTGGTGGCTCAGTTTGCTGTCTCGATCATGATGATATCTTCGACCCTGGTTATCTATCGGCAGCTCAATTTTATGAGGCAAAAATCTCTGGGCTTCGATGTTGAAAATCTCGTTGCTATCGATATCAACAGTGGTATTCAAAGGCGCCAGTTTGAGTCATACAAAACAGAACTCAACAGATTGCCAGAGGTGAAGTCCGTGACAGTATCTTCCCGCGTGCCCGGAGAATGGAAGCGGTTTCCGGTTGCCAATGTCAATCTTGCCGAAAACCCACTACCTACGGAGATGATCTTTGTTGGCATCGACCAGGATTTTCTCCACACCTTCGATTTACCATTACGTGAAGGCAGAAACTTCAATGCGGGACCTGGCGACTCCACGAAGGTGTTGCTGACACGACTTGCTGTTGAAGAACTGGGCCTTGAGAATCCAGTAGGTCAAAGGGTCACCATTCCAGGAGTTTCATTTGGCGGCCTGCGAAGAGACTTCGAACAACCTTTTGAAGCTGAAGTGATCGGTGTGGTTGATGATTTTTATTTTGAGTCGTTTAGAACGGAAATGAAGCCACTGATTTTCGCCTTCTATAATAACCCTATTCATAGTATCGACTACTATACATTAAGAATACAAACCAGAGACTGGAACCGCACGCTTGCTTCGATTAAAGAAATCAACAATCAATTCGACACCAACAACCCAATCGAGTACAACTTCCTCGACACTAAGTTCAATGAATTTTATCGCAGCGATGAAAAACGCGGACAAGTCTTTGTCAGCTTCTCAGGAGTAATCGTGTTGATTGCCTGCATGGGTTTGTTTGCTCTTGTCTCTTTCGCTGTGGAGAACCGGAAGAAAGAGATCGGTGTGAGAAAGGTGTTGGGTGCAAGTACGAATAACATAGTGTCGCTGATATCCAGAGAATTCATCCTACTGGTGCTGATTGCCTTTGTGATCGCCATTCCACTTGTAATTGCTACGATGAACAACTGGCTTTCCGAATTTGCCTATCACGTTAGTTTTGGAGTTGGCACATTTGCCCTGGCTGGTGGTATTTCAATAGTTATCGCATTGGCTACGATAAGTGTGCGATCACTGAAAGCTGCGAAAGCCAATCCAGTTGATTCTTTGAGAAGCGAGTAAGTAGAGTCAAACAGGCGATGTTTAGTTACGGCTACCAGCATCGGACGAAAGGCGATTAGCATCGAATTTGAAGCTCAAATCTTCAGCTCTCTCGAATTGATATTGGGTTACAAGCGGAAGCATCAATTTCAACAGTCTGAATGGCGAAATATTACGCCTCACCACCTCTTTGTTGAGCAGTTGAAATTTTTCGGGATTGAAGCGGCTTCCACAAAGGCCTGAGAAGATGCTCAGTTTGGCGAGGATGGCCGTGTACATAACATAAAGTGAAAAGAGGAATTCATCTTTTCTCCGTTCTTTGAAGGCAGCTTTGGTAATTAGAGTGAAGGTTATCTTCCTCTGCGTCTCCAGATCGCTAATGATTGTTTCAATGTCAGGTCTAACGCTGGCAAATGTTCTCATTCCTTTCAAAAGGTCCTTGTGCATATCCTGCGCATCGTTGCAATATTGAATCAAGGCTCCTACTTCGTACCAGGTTTGCCTTTCATTTGACCTGATCTCCCCACCTGCTATTGCCCGCAAAAGCAAAAAATTATATCCACATTTCTCACGACAGATAAAATCCACTTCTTCCTTTGAGGTATTGAGCTCAAACTGGCGCTTGCTCATCACCTGTGCATCGAACAGTTTTTCATAGTAGTCGGCTACCTCATTGATTCGATCATCTGGTATGGAAGCGAAGAACGCACGGTATGCTTCGGCATACAGCTGCTGCACGTCATTGGGTTTTTTGAGATCAGTCGGCTTCTTTAACTCCACTATCTCTTTATCACTCAATTCCGTATCATCAATGATGAGATCGCACAACGCCACCAATACTCCGCATCTGAAGTATGTTTCTCTTATGTATTGAGTAAAAGGGACATCGAACAGTTTTGAAAAACTCTCCCCTACAAAAAGAAACTCAGCGACATACCATTGCATTTTTTCTCTCGCATTCCAGGGAAACCTTGACTCAAGGATCGAAGAGAATGAAGTCAGTTCCTCATTCAATCGCTTTTTTGCAAATCGATGATATGATGAATCCGTTCTATTAAACTTGTTTATATGGTGAATGGCTTTTGTGAACCGAATCAGCAATTCAGCTTTAGTCAAAAAAAAATTTCTAATCTCAGGCATTATTAAATACGAGCAATATATGACCAGTCATTCATAATCAATATATTCTCAAGGCAACATGTCTCAGAAAATATCCTGAATTTCAGGTAACCATTGGTCAATTCGGTAGTGTCCATCTTTAGCCCCAATTATTAAACCCTATCTCTATGCTCACCAACTACCTTAAAATTGCGATCAGAAATCTTTACCGGTACAAAGGCTTTTCATTTATTGCTGTTAGTGGCCTGACACTTGGAATGACCTGCTGCCTGGCCATATTCCTGTTCGTAAGAGACGAACTCAGTTACGATCAGTATCACCAGAATAAAGAAAACATATACAGACTAGCAACAAGCTTTGGTGATAGCTACGGAGCGTATGATGGCATTGCAAAGGTCCATGGGCCTTGGGGTCCAACGGCTGTTGTAGAGCTACCGCAAGTCGAAAACATGACGCGATTTGTACCCGCGGGCCAAAATCTCTTTCAAAAAGGCGACAGTAGATTTTACGAAAACAAAGGGTTTATCACCGACTCTACGGTGTTTGATATTTTCGATTTTGAATTTGTTGCAGGCAAGCCATCCAGTGCACTTACACATCCTGATGCCATCGTGATAAGTGAATCCCTTGCAAAAAAATATTTTGGTAGTCTAAATGCGATTGGCCAGACACTGACTATCGAAAACAGCAGAGAGGCAAGTGTGACAGGTGTCCTCAAGGATGTGGCTCGCAATTCACATTTTACTTTCGATTACCTCTTGCCGATGGTCGGCTACAATCATCCGCAAAAGGACAGCTGGGAACAATGGAATCAGTTTTACACCTATCTTCTCTTGAGGCCAGATGCTGATCCTGCTTTAGTCGCTAACAGATTTCGTGATCTGCTAGGCAACCATGTAAGCAGAGAAACTGTAGAGTCCCTCCAACCTTTTCTACAGCCTCTTACTTCCATTCACCTTCACTCCAACCTTTTCCGAGAGATCAACGCAAACTCAGACATCACTTACGTGTATATTTTTGCAGCCATTGGTTTATTGGTGCTCATTATCTCCTCGATCAATTTTATCAATCTCACCACCGCGCGTGCTCTCACACGAATGAAAGAAGTGGGCGTGCGTAAGTCGAATGGAGCCCTCCGATCACAACTCACACTTCAATATCTAAGTGAGACTGTGGTCATCAGTTTCGTTGCTCTGATCTTTGCTCTTGGCTTGTTGGCGATCATGTTGCCATCTTTTAATTTATTGACCGGAAAACAATTGACATTCTCATTGTTGGTTGAGCCTCAATTCGTTAGTGTAGCGCTAGGCATTTGTCTGTTAGTCGGATTTCTATCAGGAAGCTATCCTGCACTTTATCTGGCACGACTGAAACCTTCAGATGTGCTAAAAGGAAAAACAAAAACCGGAACCCGACAGGTAGTTCGTCAAGGACTTGTAGTGCTTCAATTTGCGATTTCAATTTTTCTTATTGTTGCGGCCATCACCATCTATCAACAATTAGAATTTATTCAAAGTAAAAAACTTGGCTTCAACCCGAGTGAGCTCATCACCATTCCCATCCAATCGGGGGTGCTCCGTGAAAAATCTGAAACTGTAAAAAATGAATTGCTAAAACTCAGTGCCATAGAAAGTGTATCAATCTCAGGAGGACAACCTGGCGGAAGCGATTGGGGAATCCCTGTTCAACCTGAAGGTATTGACCCCGATCAGGTACCATCGTCAAGAGTACTGGCGGTGGATTCAGAGTTTGTTCCCACCTTCGAGATTGAGTTGTCGTCAGGGCGCAATTTTTCAAAGGACATCGCGAGTGATACCGCAGCCTATCTGATCAACGAAGAGGCCGCACGCCAACTGGGTTGGGACAACCCATTGTCGAAAACAATCAGCATGCCGGCTGTCGGTCGTGTGCCCGGACCAGTTGTTGGTGTTGTAAAGGATTTCCATTTTAGATCTCTCAAAGAAAAGATTGGCCCCGTTGTGTTGTTCATTCCCCCAACCAATTGGTTTTCGATGTACACCGTGCGCGTTCGTTCTGAACAAATGGCAGATGGTATTGAAGGTATTAATAAAGTTTTCTCGCAATTTGATCCCGCTCATCCCCTCACCTATTCTTTCTTTGATGAATCCTACGGTCAGCTTTATGATGCGGAGAGGAGACTTGGAAAACTCGTGGGTTTGTTTACCGGTATCGGCATCTTCGTTGCATGTCTCGGTTTATTCAGTCTGGCCGCATTTATGATTGAACAACGTACCAAAGAAATTGGTATCAGGAAAGTGATGGGGGCATCCGCGCAATCCATCTCGTACATGCTCACCTCAGATCTAATTAAGCTGGTATTGACAGGTTTCCTTATTGCCACTCCCATCGGATATTACGTTATGCAAAACTGGCTGGGTAATTTTCAATACAAAATCGACCTATCTCCATCATTGTTTTTACTTACAGGATTAAGTGCGTTGGCCCTATCCGGGATCACCATAGGATATAAGGTGCTGAAGGCAGGACTTACGAATCCGGTAGACTCACTGCGTGTAGAGTAGCTGTATTCGGAAAAACAGTGGTCGCGACCGAACACTTTTGTTCATAATGCGACACCGCTTCACGAATAATGTCCAAAAGGGCAAAAGTTTGCAACCTCGCGAAAAAGGCGCGGTCATTGCGTAACCGAAAGACGTTTTAAAAGTGTCTTAATCGTATTGTAGCACCCAACACTAACCTCAATGATCAGTAACTATTTAAAAGTTGCCATAAGAAGCATCTTTAGAAACAAACTCACTGCGTTTATTAACATCGCAGGATTGGCCCTTGCAATGGCATGTGCCCTGCTTATCTACTTATACATCGCAGACGAAGTCAGCTATGATAAGTACAACAGCCATGCAGATCGCCTATTTAGGGTTACGCGTGATTTCAAGTCACCAGATGGCTCTGTCAACCTTCACCTGGGGAATGTCGCTCCCCCGATAGGTCCATTATTGAAAAATGACTTTGGTCAGATAGAAGTACTGGCACGTACGGTGAATTTTAATTTGGTAATCAGTCGTGAGGAGAATGGAGAAATTACAAAAAACTTCACCGAACAGAGACTCTTCCTCGTGGAGCCTGACATCTTCAAAATCTTTGATATAGATATAATATCAGGTGATCAGTCAACAGCACTGTCACGACCATTTACGATGATGCTCTCTGAAAAGATGGCACTAAAATACTTTGACGACACCAACGTGATCGGTAAAAGACTGAGGGCCAACAATGCCTTTGATATTGAAATCACCGGTGTCTTCAAAGACTTTCCGGATCAGGCTCATTGGCATCCGGAATTGCTGGTTTCTTTCGTCACACTTGAAAATGACAATATCTATGGAAGGACAGGCCTTGAGACCAACTGGGGTAACAATGCTTTTGGCACGTACTTCCTGCTTGACGAAGGAGCAGACATAAAAAAACTGGAGGCTCAGTTTCCAGAATTCCTCAACAAACATTTTGGGCCTTATGCGATATCCAATTATGGGGCACCTCCCACATTCGTTGCCTCCAACGTCACTTCTCTTTATGCGCAGAAAGTAACAGACATCCACCTCCACTCCCAACTCGATGACGAAGTGGAAGTAAACGGTAACATCAATAATGTGTACATGATGGGCGTGATCGGATTGTTTATCATCCTTATTGCCTGCTTTAATTTTGTAAACCTATCCACCGCCAGGGCTACCAAAAGAGCAAAAGAAGTTGGACTTCGCAAAGTCGTTGGTGCTGCCCGCAACCAATTGGTGATTCAATACCTGAGCGAATCCGTGCTGATCGCTGTTTTTGCTTTGGTTCTTTCTTTAGGGATGGCATGGATGGGTTTGGATTGGCTTAACCAATTCACGCATAAAAATCTTTCGCTCAATCTAGTTGAGCATTTTAACCTGGTGGGCGGTCTCGTTGTCACCACTTTCGTCATTGGCTTGCTGGCCGGAATTTATCCTGCGTTTGTTGTTTCCGGTTTCAAACCTGCACTTACACTGAAGGGACAACAGGGAACTGCCAAAGGCAAAGGGTTAATCAGGAAGGTTCTGGTAGTAACCCAATTCTCCATTTCGGTGGTGTTGTTGATTGCGACTGCCATTACCATTCAACAGCTCGATTACCTTAATACCAGAGACCTTGGCTTTGACAAAGATCAAATCGTAACTGTACCCTTTTATGTTGAGGTGCAGGACAACTATGATGTCTTTTATAATGAGCTAACATCGTCCTCAACAATCAAAAATATAGGCCGATCCAGTCGAACCCCTACTGGTCGACTTCTTGACAGCCAGGGGTCGCCACTGATTGCCAATGGCGACAGTCTGGTGAACACACAAATTGTTACAAAAAATGTGGGGGTTGACGAAGCATTCTTCCCAACCTATGGAATTGAGTTCGTTGCAGGTCGGAATTTTTCTAAGTCCGTAGTGACCGATGACTCTCTGGCTTTTGTAATCAATGAGACTGCTGCAAAAGAATATGGACTAACATCACCTGAGGAAGGTATTGGAAAAGATTTTGCATACGGTGGAGTTACCGGAAAATTAATTGGTGTCGTTAAAGATTTCCACTTCGAATCTCTGCATCAGGATATCATTCCAATCGTATTTCACGGAGGCAATTTGAATACGATATCCATCAAAATCAATGCTGGAAATCTACAAGATGGTATTCAACATATTGAAAAGGTATGGAAAGAGTTTCTACCCAACCGTCCATTTGAATACAACTTCCTCGATGAGCGATACAGGCAACTTTATGATGCTGAACAACGACAAAGTCAGTTGTTCACGATTTTCTCTGGACTGGCCATTTTCATCGCATGCCTTGGATTGTTTGGATTGGCTACATTCAACACACTGCAGCGGGTAAAAGAGATTGGAATCCGCAAAGTGCTAGGTGCATCTGTGCCTACTATTCTGACCTTGCTGTCAAAAGAAATAGTTACGTTGATCATCGTGGCTAACCTGATCGCGTGGCCCGTAGCCTGGTACCTGATGAACTTATGGTTGGACTCGTTCGCCTATCACATCGAGATGAACCTGGTGATTTACATCGTCTCGGGAATCGTAGCAGTAATTATTGCATTGCTAACAGTGAGTTCACAAACCATCAAGGCAGCTTTGACAAATCCTTCGCAGACGCTGCGTTATGAATAGTTTATCTTAGCGTCTTTCCGGTCAATCAAGAGAGTGTTTTTATCACTGATGAAAAGTCTTCTCTTGATTGGCCATTTTTCATTCCTGCCATAAAGCTGGCTAAAAGCGGCTCGATCATCGGCAGATGATATTCAGAGTCAATAGTCTGAACTAGCAAGTTGATATCCTTGACCATCCACTCGAGTGGAAACTCAGGGCTGAAATCTCCATTAATCAATTTTGGAGCCTTAAACTGTAAGAAAGGCGCTATCACTGGAAATTGAGGAAGCTGATCAAATAGAAAGTCATTTGAGAGTCCCATACTTTTACCTGCTGTGACTATCTCAGCGAGATTCATCATCGCACTGGCAAGCGCATAGTTGATGAGCAACTTGGCAGCGCTTGCAGAACCTACCACTCCTGTCGTCATCACCTTCTTACCCATAAGATTCAATAGTGGCGTTACAATATTTACAACCGAATCTTCTCCACCCACCAGAAAAACCAGTTGGCCAGCAGCTGCGGCACCCGTGGACCCTGCCACCGGTGCCTCAACAAACTTCACTCCCATTTGGTTAGCCTGCTTGCCGCAAAGTCTGGAGAAAGAAGGGCTGACCGTAGAACAGTCAATCCAAATGCTGCCCTGTTTCATCGATTTTAAAAAACCATGCTGCCCGAGGGCTACCTCCTCTATTACCTCGATCGTTGAAAGCATTGTGAAAACAACATCGCTGTCTTTAACGCATTGATCGGCAGTCGTATGTTTTTCGACTTGATCATCAAAGGCCTCATAAGGATCCTTCGACCGATTGTAAACAGACAGACTAATTCCTTCGCCTTGCAGACAGCTGGCCATTCGAGACCCCATCAGCCCTAAACCGATAAATCCAATTTTCATGTTGATGATCTTACTGTTGCCTTCGCCACAATTTTCCATTCACCGTTGCTTCTTAAGAGCGTCAGAAAGTCAACGAAATAAAAGGCGGGATAATCACTTCGCACTTTGGCTGTTGCCATGTGTTCATATATCTCAAATGAAAGGAGTTGATTAATTCGCTTCAACTTCTTCGCGTGGTTTTCCCGGATGATTTGATGAAACTGGTCCTGATCATAACTATCCAAGTCTCCCGCATCATTAACGAAATAAATTTTGCAGTCAGTCGTATAGCCCTTCTTCAGTGCATCGATATCACCATGCGCTGTTCCATCGAAATAATATTGAATTGCCTTTTTTACACCTTGCTCGTCTTGCTTCATCTTTGTTTGATTTACGATGCAAGTAAGCGCGCTGATCGTCTTTGGGGATTGTCTGATTAGGTCAATTGTTTGACTCTTTGGGTTGAGAGAGTACGGGGTGGTGTGCCATAATGCTGTTTGAAGACGCGGGTGAAGTGAGCTACACTTTCGAAGCCGCACTGCCACGCGATCTCCTTCACAGGTTTCTCAGAACTCTCAAGTAAAATTCTTGCATGTTCTAGCCTTCTTTGGAGAATCCACCGCTTGGGTGATTCACCATATTGTTCTTTAAACTCTCGCTTAAATGCCGATAGGCTAAGGCCAGATAGCTTGGCCAGATCGTCAAGTGTTATGGGATTGAAAATATTTTCATTCACCACCTGATTCACTTGCTGCCCTCGTGTACCAGATATATCAGAAATGAATTGAAGAAATGCATGCTTTGGATCACGCTGTAGTAAGAGAAGGATAAATTCTTCAAATCTATTTTTAACAATGTATTCTGTATGTTGCCCATTGTATTCGAGGTAGTACAACAAAGCATCCTTGAATACCTGAAATGGTTCTGTGAGTTCAACCACCTCAACCGACCGGGCAGAGCTTGGTTTTAAATTTTCAAAAGCCTGGTAAAACTTTTGCCAAAAATCCTGTAAGACGGTTTCATTGAAATAAAACACCAGGCTATGGTAAGGGTTGTTGTGTGCCAACCTCTCACACATCAGATAATATCCTCGTTTAAGTAAAATTACATTGTTGGACGAAATAGTGATCCTCTGATCACCTGAGTACATGATTTTCTCGCCCTGCATCAGAAATATGATCGCATGCTCAGAAAGGAACGTTGGTGTGGCGTCCTTGGCATCCTTGTTATTGAACTGAGCAAGGCATATGTTATCAAAATGTGCGACCGAATGTGCGCCAAAAGATTGAATACCTGACGGAAGGCGTAAGACCATATGATCAAAGATAATAAGGTCGCCTTTAGCGCAGCAAAGTATCACGTATCCAGGTTTTTACAGCCAGTCTCACTTGCCCGCCTGCGACCAGATTCGATCACAAACGCACAGTGGTATTACCTAAATTGCCTAAAAATGCCCTCTCTACAACAATGGAATGGAAATTGACATAGCAACTTCCAAACCTGCTTCATCATGCTGACCAACTACCTCAAGATCTCCCTCCGTAACATTACTAAACACAAACTATTTTCCATCATCACCATCGCAGGTATGTCTTTGAGTCTGGCCTCATGCCTGCTTATTGGACTCTTTGTGTGGGATGAGCTGAGCTTTGATCAGTATCATCCCGATG
Organism: Cyclobacteriaceae bacterium; assembly: GCA_050185175.1. Taxonomy (GTDB): domain Bacteria; phylum Bacteroidota; class Bacteroidia; order Cytophagales; family Cyclobacteriaceae; genus ELB16-189. Next base: position 27,730 of record JBFWZR010000042.1, read on the forward strand.
GGGACAGAACTTTTAGGATTTACAATGAGCGATCAGGAAATGACGGTGTCACTACCTATGTGCCTATTGTGCCGCCCACCTTTGGCCCTACTTTAGAAAAAGACTACCCGGAGATCGAGTCCACCCTGAGAATGATGAACATTTATGGTTCAAAGCTATTTGAACTCAAAGGCGAGAAGATCAAAGAATCCAAAGGCGTGTACGCAGAGAACACGTTGTTCGACATGCTAACGGTCAACCTCATTCAGGGAGATGAAGGTTCAGCATTAGAGAAACCGAACTCGGTTATCCTTTCCAAAACACTTTCCGAAAAATATTTTGGAGATACCAATCCCGTTGGCAAAACTATCACACTGTCCGGTGACGAGATGCTCGTAACGGGAGTGTATGAGGACTTTCCGGTAAATTCCCATTTGCAACTCAATTACGTCATCTCTTTCGCTTCGATCTTGCAGCAAGTGCCAAAAGAAAGAATGGAAAGCTGGATATGGCAACAGTTTTTCACTTACGTGAAATTCAAACCAGGAACAGACGTGATGGCATTTGAAAACAAGCTCGCAGACTTCGTTAAGCAGTACGCTTACCCCACGATCGAGCCAGCTGGGTTTACCTATCTGCCACACCTGCAAAACATCGAAGACATTCATCTTCACTCTTCGTCCTTTGAATGGGAAATCGCTCAAAGAGGAAATGCTCAATCTGTTTACGTACTGAGTGCCGCTGCCATTTTCATTTTGGTAATTGCTTCCCTCAACTTCGTCAACCTGTCTACTGCACGATCTTTAAAACGAATGAAAGAAGTTGGCGTGAGAAAAGTGGCAGGAGCCTTACGCAAGCAACTTATTTTTCAATTTACCAGTGAATCAATCACCATCACGCTGATTGGCCTGATCATCGCCATGTCGATAGCTCAAATCGGCCTGCCATACCTGAATGACTTCGCTGGCAAGTCAATTTCATCACCTTTCAACTTACCATTCATCACAGGTCTTGTGATTTTTTCTCTGTTGCTGGGCGGTCTGGCAGGAAGCTATCCCGCATTCCAGCTGTCTCGGTTCCGACCGGCCTCAGTCCTGTACAACCGAAGTGGAGCTGCAGCCGAGGGTGGTTTTTATCGAAACGTTCTGGTCGTGTTACAGTTTATGTTTTCATTTTTCCTTATTATCGGCTCGCTGGTGGTGTTGGCTCAAAATGACCTTCTACACAACAAAGATCTTGGCTTTGACAAAGAGCAGCTCATGGTCATGGCGCTCAGTCAGAACAAAAAGACGGACCACGAGACCATCAAGCAGGAGTTCATGACTAACCCATCCGTAGAGCAGGCGACCATTGGTTATGGCCTGCCTGGTGATATCATTGCTGGTGATGGGATCATAGACCCCCTAACCGACAAGTCCTTGCCGGCCAACTTATTCTGTGTGGATTTCGATTATGTTAAGACACTGGGGATGGAAATGGTTGCCGGGAGAGACTTCTCAAGAGAGTTTACCTCCGATGCCCAACGGGCCTTTATTATTAACGAAACAGCAGCGAAGTCTTACGGCTTTGGCACACCAGAGAAGGCCATCGGCCATCCTATCCATTGGAAGGAATGGATCGGTGACTCCACAAAGAGAGGTGAGGTCGTTGGAGTGGTGAAGGACTTCCACTTCAAGAGCCTGCGTGAGCAGATGAGCCCGGTAGTAATGCACATTTACCCGCAAGTCTTCTATACGCTCACACTCAGGGTAAAGAGCGACAACTTACCCGCTACCATTGCCCAGATAAAAGGCGCATACGAAAAACTGGTGCCCGACCAGCCGTTCAGCTACAAGTTCCTGGATGAAAACTTTGACAGCATGTACAAGTCTGAAGAAAAACTCTCCGGGTTGTTCTCCCTTTTTACCGGCCTTGCCATTGTAGTGGCCTGTATGGGGCTTTTTGGTCTGGTTGAGTTCAGTGTGAACCAACGCATCCGCGAAATTGGGATACGGAAGGTATTTGGAGCCAGCATCAACTCCCTGCTCCTGTTGCTCACACGCAAATACTTCGCACTCATCCTGGTGGCGTTCGTGGTTATTATACCGGTGAGCTACTACGCAGCGCAGCAGTGGCTGTCGACTTTTGCTTATCGGATCGAGCTGAGCCCGTGGATTTACATAGAGGCTTGTGCGATGATTATCGGTATCACCATTGCAACGGTCAGCTTCCAGTCGGTGAAGGCAGCGCTCACCAACCCGGCCACAACTCTCCGCACAGAGTAAACCTTCGAAGGTCAGACAAGTCTAACCTAATAGTTGTTAGCAGAAAATAATCTAAAAAAGGGTTGATTAATTCGAATTAATACCTTTTACATTTGTATTAGATTTTGGATGAACAACCACTTTATCTAAAAGGAAAATTGAGAAACACATTAACATCCATCGAGCTCGCTAGCCAGTGTGGCAACGACACCTTCACAAAAGGTATGCTCGCGTTTTCCCTTTTAACATCCCCTTCATTGGCCATTAGGCGTATCCGAAGGCAAATCCGCATTTGATAACATCTGTCTTTATTGGTGTTAGCGAAATGCGGTAGGCATTTCGCCTTTCGTGCTTTTGGCACATTTTCCTTTTCAAATTTTAATACTTAAGAAATTGAACGATCAGAATATAATCGTTCGTCCCGCCACAGGGGACGACATTCATTACGCAGAAACCATCACTAACGAGATGGAACTTTCGGCTCAGGCACGTGGCACTGGTATAGCTAAACGTACTCCAGAGTATGTGAGCCGTAAGATGGAGGAAGGCAAAGCCATTATTGCTGTCACCAAAGACGGCACGTGGGTAGGCTTCTGCTATATCGAGGAGTGGGATGACAAAAAGTTTGTCGCCAACTCAGGCCTGATTGTATCCCCTCCATTTCGGCAAACCGGAGTGGCAAAGGAGATCAAGACGAAAATATTCGACTTGTCCAGGAAGAAGTACCCTCAGTCAAAGATTTTTGGTCTGACAACAGGATTGGCAGTAATGAAGATCAACTCTGGTCTCGGTTACAAGCCCGTGACCTATTCTGAACTCACCACAGATGAGGAGTTTTGGAAAGGCTGTCGCAGTTGCGTGAACTTTGACATCCTCACCGCTAAGAACCGCAAGAACTGTATCTGCACGGCCATGCTTTACGATCCAGCACATGAGGTTGCCAAGACGGAAATGCCGACAATAACGAAAGTAATCACTCCTTCAGGAAATCTTAGAAAGAAGCGCAAGCGCGAATTCAAAGGCAATTTCAAACTGTTCGACCGCTGGGTAAGACTAAAAAAGTATATCCTCCTTCGCGACAAGAAAAAAGCGGATGGCGGAAAGACCAGCAGCAATGTGTTATTTAAAATGTTCTTTTGGTAATGGGTAAAAAAGTTGTTTTGGCATTTAGTGGTGGACTGGATACCTCGTATTGTGCAAAGATGCTGTCTGAAGACCTGGGCTATGAGGTTCATACCCTTACAGTAAACACAGGAGGTTTCTCAGCGCAGGAACTTGCAGATATCGAGAAACGTGCGCTTGCACTTGGCGTTTCTTCTCACAAGAACATTGACGAGACCTCGAACTATTACCAAAAGGTTATTCGCTTTCTTATTTTCGGGAACGTGCTTAAGAACAGCACCTACCCATTGAGCGTAAGCGCTGAACGCATGTCTCAGGCGTTGGCTGTAGCAAGATATGCAAACGAGATCAGGGCGCAAGCCATAGCACACGGTAGCACAGGGGCTGGTAACGACCAGGTACGCTTCGACATGATCTTTCACATCCTGGCACCAGCGATGGAGATTATCACGCCTATACGTGATAAAAAGTTAAGCCGCGAAGAGGAAATCGACTACCTGAAAACAAAGGGTGTGTCTTTCAATTTTGAAAAAGCGAAGTACTCTATCAACAAAGGTCTTTGGGGAACATCCGTTGGCGGAAAGGAAACTTTAAACTCAATGGGGATGCTTCCCGAAGAAGCCTGGCCTACATCAGTGACCAAGACAAAAGCCGAAGAGGCGACACTCGGCTTTACAAAAGGAGAGTTAACAAAAGTCAACGGTCAATCATTCTCTGACCCGGTTGATGCAATTCAAACGCTCAATGAAATCGCGGCACCTTTTGGCATAGGAAGAGATATTCATGTGGGTGATACCATCATTGGTATCAAAGGACGCGTTGGGTTTGAAGCAGCTGCTCCTGTATTAATTATCAAAGCTCACCATGCTTTGGAGAAGCACGTGCTTACCAAGTGGCAATTGAGTTGGAAAGATCAACTGAGTCAGTTCTATGGCAACTGGCTGCACGAAGGTCAATACCTTGATCCTATCATGCGTGACATCGAAGCTTTCCTTACCAATTCGCAGACTAATGTGACGGGATCGGTTTCGATTACCCTTCTACCCTACCGATTCCAGATCAACGGGATTGAGTCGCCATTCGATTTGATGTCAGCCAAGTTTGGTAAGTATGGTGAAATGAACCTCGGATGGACAGGTGAAGATGTACGTGGATTTTCTAAGGTATTTGGAAATCAAACCATGATCTATCACCAGGTAATGCAGGAAGGAAATGGGCAGTAAATCGATCAAGGCAGGAATCGTTGGAGGTGCCGGATATACTGGTGGTGAAACGTTGCGGTTGCTTGTCAACCATCCCAATGTTGAAATTTCATTTGTCCAAAGCAGAAGTCAGGCTGACAAATCTATAACCGACATTCATCATGATCTCGTTGGCGATACTGATCTTAAATTTGTTGATACTCTTGGAGACGCAGATGTCGTGTTTCTTTGTCTTGGACATGGCGAGAGCAAAGTATTTCTCGAGCAAAACGTAATCCCAGAGAAGACGAAAGTAATTGACCTAAGCCAGGACTTCTGACTAGGTGAAAAATCCGGCAACAGAACTTTTGTTTACGGGTTGCCCGAGCTGTACAAAGAACAAATCAAGAAGTCTGATAGC
>JBFWZR010000043.1:0-32296 GCA_050185175.1 Cyclobacteriaceae bacterium
ACTCCACAAGATGGCGTGCGAACCGTATCACAGGTTTGCGCTCACATCATCTCAGCCAACTACTTCTTTGCCTCAAAACTTGGAGGACAGATTCCTGCGGACGTAAAAATGGAGTCGCTTGAAAAAGACCTGACTTCAAAAGATGCCGTGACAAAAGAGCTCAAGAGATCATTTGAAGTAATAGGTAGTGCCATTAAGAACACCAAAGATGCCAGCCTGAGCGAGAAGGTTGAGTTCCCTTTCCCAGGTGAGTACACAAGAATGACTGCATGTCTGATTGCACTTAGCCATGCCAATGAGCATTTAGGACAACTCATCGCGTATGCGCGCACCAACGGGGTTGTTCCTCCGTGGAGTGCTGCAGGCGAGTAAATTATTGAAATCTCAGACTCAAATACCCCGGCTTTTGGCCGGGGTATTTTTTTATCCTAGAAGTAGAGACGGAGTTTACGGTTCATTTTTCCAACTGTACCTCAATTTGTTTATTGTATAAGGCGTAGTCTGCAAAATCATACTGACGGATAATTTTGCCATCCCGAAATCTAAGGAGTGACTTGATAGGAAGAGAAACAAACACCTTTCCTGGTGCGTTGCCCGTCCATGAAGGTGGTAAAATCAGTGACAAGGTGGTGTTGACTACAACATAGTCGCCTGCTGTGAATGCATTGTTAACCACCATGTCTACATATGACAATCGTTGATCACCAAATATTCCTGACCAGAATTTAGACACTGCTTCCTTGCCCAGATGTTCAAACTTCCCGCTCTTGAACACATCTTTAGCGGTCAAATCTTTAAACTCAATCGAGTCGTGAAAGAACGTAGACATTGACGCCACATCCCATCTCGAATACGCTTCGTAATAGCGCATGGTTGTTGACACATTTTGTTCACCCACCTCATTAGGCTTGGCCTTCTTGTCTTTCAACTGGCTCGCGAGTTGACGGCCATAACTGGTGAAGTCAGGATAATCGTGAAGCAGGACGATCTTTCCATCCCGAAACTGAAGGACTGAAATGACCTCAATATTGAGAAGCACAGGTCTACCCTCCACGACATTTACTACTTCATAACGCATGTCCACTACCACAAATGATCCCGAAACGAAGTGCTCTCTGATATCAAATTGAATTCTCAATGGAAGTGGCGTAAACGTCTTCTTCCAGACTTCGATCACATTCTTCTTTCCGTCAGCATGAGATCCAATGTCAAAAAACTGGACCGAGTCATGAAGAAATGTACCCATCTTATCAAAATCCAACTGCTCAAAAGCCTGCAGATATTCGCGAGTGAGTTTCCACAAGTCACCCGAATGGTCTACCTGGCTTCTGGCCGAGATGCTGACAATCAATGACAGCAACACAAGTACTCTCCTGGCGATGGACATTCTACCTCGCCTACATTGATAGCGTAAAGAATCCGGTGTGATCCCCATCACAGTCCGTTCCCGTGATCTCCATTCGAAGGCTATTATTGGATGATATTTTACCATTACCCTCGAAGGTGCCAGTGCAGCCAATAATTGTATCGTCCCAAACAAAATTGGAAATCGCATCACCGCTGACGGTGAAACTTATGGTGCCGTCATTGGTCCCACCACAACACGATGTGAAATTATTGCTAATGAAAAATGTACCCTCGAATTTACCTGGAGTAACTTCGTTGAGTTTGGCAGATATTGCCAGGTTACTGAAGCTGGCCGTAGCGGTATTGGAGGTCCAAAGACCTTTATAATTTCCCCCAGCTAATACCAGTTGCTCATTGTCATCGCTGCTGCATGACAAAAGACAAACTGAAAGAACAATCAAAGAAAAATTCCTGAACATGTTTTTTATTTACAATTGAATGATACAAGGTCGACCCCTATCGACACGGAAAAATAGGCTGCTGGATATGATTGTGCAGTCTGATTCTTATCCAGATAAATTATACGGACTACTTGGATATCAAAAGGCAGAAATTCCTCCCGCGAATTGGAGGACTAACCTTTTATCTCTTCCGGGAGGTGACTGAAAAATTCTTTAGGGGTGCGACCCTTCTGGTCTTTGAACGCTTTGTAAAAAGTCGACTTGGAACTGAATCCAGCTTCTGATGCTACACCAAAAAGGTTATAATTTTCATGTTGACCAGCTTCCACCAGCCTGACAAATTCCTCAACCCGGTATTTGTTTACTAGAGATGTGAAGTTGGTAGCCATATGGGTGTTGATGGTATAGGATAGTTTTACTTTATCGATTCCTGTGAGACCCGCCAGATCACTAAGTGAGAATTCAGGGTTCTTATAATTTTTTCCAGACGCCAGCACGTTAATTATTTCTTTTCTGATCGCATTACACTGCGCCTCATCGATATTTACATGTTGATACCTTGAGGCCGATCCTATTTCAGTAAAAGTGAAAAGTTGTGGGCGTAGTACCAGAAAATAGCCAAATAGTATAATCAGAAATGACATTGAGAGGTATAGAATGTCGGGTCTTGGAGATAGTGGGAGATTAGGAATTCCAAAATTTGAAAGAACCATGAACAACCAGCTGATATTGGCTACAGCCAGACCGAACGTAGGCACCAGAAAAGCCTTTCGCATCGGTTCGTTGGTTTGGTCATGTCTTGATACCAATCGCCATGCCCTCCAAACCAGAAGCAGATTAAAAATTATCGAGATAGTGTCTGCGGCAAGCAGGTCGTAGTAGGTTTGATTAAAAAATATCTCCCGCATTTGGGAGGATGGCATGAATGCATATCGAAGCCAGGCACCAACAAATACCAAAACCGGAAGCAACAAAATCAGGTGGTTCTTTTTAAACCTGAATTGAGGTGTCAATGACGACTCTATGAAAAGGTAGTACAGGGGGCAATAAGTAAAAATGAGCGCATAACTCAACAGCACTAGCTTTCTGGATACTTCACCAAGCCAATCAGCCTGTGAAGCCAACATCATAAAAATCGAAACAGTCAGAAGCAAGATGATCAAATAGCTATTTGCATTGACACGATTGGACGACTTTGCTCTGAACAGCGCTGCTGCAAATACAAAACCCTGCAGCGCCCCAGCAATCATCAAGTATTTTATCCATGGGCTCATCAGTGTCGCGCGTAATCCGGTAAGATTAGTCTCTATACGTTTGTTCAACAATATTGTTGCTGGAGCTGTCCTGGGCAATTGGAATCTCAACCATCAACGTGGAGTAGCGTTTATTGGGCTTGGTCTCAAGATTGATCTCCCCTTTCACGAGCTTCGCCCGAGTCTGAATGTTCTTCCACCCATTGCCTGCGGATGTGGTCAACAATGAACCATCAAACCCCTGCCCGTTGTCTTCTATGGTGAGAATAATCGATTGCTCATCTTTCACAATCTGAATATTGATTCTATCTGCATCATTGTATTTGAGCAGATTATTCACCCACTCCTGCACGATTCGAAACAAGGATATCTCCTCTAATTCAGATAATCTTTTCTCCAAACCAAAGGTCATCACTTCCACCCTCTTCTTGCCAGTTTCGTTGATGCGCAGTGCAAACTCCTGTAAGGCCGTGGTCAATCCCTGATTGATCAATGTTTGAGGCATCAAATCAAAACAGATACTTCGCAATTCATCGTACATGTTCTCAATTACCTTCGTGCAGTTCTCGAATATTCTATCACGCACTTCCGGGGTCTTGTTCTTTTCTTCCTCCAGCGATTTGATATTTAGATTGAGGATAGAGATCATCTGTCCAAAGCCATCGTGAAGGTCACGGGCAAAACGATTACGCTCCTTTTCCTGACTGGCAATCGCTGCCTTGATCTGTACTTCCCGAAGTTCAATTTCTTTCTCACGAATCATTAGCTCTTCTTTTCGCAATGATCGGTTGCGCAGCAGAACAAAGATGATGATGAGCAACAGGATGACTGCAATGGCCGCGGCCAATAGAATATAGTTAAGGCGCAACTCTGCTTCTTTGCTCTCCAGGCTTGCCTTCTGTATAGCTATTTGATTTTCCTTTTCACGTGTCGCGTATTGAGTCTCTAATCGCGCCACCGCAGTCCTGGTCTCAACGTCTTGCAGGGAGTCTTTGAGGTGATAGTACTTGAGCAAGTACGTCAGGGCCTGCTGATCTTTATCAATCAAATCGAAATAGAGGTACTTCTGATAGTACACATCATACAATTTCTCAACATCCTGTGAGCGGTGTGAATAGTACTCGCCACTATCAAGGTACATCGCAGCCTGTTGGTAATTGCCCAACTTGTAACTAATCGTACCGAGATTGGTAATCACAGTCGCAAGGTTATAGGATCGATCATTGTGTCGCTGAAGCGCCCAATTCATCACCAGACACTTTTGGAAAAACTCTTGTGCTTCCTTTAGTTCTCCTTTTTTCAACAGGCTGTTGCCTATGTTGTTGTACACTATTGGCACGCGGGACTGGTTTTCCACCTTATCAATAAACTCTATTGTTTTTCTGTGGTAATAGATAGCCGAGTCCATGTCGCCACGATCATCATAATTGATAGCGGTAACTGTATTCGCCTCCATTTTGTGACTGTATGTTGAAGCAGAAAACTGTCTGGCCAGGGCAATGGTTCGTTTTCCATATTGAATGCCGATATCGTAGTTGCCTAAATCGTGGTGACTAACAGAAATTCGTGTAAGAGCTATGATCATGTTAGACGAATCTTTTAAGTCGGTAAACAAGTCATATGACTGTTGGCCATATCGCAAGCCTTCCGAGTAGTTGCCAATAACGATCTCATTCAGACTCATCCGCAATGCCATGTCGGCCACCAACCTGGTTTCATTATTTTTCTCAAAAATCCGTTGAGCAATTCGACCATTGGTAAGGGCATCCTGCTTTTTATCAACGCCCCACAGCGCGAAATCCAATAACCGATATACGTGGCCAAGTTGTGTGGTGGAGTCCGATGCCGGAAGCTCTTTAAGGAGCTGTTCAAGTGCAGTTATGGCTTCCCGGTGCTCTCCGCTTCGGATAAGATCGCGGGCCTGAGTGATTCGATCATCAATGGACTGCGCACTCGCCATGAGGATAAATAAAGAAGCCGACAAAGCGAGAATGCAGCGCATACCAGAGCAGTAAACTTCTAATATCCGAAATAATGACACGCCATACCAGCGCAAAATAATAAACCCCCTTCGGGAAGAAGGGGGTTTACAAACTGATAATATTGCTGAATGCCTATACTTTCTCCGAACAATTGAACATCCAGTTGACACCAAACTTATCAACACAACTTCCGAAGTAGTCACCCCAAAACATGTCTTGAAGTTCCATGGTAACAACACCCCCGGCTGAGAGCGCTTTAAAAAGTCTTTCTGTCTCCTTGCGCGTATCAGGCTGTAGGTTGATGTGCATATTGTTGCCTTTGTTCAACGCACCCATGCTTTCAGGCATATCCGTACCCATGATGGAATGGCCACCAATGGTATCCAGCTCAACATGCATCACAAGATTTTTTTCATCTTCGGGCATTGGCGGCATACCCTCCTGAGGCGGAACATCACCCATACGCATGATGCCGTTGCCTTTAAATTCACCGCCAAACACTGACTTGTAAAAATTGAATGCGGCTTCCGTGTCTCTAACAAAATTTAAGTAAGTACTTACACTAGACATAGTTATATTTTTTTGTTTTGAGTTATCCGGAACAAAGTTCTCAACAAGATGGAATACAGCGGAGGTGAAATGCGACTCTTTGTGGGTGAATTACGACTTCATCTAATCCATACTGTGTGTTATTCATGAATCTAACCCTTCATATTAAGATCGATCAACTTATCAATCTTCTCTTCAAGGGCACTTACCTTCTGCTCCAGTGCTTCATTGTTGTCGCTCACCATCGCGTCAACGAAAATGGAGTTAACAAGTGACAATCCGAAAATGCCACCTGTTATCACGATGAGAACAAAATAGACCTTCGTGAGGAAGCCAACAGTCTCGTTTGTGTTTTGGGCGATGAAGTCCGGAATCTCATACCAACCCTCTACGGTAAATATTTTAAAGATAGTATAGAACGAAACCAGCGGGTTGGCAAAATATTCGTATGCAATATTGCGGAACATAAAGCATGATAGCACCGAGATCACAAAATTGTAAACCATAAAGCCTGCCAGCACGATTACAGATGCCTTAAGCGCACGCTGGACGCCAGCGATCAGATGATCGATATCGGGGAAGAAACGAAGAAAACGAAAGAACTTGAACACGCGAGAAATCCGTAACACCAATACATACTCAAGCTGCGTTGAGTTGCCATTGAAAGCCCAGTAGTAGAGGGAAGGAACAGCCATAATGATAAGAACAAAGTCAAACTTGTTCCAGTTGGACTTAAGATAGTTGCGTAAACCAAATGCATTGAGTTTGACCATCAGCTCGAGCAAAAACAAGAGTGTAATCAGATTATCGATGTGTTCCAATGCGTTGCTTACCATTCGCGACAAGTCAAAGCCCTGCACGAAGATTACGATCGCGTTGACTACAATTAATACCAGTATAAAGGCATCATTGAGTAAGATGCGTTTCACCCTTCTCATCATAATTTAAAAAACTAAAGTCCAGTAAGTTGCCTCTGGATATTTCACCGAGGCGATCGTGAATATAACTTTTTTGACGTGAGAGCCGGCTAGTCCGACTAATGAAAAATCAGGCTAAATCAAATTTGGCGGAAAAGGCCGGGTACTGTTCCCAGAGTGCGACCTTAAAGTCACGTGATTCTTTAAGCACACGTTTGCCCAATGCAGTGATCGTAAAAATCCGTTTTCGTCTGCCGCCACGTTCGGCTGTGGCCTTGCCCATCTCCGATTTCAGAAAACCCTTGTTCTCCAACCTGTCGAGGGTCGAGTGGACGGCACCAATTGATACGGTTCTTCCTGTTTGTGATTTGAATTCTTCAGCAATGCTAAAGGCGTAGGCTCGCTCCTCCCCGAGGATGCCAACCAGTAACAGAATTACTTCTTCAAATTCACCAAGCTTGGTTTCGATCATTTGATACTAGATTGTAGAGCTAATATACGGAAGGTATTCGAAAAAGGTTTCTAATCCTCCTTTTCAATTGACACCTTGTAAGTGGCAACAAGCTCGGATACTGTATTGGCATTTTTTATTAACTCGATATAGCGGATACCGTAGTACCAGTCGTCAATGACGGGCTTTGTCTTCTTATCTTCCTTTATCAGGAATTTTGGAAGATCATCAATGCCTGCTCCGGACTCTTCAAACTGACGATAAAACTCTCCCATGGCTGCAAGTAATTTCTCCTTCCCCATCACCTCGCTGAGCACATAGAAAAACAGTGGCCCCACTCCGTATGACAATGAAGAGGTGACTCCCTGGTGACCATATTGTGACATGGATATTTGTTCGGGATGTGTATCAAAGTATTTCTTCATTCTCTCCAACCTTCCAGTAAGGGACTTGATGAAACTACCCCGCTCATTGAGTTCGTCATATGCGAGATATTGCAGGAACATCGACTGGCCCTCATTCCAGCGTGGCGACTTCAAGTCAGTGTCGCGCACATTCCAAAAGTGTCCTATCTCGTGATACAACTCACCCATGGCCTCTGGTGATCGGAAAGCCGAAGCGGTTTGAATAATAGTAGGCATCACTACCTGTGAACCATACATGTCTGGGATTTCGGCCAAAACAAAATTTGGTTGTTTCTTCAGTGATCCCATCCATTTTGTATACAACTCATGCACCTTTTCAATACCTGAGACTATCCGCTTGGCACCTTCTTCATCCTCTTCAAAATAATAAACGTTATACCCTTTTCTCTCAACAACATGATAAGGCGCAATTGGGATCACGATGCCGGAAGCAGGCATTGGACTTTCATAATGCCATTTGACTTGTGAATCAACAACAGTTTTATTTTTCAAAGTATATCCAGTTGCCGCACGATGGGTGGATGGTAGCGTTAGTGATACTTGCTGTTCGAATTTATCATCACTTCTCCATCGCTTACTCAGGCTTTCTTCGGTTGGTTCCATCAACTGTGGATACGAAAATGACTCTGGTCTGATGATGGTAAACCCAGGATCAAGCGATTCCTGAACATACAGCATCCCTGTTTCCTGATAGCCACTGAGATGTCCCCGATACTCTAATATCAACGTAATGGCATCACCTGCGGATTTTGGAGGAAATGAAAGTGTTATGTGGTTTAGCTGGAACGTCTCCCACCCCTTTATGCTAACCAACTCTTCCGAGACTTTGTATGCATTACCTTTTTCATCAAAGGCCTTTTCAACGCCCAGTAAGCGGTGAAGCATCAGGCTTACTGACGTTATAGGTTGAGCTGAGCTGAATTCTATCCTTGATTTTGCAGTTAGTGTATTTTGCGGGTACTCCAATCCCTGGTGATCAAACGGAATCACCATCTCAAGTTGATAGGATAATATGTTAAGCTGATCGGACTGTCCCCGTAACCCGAAGGTAACAAAGAGCAGAAAAGGAATAATCTTCATATTGGCTGACTAGCTAATAAGAAAACTTTGGTTAGTTCTGATGGTTACAGAAATCGGTTCTTAATTTAGTTAGTTGGTGTTTCCATTCGACCTTAGTCCCTTCAACACCCAATAAAGACCGTGGACGTTGGTCTGCCATTGGCGAAGCACAAACACAATTGCGATTTCCTCAACCAGCTCAATAGTTGTAACGATGACCGCTGAATAAAAAAGCCAATACGCTGGCTCTTCAAACAAAAACATAGAACATAGGAAAAAGCCTTGCAGCACGGCTGCAGTTTTTGCGAGATAAGTGTGAAAACTAGATATCCTTCCATATTGAACGAGAGCCGCAACGGTTTGAACAGCAAAAAAAGCTAACGGTATCGCTATAGCCAACCAGTTCTGGAGGAGAAATTCCGGTTTCCCAAACACCAAGCCCAGAATTCCTGCCAAAACGGTTAGATCATCACCAATGCTATCCATACGTGCGCCCAGGACACTATTGATTTTATAAGCACGAGCTAAAAAGCCATCTATTGCATCCGTAAGAAAACTGACAATAAGCATCCACTTAAAAATATCATACCGGTCAATGGCAATGAGCACGATCAGTACAGGGAACGCTATCGTTCGATACAAAGTGATGAGGTTAATCCATAGTAATGGACCTCGCGCTTTAGTAAGATCACTTAGTCTTTTAACTTCCTGATTGTCTTTCACAAGATGCAATTTGTCCGTAACTCAAGTTTTGCTGTTGAGTTCTGCCCGGAATTTTTAGTTTAGTGAAAATAACTCATTTTGCTCTCACTAACATTCCTTGACAGGCAACATAGCATAGCCAAACCTGGCTATAGTCGTTGGCTCGTTCCGCCCGCAGCTCTGAGCATCCACTTGTGCATCGGACAGATTTATGCGTATAGTGTATTTAATGAACCGATGACAAGAATACTTGGCATATCGGCTTCGTCAGAGGGCGATTGGGCGCTAACGACTCTGGGCTGGATCTTTAGCATCGCGCTATTCATGTTAGGTGCTTCAGCAGCCTTGTTTGGCAAATGGTTGGAGCGCGTAGGTCCACGCAAAGCAATGTTTACTTCTGCGATTTGCTTCGGCTGCGGTTTCCTCGTTGCGGCATTTGGTGTGTACGTCCACAATATTTGGATCATCTACTTTGGTCACGGAGTATTAGGAGGTATAGGTTTGGGGTTGGGTTACATCTCGCCCGTGTCTACGCTGATCAAGTGGTTTCCCGATAGACCAGGCCTTGCTACAGGTATGGCGATCATGGGATTTGGCGGTGGGGCAATGATTGCTTCTCCACTTTCTGTGCGCCTTATGAAATATTTCAGTACTGCGAATTCTGTTGGCGTTGCCGAAACATTTGTAGCGATGGGACTCATTTACTTTATGGTGATGATGTATGGTGTTTTCACAGTGCGCGTACCTCAGGATGGTTGGAAGCCTGAAGGATTTGAACCGGCTACGGCCAAATCAAATGCGATGATTACAACCGCGCAAGTGGATGCTGATACCGCCATTCAAACACCACAGTTCTGGCTGATCTTTGCTGTGCTAATGCTAAACGTGACTGCCGGCATTGGGGTGTTGGGTCAGGCGTCTGTCATGATCCAGGAAATGTTTTCCGTTGATGTAGTGGGAGAAAGTAACGCGGTGACGGCCGCAGCTGCAGCTGGCTTCGTTGGGCTGTTGAGTTTGTTCAATATGATCGGCCGTTTTTTTTGGTCGTCTACTTCTGACAGGATTGGCAGAAAAAATACCTACATGATCTTCTTTTTGCTAGGTGCTGTTCTCTATGTCGCCATTCCCACTTTTGGGAACATGGGAAACACAACGTTATTCATCGCCACATTTTGCATTATCATTAGTATGTACGGAGGCGGCTTCGCTACTGTGCCCGCCTACCTGAAGGACATGTTTGGTGTAATGCAAGTGGGTGCCATCCATGGTCGTTTGCTGGTCGCCTGGTCGCTGGCCGCCTTGTTTGGCCCAAGTCTTATCAATTACCTGCGAGCCTATCAAATTGAAACTGTAGGATTGCCACCTGCGCAGGCCTATTCTTTTACCATGTACATCATGGCCGCGCTGTTGATTATTGGCTTTGTGAGTAACGCCTTAGTCAAGCCAGTTGATGCCAAATATCACCACAAGAAGAGTGATTTAATATAATGCAGCTCCGATTTAGAACAATCCAGGGTCGAATTCCAAACCTTTGGACTGATCTTACCGTGGAAGTATTTACATCATTTTTAAATAATGAAGAATACAATCCTATGTGTGGTACTACTCACCTTGCCTCTCGTTCGATGCACACCACAGCCACCCAAAGACTTTTCACTACCGCAACTTCAGTCTGACTTCGATCTTTATCGAACGGCACTTGAGCAAGCCCACCCAGGGTTGTACCGCTATCACAGCAAAGCACAATTTGACTCGTTGTTTAAAAAGACCAGAGCATCACTCGAAAAAGTTAACACCGTAGTTGATTTTTATGAGCAACTAACTCCTATCAATGCGTTCATTGGTTGTGGCCACACACGCACGCTGTTACCACAAGGCTGGAGCAAAGTAAGCAAGGCGGTAGAAAAACACCTTCCGTTTGAGTTTCGAGTGCTCGATGGCAAAGCTATAATATACAAGTCCCATGTAAACGATTCTGATTTTGAACCAGGCACACAGTTGATCTCAATCGAGCAGCCATTTGAACAACTAGCGAATAGAATGCTACCAGTTTTTAGTGCCGATGGATACGTCACCTCATCGCGTTGGCGTGACATGGAACGCAACTTTTCAGCCTTTCTACAACTATTGGTAAAGGAGGGTGGACCCTATCATGCTGTGCTGTTAACTCCCGAAGGAAAAAAGATTGAAAAGGAAATCCAACTTATCAACAGCGATGCGATTGACAAGTCAACTGAGCGTCCTGACCTGGAATTCGAAATATTGAATACTCCATCTACTGCCAAACTCACTGTTCGTTCTTTTTCAGGAAATATCCGGGACAAAAACGGAAATGGGTTTACTAGCTTCCTCAAAAATTCATTTCAAAAATTACATGATGACAAGATTCAAAACCTGATCATTGATGTGCGGGGTAATGGTGGAGGTCGGGATGACTATGGATCTCTGCTCTACTCTTATCTAACCAACGAGTCCTACTCCTACTACAGTTATCTTGAAGTCAACAAACCTGAGTTCACCTTCCTGGAACATACAAACCAGTCAGAAGGCTTTCTTACAAGTTTGAGGAATTCGACCACTGAAAAAGATGGACGATATTTCCTTAATGAAAATGAGCACTCATGTCTTTCACTTCAGTCACCGAGTAAGCCAACGTTCAGCGGAAACGTGTATGTACTGATCGATGGCAGAAGCTTTTCGGCAACAGCAGAGTTTTGCGCGGTCACACGATTCCATCAACGGGCAGTCTTTATAGGCGAAGAAACCAGTGGTGGATATGAAGGAAACAACAGCGGTGGAAGCATACTATTGACACTTCCCGAGTCCAAAATCAGGTTGGCTATTCCGACCTATAAATATGTGTCAGCGGTTGATATTGATAGCTACCCCAAAGGAAGAGGCATACTACCGCATCACGAAGTCGCTCCTACCCTTGAGGGTCTAGTCACTGGAAGAGACGAAACGATGGAATACGCTCTAACTTTGATTAAATAGTTAGCCTCTACTTGATCAGCTGAATTCGTTTGTTAATCGGATACAACCACTCCACACCAAGCTCCGTAACAAGCGCGTCATCTTCAAGGGGAATGCGCAGTTTCTTGCCACCCCATTCCGGTAATGGTGTATATGCAAACAACTCGATTGAAAGTAGATTGGAAGGCTTAACAATATATTTGAATCTCACCGGGTTCCACTCTGCAATGCTCGGACCTATGCCGTGGCCCCAGTTCCCCACTGAGTGACAACCAATCACTACATCGGTTTTGCTATCCGAGTTTGGCTTATTGAAGGCGATTTTGGAAAAGCCTGCAGCCTGCAAAGCATTGTAAATGTTGTCCATATTCTGTTCGGCTGTGATCCCGGGCTTGATAGTAGCCTTGATAATATCGCGAACCTTCACCCCTTGATCAAATGCATTTTGAATACTCTTAGGAACTTCCGTCTCTCCCTCCTTCAACACATAAGCAATGCGCTTCATGTCGGTGTACATATTCATCAGCCCTACACCCCAGTCCAGCATCAGTATGTCACCACGTTGAATAATGCGATCAGTTGAAGTAGCCACGATGCCTTCAGGGCCTGTAACATAAACAGAAGGCATACCAAAGGAAGACTCAAGGTTGTTCTTGAATAGCTGTTCCTTCATCCACCACGCCACATCTTCCAATGTGGTCACGCCCGGAGTGATTACATCATTAGAGAATGCTTTTTCCGCAATTTGGTAAGAGTAGTTTCCGGCTTCTGTAAATACGCCAATCTCGGTGGCTACTCTTCTTGAACGAAAATCAGATGTTAGTTTTTCTGCACTTACAAATCTCCCCTCATACTTTTTGCCCAGTACTTCCGCCAGATGTTGATACATCGTGTACGATAGTCCATCTGCACCCCCAATCGTCTTCGACATGTTTAGTCCTATCTTCTTCGGATCACGCTTGGCAACATAATCCTTCAACTCGTCTTCACTTCCGAAATAGTCATACGACTTACCCCCTTCGAGAAAGCCACCATCAATACCCAGAGCTGCACGTTCAATTCGGGGCTTACCAGTGTTTGTAAAGATATAGTAACCATTTTGGGTGGCATAACCCGCACCCATGTCCGGATAAAGAGGATCAAAATTCCCTTCTTTGTTGGTGATGATCCACATGTCGATATTATTCTCACGCATCACGACCGGCAGCACCAAATCGAATTTGTCGTTTCGTATTTCGTTCATGATTCGCCATCTGCGGTAAGCTTCCTGTGCGAACGTGGAAGAAGCAACAGAAAGAAGAAAAACAACGAAAGCAAAAGTCTTACGCATTTTTGAACTGGTTTTTTGCACGAATATATAGCACTACTCGTCACCTTTCTCAATCGCTCGTGTAATATCGCTCACGATGAGATCAAGCTTTTCGGTAGTTTCTTTTAGATGATTGTTAATATTTTTGGTTTCATCCTTCAGGTCCATTTTGGAAAGAATGTTCACCAATCCCAATATACTAGCCACGGGGCTCCTCAACTTGTGCGCATTAATGAATGCATATTCTTCCAGAGCCTTATTCTTCTTTTCCAATGAGGCAGTTCGTTCGTGAACCAATGACTCCAAATTCTCATTGATTCGTTTGATCTCTTCCGCCTGATGCTGTATCTCTTCGTAACTGGCTCGCAGTGCAAGTCGTGCCTTAATCTCGCGAAGCGTAAGGTTGAATCTTGTTCTAATCAACAAGATCATAAAAACTGCACTTACCATAAGCAATAAACCTCCCTTTAGGAAAAAGTCATCCGTGGTTAGGGCCGGATTGGTGTAGACAAACAAGGCTGTGGCAGTCGCTGACAAAACGATAACAAACAAAGAATACCGCCAATGCCAAAGCACAAACATTGAGGCACCTACAATCAATGCCATATAATTCAAGTTCTGGCCCAGCAATCCATCGCTGGTGATGTAGGTGTAAGTGAACGCGTTTTGCAACGAGATGAGACTGAAAGGAACAAAGGCAATAATGAACGATGAAAACACCAACCTTCTGTGAATAACAATCGTCAAAATAGTAATTGCAGACACGCAAAGTCTGATGATCAATAAAGTGCTCCAGCCCTGAGGAATGTTGATGTAATCTGTAATGGCAAAAACAGGATCAAAGATTGCAGCAACCCAAGCTGCTGTGATATGAAATCGGCTAGCAGACTTCTCCAAATCCTCATACATGAGGCGATCAGGAACGTCAGTAAACTTGGAAGGAATATTCTGCATTAAAGAAATATGTGGTCAGCAAGGATAAAGAAAGATCGTTATTTATCAATAACATCGATCACAGTGAATTGTTAGAGCGAGCGAAGCAAACTATTCAAACGGTAATTCAACCTTTCATAAACCCCTTCACCTTGAACCTTCCATTTTGATTATTTTTAGTTACCTAAATCTGAATATCATGAAACGTCTTTTCTTACTTCTTGTAGCTTGTCCAGTTTGGATATTCGCACAAGTGAAACCTGCTCCAGACCGAAAGGCTGGCGAAGGTGAAGGTCCGTTTAATCGCCTTATCATCAGAGGGGCCACTTTGATTGATGGAACCGGAGCACCGCCCACTGGTCCTGTGGATATCGTAATCGAAGGAAACAAAATCAAAGAGATCGTGCATGTGGGAACGCCACACATTCCTATCGACCCGAAAGATCGTCCTGCAAAAGGAACAAAAGAAATTGATGCCCACGGTTCATATGTTATGCCCGGGTTCATCAACATACACGTGCATGTGGGTGGTGTGCCCAAGGCACCCGAAGCCGAATATGCTTACAAACTTTGGATGGGGCATGGCATCACTACTATTCGTGGCGTTCCTGCAGGTGAATTGAATTGGGTGGAAAGTGAAAAGAAAAGAAGTGCTGAAAACAAAATCGTAGCGCCAAGGATTGTGAACTTCCAGGTGCCGGGCAGTGGCGCAGAATGGAAAGGTGGTCCCATGACTACACCCGCAAAAGCGCGAGAATGGGTTGCCTGGGCCAGCAGTAAAGGAGTTGAGGGTATTAAAATATTCAACCTTGATCCTGATGTGATGGCAGCTGCGATTGACGAATGCCACAAGAGGAAGATGGGATCAGTCGCCCACATAAATCAGATGATGGTAGGACGCGTGAACGCCCGACAAGCCTGTGAGATGGGCCTTGACAACCTTACTCACTTTTATGGTTTGTTTGAATCTTTATACAAGGACGAAGATGTTCAGCACTGGACTCGAAACATGATCTACGATGATGAGCAAGATCGATTTAGTCAGGTAGCGTATCAGTGGGATAAAATTTACCCTCGTGGCAGCAAGGAGTGGAACGATCTGATCGACACTTTCCTCAAACACAAGTTTATCATTGACCCTACTATGACTGCGTACCTGGCGGGTCGAGACGTAATGCGCGAGCGCACGGCAGACTGGCAATCAAAATATGTACTTCCTTCACTGGAAGAATTTTACACACCCAACCGACTAAACCACGGCTCCTACTTTTACAACTGGACCACCTGGGAAGAGGTGGCATGGAAAAACTTTTATAGAGTTTGGATGTCATTCCTTAATGATTACAAAAATGCAGGTGGCCGTGTAACGGTGAGTGACGATGCGTCATTCATCTACAACCTTTACGGTGTTGGTGTAATCGAAGAAATGGAATTGTTGCAGGAAGCTGGCTTCCACCCTCTTGAAGTAATCAGAGGAGCTACGTTACATGCTGCCGAAGCCATCTTCGAGCCAAAGGGCAAGCCGATCGAGTTTGGAATCGTTCGCCCTGATTTGCTTGCGGATCTCGTTATCGTTGATGAGAATCCGATTGAGAACCTGAAGGTCCTCTACGGAACGGGATTCCCTCGATTGAATGACGAGACGGGGAAAGTCGAGCGTGTAGGTGGTGTTAAATACACCATCAAAGATGGTATCATCTATGATGCGAAACAGCTTCTCAAAGACGTGGAAGCAATGGTGCAAAAGCAAAAAGACGAACGCGGAATTAAATAATGTTTGATCTGGTGATGAGCTGAGTGAAAGGTCGGCTCATCACCGTATCAACTTTTCAAGATAATGGTATTCTATGCCATACTCTTTTTTCAACTGATCAAATCGGGAAGCAGCACGATTCCGATCGATTGAATCGGACTTCACAGCAGTTAGCATAATATTTTTGTTGGTGTGCTCACTTGAGATGAATTCGAAGAGATTTGTCTTATAGCCATGCATCTCAAGAAACAATGCCCTCAGCGTATCCGTCACCATTTCAAACATACGCTCCTTGTAGATGCCATACTTCAATAGAGGACTATCAAATGACTTTCCTTTTAGCTGCTGTCTGATCTGCTTGTGGCAGCAAGGTGCGCACACAATTAGTTGTGCTCCTGATTGAATACCCTTGGCGATTGCATCATCAGTAGCGGTGTCGCAGGCATGTAATGCAATGAGTATGTCAGTATCTTTGCCATTGAATCCTTCGATCGTGCTCTCCTCAAACCTGAGGCTGTGAAAATTGCACTGACTGGCAATAGTGTTACACAGATTCACAAGTTCCTGCCTCAATTCCACTCCCGTCATCTCCACTTTGTAGTTGAGAATTTGTGTGAAGTAATTATACAGGGCAAACGTGAGATATCCCTTACCTGACCCCATATCCACAACGTGAATTGGCTCTTGCCATTCTTTCTCTTTAACGAGCCCGTCAAGTATCTCGAGGTATTTATTGATTTGTCGGTATTTGTCAGACATGCGTGGAATCAACTTGCCCTCGCGATCCGAAACCCCCAGAAGCTGAAGATACTTTTCATCAAGTAACGCCAGCACTTGTTTTGTACGGTCATGTGAATCACTAACAACCTGCCCGACACTCCTTTTCCTGCTGAGGTGCGATGCCCCCTTTTTCGAAGTCCGCAAAGTGATTTCTTCGTCAGTAGTCCACAACGTGGCCACTTGAAATTCACTTACCGATGACTTCAGCTCATCAATCCATCCATCTTCCGGATGGTTTTTTACGATGTCTTTGGTTTGATAGTGATAAGTAAAAGAATAGTGCGGTGAATCTTTCAGCGTCACACCTTTTACATACACATTTCTAAGATCTGATTGCTTTTTGACCGGCTTACTAAGCGTTAGTTTTACAAACGAATTATTCTTAGTGCTGGAAGATAATATGTCGAGAAACTCATTCACGACTGCAAATGTAGTGCTTCGGGATCAAACTTTGTCGAGCAAAACTACGAACCACCACTCTTCGACTTTACCGTTAACATCAAGTTGGATGATGACCTTCACTTTGTTCTCCTTGTCATTAGTATACCCGTCATAAAACGATATCCGGTCTCCCAGGTTGTCGGGCCTGGGCTCCACCTGTGTCAATAATTTTTTTCCTTTATAACTCTCAATGGAAATATGACGAGCTCGCACCCCTTTTGAATTCGGATAAACCGAAAACACTCTGTAGTTGGAAATCATTCCGCGATTTGGATAATGGACCTCATCCCCGGATTTGACACTGTCGAAAAATTCAGCGGTCTGCCCATTGCGTCTATACATGATTGACACTCGTGCCTCGATTTCACTGTGTTGAGCAAATACATTTTGAGTATCAGAGACGGTAAGAACAAATACAATACAGAATCGCGTTATCAAACCTTCACCTTTTCTTTATACTCTCCGGGAGAACACCCTACATACTTTTTGAACAACTGGTTAAACGATGTTCTGTTATTAAAACCAGAATTGAGTGCGATTGATAACAATTTCTCATTATTGTCTGGATCATCCAATCGACTTAGTGCTTCCTGAATTCTATACTCAGTCAGTAGTTCGTGGAAGGTCTTACCAAAGTATTCGTTGATCACCTGTGACGTATGATTGGTGGAAATTCCAAGACGACCAGCCAACTCAGAAAGACGAAGGTCAGTTGAAAGGTGAATTTTTTCCTCTTGCAGCAGACGAAGGATCTCTCTTTGATATCGCTCACCCTCTTCTCGGGTCAAGGCTGACTTCTCATATTTCTTCGCAACAGATTCTTTTCTTACAAAACCGTGCAACACTTCAGGTCGCACAAAAGCAAGATATCCGACTTGATAAATTCCAATAGTGCCAATCAATGACAGTACATAGTCGTACTCAATTTTGAAATCAATAGCATAAATCAAAGTATAATAGGCTGCAAAGATGATTGCATAAATGGACAGTCCATAAAAAGTACTGGCAACCAATTTCTGGTATTGCTCCTCCTTGTTTGATTTAACGAGCCGGTACAAAAGAAAACTGTAATATGCCAGATGAACACAAACCCCAACCTGAAAAGTCAATCGAAATGCCAGGTTTGAATAGCCATCAGCCATAATCACCTGTCGCTTCGATTCGGCATCAAGGAAATAAAACTTCAAATGAAGTAGGATATAGATCGCGAAAGGAACAAGATGCCAAACATCACGCTTGGCCAATTTGAAATTGTCGTCAAGCAACTGTTTGGTATAAAACAAAAGCAACGGCCCAAATAAAAAAACAAAACTCCTGGTTGAGCCTGATATGTGAGGCACAATCAATTCGTATCGTGTCCAAAACGCTACATTTTCAAGTGTGTTGAGGGAAAAGAGCAATACAAACAATGCAAGTACAAGGTTTGCATTTCTGTGTTTGCCTTTGCCAAGAGCCAGCAATGCCGCAAGAAAAATCCCCTGACCTCCCGCTACAAGGAAAATAATGTTCCAGAAGTCAAGTTGCACCGATTCCATCATTCAAAAATAACAGAGATGACGGAACTCCGCATACCGGAAGATGGTGTAACCGGTCAAATAGTCGATCAACAACTACTTGATTCCCTTTTCGGTTGTCGAGGCCGGAGCCTTCCAAAATGTATCCTGGGTAGCCCGCGACTTGGAATAAGAACCGCCATACATCAACGCATTGAACAATATCTTGAATGTGCCGTATGGCTGTCCTCTCCACTGTGGCCGAAAGCCCATCAGTACAACATGACCTTGCCCATATTTTACGTCCATGCCAGCCGCAAATCCATTCAAGTGTTTTTCACCGAGCAGATATCCTGAAAGCAATGGAGAACCCTGATCCTTATATTTTGCCAACGCCTCGCCTTCAAAGCCTGGCAACGAAGTGAACACTGGGCTGTTGTACACGAACACATTAGCCCTGTCCTTCATTCCAGCCATCACCGGATGCTCTGTGTTAACTTCCACTTCAAGTATTGATCCACCAGTAAAGAACTCCTTTCTATTAACGCCTTTGACAACGTTCTTCACTGGCAAGTGCAACTCATCTATCGCGAAGTCGCTGGCTTCATTTAGGCACACCAACGTTCCGCCATTCCTCACGAACACTTCCAGTTGTTGAATACCCTCTCCCTCCAATCCGCCTTCATATTGAGGCGGCACCGATCCCTTTTTGAATCCTTCTTTTAGAATCGACTGCCGATCTGCTGGTAGCACGATAACATCAAACCTGTTGTTCAATTCTCCCGCTGCCATATCGGCATTGGTGAGATTGGTATAGGCAAACCCGAAACATTCCAACAGCCAACGTGTCCACCCTTCATCCATACTTGGTCTCCACGGGCGATACAATCCGATTTTCGGTCGAATTGTAGTGCCACTGCTACTGCTTGTCCACTGGGCATTGATGGAGTAGTCCCTCACCCACGTCTCAAGATTTGATCGTCCAACTCCTGATATAATATATTTTCCGTTTGATGCCTTTACACTTCCTCCGGCTTTCAATGCATTGTTAACGACACGGAAAGAATTGTTTTCTTTGGGATCAACCATCAAATTAGAACCACTTCCTGTCGCTCTTCCTGCTGGCGCCAAAATTCCAGCAGCGACAGCGTTTGTATTGAATCCAACACCTGGAACAAAATCACCAAGATACGCGTCTTTATCTCCGTTTTTCCAATCAACGGTTGCAGCCTTGATTGGATCAATTGCACTTTTAAGTTCATCAGACAATGGAGAACCAATGGCAATGGTTCGTACATCAAACTGCAGTGGCATTGTCCACCCTGCAGCGTCATAAGGTTGCTCAGGAGGTCCCTCGGGATATTCTCTTAAGTCAGGATAAGATTGACGATCAAAAACCTGTCTTACCAGTTCTGCATATTCTTGTTCCATTGAGATGATCCACGTACCCCTGCCAAAAGTCATGTCATTTATTGAAATCGATTTATTCAGTTGATCTATTTTTACACCATTGAAAGCTAAACGTCTTAACATCTCAACCGCAGCCATAGGATCAGATTGTTGTTGAGGGATGATATATGCATAAGGAGGCTCTTTGGTGTAACGCTCCTTAACCTGCACTGCCGACTGATACCGACCGTAAAGAAGTTCGTACCCAAACTTGGCCGCGTAGTCAAGTGTCGCCAGTGACGCAGTCTTCATATAACCCATCGCATCACTGATTCGCCACCAACCTCCTTTCCAGGGACTGAGGTACAACGCCTCAGCACGCAAGTCTGTTTTGTCTTTTGGATAATCATCAATAGTGTAGAAATGCGGAGTAGCATATCTATACAATGAAGTCTCCGTCCAATACGATGGTGTGTTCTGCAGCACAGGCAGGTAGTCGATGTAGCCCGGATACCACGCATCAAACCCGGTGCCCATGTGTGTAGCACCTGGCTGGTTATTAATCTCGAGGGCTTGAGCAATGGCCATTCCAATCATATTTACCTCTCGTGCAATGATTGGTGGTGTTTGAGGTGTAATAGGTTCCGCAAAAGGTGGAAGCCAAATACGAGTGGGAAACGGAGAAGACTGGTGATGTACATAAATGATATTCGGTTCCCATTCACGCCACGTTCTTTCCATTACTCTCGACTCGATGGTATTGAGTGCATATGCATCTCTGTTGTTATCATGGCCTACATACTTTTGATATAACTTGGGGATAGGTGCAATCTCATATGGGGTCCCAACATTGGAGTGGTACCAATCAGCCACCATCGTCATCCCATCCGGATTGATAGTGGGCCAAAGCATTAACACAACATTGTCGAGGATGTTTTTAATTTTCGGAGTCCCAGCCTGGCTTACGATGTCATACACCAAAGAGATGGTATGGTTGGGGCCAGCCACCTCCGTAGCGTGGAGACCACCGTCAATATGTACAATGGGCTTCCCTTGATTGGCCAGTTGCTTCGCTTCTTCTATTGTGAGATTGTCGGGGTGAGCAAGTCGTTTGGTGATCTCTTTGATCTTGTCAATGTTAGCAAGGTTTTCTTTCGAAGAGATTAATGCGAAATACCAGTCACGTCCCTCGGATGTTTTTCCAACCTGAATTACCTTGAGAATATCACTGGCCGCTTCCAGTTTTTTGAGGTAAGCTACACTTTGCTCGTAGGTGGCAAGATGAAAATCAGATCCAACTTCAAAGCCCAGGGTTTCCGTAGGAGAAGGCACCTGTGCATTGCCAATGAATGAGACAAATAAAAAGAAAGAGACAAGATATTTAAAGCGCATAGCCAGCTGAGTTAGTGCGGTAATCTCAGTTACTTGCGGCAACAATCAAAGAAAAATTACACGCAGTACATCTTGAATCTGTCAATATGTTCTTCCGAACCAAGAATGATTAGCACATCACCATTCTCAACTACCGTGTCGCTATTGGGGTCGAAGATGAATCCTTCGGATGGGTCCTTAATTCCCAGAACGGTAGCACCTGTGTTTTTGCGAATATCCAGTTCTTTGATGGTCTTATTTCTGTACTCTTCCTTCAACTCATTGAACTTGAATTCCTCCAACTTGAGATCCTGCTTGGTCATTCCCGTAAGTATCTCAAGGAATTCGATAACATGAGGTTGGGTAATCAGGTGAGCCATGTGAATTCCACCAATGGCAAATGGCTTTACTACTTTATTGGCGCCTGCACGGTACAATTTCTTTTCTGCTCCCTCATTGGAAGCCCGTGCAATGATATTCACATTGGGATTCAATCCTTTTGCAGTAATACAAATCAACATGTTGTCAGCATCATCTGGCAGGGTGACGATGATCGATTTGGCTGACTTAATACCGGCTTTAATAAGCACCTCCTCTTCGGTGGCATCATCGGTGATCACTTCGAAACCTGCCTTTTCAGGTACATACTTCAGTGCTGCTTCCTTGTTCTCAACCAGAACGAACTTCTTACCACTTTTTTTGAGCTCATCGCATGTCTTTGCACCTGTACGGCCGTAGCCCACCACAATTATATGATTGTCCAATTTTCTGGTCTTTTTGTTGAATATTAAAGTAGTAAATATTTTCCTGAACTCACCTTCAAAAATATACCTGCTAATCACCGACACGATGTAGGCAAAGATTCCCAGATTAAGCACCATGTACACGCTCGTAAAAATCTTTCCCGCGTCACTTAGGGGCAATACTTCACCGAATCCCACCGAAGAGACAATGAGCATGGTCATGTAAAATGCATCCAACCCATTGTATCCCTCAATGATCATGTAGCCAAGTGTACCCACCAAGACACTGGTCAGAAGGAATGTAGCCGCAAGCAAAAATGACCTAACGCTTTCTCTCATTATCGCATCCGATTGACAATTGTGTTTATCTTTAGCCGATCATCCTCATAAATATAAAGAATCAACCTAAAAGATAACTTGAGCAAAGTCAGTCTGTCACGTCATCTCAGTTTGCTTGGTCTGGCATCAACGGGAATATGCTCCATGCTTGGAGCATCGATCTACGTTGTTCCATTTATGATTCAAAAAAATGTGCCTGGAATCGGTCCCTATGTTTTACCGGCTTTTCTTTTTGCCGCTATACCTGCGCTCATGGCCGCATTCAGTTATAGCACATTGGCATCGGCTATGCCCAGAGCTGGCGGAAGTTATATTTACGCGAGCCGGGGGCTGTCACCTTACCTCGGTTTCGTTGCCAGCTTTTCTCAGTGGTTCGGCTTGTGCATTGCCATCGGTGTGATTTCATACGTGATCATTCCCTTTTTCAGAGATATTGCCAGTCAGGTTGGCGCAGTTCAAGTTGCAGAAGTGTTGGAGATGGGGGCAGTGAGGGTTAGTCTGGCGTTGGTGCTCTTGTGGACTTTCGTTTACATCAACTTAAAAGGAGTTACCACTTACGAGCGGACGGTAATTCCATTGATGATTCTTATGTTTGCACTCGGTGCAATTGTCATCGTCAGTGGATTCGTGTTTACCCAAGAGGAATTTGTCAATTTGATGGCCGTTGAACAAGGTGTCACCGTGTCTCTTGAACCGGCAGAATTCCATTGGTCAGTATTCTTTGCTGCTGCCGCGTTGCTCTTCTCGAGTTTCATTGGGTTTGACTCCATTGCTCAAGCAGGAGGCGAAGCCAAAAATCCAACTCGAAATTTACCCTTAGCGATACTCATCGCAATCCTTTCGGTCGGGTGTTTTTACTTTCTCTTTACAAGTTCAGTTTATCATGCTGTTCCGTGGCAGTTCGTGGCCGCACAGGCTTTGCAACAGGACATTACCGCTGCTGGCATCCTTGGTTACTTTCTCCCTTCAGCTCTGGCGATTGCCATCGTGGTCGGAGCCGCGATAGCGCTGCTCAATGACTTGCCTGCCATGATTCTATCAGTCTCTCGTCTGATGTTTGCTTGGGCAGAAGACGGAATTTTTCCCAAGTCGATTGCCAAAGTGGATACCAAATGGAAAACACCAAAAAATGCCATTGTCGCCAGTGGCTTGATGGCATCCATCGGGATACTCGGAAGTCACTTCGCTGGCGACTTCTTTCTTGGTATTGATATCATGGTCACTTCAATGCTTGTAAATTTTCTTTTGATGTGTTTAACCGTTATCACGCTGCCAACCAAAAATCCTGCGATTGCGTCATCAATCAGTGTGTTCAAAAATCGATCTGTCCAATTAGGTTTTTCAATTTTCGGTGTCTTGCTACTTTCTGTTTTTTTGGTGGTTCATATTGCAAAAGACCTTAGAAGTGAGGTCGATGCATGGTATTTCCACTCCACACCTGTTTGGTTGATTGTGATGAGCGTGGCTAGTGTCATCTACTTTAGAGAGCGCAAAAAGTTGAGTCAAACCGGAGGCGATGTTAGGGCGTTATTCAACAGTCTTCCGCCAGAATAGCCAAGTCAGTCAACTTACTTAAATCCACTTTTGATCGTGCACAGTCCTTTCATGTTCAACTGCACCGGTATGTGCAGTGTCCTTTGGCTCAAACAAGAGCACCCATACTTCCTCTCCGTTGGTTCTGGGATTGTGTTCAACCCCTTTCGGCACGATGATCATTTGCCCCTCCTTCACCACTTCAGTGCGATCACGGAAGTCCATATAAAGTGTTCCTTTAAAAATCATAAACAACTCATCTTCGTTCTCGTGACTATGCCACACAAACTCATCCTTTACTTTAGCCAGTTTTACATACTGTCCATTGAGTTCACCAATCAGTTTGGGTGTCCACGTTTCAGAAAATAGAGAGAACTTCTCCTTGATGTCTACTGGCTTCATCTATAGATATTTTAGATTGTGAAATGAGGTTTTGAATCCCTCAGAGGGTATTTTTAACCCCTGCGTAAAGATAAACATATGCCATCGACTGAAAAGTGGACTTCTCTTTCTCCATCCCTCAAAGTATCCAAAGTGATCACTGGCCTTTGGCAAGTGGCAGATCTGGAACGAGATGGCAAATCGGTCGATCAGAATAAGATGGCTATGGGCATGAACGCCTATGCTGATGCCGGCCTCACCACCTTTGACATGGCTGACCACTATGGGTCTGCAGAGGAGATCGCGGGCTTGTTTGCCAAACAATACAAAGCTGCCCCGGTTCAGTTGCTAACCAAATGGGTACCAAAGCCCGGCAAGGTTTCAAAACAAGATGTGATTGAGGCTGTCGACCGATCTCTAACTCGTATGCAAGCTCAGTCCCTTGACTTGCTTCAGTTCCATGCCTGGAATTATGCTGACCCCACGTGGCTTGATTGTCTCTTCTGGCTTCAGGAAATAAAAGAAAATGGGAAGATTAAAAATCTGGGTGTCACTAACTTCGATACTGCGCATCTTCGAATTGCCATTACCTCTGGCATTGACCTCGTTTCCAATCAAGTATGTTATTCCTTGTTGGATCAGCGCGCTTCCAAAGCCATGCACGAGTTCTGCCTATCTCACAATGTGAAGATACTTGCATTCGGCACCATTGCCGGTGGGTTCCTTTCTGAGAAATGGCTAGGCAAACCTGAACCTGAGATTACAAAATCACTTTCGTGGTCGCAGATGAAATACAAAAGATTCATTGATGCTGCAGGTGGATGGAGTCTGTTTCAGTCGATGCTTCAGGTGTTGGATTCAATTGCGAAAAAATACAAACTCACAATACCCTTAATCGCAAGTCGGTTTATGCTTGAAGACCCAGCAGTTGGCGCAGTCATAATAGGTGCTCGCCCCGGCTTAAGTGATCACATCGATGAAAACAAAAAGTTACTTGAGTTCTCTCTTGACTCAGCAAGTACCAACAAGATAAAAGAAGTGATCTCTGCGTTCAGCGCAATTCCTGGAGATTGTGGAGATGAATATCGTAAGCCGCCCTATCTCACTGCATCTGGAGATTTAAGTCATCATGTTGATAATATTCCTCCACCCTTTCCAACGACAACGGATTCTACCGGAAAGATCAAAGCGCTCAGTGGCACAATATGGGAGGATATGGCAGGGTTCTCACGTGCTGTAAGAAAGGGAAATCGAATCCTGGTTTCCGGGACTACTGCAACGCACGGTGATAAAGCCATTGGCGGAAATGATCCTGCTGCACAAATGCATTTTGTGATCGACAAAATCGAAGGCGCGATTCAATCCCTTGGCGGCACGCTAGACGATGTGGTGCGAACTCGCATTTACGTACGTAACGTAGCCAACTGGGAACCTATCGCGCGCGCGCATGGCGAACGTTTCAAAAACATTCAGCCTGCCAATACACTTATCAACGCCAATCTCATTGGAGATGAGTACCTGATTGAAATGGAGGCTGAGGCAGAACTTACTTCTTAGCCATTACTCAGCTGGAACCAGCCATGCCCTTCTCAGCTTCAGTTGTTCTTCTGTCGCATTTTCATCAAAGGAGATCGAATGACGTTTACTCAACTCAACAGCTGTGATCGTTGCTTCTAGTCTTGTCTCCACATAGTCGCCAGATTCAGCTTTACGTAAGACGGTATAAGAAATCTTTCCGCCCTCCTTCATCGCACTCTTGTGTTTGGTAATGAATGCACTGAAGTCAGGACCCAGCGCGGGCAATGCTTCATCATTGACCTTCACCAGCATGTCGCCATCTTTCAACCCAAGAGCTTTGCCTTGAGCGTTCATTCTCGCTGCATTCTGGAAGGTAATTATTGGTGACTCATTGTATTGAGTAACAGTGACATTGCTATTATCAAAACCCAGGCTGATATCTATCTGCTTTTGATCTTTCTCGTACTTTACTCCAACGTCCTTAAAAACAGATTCTAAGGGCAGGGAAGCAGGCCCTGCTACATAGGTTCTTAAAAATTCCTCAATCTCAGGATAAGTTAGTTTTCCTATTTCGGAAAACAACTCATCATCATTAAATGATTGGTTCTTTCCGTATTTTTTGGAGAGGTCAGCAATCAAATTCTGAAGTCCATATTTACCATCTGAGAGCTTGCGCAGCTTGATGTCAAGACACATTCCTATGATCGCTCCTTTCTGGTAAACATTGTAAAACTGGTCGCCATATTCATCAAGTACGCGTTCGCTAAACTCAGTAAAAGGGAGATCATCCTTAAACCCATCAGCGGTTAGCAACTTTTGGCGAAGAATTCCAAGGTATTGATCTGGCGTGATCAATTCATACTTCACCTGCATGTTGCCAGAGAAATATTCCGTCACTCCTTCATACAACCAAAGGTGCTTCGACATCTTAGGATCGTTAAAGTCAAAATGTCCAATCTCTTCTGAATGAATGGTAAGTGGAGTCACGATATGAAAGAACTCATGAGCCGCAAAATCACGAAGGTTCTGCTTCATGCGATCGATGGATCGCTCAGGCATGTAATAAAATGAGGAATAAGAATGCTCCAGTGCTCCGTATGAAGTCACTGGCTGATCTGTGAAGTAAAAAATGAAGGCATACTTCTCGACTGGCAGCGTACCACCCAGGTATTCTTTCTGCGCCATCAACACTTCCTTCACACTATTGGCAATCTCCTTCGCAGATACCACACCATTGGGGGAATACGAACCAATCAACACTTCCGTATTTGCAACCTTGATCACAGCAGTATCAGTTTTGGCGTACATCAACGGAGAGTCAGCAAGACGGTCAAAATCTTCAGCCATGAAAACGTCTACCCTTTTGTCTGGTCCGGGCTTAGCTTCCAGCTTCAAATTTGATAGCGGCTCATTTGACTTCTCTGGTATTAATCCGGTTGAACCGTAAAAATCTTTCTGCCTAATGATGTTGAAGCGGAAAGGCTCCTGTTTCATTTGATCAAAGTATCCAAAAAACCCACTGGGGTTCAGCACATAGTTTTTGTTCTCTTCGATATTGGTACCGGCCGGCCAAAAGATATCCGGGCCAGCCAACTGGGTATCAAAACTATCCTCTATCCAGTAGCTGATCTTAGTAAGCTTTTTAGCACCTTTTATTTTCCATGAATTCGTGTCGAGTTTTTCGACTGGCAACGGGTTTCCTTTTTTGTCCAGCGCCTTGAAGTCGGAGACAAAACGTCCGTAATCCTGAACCGCATAGGTTCCGGGTATGATCTTTGGCAGATAGAAGGTAATCTCGTCCTGTGTGAGTGAAGGTGGAGCTAACTCGACATACAGTTTGTCGTCAACAACTCTGGTAAGATCAACAGTGTATTCATAAGCTTTCTTCGACTGAGAGAAAGCTGAGAGGGAAAGGCATATGCCAACAACCAGTAGAAATTTGCTTTTCATCGGGTAATGATAAGGGTTAGGTCAACTTAAATCAAAATGAATATTTTGAAGACTATCTACTGAAGTTGAGGCGGCTTCATTCTAGTCCAATAAGTGCGTGTACGAAGATTTTCGCAGGAAGTTACAGGGCGCGAAAAGAGGTGTCTATTTAAGCAGGTGATCAGAATGAAGCGACCAATTTTGGTATAAATTTGATGTTTAGACAAACTGAGCTCATGACCTACTCCCTTGAAGATGTTTCCCAACTGATAAAAACACACTTCAACCTCCAGGGGAAACTAACTCCATTACCCGGTGAAATCGACCTGAACTACAGGCTAGACACTGCCGATGGCAAGCAGTTCACTTTCAAGATTGCTAACAGCAGCGAGAAGCTTGAGAATCTGGAGTTCCAAAATGCGCTAATGAGGCATTTGGATAAGGCAGGTCTTGGTCTTGATATTCCAAAGGCGGTTGATAGCATAACCGGCAAGCCGATTTTAACGATTAAGGAAGGCGATGGTACCCGATTTATCAGGCTACTGACCTGGGTTGAAGGTAGACCTTTGGCTAAAGTAAACCCGCATACACCTTATGTTCTCAAGCAATTAGGAGGTCTCACAGGAAAGTTAAGTAAAGCACTCAAGGACTTCAACCATCCGGCATCCGACCGCTTTATAAAGTGGGACGTAGCTCAGCTGAAATGGATCGAGCCCCATGTAGCCAAAATGAAAGACGAGTCGCGGAAGGGCTTGTTAGAGCATTTCCTGGCAGTGCATCGTCAATGGGTTTTATCCATAGAATCTTCCCTCAGAAGAAGCGTGATCTACAATGACGCCAACGACTATAACGTTCTGGTCAGCCATGATCCAATTGATCCGACCATCCCCTCTGTCATCGATTTTGGAGATGCCGTTTACTCCCACACGGTAAATGATCTTGCTATAGCACTGGCGTATGGACTCATGCATAAGCCCGATCCTTTAGGTGCTGCCTTCCATATTGTAAAAGGATACCACGAAATATTTCCTCTTCGTGACGAAGAGTTGAAGGCACTGTTCTCTTTAACAGCCGGTCGTCTTCTCATCAGTGTGGTATGTTCAGAAATCAATCGCGAAGAAGAACCAGACAACATCTATCTGCAGATTAGCGATCAAGGCGCTTGGGACCTGCTTGAAAAAATGAAGAGCATCTCTCCCTCTCTCGCGTACTTTACATTCCGCGAGGCCTGTGGTTTACCTGCACATTCGAGCCACAACCGATTTACGGAGTGGGCATCGAAGGCCACACTCCACCCCATCGTAAAATATGACGTGAGCAAGGACTCGCATTGGCTTGATTTATCCGTAGGTAGCCTGGACCTCGGTGGCCAGAACACGGTGCTGAACAGTGAGAGATTGGATGCTAAAATTTCTGATCTGATCAATTCCTCCGGAAAGAAACTTGCGATCGGGAAGTATAATGAAACACGTCCCTTCTACACATCGCAAGAGTTCAACTTTGAGGGTAATGAAGGGCCGGAATGGAGAACTGTTCATATCGGTCTGGACCTGTTTCTCTCTGCAGGTGAAGCTATTTTCGCTCCAATAGACGGTGTAGTTGTAAGTGTGGTCGACAATGCGGGAGATCGTAACTATGGCCCTACTGTCATTCTAAAGCATGATGTTTTACCTGAGTTAACATTTTATACCCTATATGGTCACCTTAACAGATCATCAATTCAAAAACTAAAGCCAGGTGACAAACTGAAAGCTGGCGAACCGATTGCTACACTGGGTGACCTTCATGAGAATGGTGGCTGGTCGCCTCACCTGCACTTTCAGATAATACTGGACCTGCTTGACAACGAGGGTGACTTTCCGGGAGTAGCACTACCTCTGATGAAGGAAGTTTGGATGAGCGTTTGTCCTGACCCGTGGTGGTTAATTGCAAACAAGCGATCACCAGTGATCGACTCTCGTGGAGAGAACGAACTCAGGCAATCTAGACACGAACATTTGGGAAAGAACCTGAGTCTTTCATATCAAAAGCCACTTCACATGGTACGCGGTTATCGGCAACATCTTTACGATACTACGGGCAGAAAATATTTAGATACCGTCAACAACGTTGCTCACGTTGGTCACGAACATCCACGCGTGGTTTCTGCTGGCCAGAGACAGATGGCCGTGCTCAATACCAACACTCGTTATCTTCACAAGAATGTTATAGAGTTTACCGAGGAGTTGCTGAAGACATTTCCAAGTGAACTATCCGTTGCTTATTTGGTCAACTCAGGCAGTGAGGCCAACGAGTTGGCACTACGAATGGCAAAGACCTACACTAACCGAAAAGACATGATCGTGGTGGAGGTTGGATACCATGGTAACACAAATGCATGTGTAGAAATCAGTTCGTACAAATTTGACGGCAAAGGTGGAAAGGGTCCCTCCGATCACATACACGTTGTACCAATTCCAGATATCTACAGGGGAAAATATGCCTCCGAGCCAGATGCAGGGAAAAAGTACGCTTCACATATACGTGACGCGATCGAGACCATGAAGGTCAAGGGCACCGCTCCAGCAGCCTTCATCTGTGAGTCAATTTTGAGTTGTGGGGGCCAGGTTGTGCTGCCTGATGGATATCTGAACGAAGCCTACAGAGCGGTAAGGGCTGCCGGAGGCGTATGTATTGCTGACGAGGTACAAACGGGGTGTGGACGTGTGGGAACGCATTTTTGGGCTTTTGAAACCCAGAGAGTGGTGCCGGATATTGTCACTATAGGTAAACCCATTGGCAACGGACATCCACTGGGGGTGGTGGTAACAACCCGAAAGATTGCCGATGCTTTTGCCAACGGAATGGAGTATTTCAATACGTTTGGAGGCAATCCAGTATCCAGCGCAATCGGGCTTGAAGTTCTGAAGGTGATCCAGGAGGAAGACCTACAGGCTAATGCAGACCGGACTGGCACTTACCTCATCAAAGGACTTAACGAACTAAAGAACCAGCATCC
This sequence comes from Cyclobacteriaceae bacterium, assembly GCA_050185175.1. Lineage (GTDB taxonomy): Bacteria > Bacteroidota > Bacteroidia > Cytophagales > Cyclobacteriaceae > ELB16-189. The sequence continues at coordinate 31,030 of JBFWZR010000043.1, forward strand.
CATAATCGGTGATGTGCGAGGCATGGGCCTTTTCCTCGGTATCGAGTTGGTATTAGATAAGAATAAAACACCGGGCACAAAGCAGGCAACTTACCTCACCAACCGAATGCGGGAACTGGGAATCCTGATGAGCACAGATGGCCCCTACGAAAACGTTCTTAAGATAAAACCACCGATGCTCTTCGACAGCAATGACGCTGACTTCCTTTTATCAACACTTGATCGGGTGCTGAAAGAAGATCTCCTAAATGTATAGTTACTCACTTCTCAATATCTCCACCGGATTGGTGAACGCTGCTTTGATGGTATTATAAAACACCGCAATCAGTGACACCGATACTACCCAGATCAGAGGAATTGCAAAAGTGAACCAATCGATCACAGTCCTGTCTTCAAAGCCTTCAAGCCATTGTGTCGAAAACCAATACGATAACGGGACGGCCAAAACAAACCCAGCCACCACCAGCATCATGATTTGGCTGGATAATCGAGTGAATATCTGAGACACTGATGCCCCGTGTACTTTCCTCACGGCAATTTCTTTTTGTTTTTTGTTAGCTGTGTGCATCGAAATACCCACCAGCCCGAATAATGCCAGAATAGTAGCCACCGCTGAAAATAGCGCTACTTGTTTACCAAATGAAACGTGAGACTGATATGCCTGATTGAAATAATCGTCAACAAAAAAATATTGAAACGATTCTTCAGGAAATACTTCGCGATATACCCATTCCACTTTTGAAACCAAATCCTCATAGTCTGTAGACTCAAGCTTGAAACTGAGAAATTCAGAATCACAACACCAATGGCTGTCCCGGACCAACGCAAATGCCATGGGGAATTTTGTACCATCCAACGCAAGCTGGTCAAAGTCATTGACTACACCCCTGACTCTCGTTTTAGAAATCGCTCCGAATGAATGCAGCAGATCTATGGGTTGTGACACAGCTTCATCAGCACTGCTAAAGCCAAGAGCTCTTATGGCAGCTTGGTTGAGCACAAGGTCTCCAATGAGCTGAACGGTGTCTGGCCTGCTTGTTTCACCGGCTGCAAAGTCTTTCCCCGCAGCAAAGTCGATATCGAAAGTTGAAAAGTAGTCATAGTCGATAGGCATGAACTTCATGATCACCGCCCCTGCTCTATCAGCCCCCTCTCTTTGTACCAACTCCACATGCCGGAGATTTTCGCCAGGCAAATAAGAATGACTTGTTACAGAAGAGATACCAGGCATGTCAGTTATCATTGATTTTACCTGATCCACCTGATT
>JBFWZR010000044.1:0-32179 GCA_050185175.1 Cyclobacteriaceae bacterium
AGCATGAAAGTGCACTGCTGCAAGCCGGCATCATTCAGAAATCCCGACAATTTGAAAATATCTCCTTTGAGAGCGCCATTGACCTCGGTGAGAACAAGAGATACCTAAAGTATTTCTTCATTCCACTCGGAATAATGCTGGTTTTACTTTTTGTTAACCAGGGGATCTTTACCCAAAGCACGCAGCGAATTGTTCAGTTCAATCGAGAATTTTCACCCCAGGCACCGTTCACTTTCTCAGTTCAAAATAAAAATCTCAATGCCTTCCTTAATGAAGATTTTACGCTGAACCTCGAGGTGGCAGGTGAGGCTCTTCCGGAAGCGGTTTACATCCAATCCGGAAGTCAGCGCTTTAAGATGGAAGCCCTTTCAGCAACGGACTTTACTTATACATTTGAAAAACTTCAGACCGAAATCCCATTTCAGTTTTTGGCATCGGGATTCTATTCGGATAGCTACGTCATTCAACTAATCAATCGTCCGGAGTTAACTAACCTCAAGGTCACCCTGGAATATCCAAGGTATCTGGGCAACCAACCTGAGGTGCTTTTCAATACTGGTAATCTCGAAATACCAGAGGGCACCCGCGTGACCTGGCAAATAGGCGCTGCCAATGCAAAAAAGGCAACCATTGGGTTTTCATCAGCCAACATTCAAAATACTATGCAAAGCACTGACAATCAGTCTTTTATGCACAGTCAGAATTTTAAGAACTCCGATGGATATTGGATTGCGCTGGAGAACGACCATTCAAAGAACAAGGATCAAATCACATATTCAATTAACGTGATCAAAGACCAGCATCCTCAAATCACGGTGGATCATTTACGCGACTCCGTTCTTTATAAGACCATTCTTCTTGGTGGCAGTATCGGTGATGACTACGGTGTCACTGCACTTGCTTTGAAATATCAAAAGGTATTGAATGATGTCGTGAATGAAGAAAAGTCCATCAATATACCGGTCAACAAGAATCAGCTTCAGCAGAGTTTCTTTCATCAATGGAATCTTGACTCACTCGACCTTCAGCCAGGCGAAAGAATTAATTATTATCTGGAGGTGTGGGACAATGATGGAGTGAACGGCAGAAAGTCGACACGTTCATCGTCTTATGTTTTTTCATTGCCAAGTGAAGAGGAGATGAAAGCCGATATTACCCGCGCACAAGAGTCCACTGAAAACAAAATTGATGAAAGCCTGAAGAAGGCGAAAGATCTTCGCGAATCCATTGACGAAGCCCAGCAAAAATTAAAGGGCAAGCAAGTGATGGAGTGGCAGGACAAAAAGATGCTTGAAGACCTTATTAAGCAGAAGGAGAACCTCGACCAATTGGTTAATGAACTGCAGAAGCAAAATGAGTTGCTCAACGAGAAGAAGGAGTCTCTGTCAGAAATGGACGAGAAGATAAAGGAGAAGACCGAGCAGATTCAGAAGTTGATGGACGAACTCCTGGATGAGGAGACAAAGAAAATGTTTGAGGAGCTGGAGAAGCTGATGCGTGAAAATTCGGACTTGTCGCAGGTTCAGAAACTGCTCGACAAAATGGATCGCAAGGAGATCAACCTTGAAAAAGAATTGGAACGTACGCTTGAATTATTCAAGCAGCTACAGTTTGATTACAAACTTGATCAGGCGATTCAGGAGATTACCAAGCAGTCCGAGAAACAGGAGCAACTTCTGGAAAAGACACAGGAAGCCGCTGGCGAGAAAGTCGAGAATAAGGATGACACCAAATCTGACAATGAAGGCGGTGAGTCAAAGGAAAAAAGTGATAAAAAAGCCCAACAGGACAGTAAATCCAGTGACGCCAAAAATGGTGAGAACGGCCAGGAAAAGCCCTCAAGCGAGGATTTGGCCAAAGAACAGGAGGGGCTGAGTAAAGAATTTGATCAATTCGAAAAGACTGTGGATGAGCTCGAAAAGATCGGTGAAGAGATCAACAAGGATGCGAGCACACCTTCTGACGAAGAGATGGAAGAGGTGAAAGATGCGCAGCAGCAAAGTAAAGAATCGCTTGAACAGGGCGAACCTAAGAAGTCGATGGATTCGCAAAAGAAGTCGCTGCAAAAAATGAAAGATATGCAGCAGCAACTTCAGGGAATGCAAAACACTATGCAGATGGAAATCGATATGGGCAATCTGGAATCCCTTCGTCAGATTCTCCACGGCCTGATAAAACTTTCCTACGATCAGGAATCGTTGATGAAAGAATTTAATCAGGTTCAGCAGACAGATCCTAAATATGTGCAACTCAGTCAACAGCAATTAAAGATCAAAGACGACTCTAAAGTGCTGGAAGACAGCTTGTTATCTCTCGCCAAGCGTGATCCATTCATGGGTTCTATTGTGACCCGGGAGGTCGGATCACTCAATGACCATGTAGACAAAGCAGTAGAAAATATTAAGGAAAGAAGAAAAGGAAATGCCGGATCGGAAATGCAGTTGTCAATGACCAGCATTAACAACCTTGCGTTGATGCTCAACGATCATTTCGATATGATGATGGATATGATGGCGAATGCAATGCCATCGAAAGGAAAAGGAAAATCCAAGGGGCAACAAAGTTTGGGCGAGCTACAACAACAATTGAACAATCAGATTCAACAGCTAAAAAACAGTGGTAAAAGTGGTCGTGAGCTTTCCGAGGAGTTGGCCAAGATGGCTGCCGAGCAGGAGAGGATCAGGCGAGCACTGCAGGAGATGCAGGAGAAACTGGAACAGAATGGAGGCAAGAGCCTCGGCAATGATATTCCCGGAAAGATGGAACAAACAGAAATGGATCTGGTTAACAAGAGGATAACAGAACAGACAATCAGAAGACAACAGGATATTCTTACCCGATTGCTGGAAGCAGAAAAGTCAATGAGAGAACAAAACCTCGATGACGAACGTAAAGGAGAAACTGCGAAGGACTATCAGAAAGAAATTCCACGCGCATTTGAAGAGTATTTAAGATTAAAGGAAAAAGAAGTAGAATTGTTGAAAACGGTACCTCCCAAATTGTACCCATACTACAAGAAGGAGGTTAACGAGTACTTTAAGCGGATTGAAAACTCAAATGATTAAAATCTGCCGGAGGTGCTTTGCAACTTAAAACCAGGAGATCGTCTAAATGAACAGTATTCGCATTGAAATCCCGTCCTTGTCGGAAAACATCCGGATGATTGAAAGCTTCATCGACAATGCGAAGGAGAAGTTCCACCTCAACGATGATATCTACGGAAACATCATGATTGCCGTAACAGAGGCCGTAAACAACGCGATCAGACACGGCAACCAAAATAATTCCTCTAAGAATGTGGCCCTTATTCTTTCCTTGGATGACAGCCTCATCAAATTCCACGTTGAGGACGAAGGCCAGGGATTCGACTACCAAAACCTACCCGATCCAACCGCGCCTGAAAACCTTGAAAAACCAGGTGGCCGTGGAATCTTTCTAATGAAACACCTTTCTGACGAGGTTGAGTTTAAGGACCAGGGAAGGGTAGTGGAGTTGAGTTTCTACATCAATAACTAAATAATGGCCCTTCGGTTTTTCTCTGAAGGCCTCTCTTTCAAATTAGATCATCCGCGAAAAACTGCTTCCTGGCTGAGGAAGGCCATTGAGTCCGAGAAAGCTCAGACTGGAAACCTGAACTATATTTTCTGCACAGATAAGTATCTGCATCAAATCAACACTGAATACTTAAAACATGATTCCTTCACCGATATCGTCACATTTGACTATTCTGACGGAAAGGAGATATCGGGAGACGTTTTCATAAGTATAGACCGCGTGAGGGAAAATGCCCAGAAGTTCGATCAAAGCTTTGACCTGGAGCTGCACCGAGTGCTGATTCATGGGATCCTCCATCTTTTGGGCTATAAAGACAAGAAACCAGCCGATAAGGCCCAAATGCGCAAAAAAGAGGAAGCTTATCTATCTTTGCGCAAGTAATTAAATGTTCCACGTGGAACTCCCCGCTTAGGGGCACCCGTTTCAAGGCGAACGTTCCACGTGAAACAAAAAATGAGCAATGTTTAAGGAATACGATATCATAGTAGTGGGAGCCGGTCATGCCGGGTGTGAAGCTGCAGCTGCTGCGGCTAACATGGGATCGAAAGTATTGTTGATCACTATGAACATGGGCACAATCGGGCAGATGTCATGCAATCCGGCTATGGGAGGCGTGGCAAAGGGCCAGATTGTTCGAGAGATTGATGCGCTAGGAGGGTACTCTGGCATTGTATCAGACAGGTCAATGATCCAATTCCGAATGCTAAACAGGTCCAAAGGGCCTGCCATGTGGAGCCCCCGAACGCAAAACGACCGGGCTAGATTTGCAGAGGAGTGGAGATTGATGCTTGAAAAGACCCCGAATGTCGATTTCTGGCAAGAAATGGTTTCTGGTCTACTGGTGAAGGATAACAAGGTGATGGGTGTTAACACCTCACTTGGATTAGAAATTAAAGCCAAAGCGGTAGTCCTGACGAATGGAACATTCCTCAACGGCTTAATACATATCGGAGAAAAGCACTTTGGTGGTGGAAGGACAGGGGAGAAGGCCGCAACAGGACTAACTGAGCAACTTGTTAATCTTGGCTTTGAATCAGGCAGAATGAAAACGGGTACACCTCCGAGGATCGATGGTCGGTCACTTGACTATTCCAAAATGGAGGAACAGCCAGGGGACGAAAGCCCCTCTAAGTTCTCCTTTACCGACACGACTACCCTAAAAGAACAAAGAAGCTGTTGGATCACCTATACCAACCACGATGTACACGAAGAACTGGAAAAAGGATTTGACAAGTCGCCAATGTTCCAGGGTCGCATCCAAGGCCTCGGCCCGAGATATTGCCCATCGATCGAAGACAAAATCAATCGGTTCGCAGACAAGGACCGACACCAAATATTTGTGGAACCGGAAGGATGGAATACGATCGAGATCTACGTTAATGGATTTTCAACTTCACTACCTGAGGACATCCAATACAAGGCTTTGACAAAAATCCCTGGCTTTGAAAACGCCAAAATGTTCAGGCCAGGTTATGCCATAGAGTATGACTACTTTCCTCCTACCCAACTAAAGCGTTCCCTGGAGACTCAACTAGTTGACAATCTGTACTTTGCAGGCCAAATTAATGGCACAACAGGCTACGAAGAAGCCGCATGCCAAGGCCTCATGGCCGGAATAAATGCGCACAACAAAATCAACGAGAAAGAGCCCCTCGTGCTGAAAAGGTCCGAAGCATACATAGGCGTACTCATTGACGACCTTGTTAACAAAGGCACTATCGAGCCGTACCGCATGTTCACGTCAAGGGCGGAGTATCGTATTCTCCTCCGTCAGGATAATGCCGACCTCAGGTTAACAGAAATCGGACATAAAATTGGCCTGGCCGATGAACAAAGACTCAACAAAGTTCTCGAGAAAAAGAAGAAGGTAAACGAACTGATAGCCGAACTGGAAAAACTCAAAGTTGATCCAACTACAGTCAACCCTCAACTCACAGAGCTAAAGTCTGCAGTCATCAGAGAAAGAGTACCCGTGGTCAACTTCCTTAAGAGACCAGAGATTGGCATGACGGAGCTGCGTAAGGTTCACGCATCCATAAATGACTATGTTTCAACTTTCGCAAATGACGTGCAAGAGCAAGCCGAAATTCAAGTGAAGTACCTGACCTACATTGACCGTGAAGAAAAACTCGCACAAAAAATTGAAGGGTTGGAGAACTACCAAATAAGAAGTGACTTCGATTACGATCGGGTTAAAGCGTTATCCTCGGAAGCTAGGGAAAAACTAAAAAGGATGCGGCCAGAAACCTTAGGGCAGGCTTCGCGCATCAGTGGCGTATCCCCCGCTGACATCTCTGTGTTGACTATATACATGGGCAAGTAAACTTCGAATGCTACTCGAAACGATCACGCGATGCCCAATCTGTGAAGGTGAATCCTTTTCGAATGTTCTTCAATGCAAAGATTTCACACAAAGCCAGGAAGTATTCCAGATTCAAAAGTGTAATCAATGCAATTTTCATCTCACCAATCCAAGGCCAACCCAGCAATCAATTGGCAAATACTACCTGTCTGAAGATTACATCTCACATACGGGAACATCAAAAAGCATCTTCGACTTTATCTATCTTAAGGCAAGACAAAACGCACTAAGCTGGAAAGAAGGAATTATCTCTAAAAAGAAATCGGCAGGTATCCTACTCGACTTCGGATCTGGGACAGGTGAATTTTTGCAACACATGTCAAAAGTGGGATGGAACGTAAGTGGTGTTGAACCCTCGGAGCTCGCCAGAAAAAAAGCCAATGAACTCCTCGGGGCAACTAGGGTAACGCAATCTTTGAGTCTGCCTGACCGTTCACAAGACGTCATCACGCTCTGGCATGTACTCGAACATCTGCACGATCCTAACCAAATATTAACACTACTAAAAACCACTTTGAAAAAAGACGGATTGATATTTGTAGCAGTTCCAAATGTGGAATCAGCAGACGCTGAAAAATATAAACAATACTGGGCGGCCTATGATGTACCGAGACACCTTTGGCACTTTTCGAAATCCACGATGAAAGCACTTCTCAATCAAAACGGATTTAAACTCGATGAAATTTATCCGATGAAATTGGATGCCTATTACGTTTCGTTACTCAGTGAGAAATATAAGAACCATGGATCTCATAACCTGCTGACCCCAATCAAGGCACTCCTCTCTGGCTATCAATCAAATCGAAAAGCCAAAGCAAACAACAATTACTCCAGTCTTGTATATCTTGCCAGCCATGCGTAAATGGGCCATTCTGGTAGTCAGTCTTATCCTTTCCTTCCCGCTATGGCAATGCGCCAATCAAACAACACCCATGGGTGGACCGAAGGATACCATCCCGCCAAAACTTATTAAGTCCAACCCGGAACACAAGCAAAAAAACTTCGGTGGTAAAACAGTTGACGTCACCTTTGATGAATATGTAACCTTGTTCAATGCCAAAGACGAAATCCTAATCTCCCCTCAAGTTGGAAAAGACGTGGACTTCAAATTCAAAAAGAACACTGTTTCCATAACTCCAAAAGACGGATGGCAGGACAGCACAACCTACACGATTGCATTTCGGGAAGGTGTCAAAGACCTAACCGAAGGTAATCCGCCTATCAACCTCCGACTTGCTTTCAGCACCGGACCTGACATCGACTCCGCCTTAATTACTGGCAAAGTCAAACTTGCACTTTCTGAAAAGATTCCTGAAAAAATAACAGTTGCAATATACCAGGCCGACACATTCGACATTTTTGAACATACACCTACATACTTCACTATTGCCGATAAAAAGGGTCGGTTCAGTTTGGAGAACATCAAAGATGGAACCTATCGGATCTACGCCTTCGATGACAAAAACAAGAACCTGAAAGTCGAAAGTCGTACGGAACGCTTTGGCTTCTTGAGCGAATCCATTGAACTCCACGGCAAGTCGGATTCACTGACCATCCCCTTGGTAACTCTGGATACACGTCCACCAAAACTTAATAGCACAAGAAATACTGGCCTGTTCACGCGCTTCGCTTTCAACAAAGCAGTCAACACCTATGACTTAACTGCCGATATAAACGACTCTATCATACACTCCTATGGAGCTAACCAATCCGAAGTTATCCTTTACAATCCCAAAAATATAGTCGACAGCCTGGCCATCACCCTTCACGCAGTTGACAGCGTAATCCAACCAATTGACACCACTATCTACATAAAAGCTGTCGAGCCCAACTTTATCCCCGAAGACTTTCAGGTAAAAGGCGGTAAGGTGAACTACAACTTAGCGAAAGGCCAACTCCAATACCACTGGACATTTAACAAGCCCTTAACCGAACTCAACTATGACAGCATATTCATCAAAACCGATAGCGCGTTAACTGTCCCTATAACTCCTGAAGACTTTGCGTACGAACCAATCCACAAAAAGCTTGAATTAAAAAAGGACATTCACAAAGACTCCCTTTTTAAGAACATTAAATTCAAAACAGAGCTCCATCTTGGCCAGGGCGCCTTCGTAAGTATCGAGTCAGACAGCTCTAAACAAACCATTATAGCAATCCCATTAGTCGAGGCATCCCAAACAGGAACATTGTTGGTAGAAGCTCAAACAAAAGAGCCTCACTACGTCATTCAACTACTAACAGCCGGGGGAGAAATAATCGAGGAGGTCCGAGACAAACCAAAACATTCATTCAACTTCCTCTCTCCACAGAACTATAAAATCCGAGTAATAGTGGACAGGAACAATAATGGAGTTTGGGATGCCGGCAACATCTTTAAAAATGAGGAACCTGAAAGCGTCTACCTCTACATTACCCAAGACAAAAAATACGAAGTACCTATTCGCGCAAACTGGGAACTAGGACCTCTGATGTTGATATTCTAATTCACCTGTGGATAACTCACCCAATCTGGAGGGCTAACACGTGAAACATCAACCTTCCATTAAAATCTGATAACTTACGTTGATAACCATCCTCCAAACTAAATTGATAAACACTTCGTTAATTTGTTCAAACATTTCACTCACATTCAAGTAAGTGTGAATAACTTTTACAAAACGTCTAATACGTCAGAATTTAAAGGATAATAAAAACCATAAATCCACAAGATATACACCCGCGAGCCAACGCTCATCACTTATCCACAAATGCACAGCACTAATAATACTTATTATATATATATATTATATAAGATAACATCAGTCTGTCTATTGTGCATTTCCTCTGTGTTTTCTCTTCACGCTCAAAACACCGCAGATATTCAAATTGCCAAAGAGTATGAATTAAAAGGCGAAAAAGAAAAAGCTCTGAGTGTTTACGAAGATCTGGCAAAAAATTTTGGAAACGTCCCACTAATCCATAATGACTATTTGGCGCTGATGCTGGACCTTGGCAAATACAAGGATGCCGAGGATTATGTTGAAAAGCTGATCAAGCGTCTTGACGACCGGATTACTTACAGGCTCGATCTGGGAGTTGTGTATATGAAGGCGGGCGATGTGCAGAAAGCCGAAAAACAATTTAAATCTGTAATAAAGGCGAGTGCCGCGGATGTGTATAAGGTAAAGTCTATTTCTGATTACCTCGCTTCACACCGATTGACAGACTACGCGGTGATGGCAATGCAGGAAGCTCGTCAGGTTCTTTCCAACAATACGCTTTTTACCCTTGAGCTTGCAAACCTTTACCGACTTCAGGGCAACCGTGATGCCATGGTGGAAGAGTACTTAAACTACGTGACGCAAACACCCGGCAACATCAACTATGTCAAAAATCTTCTTCAAATATTACTGACAAGGCCGGAAGAAATGGAAGCGCTCGAAAATTTACTGTACGAACGAGTGCAGAGATTTCCGGATTCCGAGGTTTATTCGGACTTGTTGATTTGGGTGAACCTTCAGCAGAAAAATTTTTACGGAGCCTTCATACAGGCGCGCGCCTACGACAAAAGATTCCGCAAAGAAACTTCAAAGACACTTGAGATAGCCAACATTGCCTTGAGCAATGAAGATTTTGATAATGCGGACAAAGGCTACAGCTATGTTGTAAAAGAATTTAACAATACTGACAACTACCTCCCCGCACGACTCGGACAAATCAGAGCCCGTGAGGCAAAAGTGAAAAAGAGCTACCCGGTCAACCGCGATTCAGTGCGATATCTGATTCAAGAGTATCAGTCCTTTAACGAAAATTATCCTGACAATCCGAATGCCTATGAGGCACTGTTGAATCAGGCACTGCTGTATGCCTATCTGCTTGATGAGAAAGATGCCGCCATCGACAAGCTAAATGAATTGATAGAAAACCCACGCGTGGCACCCTATATCAAGGCAAAAGCAAAACTGGAATTAGGCGACATCTACATGCTGAAGGAGGAACCGTGGGAATCAACATTGCTGTACTCGCAGGTGGAGAGATCACAACGAGAGACCCCAACGGGCTATGAGGCGAAGCTTAGAAATGCTAAGCTATCATACTACAAAGGTGAGTTTGCATTGGCGCAGGAACATCTTGATATTTTAAAAGAGGCGACCACGCGTGAAATTGCCAATGATGCAATGGATCTCAGCATTCGGATAAAAGAAAACACCACTTTTGATAGTGCAGGAACTGCCCTGAGCGAGTTCGCAGCTATCGAACTTCTCTTGTATCAAAACAAAGTAGACACAGCATTGGCCAGGATGGCAACCTTGAAAGAAGGTGTTGTGAAAGGTCATGCTGAAAAAATTTCCAACACTTCAATTTTGGATGACCTCTATTGGCTTGAAGCGAATGTTCGATTAAAGAGAGCGGAGTTTGATCAGTCATACGCCTTGCTGCAGAAAATCATGGAGGAGTATGGTGATGACATACTTGCCGATGATGCGTTCTTTATGCAAGGCGAGATCATGGAACTTTATAAAAAGGAAAAGGACTTGGCAATGGAGATCTACCGCGAATTTCTCAACAAATTTCCAGGGAGCGTGTACGCAGCAGAAGCGCGCAAGAGATATCGCCAGATGCGTGGCGACTTTGACAATATCCCCAATCAATAGGCCTAATTTAAGAGGCATACCTAGTTTGGTAAAAAAGTTTAGCTTTACCAGATGGCTTTAATCCTGAGAAGGGGTTTTCTCTTCATTATCCTGCTTGCGATCAATTCAAGTTGCATCTCAGAGGACGATAAAACTCAAGTGCTCTGCACCGATCCATTATTTCCTTTTCTTTGTCCAAGTGCAGGCAAATGTTGTTCGCTTCCTGTTTATGGAAAAAATCTGGCGAAATGTTATGACTCGGTCTCAGAGTGCGCATCTTCAGGGCAGTCGTGCGAAAGCTGCACGATAGAACCTAACAACACCGTTGCGCAAGCATACATTTATGCAAACTGGGATTGTGCGGGTTCAACGGCTTGTGAAACTGAACTGGGCGGGACTGATGGAACAGCGGGTCCTTTCTGCGACATGGCTACCTGCACGTCATGGGGAGACAAATTTGCTCCGGGCGCATATGCATGCGCCACTCTGCCGACAAACTCACCGGGCATTGGCTCGCCACCTAACGGAAAATGTTTTGAAGAAGGAGACTTTTAGTCCAACGGGAGGAGAGAGTCGCCAACTTTGACCAAACCTGTTTTTAAAATTCTTGCAATGATTCCACCGCGGCCTCGCATCGCATGATATCCACCTTCGCCAAGATTCTGTTCCATTCGTGAGCATGGATGACATTCTCCGGTATATTGAAGAATAGCTTCACCGAGTTGAAATGATTTTCCCTTTAGTGAATTGAGGTTGAATTCGCGAATGACAATATTTCTTCGTGCGAGCAGAGGATCAACTTTATCGCGGTTTAGAAATGATGCGACAGCAATCAGGTCTTCGGCTTGAATGAGCGTTACCTGTCTGGTGCCGTTTTTTGCATTGTAATGATCACCTTCTAATCCTTTACCATCTATAGCCATGACCTGCTCCACGGACTTTGGCAAGTGAACTCTTTCAGAGCGAACACTGATGAAGTCTACCACTCCCATACGAAAATATGTGTTTAATAAAGTTGAGAAGTCGTCAGTCATACAATGCCTCGCGTGTTGTGACACTATATTAGAAATTATCTCTAACTTTTGACCCATCAACCTATGCTATGAGAAAACTTGCAACAATTATTCTAACGTTGGTCGCAACCGTGACCTTCGCTCAGTCCACTACTAAAGCACTTGTTGGCGGCACCCTGATCGATGGATTTGGCGGTGCCCCACTTAGAAATAGTGTCGTCATAATAGAAGGTGATCGTATTAAGGCTATCGGCCAGGTAGGTCAGCTCGCTGTCCCTGCAGGAGCACAAGTGATATCAACAGAGGGTATGAGCGTGTTGCCAGGTCTTTGGGATATGCACGTTCACCTGATGATCAACGGCCACAGCGATTACACACATTGGGACAAAACATATTTACCTCTTCTCGAAAAGGTAATCATGCCGGCATCGGCACACCAACTGTTGATGGCAGGTGTGACCAGCGCGCGTGACCTTGGTGCGCCTTTGCAAGCAAGCATCAACGTGAGGGATAGAATTAATAAAGGTGAGCTACCAGGGCCAACGATGTACATGTCCGGACCTTTTATTCAGCATGCACCTTATCCAGGCACGGAAGCATTTCGCTGGGGAACAAGCGGAGAACAGGATGCCAGAAACAAAATCAAACAATTGGCGAAAGCAGGAGTCAACTGCATCAAGCTGATTGATCAGGATCAAATGACGATGCAAGAAGTAATGGCAGTAGTTGACGAAGCGCACAAAAATAAATTGCGAGTGGTCGCTCACTCGCACCGACCAGAAGAAATTCGCAGAGGTTTGAAAGCCGGAGTTGACTGCTTTGAACACACAGGTCTTTCATCAGCACCGGAATATCCGGCCGATATTATAGAAATGATTAAAGAACGGACGGCACAAATGAATCTTGGCCCCTTGTTCTGGACGCCTACTGTCGAAGGACTTTACAACTATGAGTATCAAAGAGACAACCCTGAGGCGCTTGACAATGATTCGTGGCATCTTGATATGCCGGATTCGATCATACAAGACATAAAACAATCTATTCAGAAGCCAGGTCAGTTATCTTACTTTCAGCTTAACCCAATTAGACGCCCAACGTTGGAGCGAAAAGTGAATCAATTAAAAGACGCTGGAGCGGTGTTGCTGATCGGAACAGACAGTGGCATACCTATGAAATTCCATAGTCAGAGCACCTGGCATGAACTGGATGTGTGGGTGAATGAATTTGGCTTCGATCCCATGTATACTATTCGCGCAGCTACCTATTGGCCATCAGTTGCCATGGGGGTTGACAAGGATTATGGAACAATCTCTGAAGGAAAATTTGCTGACATCATTGCAGTGAAAGGTGATGTGCTTCGTTACATTGATCTTCTACAGAATGTAGACTTGGTGATCAAGCACGGGAAGAAAGTAAAATAATGAAGTCAGTTTTTCGGGCGTTTCTTCTGCTGTTGACCATACTGGTCGTTATTCTTGTCGTTAACACTATTCGCTTCGAAAGCAAACAGTTGGATGTACAGGTTGTGCCTGCACCGCCCCTGGCCGATCAGGCACTTGAGCATTTTCAGCAGGCAGTCAGAATCAAAACCATTTCGTTTGGTGATACCATTCCTCCTGACTCCAGTGAATTTTTTGCATTTCATCGATTTTTAGAGTCAGCCTATCCACGAGTGCACGAAAACTTGAAGTTGGAGAAAGTAGAAGATTACAGTCTGTTATACACTTGGGAGGGTAGCGATCCTTCCGCAAAACCTATCGTGCTGATGGCACATATGGATGTGGTTCCTGTGGAGCCAGGAACAGAATCGATCTGGACGGCAGACCCATTTGGAGGTGAAATCAAGAACGATACGATTTGGGGTCGCGGAACCACAGACGACAAGATGAATCTCATCGCAATGATGGAAGCGGTCGAGTCGTTGCTGGCCAGCGGATTCAAGCCACCGCAAACAATCTACCTTTCATTCGGTCATGATGAAGAAGTGGGAGGTACTGGCGCGATTGCTATTGCCAATTTTCTGAAATCGCGAAACATCAAAGCTGCCATGGTGCTTGATGAGGGAGGAATAATTACAGTTGATAAAGTGCCGGGAATGAATCAACCTGTTGCACTCATTGGCACATCTGAAAAAGGATACTTATCACTCAATCTTTCTCTTGAGGAATATGGTGGACACTCATCTATTCCGGCTGCCGAAACTTCAATCGACATTCTTTCACGCGCCATTCTAAAGCTGCGTGACAATCCATTTGAGGCCAGTTTCTCAAAATCAACATCGGACTTCATGGACTATGTTGGGCCGGAGCAACAATTCTTGCAGAAGATGTTTTTCGCCAATCGCTGGCTTTTTGAAAGTGTGATTGTTGGCATTTACGAAGGAAGTGCTGGAGGGAATGCTATGGTGAGGACAACGATAGCGCCAACCATTTTCAATGCAGGGATCAAAGACAATGTTATTCCAACCATTGCCAAAGCAACCGTCAACTTCAGGTTGTTGCCCGGTGACACGAGAGAGACAGTGATCGAAAAGGTAAAATCAACACTAGCAGACGATCGTATCAAGGTGGAGCCAACCGCTTTTGGCAACGAACCCTCCAAAGTGACACCAACCGATGGCCTCGCATTCAAAGCCGTGGAAAAGGCGATACGTACCAGCTTTGACAACACAATCGTTGCGCCTTTCCTGATGGTTGGTGCTACTGACTCAAGACACTTCGGAGAGGTTTCGGATCAGATCATCAAGTTCAGTCCGATGACCGATCCTATTGGCTTTCATGGCATTGACGAACGCATCAGTGTGGAAGGTTACCGACATGGCATTTGGTTTTACGAGCAATTGATCCGCTCGTTCAATGAGTAGTCCAGGCTGTACTTAGGCACAATATGTACAAATGTGGGTATTCATTCCTATATTTGTACCAATGATCCAAAGGGAAGCTGAAGTATCGGTCCGTAAACTGGCAAAACATTTTCGCAGTGTGGCTGTTGTAGGCCCACGCCAAAGCGGCAAAACAACCCTGGTTCAAAAGGTATTTGCTAATAAGCCCTATGCCTCACTTGAAAACCCAGACGAGAGGCAATTGGCATCATCTGATCCCCGAGCCTTTTTAGCAAGATTTCCGAAGGGAGCCATCTTGGATGAGGCACAGCGAGCGCCTCGACTCTTCAGCTATCTCCAAGCGATTCTCGATAAGGAAAAACGAGATGGAATGTTCATCCTGACCGGCAGCAATAATTTCCTTTTGCAGCAAGGCATTACTCAGACGTTGGCCGGCCGGATCGGTTATTTGGATCTACTTCCATTATCTGTCAGTGAAATACATTCCCAACCTACTTCCAACTTGTCTACAGATAAGCTTCTTTTAAATGGCTGTTACCCCGAGATTTATGATAAGGATCGCAAGCCTTCATTATGGTATCCTGCCTACATCAGAACATATGTGGAGCGAGATGTGAAACAGATTCGAAACATCGAAAACACCCTTACCTTCAATAGATTTTTGAAGCTGTGTGCCGGACGAATTGGACAAATGTTAAACGTTGCATCTCTAAGCAACGAGTGTGGCGTAGACATCAAGACCACGCAAAGTTGGCTTAGCATACTTAGCAGTAGTTACGTCATTTTTTTGTTATCGCCACATCATAAAAATTTCAACAAGCGTGTTGTGAAGACTCCAAAATTGTACTTCTATGATACAGGCCTGGCATGTTCTTTACTAGGGATTGACCGGGAAAACGAAATTTCAAATTCGCACTTCCGGGGAGCATTATTTGAGAACCTCATCGTTGTAGAGTGGCTAAAGAGGATAAAGAATAGGTTGAGCAATTCCGAACTCTTCTATTGGCGGGATAACAAAGGTGTCGAAATTGATCTCATAGTTGATGACGGAAAAAACCTCATTCCCGTGGAAATTAAATCAAGTCAGACCTATCATCAGAATTTCTTGAAGAACCTAACCTTGTGGAACAGTTTTTCGGGTGCAAAGGGCGGACTTCTCCTTTATGATGGCAACCTTGAATTCAAGGACAACAGCAAGATTGAAGTCTTCAATTGGCGTAACCTGAAGCCGTACAAAACAATTAAATAGAATGGCAGAAATGAACTTCCATACACGCAAATGGGTAAAACCCGAAGACCTGAATCCCAATCAGACATTGTTTGGTGGCCGCTTACTACAGTGGATAGACGAGGAGGCTGCACTCTACGCGGTAATCCAACTGGAAAACACCCACATCGTCACTAAGTTTATTTCAGAAATAAATTTCATCTCGGCTCCACGTCAAGGTGATATTATTGAAATTGGAATTCTGGCTACGGAGTTTGGACGAACATCAGTTACACTTCGTTGCGAGGTACGAAACAAAATGACGCGTCAACCGATTCTGTCTATCGAGAAACTCATCTTCGTTAATCTAGACGAGAACGGAAAACCAAAACCACACGGCAAGATAAGTGTCACCTACGTCAAAGATCGATTTGACTAAAAATAAACTTACTCGCTTCTCAGCGCGTCTACAGGATTTGAATTAGCCGCTTTGATGGATTGATATCCCATCGTAATCCACGCTACAAGGAAAGAGACAGCTCCAGCGAGAACGTAAACGGTGATGCCAATTTCGGTTTTATAAGTATAGCCACTGAGCCACCAATTGACCCCGTACCAGGCGAGCGGCACAGCCACAGCAAAGGCAATGAGTATCAACTTGCCAAACTCACGCGAAAGCAGCAACACGATGCTGGCCACCGAAGCTCCCAACACTTTTCTGATTCCGATTTCTCTGGTTCGTTGTTCGGCCGTGAATGTGGTAAGTGCAAAAAGCCCGAGACAAGCAATCAGGATTGCCAAGCCGGAGAAGATTGTAAACAACTCTCCAAGTCTTTCCTCAGATTGGTACATCCTTTCAAAGTCTTGATCAAGGAATGAATATTCGAAAGGTTGACCGGGCGCTAATTTTTTCCAGGCAGCCTCCAGGGATTCAATTACATGCTGTGTATTATCTGCTCTGAATTTAAAACTAACATTGAGGTCATTCCTTCCAAGATAAAATGCGAGACCGGAGATTGTTTCCTTCATTGAGGAGAAGTGAAAATCCTCTACAATGCCAACCACTGTCCAGGTAACAATATTTTCGGGTTTGGCATCTCCTTCAAAGGATTGGATCTGACTTCCAATTGGGTTGTCACCTAAATCAAGTCGTTTGGCAATCGTTTGGTTGAGTACGACAGCATTAGAGTCGGAAGGGAAATCGCTCGAAAGCCAACGACCTTCAATCAAATTTATTCCAAATGTCCTCAAATAGTCTTGATCTACGCCCCACATTTGGGTAGCGCTCATATTTTCGGTATTTGTCGCCTGCCCAGCTTTCCAAAATGAAGAGTTGCTACGCGATGACCAATCGTTTTCTACTGGAAGATATCCGGAAATCGTTCCGGATTCGATACCGACAATCTTTAACGCTTCCTCTTTAAATGGCTCAACACTACTGGGTCGAAGCGCATAAGCGTCATGGACGATGATGACTTGCTCTTTATCAAACCCCAGATTCTTGTTTTGGATAAAAGACTGTTGCTTACCAATTGTGATAGTGCCGATGATGAGAAAAATAGAAATCACAAACTGAAAGACTACAAGGTAGCCGCGAATTGGTCCACTTTTTACCCCAGAGCTGATGCTACCCTTGAGCGCCTGGATGGGCTTGAATCCCGAAAGAAAAAATGCCGGATACAAACCAGCAAGCAGGCCGATAGCCAGCGCTGTGATAGTCAACCCAACATAAAATTCATAGTGGCCTAATGGCAAACTCAGCTGCCGATCGGCAATTGAATTGAACCACGGTAGCATCAGGTACACAATGCCGACAGAAAGCAATATACCAATAGCGGTAACCACGAAAGATTCTGTAAGGAATTGTCGTATCAAATGCTTTCGTAGTGATCCCATCACCTTCCTTACACCAATCTCCTTCGCGCGCTTGCCAGACCGCGCGGTTGACAAGTTCATAAAGTTGATACACGCGATGACGAGAACCAATGCGGCAATGGCGCCAAACAAATACACATAGGTGATATTTCCGTTAGCTTCAAAATCTCCTTTCAAATTTGAATGCAGATGAATATCACGAAGAGGCGTGAGGCCCAAATCGTATTTATTGCCAGATGCACGGAATTTCTCCAATGTGAAATCATCACCAAATGCACCAGCAAGCTCCGGACCGTAGTGTGTGTCCATAAATCCGGGAAGCTTCGCTTCAAGATCCTTAGCGTTTGCATCCTCACGCAATAACAAATAGGTGCTAAAATTCTCATTCAAAAATGAAGTCGACTTGGCTTCTCTTGCAATAGGCGGCCAATCGCCTACCATTGACACGAGGATGTCGAAGTGAAAATGTGATGCATCCGGTATGTCATCGTAGACAGCTTTAACCGTCATGTGATAGTTGTTGTCCAAAATGAGAGATTGGCCCATTGGACTTTCGCCTGGATAATATTTGTCAGCGATCTTTTTACTGATCGCAACACTCATCGGTTGATTCAGTGCCTTGAAAGCGTTTCCTTCCAGAACGTTCAGAGAAAAAATTTTGAAAAACGTGCTGTCGGTCCAGATTACATGATGCTCTTTGATGTTCTCTGCTTCATCTTTGGTTTTCACTAAGTAGGAACCAACGCTGCGAAAGCGGACAGCCGATTCAACTTCAGGATAGTCGTCAATCAGTGCTTGTGCCTCTGGTGCGCTTCGATAGCTCATCTGAAATTGATTGCCACCGAATTTTATCTCAGCATCAACACGATAAATCCGGTCAGCATTTTTATTATACGAATCATAACTCAGTTCATTTTGTATGTACAATACGATAACAAGGCATGCGGCAAGTCCGAAAGCAAGTCCTGTTACATTGATGATAGTATAGAACCTTTGGCGACTGAGATTGCGCCACGCGATTTTGAAATAGTTGCTGATCATAACTTTAGGAGAAGGAGTTTCGATAGTTTGTTTTTGCACATGCTGGATGCCTCTAGAGTTGCCAAATGCCCGAAGCGAATGATGATAGGCTTCCAAAAAGCGCACCCCGGATTTCATCTGCTCTTCAACAAGTGAGCAAATGTGATCAAGTACTTCGTCTTTCAGTGAGTCGAGAATAAGACCCCGTTTAGCGAGGTCTTTTTTTATAAACTCAATATGAGAATCAGTGAGCTGCAGATCGCTGATTTACTCGCTTCTCAGCGCATTGATAGGATTTGAGCTGGCCGCCTTTATCGACTGATAGCCTATCGTGATCCATGCAATAAGAAATGAAGCAAGACCGGCAACGATGTATACCATCACCCCAACCTCCACTTTGTAAGTGTAACTCTCAAGCCACCATGATACAGCATACCATGCAACAGGAACGGCAATCACGAACGCAACAATAATCAGCTTGCCAAATTCTTTTGAGAGTAGTAGCACTATACTGCTGACAGAAGCACCCAAAACTTTTCTGATGCCAATTTCTTTCGTGCGTTGCTCGGCAGTGAATGAGGTCAATGCAAACAAGCCCAACGAAGCTACGATGATGGCAAACACAGAGAAGATTCCGAAGATCTGACCTAGTCTCTGTTCAGACTTATACATGTCGCCAAAGTCATCATCCAGGAATGAGTATTGGAAAGGCTGACCGGGAGCCATTGTCTTCCAGGTGCTTTCGATTGACTTAATCACCTCCTGTGTATTCGCTGCCTCGAATCGGAAGCTGATTCTGCCACTGCTGCGTCTCAGGAAAAGGGCCAGAGGCGTGATGTTTTGCTTCAAGGATTCGAAGTGGAAATCTTCCAACACCCCAATGATCGGCATTGAGACCGTGTTGGGTCTACCTTGTTCATTGAGACCTCTACCAAATGTTGAAATTTCTTTGCCGAGAGGCTCTTCTTTGTAGTTGAACATATCGACAGCCGCCTGATTGATGATTACTGCGTTGGAGTCGGATAGAAAATCTCGGGAGAAATCACGACCCTCAACTATTTTCATCCCAAGGGTCTTCACATAATCATAATCTACAGACCAAATCTGCAAACTCACCATGTTGTCCTGTGAAGGATCAGCACCTTGCGGCCAATAAACATTGTCATTTCGGTTGGTGCCGGACACAGGGAGAAAGCCTGAGACTGAACCGGATTGTATTGCAGGATTCTTAAGCACTTCATTTTTAAATGATTCCAGTTGATCGCCCATCGCATAGGCATCTTTGATCACGATCACCTGATCCTTATTGAAGCCGATCTTCTTGTTTTGAATGTAAGAGAGTTGTTGCTGCACAGTGAATGTGCCCACCAACAACACAATCGAAATCCCAAACTGGAACACAACCAGACCACTGCGCACCAGACCACTGCGCATGCCAAGAGAAACATTTCCTTTCAGCACGTTGATCGGACGGAAGGCGGAAAGGAAGAATGCGGGATAGGTACCCGCAAAAATCCCAACGATGATTGAGAAACCAAAAACGATAGCGAAGAACATGGGATTAGACCACGGAATGGTCAATTGGCGTGCAGCCAGATTATTGAACCAAGGCAATGCAACGCTGGCAAGCAGCAGCGCAATAGCGAAAGATAGAATACTCAACAAAATCGACTCCATCAAAAACTGATTCACAAGGTGAGATCTTAGCGATCCCATCACCTTGCGCATGCCTACTTCCTTGGCGCGATTGGATGACCGGGCGGTAGAAAGATTCATAAAGTTGATGCAGGCGATCAGCAAAATGAATAAGGCAACTGCGCCAAAAAGGTATACGTAAGTGATATCGCTATTGGGTTCGAACTCCGCAGTTAAATCTGAATGAAGATGTATATCAGTGAGTGGCCGGAGAGTCCATTCAATTTTGTTGCCCGCCTGAGTGAACTTTGTCATATCGGCCTCTGGGCCTAAGATGATTTTAATTAGTGGCGTGATATACTTATCCAACATGGCAGGGAATTTCGCTTGTAGGTCAGCAGCTGTGGCCCCCTCGCGAAGGAGGATGTAGGTATTGAGGTTATTGCTTAGCCACTGCTGGTCTTTGCTCATCGGCACGGTTTCCAGCGACATGAGAAAATCAAAATGGAAGTGGCTCTCCTCAGGCATGTCTTTAAATATCCCTGTGATTTTGTATGAGGCGTCATCATCCATGATCAGTGTTTGATCCAATGGGTTCTCACCAGGAAAGTATTTTTTTGCAGCGTGCTCACTGATGATTACCGTGTTGGGATCAGTAAGTGCGTTCTCTGGGTTCCCTGAAACAAAAGGAATCGTGAAGATTTTCAGCATGTCATTATCTGCGTACGCAATTTTTTCTTCGCGTGTGTTCTCAATATCTCTTTTCACCAGAAAGGCTCCGCTCTGAAAAAATCTGGCGGCAACCTCTACTTCTGGATAATCTTCCTCCAGTGCTGCAGCCATGGGTGCAGAGGATGTCGCAAGACGTAAATGATTTCCGTTGAAAAGAATCTCATTGTCGATGCGATAAATCCGATCAGCATATTGATGATGGCGATCGTAACTAAGCTCATTAATGATATAAAGAACAATCACCAAACAACTGGCAATGCCAATGGCAAGACCAGAGACATTGATGAATGAGTAGAAGCTTTGTTTTTTAAGATTGCGGAGGGCAATGGTGAAATAATTTTTAAGCATGGCTTTGACTATTGAATTTTTCGATTGAATACTTTGATGTTGCGTTGCCTGAATTCCGGCAGTGTTACCGAAGGCGCCAATCACGTCACGATAGGCTTCGATGAATTTTTCTCCCGCCTCCATTTTCTCCTCTACTGCTGTAGAGATGTGATCGACCAGCTCATCCTCGAGACCTTCGTACACCAGTCCGCGATTGTGAAGATCTTTAATGATATAGGAAATATGTTCGTTGGTGAGTTGCACGATTATCTAGATGTACTTTACCTGGAGGACTGCTGACATTGTTTTAATAAAGTCCATGAATTCGGAAACCCGGTCTCCTACCAGGTTGGTACCAGCAGGGGTTATGGTATAATACTTTCGCACGCGTTTTCCCATCAGCACAGTTTCGGTTTGCAGAAGGCCTTCCGCCTCCAGCTTGTGAAGAGAAGGATAGAGTGCACCTTCGGTAAGAAGAATTCTCCCTTCCGAAAGTTCTTTTACACGTTGCGTGATTTCATACCCATACATCCTGCCATTGTCCTTTAGCACTTTGAGCAGGATGGTTTGAAGTGTGCCTTTTAATAGTTCAGGAGAATGCATAAATGATCAATACATAAGAGAATTATGCATAAGACGTCTTGACCTTTATAGAAGTTGCATTTTCGGTTAAGAAATAATCAAAAACCGCGTTTTCAGTAACTATTGTCACATAATTCGCTGAGAAGGATCATTACCTCCTTTGATGATCCTCATTAGAAAGGGAGGGTTCGGGACATAGTTTTGATTTACAAACGAACCCCTAAAGCCATGAAAAATTTATTGATTCTGGGAGCGGGAACGGCCGGCACCATGATGGCCAACAAGCTGTATAAAGAGCTCGATCCACTCATGTGGAGGATCACCATCGTTGATCGCGATGATAGACATTATTATCAACCCGGATTTCTCTTCGTCCCTTTTGGCGTTTACCAACCCGAAGAAATTGTAAAACCAAAAACGAAGTTTCTGCCAAGAGATGTGGACTTTCAGATAGCTGAGATTGACAAGATCAAAGCTGAGAAAAATGAAGTATTGCTGGATAACGGAAGAACACTTCCCTACGACTTGCTGATAATAGCTACAGGCACGGTGCCTGTGCCCGAAGAAACTCCAGGGCTCAAAGGAAAACTTTGGTACAAGGATATCTTCGATTTTTATACCTACGAAGGCACTACCAGGCTTGCAAAAAAATTAGAAACATGGCAAGGCGGGAAGTTGGTGATCAATCTCGCTGAGACGATCATCAAATGCCCTGTCGCTCCGCTTGAGTTTGCCTTCTTAGCTGATGCCTACTTCACTGAAAAAGGAATTCGTGAAAAAGTAGATATCTCCTATGTAACACCACTGCCTGGTGCTTTTACAAAACCGAAAGCCACAGCGATGCTCAGTCGCTTGCTGAAGGAGAAGGGGATAACAGTAATTCCAGATTTCTATCTCGAACGAGTGGATGAGGATCGCAAAATGTTAATCTCTTATGATGACGTAAAGGTTCCCTTCGACCTGCTCGTGTCAGTGCCTGTGAATAAAGGTGACGAAGCAATCGAACGCAGCAACATGGGCGATGAAGATGGGTTGAATTTTATTCCTACAGACAAAGAAACATTGAAGTCAAAAAAATACGACAACGTATTTGTGATCGGGGACGCTACCAACGTTCCGGCTTCCAAGGCGGGGTCCGTTGCTCACTTTGAGGGTGAGATTTTGTTGGAGAACATTTTAAGCTACATCAATGGCGAACCTCTGGAGGCACGCTTTGATGGCCACTCCAACTGCTTTATCGAAACCGGGTTTGGCAAAGCATCCCTGATCGACTTCAATTATGACACTGAACCGCTACCAGGTGTATTTCCATGGCCTGTTATTGGGCCAATGGGATTGCTGAAAATTAATCGGGCCAACCACCTGGGCAAGCTGATGTTCAAATGGGTGTATTGGCACATGTTGTTGACTGGCAAGAAACTTCCGGTTAGCACACACATGTCAATGGCCGGAAAAGTAAAAACAGATTGAAACAACGTAAATCCCCAAAATTATGGAAACCATGAACGCTCAACACATCGAAGTAAATGAAGAGGGCTATATGAAGGACCCTGCACAATGGACCGAGGAATGGGCACACGAAGTTGCCCGGGAATACAACATTAATCTTACAGATAAACACTTCGCCCTGCTGAACTGGCTTCGCGAAAAACATAATGAAGGCGTTGCGCTCAACATCCGCAAGGTGGGCAAGTCAGGCATCGTTGATATCAAGGAGTTCTATCAATTGTTTCCCGGTGGACCTCTGAAGATCTCCAGCCGGATTGCAGGAATTCCTAAACCTGTTAGCTGCGTATAGTTTACAACTTAAAACCATCAAAAGTCATGACCGAAACATTAGATACACCTGTAACCGCTAAAGCTGGCGCTACAGTTAAAAAAGATAACAACACCGTAAAAAAAGTGATCATCATTTGTTCTAAGGGAACGCTGGAAGATGTTTATGCTGCACTCATCATGGCCAATGGGGCATTGGCTGATGGTCGCGATGCCAAACTGTTCTTCACCTTCTTTGGGCTTGATGCGATCACCAAAGCAAAAGCAGACCACTTGCATACTGCAACAGTCGGAAACCCTTCATTCATGCCAGGCATGCCAACCATGATTGGCGGGCTTCCAGGCTTTGAAGCATTTGCATCTTACATGATGCAGAAGCAAATGGACAAGATGGATATTCCCCATGTATCTGAATTCATCGAGATGATTGAAGCGAGTGGAGGAGAAATCTACGCTTGCAAACTTGCCGCAGATATGTTCAAATTGAAGAAAGAAGATTTTCTTCCTGAAGTGAAGGACATCATCACAGTAGCAGATATGTATGCTCTTGCTGATGGTGAAGGATCACACTTCATATTCATCTGATCAGGCTTTCAGGCGAAGGAAATGGCTTGAAAGCGGTAAAACACGCTAAGTTTAGCGTGTTTTGCTGTTATTTCGGGCCTCTATACTGTAAATTCACTTTGTGAACAGCAGAAATACCGTCTATCTCGCATTGGTTTTGTTTGTAGTGTGGTGTGTCGCATGCGCACTATGGTACTTGTTTTCTGTAAAAGGACTGACTATAGATCCAGCCACATTCAACGGTCTCGCCAACTCAATTGCTATTGTTGAAATTATTTTGATGACGCTGGGAGCCTTTCTTATCGGGTTTCTTGCTGCATTTTATCTCCAGGAGGAACCCCTTCAAAAGTGGCGTAACGCATTCTTTGGGGAAGAGCACGTGAAGAGAGAAGCACAGTTCAAAGTCAAGGCATTACAACAAGACAATCACGCACTGGCAAGCGAAAAATCCTATTTGGAGCTTCATTACAAAAGTGAGCTCGCACAACGCGGGCAGCAACTGCAACAGACGAATGCGGAACTTGAAGCGCGTAGAAGAGAAGTAGAGGAGGCGAAAGCTTCACAGATAAATCTGAAGGATGAACTGGAGGAACTGAGACCGAGAGCCGAGCAATTGGGCGCGGAAGTTTCGCACTTGCGCTTCAAGGTCAAGCAACTGGAATTTGAAAATCAAAGTAAAACGGAATTGCGCGTGCCGCGCGAAGATGAAATAAACGACCTCACTCAGATTCAGGGCATTGGTCCAGCCATTTCACGTAAACTGTATGCTATGGGAATTTATTCCTTCAAACAAATCAGCCAGTTTGACGATAAAACGATTGACCAGGTAGGCAAGGCTCTTAAGTATTTTCCGAAGCGTATCCTCCGAGATGATTGGGTTGGTCAGGCACGGCAGCTCAACAGCCGCTAGTAAATCCAAAAAATATTTTTTTTTGAACTAAGAGTAAAACTTTCGCATTGGCACGAACTCCTTCCACCATGATTCCACTGGGGATCAAAGCCCCAGATTTCAAATTACCAGATACAGCATCCGGACGCATACTCTCTCTTGAGGATGTGCGGGGAAAACAAGGTACGCTTATCATGTTCATCTGCAATCATTGTCCCTTTGTAAAGCATGTGAACGATGAGTTGGTAAAGTTAGGAGATGAGTTTCCTTCGAAAGGAGTTGCATTTGCCGCTATTAACTCAAACGATGTACAAAGCCATCCCGAAGACAGTCCTGATAAGATGACACAAGTAGCCCGCTCATTAGGTTATTCATTTCCCTACCTGTATGACGAAACGCAGCAAGTAGCGCGAGCCTACGATGCCGCCTGCACACCAGACTTTTTCCTTTTTGATGCAGAGCTGAGATTAGTTTATCGCGGTCAATTGGATGGGTCACGACCAGGTAACGATGTGCCGGTTACGGGAGAAGATCTTAGAGCAGCTATGAACTTGTTACTTGAGGGTAAGCCGATCTCAGAGGATCAAAAACCAAGCCTTGGGTGCAATATCAAGTGGAAAGCCTGATCAGGCTATTTGAGGTTGCGGCATTGGAGCCAACATCGCAACCAAATCCAGCACTTGCTTTTTTAACTCTGGCAAACATTCCCTGACCTTTGGTGACAACTCAATGCTTAAAGGTTGAATATCCCCAATTGATACGATGAAGAGATAAATTTTGGGCATCCGATCCAGCAACATCAAACTCTCCACCAGGTCTTTGATCCCGATCTCATGTGTGCTCATCGCCTTTGGAAAATCCGAGGCAAATCTGGGCTCAATCATTCTTATGCTTCCCGGTGGGTTGTTATCCAACGTAGCATCTATCATGATAATGGAGGCTTCCTGATCAATGAACTCCATCAACTTGAAACCTCCGGATCCACCATCAATAACGGTCACACCATCAGGAAGATTCTCTTGTTCCAGCAGCTTTGCAAAATGAACACCAAGCCCTTCGTCTCCCATCAAGTAGTTGCCAACACCTAGTATAATTACTGGCTTACTCACTTTTATCCGTTTTTTCTTTTTCCTTATCAAATACATCCTTATCAATAAATTTCCATCCACCAGCCATGGAAGACATTTCGCCTCTGCCTTCAATATAGTCGTGATAGAAAACAAGGTAGACGTGGATCACGGTAAAAAGAATGAAGAACCAGGTAGTAACATGGTGGACTACTCTTAGCATAAAATCACCGCCAAATAACGGCACGACCCAAGAGAACAAATTAGGAAACCACCAGTCGCTCATGGCGGAATAGAGACCAAAGCCGGTCAGGCACTGGATGGCAAAGGCAATGAATGTCAGAAAATAAATAAAGCCAGCCAATCGGTTGTGTCCGATGATTGTCTCTTCCTCTTTTTTCGTCATAAAGATGTCAACCTGGATGACGCGCCACATGTCCTTGAAAAATTGTTTTCCGGTGGGGATGAAGTTCTTCCAATCGGCATATTTGTTACCTACAAACCCCCAGTAGAGGCGGAATAGAAAATTGAAGAAGAACACATAGGCGGCCAGAAAATGAATGAAGCGAACGGTCCCGAACCAATAGCTCTGGTAGGCTTCCTTGCCCGTAAGAATGGCTGGAGGATCACCGATGATTAGGCCGGTGGCAATAAGTGCAACGATGCAAGCTGCGTTGAGCCAGTGATACACTCTTACTGGAAGTTGCCACACAAAAACCCTACGCAGATATTTTGGATGATGAGTTGTAACTGTGGCCATGACTACACTACTTTAATTTTGCTTACGTGTTTTCCTTCTTCATCGTACAGGTGTACCGCGCAAGCCAGGCATGGGTCAAAAGAGTGAATGGTGCGAAGTATTTCCACTGGCTGATGTTCATCGGCTATAGGCGTGTCCATCAATGCGGCTTCATATGCAGATAGTTTCCCTTCCTTATCTCGCGGAGAGGCGTTCCAGGTAGTGGGCACTACCAGCTGGTAATTTTTGATCTTCTTATCTTCAATTACTATCCAATGGGCTA
Source organism: Cyclobacteriaceae bacterium (assembly GCA_050185175.1). Taxonomy (GTDB): domain Bacteria; phylum Bacteroidota; class Bacteroidia; order Cytophagales; family Cyclobacteriaceae; genus ELB16-189. The sequence goes on from JBFWZR010000044.1 coordinate 27,085, forward strand.
GCGCTCCGCGAGGTGCCTCTGTGTGTCCTACACCCATCGCTGTTGTGGGCCACGTTTCTGGCTTAAATTTCTCTGTGTTGGCCATTCGGGTGTCACCATTCTTGATGTTGTTTATCAAGCCGTCATAGAATTCCATTGCCCATTGTGCCATCAACTTGGATTCCAATCCGCGTGCTGCTGTTCTTCCAAGCGTAGAGAACAGTGCAGTAACTGGAACATCAAGTGTGGAAAGAGTGCTGTCTACTACCTCTTTGAATTCCTCTCTTCCTCTTGCATACCCCACCAGCACTCTTGCCAGAGGTCCTACTTCCATCGCGTGGCCCTTCCATCTTGGGGTTTTTAGGTAACTGTACTTCTCATCTACATTGAGGAAGTCGTAAGGAGGTTTTGGACCAGTGTAATTCAGTTTCGTTTCACCCTTCCATGGATGCAGCCCTACACCGTCACCACCGGCATACTCATACCAGCTATGACTGATGAATTCCTGAACCTCGCTGTCATTGCGAAGATCAACATCCATAATATTGCCAATGTCCTTGTTGAGAATAACACCTGAAGGGAATTTGTAGCTCGACTCATCGCGATAACCGTTGGTTGGCAAGTCGCCATAGGCCATGAAGTTTCCAAGCCCGCCACCGATTGCGCCCCAGTCTTTATAAAACGAAGCGATAGCGATAAGATCAGGTACATACACCTGCTCAACAAAATCCTTTGCTTGCTTCAGCAGTTGACCTACGTATGCTAGCCTTTCCGCATTGATGGCACTTACATCATCAATGCCAATGGAGCAAGCCATTCCGCCAACCAGATAATTTGGATGAGGGTTCTTGCCTCCGAAAATTGCGTGGATCTTAACTATCTCTTTCTGCCACTCAAGAGCTTCCAGGTAGTGGGCCAGTCCGATAAGGTTAATCTCCGCAGGTAATTTATAGGCAGGATGTCCCCAGTACCCGTTGGCAAAAATTCCAAGTTGTCCGCTGTCAACGAATTTTTTAATTCGCTTTTGAATGTCGCTGAAGTACCCCGGTGAGCTTTTAGGCCAATGAGAAAGGCTTTGTGCAATTTGAGATGTCTGAGCGGGATCAGCCTTCAGCGCGTTGACCACATCCACCCAATCCATGGCATGGAGATGATAGAAGTGAACAACGTGGTCGTGCATGTACTGACTGGCAAACATGATGTTGCGCACGAGCTCTGCATTGGGTGGGATAACGATGTCAAGCGCATCTTCGACCGCACGAACGGAGGCCAGTGAGTGAACGGTAGTGCAAACACCACAAACACGTCCTACAAATGCCCAGGCATCCCGGGGATCGCGCCCTTTTAATATTTCTTCTATCAGACGTACCATAGTGCCCGAGCTGTAGGCATCCGTCACTTTACCGTCCTTTATCTCGGCTTCAATCCGAAGGTGGCCTTCTATTCTGGTAATGGGATCTATTACTATTCGATTACTCATATTGGTATTTCTTTAAGCGCAGCGCAATGCTGCACGAGTGTTATTTTTCCAATTCCTGTTCAGATTCTTTTCCTTCGTCAATCAGGTCTTCAACCATCTTGTGCTTTCGCAGATTAGTGGCTACCGCGTGTGCGGCTACACCGGCAGCGGTAACGCCCAAAGCAACGAGTCCGATTTTATCGGCTGTACTCTCGATGCCAAATCCTCCAAGATTGGTTTGGCGCTGGTAGATTGGCCCATTGTCCCAGAAGTTGGCTTCACTACAGCCAAAACAACCGTGTCCGGATTGGATCGGATAACTTGTGCCGTTGTTCCATTTCACTACTGAGCAAGCATTGTAGGTGCTAGGACCTTTGCATCCCACTTTGTACAAGCAATACCCGCGTTTAGCATTTTCATCGTCAAAACTTTCAACGAACATACCCGCATCATAGAAAGGTCTGCGGTAGCATGTGTCGTGCACGCGTTTTGAATAGAAGGCCTTTGGTCTTCCGATGCCATCGAGTTCTGGCAACTTGCCAAAGGTGAGCAAATGAACGAGCGTCCCCGCCATCACTTCCCCAATTGGAGGACAGCCCGGCACTTTTACAATGGGCTTACCCTTTATTAGTTTATGAATAGGAGTAGCCGTGGTGGGATTGGGCTTTGCGGCCTGCACGCATCCGTTGGAGGCACAGCTGCCCCAGCAGATTACGGCTTTTGCTCCCGCTGCGGTCTCCTGCAAGATGTCGGCAGCTGACTTTCCGCCAATGCAGCAGTACACACCGTCTGCGCCCATGGGCACAGAGCCTTCCACACAAAGTACATACTCTCCATAGTGCTCTTCCATGGTCTTTTTCATGGCGGCTTCTGCCTGATGACCTGATGCAGCCATCAACGTCTCCGTATAGTCCAGTGAAATTTTGTCGAGGATGATGTCGGCAACGATGGGATGCGAGCTACGAATGAATGATTCACTGCAGCAGGTGCATTCCTGAAAGTGCAACCAAATCACGGGTATGCGGGGACTTGTTTTCAGCGCTTCTGCGACTTGAGCAACCCCACTGGTCGACAATCCCATATATGCGGCAATCATCGTGCAGAACTTCATAAAGTCCCTGCGTGTGTATCCTTTATCACGCAACTCCTCGTAGTAGGTGGGACGTTTGGTGGTAACTTCTGGTATCATAATATTATCTGGAATGATTCTAATTTGACTGTTGAAATTTTTTACTGAACAGGTCAATCAAGTTTACTCCAGAATAAGAAATACCAAATGACAAAAATCATGATCTCTCCTGATCGTGATTAGCGGATTGATACACAAGGGAACCTAGTTTAGTCTACACGAAAAATTTTAACTCATGAGAACGACATACAAAATTCTAATTGCGCTGATGACTTTGTTTCCGTTCGCTGGTCTTGCGCACCCAGGACATGGTCACGGAAATCCATTAAGCCCTGACCACTACTTTGGAAATCCTGAGCACTCAATCCCCATCGCACTAGCCATTTCTGCAGCGGTAGCTTTTGCGGTCTGGAAAATGAGGAAGCAAAAGGCAAACAAATAGATCGCATGCATGAGCTGTCTATCGTAATGGGGATCATCGATATCGCAGAAGAAGCGGTAAGAAAAAACCACGCACGAAAGGTGGATAGTATCGAATTGGAAATCGGCACGATGGCGGGCATTGAACCTCAGGCTCTTGATTTCGCCTGGGAAGTTGCGGTCAAAAATACTGTGCTTGCGCACGCAGATCGTGAGATTATCACCATTAAAGCCAAAGCACGCTGTATGGACTGCGGGGCGGAATTTCTCGTCCATGATCAATTTGAGGCATGCCCTATGTGTCATGATTTTCTCAACGAGTTCATACAAGGAAAAGAATTGAGAGTAAAATCTCTAGTCGTTTCATAAACAATAAAATTTAGACCAATGTGTAGTACATGTGGATGTGATCAACCTGATGGAGTGACTATCACGAGAGTGGGTGACAGTAAGCAAACTTTTCGTCCGATAACGGAGGGTTCTTTGGTTAAACCCAGCCAATCTCATACTCACTCTTCGGGAAAAAAAGTCATCGAAGTTGAACAGGATATTCTGGCCAAGAATAACAAATCAGCCCAACACAATCGATTCCACTTTCGGCAGGATAACATTGTTGCGATTAACCTTGTGAGTTCGCCCGGATCGGGAAAAACCAGCTTGCTGGAGAAGACACTCAGAAATGCAGAGGGACTAGACTGCTATGTCATTGAAGGGGATCAACAAACAACGAATGATGCCAATCGAATTGCAAAGACCGGTGTGCCAGTAGTGCAGATCAACACTGGCAAGGGATGTCATTTGGATGCCGACATGATCCATCACGCGCTGCACGAGTTGAGCCCGACTCCGGATAGTTTTGTGTTTATCGAAAATGTCGGCAATCTCGTCTGTCCGGCCCTCTTTGATTTGGGGGAAGATTTTCGAGTGGCAATTATTTCGGTAACCGAAGGGGACGACAAACCACTGAAGTATCCCGATATGTTTGAGGGTAGCGATCTGTGTATCATCAACAAAATGGACCTGTTACCCTATGTAGATTTTGATATCCAAAAGTGCAAGGAATACGCAAGGCGAGCCAATCCTAACATCGAGTTTCTGGAAACATCGGCAACGCGTGGCGAGGGAATCGCGGAATGGATAGAGTGGCTGAAGGAAAAAAGTAAAGTCCACGCAAGCGTGTAGCACCATGCGCACATTTCAAATCCACTTTGAAGGACAGGTGCAGGGGGTTGGATTCAGGCCACACGCGTTTCAATTGGCCTCCAAAATGGATTTGACCGGCTCAATTTCCAACGGAACAGACGGGGTTACCATTATTGTGAATGGCACCAAGCGTGACTGTTATTCATTTTATCATGATTTGTTATTTGCTCCACCATCAAATGCCATTATCACCAGGTCTTCTATTGAAGAGATTACCGATCAGCATTTTGAGAGCTTTTCAATTGTAGAGAGTACAGCGGAGGCAAAACCTACTCTCATGGTCACGCCTGACCTGGCAATGTGTGAATCCTGCCGAAGTGAGTTACACGATCCAACGAATAGAAGGCACCACTATGCTTTCACCACTTGTCTGAATTGTGGACCCAGGTATTCTATCATGGAGCACCTTCCCTATGACCGGGAGAACACCGCGATGAAGGACTTTTATTTGTGTTCACCTTGCGACAACGAATATCATAATCCGTTGGACCGGAGGCACCATTCTCAAACCAACTCTTGCCCCGACTGTGCTATCCAACTGTCTCTGCTGGATGCTGAAGGGAAGAGTTTGCAGTTCACGCAGGAAACTATTATCAAAGACGCGGTTGACTTATTAAGAAGAGGAAAGATTATTGCCGTTAAAGGAATAGGGGGCTTTTTGTTGATGTGTGATGCGGGCAGCTCAGCAACGGTCAGAATGTTACGCGAGAGAAAACATCGCCCGACCAAACCATTTGCCCTCCTCTATCCAAGTCTTGCCATGGCAAAGCGTGACCTCTTAGTTGGTGACGTAGAAGAGAAGGCATTGACAAGTAAGGAGAGTCCTATTGTGCTTTTACCAGTAAATGCGCGCTTCAATTCGAAGATGCCACTTGAGCAGATTGCACCGGGCTTAAATAAGATAG
>JBFWZR010000045.1:0-31955 GCA_050185175.1 Cyclobacteriaceae bacterium
CCCGCCTCCTTGAAGAACTGCTGAATCGCCTTGCTGTAACTAGGTATGTTCACAAGCGTCCCTTCTGATTGTCCGTGCGCTGGTGCATCAAATGCAAAAACTGAGTACTCATCTTCAGGGAATACTTCAATGTATTTCTTCCACCGAAACGTGTGGCTCTGCCATCCATGGAGAAACAGGATTTTTTTGCTGCCTTCACCCCACTGATAGGCTTGTAAAGTAGCGCCATCACTTGTGAAGTTGAACTGCCTGGCTGTATCTAAAAATTCTTTATGGTGTGGTTTCACAGGGGGAACCTGCGGAGTGCAGAAAACATTAAAGCCAACCCGGCCTGCAGTCTCCGGTGATACCAGAGATAGTGTATTTAGATAAGTTCCTACGAGTTTTGGTATTAGTTTCTTCATCATCAAAACATTTAGATACCAATTGGTATCATAGTATTCAAATTTTTTAAATCATGATTTCCTTCATCATTGCATCCAGGTGCAAAATCACGCGCGCGATATCGCTATCGTCACCTCTGAGCTTACTCATCATGATAGCACCCTCCAGCGCAGCGATAATGACAGTAGCATAATGCTGTGAGTCTATTGTTGGTTTCACCTGCCCAAATTTCTTTCCGTTTTCCAAAATGGTAAGTATCGAATCGCGAAGCACATTCAATATGGTGACAGCTCTCTTACGTAAAGCAGGATGAGCATCATCCGCTTCAATAGCCACATTCATCAAAGGGCAACCACCTTTCACAGGTGGTTTAGTAACATAAGTTTCAAAGTAGTGGAATATCGTCTTGAGTTTGCCGTGTGCATTCTTTTCAGATTTAATCCGATCGCGAAGATGCTCAAACATGATTGACGACAAATGCGACAGCGACTCCATCTCCAGTTCGTCTTTGCTTTTGAAGTGACGATAGATAGCACCTTTCGTATAGCCGGTGGCCTTCGTGATATCGCTGATAGACGTTGCCTTATATCCCTGTGTGTTAAACAAGGTGCCAGACTGTCTAAGTATCTTTTCTTTGGTGGCTTCCGGATTGCGCATTACGCAAAGATACCGATCGGTATCTTAACTTTGCAAACGATCGGACTAAAAAACTGTGGAATCCAACGCAAGTCTTTGTTTTTCAATCATATTGGATTGAATTTTGCGTTTAGGGAGGATCAATCATTTTTCATTTGAAGCTGCTGAAACGCCTATTTTTTTACCTTCTCCTGATTGTTGGAGTGCTGCTGGTTGCCTCCGGAGTGTCGGTTTACCTATACAAAGACCAGATCATCCAGCGCTTTATCACTGAGGCCAATAAGAACCTCAACACTCCGGTCAAGATTGGCAAGATCGACATCTCGATGTGGAGTGACTTCCCCAACCTGGCCATCGAGTTCACCGATGTATATATTGAAGACAGTCATCCAGGCAATTATCCTTTGCTCACAGCCAAAATGGTTTCGTTCTTTTTGAATCCGGTTGAAGTATGGCAAGGCAAATATTCCATTCGTGGACTGCAGATCATGGGTAGTGAAACGAATCTGAAAATAAACAAGAACGGATTGGCCAATTACATCATACTGAAGGAAAATAAGGGAGGAAGCGGTGGTAGCTCTATCGTATTTGACTTGCGAAATGTACGGCTACAGGATTCGCATGTCATTTATCGCGATGTCCGCCGAGTTCAGGAACACATGTTTAACAGTGGAAAACTTGTCGCCTCCATTCATGCCAATGCTGATGTTTATAAAATTCAGGCCAAGGGCGATGTGACCACCGAGAAAATCGGAGTGCAATCAAACACGTTTTTGCAGATGAAAAGATTTGAGGTGAGTGCTGACCTGCTTTATGACGATCGGGAGAAGAATTTAACGATCAATCCATCTCAACTCGACTTACACTCAGCAATGTTTGAGCTCAGCGGAACCTACGCATTCAAAGAAAAAAATTTAATTGACATTCACTGCGATGGAAAGAACACTGACATTCAAACATTGCTTTCGCTCCTCCCAGAAAACACCAGCAGTAAGGTTTCAAAATATGAAAGCGATGGTGATGTATATTTCAATCTGGATGTAAAAGGAGAGATCAGTAAAAGAACGGATCCTTCTATTTCAGTTCGTTTCGGTTGCACAAACACCACACTCTACCATCCTGACTATAAATCAAGAATTGAAAATGCAAACCTGGAAGGATCTTTTGCCAGTCCATCGCCAGTGAATGTGGCAGACGCAGTACTTTTTCTAAAAAATGTCTCGGGTACACTCAACGGTCGACCATTTCAAACTGATTTATCGATTCAAAACTTCGAAAACCCTTACGTGTCATTTGTATTCAAAGGTGATTTGGAAGCAGCCTCTATTACCAATTTCTACCCCATCGATTACCTTAACGAGCTGTCCGGAGATATTGGGATTGATGTTTCCTTTGAAGGCCAGACCGCGTTGTTAAAAAAGAAATCCACGGCACAACAAGTGACAGCCAACGGTTCAATCGAAATGCGTCACCTTGATTTCAAATACGGATCGCAAAAAATTCAATTTGTGGACTTGAATGGGTCATTACAATTCACCAACAACGATCTTGCGCTAAGCAATGTAGTCGGCAAGCTGGAGAACAGCCATTTTCAACTCAATGGTTTCTTCAAGAATATTATCACCTTCCTACTTTTTGAGAATCAGCCTATCGGAATAGAAACGGATCTAAAGTCTGATTTTATCGACCTCGACCAGCTTTTTGAAATTGGCTTCGGAAAACAGGGTTCAACAGATTACAACTTTTCTATCTCACCGAATCTCTATCTGAACTTCAATTGTGATGTGAAGTCGATGCACTACAAGAAATTCAAGCCAAGCAATATCACAGGGAACCTGCTCATCAAGAGTCAGACTGCGGCTGCACGAAACATTGAGTTCCGCGCAATGGGAGGAAGCTTGTCGCTCAACGGGATTGTAGACGCGAAAAACAACAAGGCCATTGATGTCATCAGTTCCTTTAAGGTAAGTGGTATAAATATTGATTCAGCATTTTATGTGTTTGAAAACTTTCAGCAGGATTTCATCCAGGACAAGCACTTGAAAGGAAAGGCATTTGCGGATGTGGAATTAGAAATGACTTTGAATGAAAAGCTGGGGTTGTACCAGGAGACCTTGGTCGCCAACATCTCCACCACCATTCGTGATGGAGAACTCACCAACTTTGAACCGCTACACAAACTGGATAGATACCTCGATGACGATGGATTAAATCATCTCCGATTTGCCGACCTGAAAAACAACATTCATATCGAAAACAAAACTGTTTACATCCCGCAAATGGAAGTAAGAAGCAATGTCACCAACATTCAAATCAGTGGTACCCACACTTTCGATCAGCATATTGACTACCGTGTGGTCGCGCCCTTGCGAAGTCGCAAAAAAATTGACCCTGACGAAGCCTTTGGCGCAATTGAAGATAGTCAAACAGGTCAGGCAAAAATCTTTCTAAAAATCATTGGCACTACCGATGACTATAAAGTGATTTACGATAAAGATGCCGTCAAGAAGAAGATTGTAAATGATCTTAAAAAAGAAGTTCAGGAACTAAAAGACGCATTCAAGTTGAAAGGGAAGATCAAGAAAAAAGAACTAGAGCTTGAAGAGGACGATTACTTCGAATGGGTCGACTCCACGAAAGTAAATAACAAAGGGAGGTTGTAAACACCTCCCTTCACTTTCGATCAAAGATTATTAATAATCTTTGAAGGTTGCGAAAATAGTGTCGACATATGCCCCTGCTGCCTCCTTCACTCCACTTTTGTATTTTGATGCGTCACATTCCAAAGGTATTGTTTTCGAAAGATACGAGTCTGATACGTTGAAGTATCTCATGGTTCCCACTTGTGATCCCCAGTTGTCCGTTTGTGCTGACTCCGCTGCTTTATATTTTTTGTCTTCAAACACTCCAGCAATTTCTACGGGATCTTTCACTTCCATCTTGGTGTAAGCCAATGGCTTTATTTCTTTCTCTGCGAAAAAAAACTGGTTATTAGAGCGGGCTTCTGCAATACGAAGATTTGGCCTGACTACTATCTTGGCTACGCCTCCAACAGCTTTGCCCAAGGCCTTGCTGGCACCAGACTCGGCATCCTCTACAAAGAGCACATCAATGTTAAGACTGGCAACAATAGCACCACCCAGCTGAGCAGAGGCTTTGTATCCGTTGAATCTCCCTTTTTCTTTTCCCTTGGCAGTGGTCTTTTTTATCAAGTACTGATAGTTGCCAGGGGTCGTACTCAACAAACCTGGAAACTGATCTTCACTGATTGTGCCACCTTCCTTCAATTCATATCCTTCAAATTCTTCGATCTTCGATGCATCGGAGGCAGAAACAATGGCGAAACCCATTGACTGAAACTCCTGCGCATATTTTTGATAAATGTGATTTGTAATCTCCATCAGGTCACCCTGCTCCAATCCCTTGACACCCATCGTCAATCCGGCCTTGGCATCACCCCTGTACCCTCCTCCTATTTCTCTTCCTCCTTCCGCTACTTCAGTCTGGCTATAAAGCAACTGGTAGTTGACCCGGAAATCCGAGATGTAAACTTTTTTGGCCGCATCCTTAAACTTCTTCTGTCCCATACCACTGATCTCTTTGATCTTTACCTGAGCGCTTAGACTGGTAACCGTAAAAATTAAAATCAATACGGTGATAGTATTCTTTTTCATGGCTTTCGTGTTTTGATGTTTTGAAAAGACTAAGGACGATTAAAACCAAAAGCCTCTCAATCCCAGAAATTCGGTAAATTGACCATCACGGTTTTCCGGTAGATGAAAAAAATAGCCTTCATACTCGCCTTTGTAACGGTGACCTTTTGCCTGGCTCAAACCTCGGAAAATAAAAGGTTCAAGGCATGGCTCGACCTGGCAAGAGCCAACATCGGCACCAATCCTGGTGCTAGTCGCACTTATCTTGATTCAATCAAGAACCATCTCAAAGGCTCTCCTTCCGAAAAACAAATTCTGGCTGAGACTCAAAAAATGATGGGCACTTACTACTATCGCATCGGCAACTACGACTCATCCATTTATGCTTACCAGGAAGCCGGAAGACTGTTTAATGAAATGGATAGCTTGTTGGATCAGGCAAAAGTGCAAGTGAACATTTCTATGACCTATGCCCGAACGGGTGACTATGAACCCGCAATCAAATATGCCACCGAAGCGCTCGTCTTATTTGAAAAGTTGAATGACAGCAAGGGAATTGGGATTGCCTATAACATGATTGGGCAAGTTTATTTCTATAACAACGAATTCTCAAGAGCTCGCGACTATTTTAAGCTATACGTAGCACATTCAATTGACAGCATTGAATTGGCCGGGGGTTACTCAAATCTTGGATCTGCCTATGAGCGACTTGAAAACTATGACTCGGCCTTATTTTTTGTTAAGAAATCTCTTGCGCTGCATGAACTTACGGGGAACCCTTATGGCCTGGGCGGTTGTCACGAAAATCTTGGCGCGATTTACAGTGCAACTGGTAATATCCGAAAAGGAATTGAAGAGTATCGTAAAGCGATGCCTTACTATGAAAGCGTAGACAACAAAGCCGGACTGCTGCAGGTTAATTCAAATCTGGGAACGCTACACAAAAACTTAAAGGACTATAGGAATGCGGAAGTGTTCGCTAGTCGGGCACTCGAAATGGCAAGAGTCATGGACGAAAAAAATATTGAAAGACAATCGCTACAGGACTTATCCGAAATAATGGAGCAAACAGGTAATACGCCTGCGGCTCTTGGTTATTACAAAGCCTTCCACTCCATCAATGACACCATATTCAACCAGGAGACAAGGAAGAATATCGAGCAAATCAATATTGCCTACGAAACTCAAAAGAAGACGCAGCAAATTGAACTCTTGAGCCAGCAAAATGAATTGAAGGAAGCAACCATACAGAGAAACGTAATTCTAATCTCTGCGCTGGTCGCCCTGCTATTTCTAGGTGGAGTCTTGTTCTATCTGTGGAGACGACAATACAGGCTAAAACAAGAGGCGGTACTTCAAGAACAAAAAGTAAGATTCAGGGAGCTACAAATCAATGCCGTGATCGACTCTCAGGAAAAAGAGAGGCAACGATTCGCATCCGATCTTCATGATGGAATGGGCCAGTTGATTTCAGCGCTACAAGTGAATATTCAGTCTATCAAATTAAATCAACACCTGAACGACCGCGACCAACTGGTTGAAACCAGTGAGCACTTGTTGACAGAAATACGGGACGAGATAAGAAATATAGCTTTCAATCTTATGCCTCCTGTGCTTTTGAAAGAGGGTCTCGTAGCTGCAGTCCAGGAGTTGGCTCGAAGGTTAAACAAAATCTCAGATATCAGCGCAACTTTCAACGCTTATGATGTGCCCGCGAGATTTTCCAATCTGGCTGAGATATCCCTGTACAGGATTATACAAGAACTTATTTCTAACATCCTTAAACATGCCAGTGCCTCTCAAATTTCAGTCTCTATCACCGGACTGGAGAATGAAATAGTCGTGATGATCGAAGATGATGGCGAGGGCTATGATCTGACAAGCTTTAAACATAGCCAAACCGGGAACGGATGGCACACGATCCAAACGCGACTCAATTTAATTAAAGGCACAATACATTTCGACACTGTGAAAGGACGAAGAAATAACACAACGACTATAACGCTTAGCAAGAATTCAATAGTCGACACTAAGGAGACACTGGAGGGGAAATATACCTGACTTCCGGTATTTCCAAATGCACACAATTGATGTTCATTTGGAGTGATGGGCTCCGCGAAAAATTCTTGGTTAAGTACGGGCTTTGGGCGAATTTTAACTTCTGTGATAAAGCACTCTGTCTTGCTGGTTGACGATCATCGAATCTTGCTTGAAGGCGTCAGAAATCTAATCAATGAGCCATTTGAGGTGAAGGGCACCGCAGCATCAGGTCAGGAGGCATTGGAACTGTTGAAAAAAGAGGACTTTGACATTTTAATTACAGACTATGAAATGCCGGGCCTAACCGGGCTTGAGTTGATCAAGGCAGCACGTGCGGCTCAAAAGGAAATTAAAATCATCGTGCTGAGTATGCATGACGATCCGTCAATTGTCAGAGAGATTCTGAGAGAAGGCGTGAACGGATACATCCTCAAAAAAGATACACACAAAAATCTCTCTGAAGCTCTTAAAAAAGTAGTCGAAGGCAGAAGGTTTCTCAGCGATGAGATTGCCGAAATATTAATTCAGGAGGATCCCGACAAAGACAAGGGTGTTCTGACCAATCGTGAGGTAGAAATCTTACGACTCATTACGAAAGAATTTAACAGCAGGCAGATTGCTGAAATATTATTTATCAGTGAACACACCGTAGAGACTCACCGAAAAAATATTTTTAAGAAAACAGGTGCCAGCAATTTAGTTGGATTAGTGAAATATGCTTACGCCAACAATTTGATCTAGCATCTACTTGCTGAGAATCACGCTGAAGGTAGACCCTTCTCCGGGTGTCGACTTTACCTTCACTTCTCCACCGATTTTTCTTGCCATTTCATTTACAATGTAAAGCCCTAGCCCCGAACCTTTGCCGTGTTCTTTCGACATATAAAACATCTCAAATACCTTGTTCTGATCGTGAGTCTCAATACCGATTCCATTGTCCGAAACCTCGATCTTGACTTTGTCCATGTACGATCCTGTTGAGACAGAGATAAACCGATCCTCCTTGGCAGGGTCATGATATTTGATTGCATTGGACACAAGATTGCTCAGTATCACCTGCAGGCGATGCTTATCAGTGAAAATCCGGTAAACGCCTACATCAGTAGAGAACCTGATTCCCTGTGCATCAGGCATGTGCTTATGCAACGAGATAACGTGATCGAGTATTTGAGACAAGTCGACAATCTCCTTCTGCACGTCTCTTCGGTTTTCCTTCGACATCTCGATCGTTTCCTTCACAAAAGATTCTTGCTTCTTGAGGGTTTGTTCCATCATATCGAGATAAGTACCCATCTGACTCATCTCCCTTTCACGCTGCGCTAATCCGACCAGCCCCATCATGGAGCTGATGGGAGAACGAAGGTCATGTGAAATTGTGTAGACTAACCTATCCAGCTCCTTATTGGCAAGTTCCAGATCCAGGTTCTTTTCGTTCAATTTTTTCAAAAGTTTGAAAATATAAAGCGAGACCACACCGATAATTATTAATGTAAGTACAACATTCGCCACAAATAGGTAAGAAGTTATCACTCGTGCCGCGTTGCCAAGCGATGTTGAAAACTTCTTCTCTTCAATTGTCAATTGAACCATATTGACTCTCAACTCTTCTGTTAGCTGACTTTTTTCTTGTGCTATTGTTCCATCATCAACCGCCAATTTTATTTTCGCAGCCACCGTCTCTTTTTGGCGGATCAGTGAATCTCCTCTCCTCCAACTCTCAATGGGTTCCCGCATTAATGACGAAGTTTCGAAGTTGCTAAACAACCATATCATATTGTCGATATCACTTTCGTGATTACCGCCTTGCAATAACCCCTGACGGACTGAATCGATCGGTCCATCAGCTATTAACGCCTCTCTCGCTTTCCTGTCGCCATTGGGAACATTGATGTTTTCTTTGTATCCATTCCAGTCGGAAATATCTCCGGAATTAATAAAAGCCAGCAAGTTTTGTGAGGCATCTTTTTCGCCCTTGGAGTACTGCGACTCGCCATAGAGGTAGGCGCGAACACCAGACATCACACGTAATGTAAAATAGTTGATTAAAATCAACGTGATAAAGGAAATAACAATCACCAGGATCAGGCCAGTGATTGATGTAGTCGTAATTCCCGCAGATTGCTTTTTCCCCTCTCCCATATGAGATATAACCGTGTCAAATTAGGGCAAAATCACTCGGCAAAACGGTGAGTGTAAGGTTTAGCTTAAAATTGCCGAAAACGGATTGAATAGCTAGCGAATTCCCTTAGCTTTTTCCCAGTATTGATCCATTTCCGCAAGTGTCATTTCGCCCATTTTCTTGCCATCCCTGGCAGATTCAGATTCGAGATATTGGAATCTTTGAATGAATTTCTTGTTGGTTCGTTCTAGTGCCTCTTCAGGATCGATTTGAATGAACCGTGCATAGTTCACAAGCGAAAACAACAGATCTCCAAATTCTGCAGTGGCTTTTTCTTTATTGATCACTTCTGCGGAAACGGCATTAAATTCATTCTTAAATTCTTTCATCTCCTCTTCTACTTTCTCCCAAACCTGTTCTTTTTTTTCCCAATCAAAACCGACCCCTCTGGCTTTGTCTTGGATTCTGATTGCTTTGACCAACGCGGGCAATGATTGTGGCACTCCCTCAAGCACCGATTTATTTCCGTGCTTGAGTTTTAGTTTCTCCCAGTTGGATTTTACAATCTCTTCGTTTTCCGCAATTACGTCTCCATAAACATGGGGATGCCTTTCGATGAGCTTGTCGCAAATCGCATTAAGCACATCGGCCATATCAAATGCCTGCATCTCGGAAGCAATGCGCGAATAGAATACATTGTGCAACATCAGATCGCCAAGCTCTTTTTTAATTTCCTGAAGGCTACCTTCCAATATGGCATCCGACAACTCGTAGGTCTCTTCAATAGTAAGATGTCGCAGGCTCTCTAGGGTTTGCTTTTTATCCCAGGGACAATTTTCTCTTAGCTCATCCATGATCGTAAGCAACCGATCAAATGCTTCAAGTTTTGCGGCCCTGTTGGTGTCCTCGCTAACGGGTGGCTTTCTCATGGTCAAATAAACTTAATTCACTTACTATGTGTTGGAGAGATACAGTACTTTTGCTCAAAGGTAAACATCATGGTCATTCTTCTGTTTTCCATAGGATTTATTGCGCTCTTCTTTATTCTGATGTCCGTCAGACTGATTTTTTTGAAAAATGGAGAATTTCGAGGCACCTGTGCATCGCAGAGTCCCTGGCTGGTGAAGGAGGGAACCACCTGCGGCTATTGCGGCAAGACACTTAGCGCAGGTGAGGCATGCCCAAATCCTGAGAGCAACAACTCTACGGACTTTCCGGATATCAAGAGGTCTTAGCCAGAAACATTACTCTATTTCTTTAGTGGTTTAATAGTCGATCCTGTATGAGGACTCTGACAAAAATCACTGCTCAATCGCCCATTTTCAGTTAACTTCGCGTTCGAAAAATCTGGAAATCAGAACGTGGCGTTAATAAAATCCATTTCGGGAATAAGAGGTACCATTGGGGGTCATCCTGGCGAAGCTCTTACTCCAATAGATACAGTCAAATTTGCTGCCGCATACGGCACCTGGCTAAAATCAAAAAAAGGAAAAAAGGTGGTGATCGGAAGGGATGCCCGCATCTCCGGTGAAATGATCAGCAACCTGGTGAGCAACACATTACAAGGTTTGGGTCTTGATGTGGTTGACCTTGGGCTTTCTACCACTCCAACTGTCGAACTTGCAGTTCCTCTGGAAGACGCGGATGGCGGAATCATCCTTACCGCCAGCCACAACCCTATTCAATGGAATGCGCTGAAACTTTTAAATCGCGAAGGAGAATTTATCTCCGCAGAAGACGGCAAGAAGATATTGGATCTGGCAGCAAGCGAGTCGTTCGATTTTGCACCCGTTGAAAAACTCGGAAAGTATAAAGTCGCTAAAGACTATTTCAAAAAACACATTGCACTGGTAAAAAAGTATCCGCTCGTGGATGTGAAGGCCATCAAGAAAGCCAAATTCAAAATTGCCATTGATGCCGTGAATTCTACAGGGGGAATTGTAATACCTGCATTGCTCGAAGAACTTGGTGTTAAAAAAATCAAAAAACTCTATTGCACTCCCAACGGAGAATTTCCGCATAATCCAGAGCCGCTTCCGGAAAATTTAAAAGAGATCAGCAAACTGGTAGTGAAGGGAAAGTATGATCTGGGTATTGTGGTTGATCCGGATGTCGATCGCCTTGCCCTAATTCAAGAAGACGGAAAACCATTTGGAGAAGAGTACACGTTGGTTGCAGTGGCAGAATATATCTTGTCGAAGAAAAAAGGAAGTACTGTCTCCAACCTTTCGTCAACCCGTGCGCTCCGGGATGTAACTGAATTGGCGGGCGAAAAGCATTCAGCAGCAGCTGTCGGAGAAGTAAACGTAGTGAGCGAAATGAAACGAGTGAAGGCTGTGATCGGAGGCGAGGGTAATGGTGGCATCATCGTTCCTGATTTCCATTACGGTCGAGATGCGCTTATCGGCATTGGCCTGTTCCTAAGCCATCTTGCCAAATCGGGGCTAACAGCATCAGCTCTTCGCAAGTCATACCCTGCATATCATATCTCGAAAAATAAGATTGAGCTCACGCCCGATATCAACGTAGACGAAGTTTTGGAGCGAGTAAAGAGCAAATACAAAAACGAAAAGATCAACACCATCGATGGTGTGAAAATTGATTTCGATGAACAGAAGGAATGGGTTCACCTTCGCAAATCGAATACCGAACCTATCATAAGAATATATGCCGAGTCTCAGAATGAAAAGAAAGCTGATGCTTTGGCAGAAAGAATGATTGCGGACATTAAAGAATTGATCAACAAAAATTGATGTATTATGAGCATCTATCTTGACAACGCTGCCACTACCGCCCTCGACCCACAAGTGTTTGAGGCAATGAAACCATTTATGCTGGAAGATTTTGGAAATCCATCTTCCACACATAGTCATGGGCGAAAAGTACGCTCAGCCATTGAGATGGGAAGAAAGAGAATTGCAGAGATACTCAATTGCACACCGGGCGAAATCATCTTTACATCAGGGGGCACGGAAGCGGACAATGCTATTTTGGTTAGCAGTATCTCTACTTATAAAATCAAACACGCCATTTCTTCTCCAATTGAGCATCATGCTGTTAGTCATACGCTGGAAGTATTGGCTAAAGAAGGTGCCATTGAATTGCACCTGGTGAAGCTGGACAAGAACGGAAGTGTTGATTACGAAGATTTGGAGAGGCTCTTAAAAATGTATCCAGGATCGTTGGTGTCGCTGATGCATGCGAACAATGAAATAGGAAATCTATTGGACATTGAGCGAGTGGCTGAACTGGTAGATAGATATAAGGGCTATTTCCATTCCGATACAGTACAGTCGATCGGCCATTACCGTCATGATTTGAAAAAATTGAAAATCCACGCGATGACAGCAGCCGCACATAAATTCCACGGACCGAAAGGTGTAGGTTTTATGTACATCAATAAAGACAAGAAGATTCACCCGTTCGTACATGGTGGTGCGCAAGAAAGAAGTATGCGAGGTGGCACAGAAAATACATTTGGAATTGTCGGTTTGGCGAAGGCAATGGAAATTGCTTATCGCGAGCTGGATGAACATCGTGACTATATTCTTGGGCTCAAAGCAAGAATGATTGAAAGACTTAAAGAGAACATCCCGGGTATTTCTTTCAATGGAACATCCGGAGACCTGGATAACAGCTTGTACACAGTACTCAACGTAAGCTTTCCTGAATCAGAAGAGAATGAAATGCTCTTGTTTAATCTCGATCTGGAAGGCATTTCGGCCTCCGGTGGAAGCGCCTGTTCAAGTGGAGCGCAGGCGGGGTCGCATGTGCTAAACGCTCTTTATCCCGGATCAAAAAGAGGTGCAGTCAGATTTTCATTCAGCAAATTCACAAAACCAGAAGAGATAGACGGTACGGTCGAAAAATTGACGGAGCTGTTCGGAGTAAAAGTCTAATTGTTCAGGGCTCCATCATCAACCCAGCAGGCAATCAGTTGGATCTGATCGGCAGGCATAGGAGCGTCAAAGGGCATCGATTTGTTCTGCGTTCTGGTTTTGATTTCACTGGCGAGTGATTTCACATTTTCGAATTTCGAGAGGTCTGCCCTTCCTGTACCAGTCACATGACACGTAGATTTGGCACACCGTGTATCAATAATTGGTTTGATATCAGTGGCCCAGGAAACTGAGGTATTACCGCGAGGCACATTTACTCCCAAAACAAACTCGCAACCTTCGGCATCAACAACAGTAACTTCATGAATGCCAGATTTCAATGACACAATTTCAGGATTGGTGTTCACCGCATTTTTATATCTGAACTGATATGGAGCGGTTCCACCTGTTGGCGAAATCTGAAGACTACCATTTCCCAGGAGGCAGTCCGTGTCCGCGGTCGTAGTAGCACTTGCCGCTAGTCCTGAATTAAAATTCGTCAAGTCGATCGTCACTGACTTGATGCACTGAGCCACATCGATTACTTCAATCACAAATCTTCCGCCCTGCAAACCAATAAATGTGCTATCCGGTTGAGGTGTTTTGTTGTTAAGGCTAAAAAGGTATGGCTTGTTGCCACCAAAAGCAGATAAGCTTATTTGGCCATCCGCTGGCGCGCAGGTAGTTGGGTCAACCTTATTCTTCAACTCAATTCGCAATGTTGAACAATCTACTTCTTCCTCAACACCATCGGAACACGCTGAGAGCACCAGAAATAATATCAATAGCCGCTTCACAAAACGAATTTAGTAACGGACGAATAAGGATCAGCAATTTCAAGCGTACCCATGTGTTACTTAACGAAATTTGTTGAGCTATTGTACAAAGTGATTTCTGCTTCCAAACCTTTTCACCACTTCAGCTTCTAGGGCTTCCCTGTGGTTGGGATGAGCGATTTTTACCAACTCCAAGGCACGCTGATGAAGATTTTTTCCATATAGGTAAGCCACACCAAACTCTGTAATTACATAGTGCACATGTGCGCGGGTGGTAACCACGCCAGCACCCTGTTTTAAAAAGGGAACAATTTTAGAGTCACCTCTTTTAGTCACTGACTGCAAGGCAATAATCGGTTTCCCCTTGTCAGACAACGATGCACCACGAATAAAGTCCATCTGTCCACCTACTCCTGAATAGTGATAGGTTCCGATAGAATCGGAGCACACCTGTCCAGTAAGATCAATTTCCAATGCACTGTTAATCGCTACCACTTTGGGATTAGTGCGAATGATGCGGCCATCATTGACGTAGTCTGCCTCCAAGAATTCAAAAACTGGATTATCATCCACAAAATTGTAAAGCTCTTTTGAGCCTATCGCAAAAGCGGATACAACTTTTTCAGGATGCTTCTTTTTGAACCGATTGGTAATCACTCCTTTCTTCAGCAGATTAATAACGCCATCAGAAAACATTTCCGTATGCACACCAAGGTCTTTGCAATGACCAAGGCTTTGCAAGACAGCATCCGGTATGCACCCAATTCCCATTTGAAGCGTGGCTCCATCTTCAATCAATCCTGCGCAGTATTTTCCGATCACCAGGTCGCTTTCTGTCACTCTCGATCCGTAGATAACCTCTGGTAGCGCGTCCTCGCACTCAACCATTGAATCTATTTTACTCACATGAACAAACCCATCTCCATGCGTGCGTGGCATATTGGGATTGACCTGAGCTATGACTTTTTTAGCATGATGAACAGCAGACTTTGCTACATCCACAGACACCCCCAGCGAACAATAGCCGTGCTTATCGGGAGGTGACACATGAATTAAAGCCACATCCAACTGTAAAATACCTTTTTCAAAAAGTTTGCTGATTTCGCTGAGGAAAATAGGAATGTATTCACCTCTTTCAGAATTGATGGCCTCTCGCACATTGTCAGAAACAAACAGGGAATTGAAATAGAAACTATCCTTATACTCCTCTTTGGCAATTGGCAATTGGCCAAGTGTGCTGATGGCAATCAATTCTACACTTCTAAGCTCGGATGCTCTTCCCTCCAACGCACGAAGCAGTGTGTGGGGTGTTGCAGCGCTGCCATGAATGAAGACCCTGTCACCAGATTTTACTTGAGCTATTGCCTCCTGGGCAGAAACGTAGTTATTCATCCTCTTACAATTTTCGCGGGCAATTTACTGATGTGTTTGATTAGTTGCAGCCAATACATCGGTATTTGACTAATTTTGATCCGTAATGTCGAAGCATTCAGTTTCTTTTATTGGTTCGGGCAATCTTGCGTGGCATCTCGCTCCCGCACTCGACAATATGGGTTATGTCGTTCGGGAGGTGTATAGCCGGAACCCTTCTCACGCGAAAGAACTAACCAAAAGGCTTTACCAGGCAGAAACAAAAAACAGTCTTGACTTTTCATCAAGCAGTTCCAATATTTTCATAATCGCTGTGACCGATGATGCAATTCAAGCGATTGCTCAAGAAGTAGTCTTACCTGATGATGCTGTGCTTGTTCACACTTCCGGAAGCCAGCCATTAAGTTTATTAGGATATGCCGCTACACCCAACATTGGTGTCTTCTATCCATTACAGACATTCTCGAAAAATAAAAAAATAGATTTTCAACAGATTCCCATTTTTATCGAAAGTGAAACGAAAGACACAGAGCACGAACTGAGGAAAATGGCTGAGGCTATCAGCAAAAATGTAAAGGCAATTACCTCAACCGAACGCAAAGCTCTTCATGTCGCTGCTGTATTTGCTTCAAATTTTACTAATCACATGCTCACCATTAGCAAAGACCTACTGGAAAAGCACAACCTGGATTTTAATATTTTGAAGCCACTGATTTCGGAAACGTTAAATAAGAGTCTGGTCATCGGACCTGATCAATCACAGACGGGTCCGGCAGTTAGAGGAGACCTGGAAATTTTGGACAAGCATCTTGAGTTCCTGAAAAATGACGAATCACTGGCTACGATCTACAAATACGTAAGCCAACACATTATCGACACCTACGATGTGGGAGAATAAAAAAGGGCAATAGCAATCTATTACCCTTTCGCATTTCGCTTGTATCTTCTTATTCCTGCACAACAACTTCTCCCTTAATGGAGAGCTGCTTGAACCCTTGGTCAACATTGGCCATCACCGTCACCGACTTATTGAATGCGCCCATAGATGCAGCGTTGTAAGTTGCCTTAATGAAGCCCTGGCCTCCAGGAGGAATAGGCTCTTTAGACCAGTCAGGTGTAGTGCATCCGCAACTTGCCTGAACGTTGGTAATCACCAAAGGAGTTTTTCCTGTATTGGTGAATTTGAACTCGTGAGTCACGGGTACGCCTTGTTTGATTTTTCCAAAATCGTGCGAAGCCGCATCCCATTCAAAAACGGCCATGGCCGAAGATGACCCTTCACTGCCTGCCGCAGCTGATACCTGAGCAAAGCTTGTCGCAGAAGCGAAAACCAAAACTGCCAGAACAATCAAATTTCTCATTTCTTTAGATTTTTAAAGGTTAAACTTATTTGCCCAACCTGAAGTTCAAAAATATCAAAAAATATCCTGACCGCCAGATTGTATGTTACAAACATCAATAGAAGTGCCAAATGCGGCTGTTAATGAGTTTGTAATAAGTGTTAACAACTTGTTAAACTTAATTTTCAGTATAAATACTCTCTAACTTTGTAAGGTGAGCAGGAATACGCTGAGAATTGTTATCGTACTGGCAGCCCTAAGTATCGTGGGTATCGCAGTTACTCAGATCTATTGGGTGAGGCGAGCCCTCGACATACGTGAAAATCAATTCAATCGGGATGTAAATGCCGCCTTGAGAAATGTAGCCGGGCAAATCTTCGAAATCAACAAAACACCATCGCCCGCCAACAACCCGGTCAACCAGTTGTCAACGAACTACTTCGTTGTAGCCATCAACGGAACAATTGACGTCAACCTGCTTGAATTTTTGTTGATTACAGAATTCGAAAAGAGAAACATCAATGCAGACTTCGAATATGGCATTTATGACTGCAGTGATCGTTGCATGGTGTACGGCAATTTCATTTCTGTCAAAAACAGTAAGAATGCCAGCTTAATCAAAGACCTCCCTCCCTGGAAGGACGAGGGATATTACTTTGGAGTTCAATTTCCATATCTGCAAGCCAACCTATTAAGTCAGATGGGTATTTGGGGTTTTTCGTCTGCAGTTTTACTAATCGTAATTTTCTTTTTCGTGTATACGCTGTTTGTCATACTCAAGCAAAGGCGATTGTCAGAAGTTCAAAAGGATTTTATTAACAACATGACACACGAATTCAAAACACCAATTTCTACGATTGCAATCTCAAGTGAGGTGTTGAAAGACCCGGGAATCTCTCGCGAACCCTCCCGACTCCTCAAATATGCCACCGTTATTGAACAGGAAAGTCAGCGCCTTAAACAACAAGTAGACCGTGTGCTTCAAATGGCTCGACTTGACGAAAAGAAAATTGAACTTAATAAGGAGCGGGTAAGCGGCAACGAATTGATAAAAGAGGCCGTTGAACAATGCCAAATGACGATCGAACAAAAAAGTGGGGATGTTAAACTGCGGTTAAATGCAGATCATGACGGTATAACTGTTGACAAACTCCATTTTACAAATGTGATATTTAATCTCATAGACAATGCATTGAAGTATAATCTAGGTCAACCCGAAATTGAGATCGACACCTACAATGCAAAAGGGCAATTCTGTATTTCCATCAAGGACAACGGGATTGGTATTGCATCAGAAAATCAAAAAAAGATTTTCCACCGATTCTTCAGAGTGCCCACTGGCAATGTTCATGACGTAAAAGGTTTTGGTCTTGGATTAAATTATGTCAAACTTGTTGTAGAAGCGCACAGGGGTTCAATTAGCCTGGAAAGCGCTCCCGGTCTAGGTTCAAAGTTTCATGTTTTCATTCCGCTTTCATGAGTGCACGGATTCTTTTAGTGGAGGATGATCCGGGTTTAGGATTTGTAATGAAGGATAATCTCGCACATCGTGATTTTCAGGTTACGTTGTGCACTGACGGTGAAGAAGCACAAAACGCATTTCGAAAAGGCCTCTTCGATTTGTGTATCGTGGATGTGATGTTGCCGAAAAAGGATGGATTCACCCTAACACAGCACATTCGCACGCTCGATGGAGATGTGCCAATTCTATTTGTTACAGCCAAAACGATGCTGGAGGATAAGATCACTGGATTCAAGAGTGGTGGAGATGATTACATTGTTAAGCCATTTAGCATTGAGGAATTACTCTGCAGGATAGATGTGTTTCTGCGCAGATCGAATGGTCACTCGGAATCATTTTCAATTGGTGAGTATGCATTTGATTGTCAGCGGCTGGAGCTAGTACATGCTAAAGGTTCAAAGACACTAACACAAAAGGAGGCAGACGTGCTTAAGCTGCTTTGCAGCAATAAGGACCGGGTGTTGAAGCGAGAGGAAATTTTGAAATCAATTTGGGGTGACGATGACTACTTTATGGGACGTAGCCTGGACGTTTTTATCTCCAAGTTGAGAAAATATCTGAAGCATGACTCATCCATCAATATTGTTAACTACCATGGAGTGGGATTCCGGCTGGAGTGTGAACCCACATTAACTTAGTATTTCGCGAAGCACTGGCACGGACTTGATGGCCCCCATGCCATCAACGTGATTGCTATAGAATCGTAGAAGGGCGTCAAGCAAATTTCTCCGTTGCTCATTTTTCATTTTCACCAACTGGCCGTATTCATTTGCGTCAAGCAACTGATCCAATACAACATCTTCATCTTCCGACAAATGCCAGGCCGCAAGTTCAGCTTTGTCAAAAGGACCAAACCCCAGATACTTGGTCATCTGAATCAGAAACTGTAAGTGAAAATTTTCCGGGTGATCCAGTTTGTCCAACTGCACGAGCGATTCGAATATAAAATCACACAGCTCTTTGGCGTGACTTTGTTCCTTCACGGTTCTGTTGAGGATTTCATTGATAAATAAACCAATCGTGGATTTAACAGGGTCTGATTGTACGTGTTGAAATGCATATGAGCATGACGCTTCCTTTATTCGCAGAATACTTGCATTCTCTTTGTGGTATACTACCAAATCCAATAGCGTCAAAGGTTGGTAGAGCGCCATCTTATTTTTGCCCGACTTGGAACGAACACCGTTGACGATGTAACTCTGAAGACCAAAGGCGGCAGTGAAAATGTTAACAATAATCGAGGACTCACCATAAGGCGTGAAGCGAAAGACAACACCCTTTGTTTTGTGAAGCATCCCTTTATTCGATTACAGCAATTTTTCCAACGTGGCGTTCAGAACCATCTTCCGAAGTTGCAAAGACAAGATACATACCTGTGCTTACGCGATTACCGTTCAACTGCCGCGCATTCCAGGTTGCAGTTCCTCCATTGGCACGAGTTTGCCAAACTAAATGGCCTCTGATATCTGTGATTCTGACGATCGAGTCAGTGTGGAGTCCATCGATGGCCACAATCCCGGTAAAATTTGAATCCACGGGGTTTGGAAAAATCTTTACATTATTGAATGACAATGAACTTGCTGTTGCATCTGATCTAAAGGAAGAAATTCCTCTTCCCGTTGCAAAGAATACCTCTCCACTCACAGGATTGATCTCTATATCGATAATCTCATTGGATAACAGCGGACTATTTTCCTCGGTAAAATTATAGATCAGCTCACTTCCATCAGGGGTAAACAGCCAGGCCCCATTCAATGTACCCAGCCATTTTCTGCTACCTCCGTCAACCGCGATCGCAGTCACTGCTTCATCGCGTAGCAGGAATCGATTTTCAAAAACCGGTCGTTCTGCATCCACACTTCCGGAAAGTACATTTCTTGGATCGGAGAAATAAACGACTCCTTCATCTGTACCAACCCAGATTTGGCCGTTTCTATCACTTACCAGCGATTCAACCCTTAACGATGGCAGACCTCCCGATCCAGCAACATTCGTAAGATACCGGCTTTCATTGGTTGAGGGATCAAACACAACGATTCCCCCGCCTCGGGTTGGATCAATAGTCAGCCAAAGTTTCCCAAACGCATCTGGAAGAATATCGACCGCAAAAGGCGAGAGCGCTTGGGATGGTTGAAATGAATCCCAATTTCCATCATTCTTTAGTAAATGAACTGGCGATGTCGCACCGTAGTTGACTACCCAGAGCCCCTGCGATGAAGGAGCAATGGCTGACACCAAAACAAAATTGTCGGATGAGTTATTTACAGTAAGCGGACTATTGGTCTCGTCAAAAACGGTGACCTCTCCATTAGAATTTTTCTCAAGACCTTCTTGAAATGAAGCGACATACACAACGCCATCTAACTCAGCATAGTCAACAATGTCTTTAGTGAGAGATGAAGTGAACGACTGCCATTGCCCCGACTCGAATCTATCTACAGTTCCAGGCCTATCAAATGGAGTTGAATTGGCATACCCACCCGGGTAACTGACGATTTGACCATTGTAATAGTCAACTCCCCAAGTGGCATTTGCAATAGGAGCATTGGGTTTAAAGGTTGTGACGACTCCGTTATCAAGTTTAACAAGACCCGATTTGCCATCCGCTACCCAAATAACTCCGTTGTCGTCTTGTAGCGCAAAATCAGATTGAGACAGGGATTCAACACCAACTTGTGTTGTAGTCAAACCGTCAGATAAGAAAACACTTTGTGCAGTTGTGATCAAAAGGCTTGAATTGGACGACTCAAGACTTTTGAATTCCTCGGCTGTTAGTAATCCCAAAGATGACCACGAACCATCGTCCAGTCTGAATAGCCCTTGACCATCTATAGCCGCAAAAAGTTTATTGTTGAATAGGCTTATTGAAGAAACAACATCATTAAGCGCACCTGTATTGTACCTTTTCCAACTCCGAAAGTCGAGCAGGTTATCTCCACTGGTTAGCGATCCAGCCAATACCCCCTGATCCGTTGCCAGAAAAAGTGAGTCATGAAAAATTGCAGATTTTCGAATGACCAATTGTCCACCATCAGCCCCAAGGTCGCGGTAGGTTTCGTTTACTTGTCTGTTTACAAGGTCAAGTACAACTACACCAAAATCAGTCGAGAGGAAACTTCGCGATCCATCAATTAAAATATGATTAATCCTTCTTGATCCCGATATCGATGAGGCTGTTGACAGGCTATTGATTTCAAAAAGTTCGTTGTCGCTCAAAAGGGTAATTAATCCGTTCTCATGGCCAACAACTAACCGCTGCTGCAATGAAGCTAATGCTGTGATCTCAAAGCTACTAAGCCCATCGATTTTGGATATCGTGGATAATTCGTTTGTAGCCCTATCAAAAATAAGAATGCCATTTTGTGCAGCACCAAAGACTTGAGCAGGAGAAAGAGAAATTTGATTGAGATCATTGTAAGAAAGATGTTGTCTCCATGTTCCAAGCGGAATCTCTTGTGCACTGCACCAAGCAACGAACGTCATCAAAATCGTTGTAACTCCGGACCTCATGCCTCGTCAGATTTTCTGGCTCCTTTAATAAAGGCAGCCCTGCTCCTTGCTTCATAGGCATCCTTTTCACCAAGCCTTACTTGTTCGGGATCATCCGTCAGTCTATAGGAGTAGGATGCCAGCTCGCCCGTTTGTGCACAGATAGCATGAAGCTTTGTCACAAATTCAGCCACCGCCAAAAGGTTTGGCATTGGCCCAAACGGTTTTCCTTCAAAATCCATGTCTAATCCTGCCACAATCACTCGCTTGCCGTTGTTCGCAAGCTGATTGCAAACTTCAACGATGGCGTCATCAAAAAATTGGGCTTCGTCAATTCCCACCACGTCACAACTTCCGGTCAGAAGCAAAATATCGTTTGCAAAATCAACTGCCGTAGATCTTACCTCCCGCTCGTTGTGTGACACCACATTGGTTTTGTGATATCGCTGATCGATCACCGGCTTAAATATTTCAACTTTTTGCTTTGCAATGATCGCTCTGTTAATCCTGCGAATAAGCTCTTCGGTCTTGCCCGAAAACATGCAGCCACAAATCACCTCAATCCATCCGGCAACAGGTCCAGCGGATGGCGAATTCATACTTCGCTCAACAAACATGAGACAAATTTAATGTTTTAATGCGGCTCAAATCTGGCTAGTCTGTGTATGTGAGATGGGGTAACTTAACTTCATCAGGCACTCGGATGATGATGTCGCCCATCACACGCGCCTGGCATGCCAACCGCTGGCCTTCGTTCAGTTCATTGGCCGCCTTATATCGCATTTCCGCCTGAGTCATTTCACTCAGATTCTCTTTTCCCGAAATAACAGAAAACTTACAGGTGGTACACCTCCCCTTTGCTCCACAGGCATGCATCCAATCTACGAAGTGAGTCTGAACGCATGACAGCACGGTGTTGCCCGTATTGTTAATTTCCAGTTCTTTTTTGCCAAGGTTTTCTATTGTTATCTTTACCATAACAGGGCAACGTCCTGGATTTTCCAGCGTTTACAAGAAAGTCATTATAAGTGAATCCAGATCAACAGATGGACGAAAAAATCAGTTTAAGGGCGGTTGACGAATACAGTGCGGCTTTTTCATCCAAGGTGGCAGAATCCTTCTTTTCCAAGAAACAAAAAATAAGTGGCTCCGAGATACTTAATCTTTGCGCTACCCGACAAATCAATCTCTTTGTTATTCGTGAACTGTTGAAAGCATGGAGATTAGAAACTGCCAAATACAAAAGTCCATACTTCGATTATGAGGCAGCAGAAGTCAAAGAAACACTCACAAATTTTCAAAACGTTCTGTCCAATCATATCTCCATCGCGCAGGATCATTTTTTGCCTCTTTTAAAAAAAGGTGTAAGTCTGACCGTTTACCTTATCGTTGATCCTTATGATTTCTATTCAGATACGCTGGATAAGTATGGCAATGGAACGCTTTGGCTTGCTGATCTTAAAAATGAGGTGAAGTATACCAAGATCAACCAGCGACCTCTTGAAAAGTTGATTCAAAAATTGGAGGACAAAAAACTCCAGACCATTGGTGGCAATGAAGCCTTTGCTCTGTTGGATCAAATTCTGGAAGAGGTCAACTTCACACCTGAGGACGTTGAACCCTATGTTGCTCAACTGAGTGAAGTGGTTCCTCTTCAAATTGAAAAACTGTACGAGAAAAAGCTGCAGCCGCCAAAAGAGAAGCCGAAGGCAGTTAATACACCAAGACCGATCATCAACGAGCAACTTCAGAAAGAACCTGTCGCCACTATTGGAGATGATTTTCAGAAGATACCCTATTTGAAGAATCGGTTGACAATCAATCAGAAGTTCATGTTCACCAAAATACTTTTCAATGGCGACTTCGATTTGTTCAACAACGCCATATCCCACATCGATACACTCAACTCATTGGACGAAGCAACAAGCTATCTCGATGCCCACTACTCCAACTGGGACAGGGAATCTGAGGAGTACGAGGAATTTATTGAACTGGTGACTAATCGCTTCAGCTAGCCTACAGACGTTGCAACACCTGACCACGGTGAGCATCAAGCTTAATCAGAATAAACAGTAGTGCTGTAAAACCCCAGAGGGCTGAACCTCCGTAACTGAAAAACGGAAGTGGAATTCCGATAACAGGAAATAATCCAATAGTCATTCCTATGTTGATGGCAAAGTGGAAGAAAAAAATACTGACCACTGCATAGCCATAAGCCCTGGCAAAGCGACTCTTCTGTCGCTCCGCGATAAAGACGATCCGCAGTAACAAAGCCATAAAAAGTATCACCACAATTGCGCTGCCGAACCAGCCCCATTCCTCACCAATCGTGCAAAAAATGAAGTCGGTGCTTTGTTCAGGAACGAAATCAAATTTCGTTTGCGTACCTCTTAAAAATCCTTTGCCAAAAAAACCTCCGCTACCAATGGCGATCTTTGACTGCGTTACGTTCCATCCATATCCCAGCGGATCTGCGTCAGGATTCACCAAGGCCTTTATTCTATTTTGCTGATGCGGCTTCAACACATCTGTAATCACGTAGTCGACACTCTCAATCACCCCCATGATAATTAGGGCGCCAATAGAAAGGATTGCAATACGCTTGAATTTTTTCTTTCCGAGAATTATCAAAGCCACTAGTGCGATGACGATTCCTCCATGCAGATAAAATTGATTCGGAATCAAGAGGGTGAGGATGAAAATGAATGCCGCACATATACCCACAATCATCAGAAAGGGAGACATCCCCTCGCGGAAGAAAACCAAAACGAAAGAAGTGAACACTAATGCAGTCCCTGTATCTTTTTGAAAAAGAATAAGCGCCATGGGCAACCCAATCATACCGAAAAGGACGATCTGATTTTTCAGGTTGTCCATTCTAAAACCCACCGACCCCACCATCTTTGCCACAGCAAGGGCAGTAATGAACTTAGCAAACTCTGAGGGTTGAACGCCAAATGATCCGATCCCAAGCCATGCTTTGTTTCCACCTACTTCTTTTCCTATGATGGGGACCAGTAGCAACATCACGAGAATAATTCCATAGGCCATGTAGGCAAACGCTTCATAGAAGCGCATGTCAATGATGATGATCCCCATGACAATCACAACAGATGCAAGAATGAAAATCATCTGTCTTCCGGAATTGAGAGACATATCCCACATCGATTGGCTCACTGTTTCGTCATACACAGCAGCATAGATGTTGAACCAACCCAACACCACCAGTGCCATATATAAAAATATGGTCGGCCAGTCGAGATTACCTGATATGTCGCTACCTCTTCTCAATACAAGAATTGTCCGTTGAGTACATACTGCTCGATGTAAGGTCGCTTGGTCTCACCGATCAAATACTTTTCGATGATCAAACTAGCTATTGAAGCTGCGGCTCTGGCCCCCTGACCCGCGTCCTCCACGTACACAGACACTGCTATCTTTGGATTGTCCCTTGGCGCAAAAGCAATAAATACAGAGTGATCCGGCAACGGATCGTTTTGCACAGTACCTGTCTTGCCGCAAACAATAAAATCCTGAAGCCTCGCGCGATATTGACCTGTGCCAGACTCTACTACTTGTTGCATGGCATCGACAGCGATTTCAAAATACTGTGGATCGATAGTAGTGGAAAGTTTCTCCTGATATTTCGGCAGAGGTCCTTCCGAGCCAATACTTTTAATCAAATGCGGCCGATAATAGTATCCGCGATTAGCCACAATCGCTGCAAAGTTTGCCATCTGAAGCGGCACCACGAGGTTTTCTCCTTCACCGATAGCAAGTGAATAAATGTTTGAAAATTTCCACGGCCGATTGTTGTAGGCACGATCGTAATACTCAGGCGTAGGTATCAATCCTTCTTTTTCGTTTGGCAGATCTACTCCCAGACTTCCGCCAAAGCCAAAACTCCTGATGTGTTTATTCCACTCGGCCAGACCAATTCTTGTGTCTTCGTAAGGATCATTTGAAACGCCTTTGTTGAGCATCCTCCTAAGCACACCATGAAAATAGGGATTGCACGAATTTGCAATCGCACCTCTAAGGTCCTCGTTGGAGTGCGCACCATGACATCCAATAATTGAGCGATCGCAGTAGATGCGAGTCTCTGGTCTTATCACTCCCTCTTGCAGTGCCGTCATCGCCTGCGCAATCTTAAATATCGACCCTGGCCGGTATTGCGCCATAAGAGGACGAGTGAAAAGTGGCTTGTTCGTATCGTTGCTGATCAACACAAAGTTGGAACTGTAATTCCTCCCTGTGAGAAGATTGGGATCATAAGAAGGACCGGAGATAAGAGCAAGTATTTCGCCTGAGGATGGCTCAATAGCAACCACACTCCCGGCTTTACCTTTCATCAGGTACTCACCATATTGCTGGAGGTCAATGTCAATACTGCTTACCAGATCTTTACCCGGGATTGATAACGTGTCGTACGCTCCATTTTTGAATGAGCCTTTCTCAATTCCTCGCACATTCCGCAGCTTAAATTTTACACCTCGCTTACCTCTCAACTGCTCTTCGTAAAATGCCTCGATGCCGCTTTGACCAACATAATCACCCTGGCGATATATTCCTGATTCGTCTCTCCCTAATTGGTCCTTTGAAATTTCGCTAACGTAGCCCAAGGCATTGGCAAGGGCGGACGTAGTGTATGATCGTGTGGTTCGTGCCTGCACATAAAGGCCTGGGAATTCATCCAGATGATCCTGAATGCGTGCGAACTCTGGATTCGAAAGCCTATCAATAAAAAGCGTAGGCTTATATGGAGAGTATTCCTTTCGGGCACGCATCTCTTTAAACCTTTTGCGAAGCTCTTCCCGTGATATTTGAAAAACCTCACAAAAGCGAGCTGAATCAAATTCCTTAACCTCTTTGCGGATAATGTTGATATCGAACTCAGGTGTATTGTATACAATCAACTTTCCATTGCGATCGTAGATAAGACCACGGAATGGATATTCTACCTCCTTCAAGATCGCATTACTGTCCGCAAGCTCGGCATACCTGTTGTCAAGCACCTGGATAGAGAACAACTTGACCAGGAAAACCAGGCCGGTAATAATGAAAATGATTTGTAGTATTTCTTTCCTCCCTTCGTTCATGATCTTCTTTGCCCCGGCAGTAGATACTGCATCAACAGGATGATAGAGAAGGTAAAGATAGTGCTAAAAAAAACTTTAGAAAACGTATACCCAGGAAGTCCGAAACCACCAGCCTCTGTGAAGAATAGCGCGAAGTGGTGAACGAATATTATTGGAAGAGAATAGATCAGGAACCATTGAAAGCCATTTGCCGCCAGCGTGGGGCCCTCACCAGCATCATAGCCTCCCTGTGGAGTGATCCGGCCCAGCCAAAAGTTTCTCACAAAGCCAACCAGCACCAAAGTCGCTGCATGCAAACCAAGGCTGTCATAAAAAATGTCAATCATGAATCCCAACAGGAATCCAAGGACCATCAATACCAGCGTGTTGGTTTCAATGGGTAGAAACAATAGAAAAGCGACATAAATAAAGCAGAAGGCCGTGTTGAACAACACCAGATGCCTCATGAGCACCACCTGCAGGATCATGTAGACGAAAAAGGAGAGAAACTGCCAGATGGACGCTCTGCTCATTTTGGATTGCCAATGGTTACCTGTTCCAGAGAGTCTTTCTCTGCCTTTAGATTGCTGCGCACAATTTCTACAAAGGCCAGCTTGGTAAAATCTTGAGCGAGCCTTACCGTGATTTCATAAAACTGAGCCTCCGGGCCAAGCTTCACCTCACTGATCACACCTACCGGAATTCCCTCTGGGAAAACAGCATTGAATCCAGAGGTCACTACGCTATCGCCAACAGCTGGATCGGCATGGCGCGGGATGAAATTGAGTTGACTGTACAGAGGGTCTTTCCCGTCCCAATTGACCGACCCGAAATGATTTGTTCGCTTGATCATGGCTGAAGTGTACTCGTCAGTATTAAGAAGTGAAATAAGCACAGCATAATGGTCTGACACTGACTTCACTTTACCCACAGCACCAGCAGGACTAATCACAGCCATTCCGGGCTCAAGCCCATCCATAGCTCCCTTATCAATCGTAATGAAATTTTTAAAGTGTTCAACTGAATTGTTGATCACCTTGGCGCTTACGTAGTCAAATCGGTTGATGATCTGAGGATCTTTAATCTCGCGAACATCCAGCGAAAAGAGGCTTTGATTTCTTTGTTCTAGTTTTGTTCTCAATTCGGAGTTTTCGGCAGCCAACTCAGCATTAATTCTCCTTAGCGAAAAATATTCCTTTATCCCCTGAGTGGTGCTAATGATATTGGCCGCAAAACTATTGGACGAATTAAAAAACTTTGTGCTTTGATACTGATTGTTCTCAACGATCAACCAGGCTGCGAAAAACTCCAATACCAGAAAAGTGAATAAAGCCCTATACTGATAGAAAAAGTAAAAGAGCCTCTCCATGCTATCAGGTCATCAATACAGATTTGAAGTGATTTAGATTTTTCAACGCCTGACCGGTTCCTCTCACCACGGCACGTAGTGGATCATCCGCCACATGAATCGGCAGTTTGGTCTTCAATGCAAGTCTCTTATCCAACCCACGCAATAGAGCACCGCCACCAGTTAAATAGATACCACGTTCGTAGATATCAGCTGACAACTCGGGAGGTGAGATCTCCAACGCCTTGAGTACGGCTTCTTCCAATTTTGAAATAGACTTATCCAATGCAAAGGCAACTTCTGAATAAGAAATCTTAATCGTTTTGGGGATACCCGTCATAAGATCACGCCCACGTATTTCATAGTCATCGGGTCCGTCATCAAGTTCGGTCAAAGCCGAGCCCACTTCTATCTTCACTCTTTCCGCTGAGCGCTCACCAATCAACAGATTGTGCTGACGTCTCATGTAGTCAAGTATGTCGCGGTTGAAAGTATCCCCGGCAATCCTGATCGACTGGTCACACACAATGCCTGACAGCGCGATCACGGCAATATCCGTAGTACCTCCTCCGATATCAACAATCATATTACCTACCGGCTGCTCAATGTCAATTCCGATACCGATAGCCGCAGCGATCGGCTCATGAATCATGTAGACCTCCTTCGCGTTCGCATGCTCGGCAGAGTCGCGCACTGCACGCTTCTCGACTTCAGTAATACCTGAGGGAATACAGATCACCATTCTCAAAGAAGGTGGAAAAAGGCGCTTTCCCGTATCAATTAGCTTGATCATGCCGCGGATCATCATCTCGGCAGCATGGAAATCCGCGATCACCCCTTCTTTCAGTGGGCGAATCGTTTTGATGTTGTCATGAGTCTTTTCATGCATCTGCATCGCCTCTCGTCCTATCGCCAGAACCTTGTTCGTGTTCTTGTCTATCGCGATGATAGAAGGCTCATCCACCACGATCTTGTCTTTGTGGATGATCAGGGTATTGGCAGTTCCCAGGTCAATGGCTATATCACTGGTAAAGAAGTCGAAAAGTCCCATTGATGCTTATATGATATTGAAAGGGTCGAAATTACATAAAATACACTGATTCGAATGGCGCCTCTGAAATCTATTTGCGCTCATAGCGAATCACATTAATATTTGGAACGGTCATGAACCTTTTGTCGGCAGTCAGAAGGCTGCAACCCAAATAACGGGCAGTTGCGGCAATCACTGCGTCAGGCAGTTTCAGACCTCCTTTCAATCGATACTCAACCGCGTATTGATTTATTCTTGGGTTGCTTTGGATTACAGTCACCCAATCCAGAAAATTTGAAATTTTGCGTCTATCTGCAACGGTCAATTTCAAGTAACTCAATAGTTCGATTTCTGTAATAAACGAGATACTGACATTTTGATCTTTCAAGACAGCACTCAAGGTGTCATCCTTACCGAGGAGGTAAATCACAATGTTGGTATCAATCAATAGATCGCTCCCATTCATCCCTTAACTCTCTTTGGATTTCCACTCCGTCTTTCATGAATTCTATAATTCCATTAAACATTTCGGACGGAAACTTTTTCCTGGTTGTTTTCAACATACCAAGTTTCCTTTGAATTGACTTCTTGGACTCACCTTTTTTTATTGTGATGGTCATGGATGTAGGATTTCAAACAAAAGTAAGAAATGTATCCTAATGCTTAAAGTGCCTGAAGCCCGTCATGGCCATGGCCATATCATGCTGATCGCAATAGTCAATCGAATCCTGATCCTTTATTGAACCTCCGGGTTGAATAACAGCTTTTATACCTGCCTTGTCGGCTATTTCAACACAATCTGGAAATGGAAAAAATGCATCAGACGCCATTACTGATCCGCTAAGACTTAAGTTGAACGACTTAGCTTTCTCTATGGCTTGCCGCAAGGCGTCTACCCGTGAGGTTTGCCCTACTCCACTGGCCAACATCTGACCATTTACCGCCAACACGATCGTATTTGACTTCGTATGCTTGGCAATTTTGCTCGCAAAAAGCATAGCCTGAACCTCAGACGATGTCGGCTTCTTTTTAGTGACAACCTTCAAATCTGCTTCACCGTCAGTTTTATTGTCAAAGTCCTGTTCAATCACTCCGTTCAACAAATTCTTAAACTGTTTGTCAACTTTCAACTCATTCATTTGCTTGAGAATATTTCTATTCTTTTTGGACTTAAGTAACGTCAATGCATCGCCATCGTAGTCAGGAGCAATCAATATTTCAAAGAAGAGTTTGTTAATCTCTTCGGCTGAACTCAAATCTATTTTTTGATTTGTTGCCAGAATGCCTCCGAAAGCTGAAACAGTGTCTGCTTCAAATGCTTTCAAATAAGCTTCCTTCACCGATTTTCCTGTAGCCACTCCACAAGCATTGGTGTGCTTGATTATCACAAAACCCGTTTCTCCTCTGAACTCGTTCAATAAATGAACAGCCGCATCGATGTCCACAAGGTTATTGTAAGAGAGCTCCTTACCGTTTAGTTTTTCAAACAAACCATCCAAGTCTCCAAAATACACCGCTTGCTGATGAGGATTTTCTCCATAGCGAAGTGTCTTTCCGGCTTGCACACTCGATTTGAAGCTTACGATCTCTTCACTTTGATTGAAGTATTGAAAAATAGCGGTGTCATAGTTTGAAGTGACATCGAACGCCATTGCCGCAAACCTCCTCCGGTCTTCCAGCGCGGTCGCGCATTTTTTTTCTTTTAGCAATTGAAGAACCTCTGAGTATTGACTACGGGAAGAAACAATCAGTACATCCTTGTAATTCTTTGCAGCACCTCTGATCAACGATATTCCTCCGATGTCGATCTTTTCGATGATGTCTTCGTGAGTGCCTCCTCCGGTCACAGTCTCCTCAAAAGGATAAAGATCAACGATGACAAGGTCAATCGCTGGGATCTTAAACTCACCCGATTGGTTTATATCAGAGGCATTGTCCCTCCGATAAAGAATACCTCCAAAAATCACGGGGTGTAGAGTCTTCACTCTCCCTCCAAAGATCGAAGGGTATCCGGTTAGCGTCTCAACAGGTGTGACTTTATGTCCAAGCCCCTTTATGAATTCTTCTGTGCCTCCTGTAGAAACGAATTCTACTCCTTCAGACGCCAGAGTATTTACGATTGGTTCCAGGTTGTCTTTATGGTAAACCGAAATAAGGGCTCTTGTAATCTTTTTGGATGTCATTGAAAAACTTGGATGTTTTAGAATCAGCTGGCACGACTGCGTCATCCCACCTTTACGAAGCTGCAAAAGTAGGGCTATTTTAAAGATGCCGAAACGGCATCAGTCGAAATTTCAAGAAAGTATGAATGTCAAATTAGAAGTCCACCTGAGGGATCGGCTCTACCTCCACGCTGAAATCATCCGCATCCAAAAAGGCCGGAAATTTATCTCGATAGGCTTGAAGGGCGTTGCCACCAATTTCAACCGTTTTAATGGCTTCCATTCCTTCCACGGCAAATACAGGTTCTCCTTTGGGATTGACGATCGTTGAAAGGCCATTGTACTCAACTCCCTTTCCATCAATGCCGATTCGATTGACACCAACAACGTAAGAAAGATTTTCGATAGCACGAGCTTTCAGCAAAGTATCCCAAGCCTGCACCCTTACCTTGGGCCAGTTCGCCACGTAAATCGCAAGGTCGTAGGTCGGTTTTTTTAAAGTAGCATTCCAACGGTTTCTGCTCCAAACCGGAAAACGAAGGTCATAGCAAATAAGTGGGCAAATCCTCCAACCTTTCCAGTGACCTACCAATAAGCTCTCACCTGGAGAAAACACCTGATGTTCTTCAGCCATCCTGAAAAGATGTCTTTTGTCGTATGTCTTGAAATTGCCACCCGGCTCCATCCACAATAACCTGTTGTAGTACCGGTCGTGAACCAGCGCGATGAAACTGCCAAGAACAAGTGCGCCTGTCTGGTCAGCCATCTGCCGCATCCATTTGAAGGTGCGCATGTTCATCTGCTCGGCCAGGCGAGGAGCCGCCATGGTAAATCCAGTAGTAAACATCTCAGGCAGCACGATAACATCCGTAGATTGACCAATTTGCCAGATTTTCTCCTCAAACATGGCCAGATTGGCCCCAATGTCCTCCCAATGCAAATCCGACTGAATTATGGTAACCTTTAAATCCTGCATGCCTTTCTAAATCTGCTGCAAAGAAAGCGATCCCCCATCAAATTGGGAACCTTTGTGGATAACAAAATCAGAACTAAAAACGGTTCAGAATGTCCGCAGCGGCTTGTAACGTCTGATCTCCTTTCGCAAAACAGAAGCGGAGAATCCGGTTAT